>NZ_WJIE01000001.1:0-600000 GCF_009649845.1 Polyangium spumosum
GCTCCTCGCGTCGAGCCTCGCGCCCCTCGTCGAGGACCTCGCCGCGGAGGGTTTCCGCCGCCTTGGTTTCCGCCACCTCGACCCCCCCGGATGCGGGGGTGGCGGAAATACGACGTCGAGCGCGGTCCGGGCGCCTCGACCCCGGGGAAGATTTCCGCCGAGGGCCGGCCGCCTCGCCGAGGGGCCCTCGACCCCTTGCGCGCGCCGAGCTCGCCGAGCTCGAGGCCCTCGACCCGGCCCCGGCCTCCCCGTCGCCCTCGACCTCGGCGGGATCGCCCGCCTCGACCAGGACCCCCGCGGCAACGTGCGACTCGGCCGAACCCCTCGGCGAGGCCCTCGCGCCGAGCCTCGCCACGCTCGCCGAGGAGCTCGCCGCGAGCGATCTTGCGCCGAAAGTGGAACTGTGTAAGGGTCCGTCCGGATGGTCCTCAACCAATCAACCCGCCGGCACCAGTAGCCGGTAATCAAAATGCGCGTATCAAGCGTGCGGTTCCGCATAGCCACCGAATCAGCAGAACGAGTATCCCATGCCGCTTACCCCTCAAATTGACAAGGACATCCGCGCCCGGTTTAAGTCTTTACAGGCCAAGGGCACCGATCTTGTGCAGCGGATGAAGCAGGAGGTTCGTCACAATGTGTACGACCTCACTTCTTTTGGTGACGAGTATTTCGCATTTCGGACGAGCTGTGTCACTCTCATCGAATACCTGTCGCACGGGTCAGGGCGACTGGCGAATGTCGTCAAGGAGATTTATGAGCAGGGCGAGACTTATCTCGGTGCACGGGCACTACTTGGCATAATTTGCGGCTTGTCTGATGACTATGATAACGGATTGCTCGATAGCATGTTTGCTCGAATGGAAGCAGAAATCGCTGCTGACTACCTGGGGCAGGCAGAAGCTCTTCTCAAGGAGGGACAGCCGGGTAAGCACGACCATGTCCCTGCCGCGGTTCTGATAGGGGCGATTCTGGAAAAGACGCTTCGTGACCTCTGCCGTAGACAAAGTCCACCCATTCCTTTGGTTACGCCTGCGGGCGGACCCAAAATGCTAAACGGCCTCATTGACGAACTAAAGAAGGCGGGGGTTTTTAATGAACTCAGAGCGAAACAGCTTCGCCATTGGGCGGATGTTAGGAACGCGGCAGCACACGGTGACTTTGAAAAATTTACTCGTGCTGACGTCGACTCGATGCTTTCAGGGGTTGGTCAATTTTTAGCAGATTACTCGTAGACGACTGAAGGGGCGCGGTAAGCGACGCCCAATGCTCGCCCCTGGAGAGAACTTCCCACGATAGGAGATGACGAGTGTCCGCATATACACTTAAAAAGAAGCGCAATACGGATGAGCTGCATCTGTTCGAGGCCATGAAGCAGACAAACGGTCAAATTAGCCCCAAGCCACTGTCCGTGTGTCGAAAGATGAGCGCCAACGAAATGAGCAAAAACGAATTCATTGGTCTTTCTGACTTGCAGGCGCGTATCCGTTGTGCGGCAATAGGCCGTTCGGTGTGCGGCACCTGCGTCAGTCACTTGTACGCAAGGTATTAGTCACAGCAATGGTGTCGCTATGATGTCACGTAGCACTACCTCGATGCCCGAGTCGCCACGAGGTCGAGCTCCACGAGATGCTATCCGTCGCCTTCGATCGCGAGACTTTCTTTACGCTCAGGCTCGAAGCCATCGACCCCTCGGATTCGATGGCTGATTTCGAGCACCTCATGGAGTACAAATAAACTCGGGATTCGACCCGATCGACGTCCTCACCCCGACGATCTCGAGCAGAACCAGGCGTGATCCCGCCTCCCCGGGGGGGCTCCGCTTCCACTTCTCCAGATCGTCGTCCTCCGCGTCCTCGAGCAGATCGTTCTCTTCCTCGGTCGCCAGATCGAACGGAGCCCCCTCGACCGCATCGAGGATCGGAGCCCGCTACCGGATGCTGGGGTGGCGGAAGTACGGCATCGAACGATGCCGACCTCGTCGCGATTGGTGAAACGATCTGGGCGACAGGGCTTGCGCGTGTGTGGCTCATGTGGGAGGGTCCCATGTCCGTTCGTCGTGGTGGGTTTGCTCTCGGTGGATTAGCTCGCGTTCATGGATTGTAGCAATGGATGATGATGTCCTCGACGACCTTGTGCGTATAGTTCGACGTTGTGAGCGTGCAGCGAACACGCTCGACGCTGAGCCAATTGCATCGGCCTGTGCTCGCCTTCGGAAGGAGGCCGAAGATATTGCTAAGGCATCCTCGGGAGGATTGCTAGGGTATCATTCAACCGTATACACCGAGGGACTCCGCCCCAGAGGCCCGGGAGATTACTTTGACACAGAATGGGGCGGCGAGCGTGTATCTTCCGCGGGCACTCGAGGTGGACCGTGGGTAATATACGATTACGAAGCCTTGATGACCGAGATAAGAGAGCGCGCAGGCGGTGTTGATGTCAAGGTTCTCGACGATGCCGCTGAGACAGTCAGGGAGATATTTGGCGATTGCCGCGATGAGTTGCTCCCTACGATTGACGCGCTTCTTGCGATTAAGGATGATGATGCAATCAAGAAGGTGCGCGCGGAAGTTGCGTCCCTGAAGCCATATTACACAGAACGAGAATTGTTCGAGGCGATGATCGCGGGCAAGGAGTTCGGCACTCGCGACCGCCGTGCGGCGGCGGAAGGTATACGTACCCCGCCACATCTAAAAGTCATTCTCTATGTCGCGTCAATACTTTCTTGTCAGAATGGGGTACGGGAGCTTGCAAAGCAGGCTCAGTACCTCGTCCGGTACCTTCAAAAGACCCGCAAAATGAAAGGGAAAACCGTGGCAAAAGTGGATGGCAAGATTTTTATTGGACACGGACGCTCTCGTGTGTGGAAGGATTTAAAGGACTTTCTGCAGGATCGTCTGAAGCTTCAGTGGGATGAGTTCAATCGCGACCCCACTGCGGGGCTCTCAACGAAAGAGCGCCTGGAAGGCATGCTGGACGAAGCCTGCTTCGCCTTCATCATCATGACCGCTGAAGACGAGCGGGCAGACCAGACCAAGCACGCACGGGCCAACGTTATCCATGAAGTCGGCCTCTTTCAGGGACGACTCGGTTTTAAGCGCGCCATTGTCTTGCTTGAACAGGGATGCGAAGAATTCTCGAATATCGTAGGTCTCGGTCAGATTCGCTTCCCGCCGGGCGATGTCGCATCCAAATTCGAGGATATTCGCTTGGTCTTGGAGCGTGAGGGCCTACTCTAGCCCACGCCCCCCACGTTCGCTTTCGACGTTGGCCCTATTATCGGATGCTTTAAGGATCCGCTTCCACGTCGCCGGCCCGTCTTCCCCTTCCTCGAGCAACTCGATCTCCTCATCGGTCGCCGGAACGAGCGGGGCCCTCTCGACCGCCTCGAGCACCGGATCCCGCTTGCACCCAGGCCCCTCGTCCCCGTCATCCTCGCCGACCTTCACGCGCCGCCTTCTTGCGGACCGACGCGCACGACCGCCGCGTGCTCATACACCCGCTCCGCGGTCCCGCCCCCGTAAAACCTCGCCATCTCCCGCTTGGGAAGCCACGTCGTGAAGATCGTCTTGAGCTCGGGCCGCTTGTGCCGATAATCGATCACGTCCCGCGTCCCGGTGATCCTGTCCGGAATCCACCCGGACGCGGCCGGCGCACCATCGAGCTCGTCCCCCACGTCATCGAACACCAGCACCGTCGCCCGCTTCGCCTCCCGCCGCGCCTCGATCGCCTCGGGACTCTCCCCGCGCACGTCCCGCACCGCGACGAACCGCGCCCCTCGCGCGATCCGCACCTGCTCCGCGAGCCGATCCGACGCGAACCGCGGCCGCTCTCCCGGCCTCGCCGCGGGCCCGCTCCCGAGCGCCGCCATCCGCGTGTCCTCGGGCAACGCGTCGAGCGCGCCCCGCTCGATCACGCGCCGGAGCATCACGCACGCCGCCGAGGTCTTCCCGACCTGGGGCTTGGGCCCGAGCAGGACCACATTCCGGCCCGCCTCGACGGCCTCCGTGAGCTCCCGCCGAACCCGTGGCCATTCCTTGATCCGCGCGTGTTTCAGCCGCTCGGCCGCCTCATCGTCCCCGGGGATCGCCCACTGGAAACGCGGCGGGATCGAGCGCAGGGCCGGAAGCAGCTCCCGCTGATACTTCGCCCGGACCTCGTCCTCCACGCACCCCGCACACACGCCCGGCAGGCGCGTCGTCCGCCCGCAGTCATTCGCGCACGCGTACACCCCGACGGGCGGCCCTGCAAAACGCGTCAAGGTCTCCGCCATCGATTGAAAGCCATCGCGCCTCATAAGTACCCACCTCCGGGCGAAGCCATCGAATCGTCCGAATCGAAGAGCTCGGGAGGAGCCTCCTTTTCGCAGGCATCCCCGAGCGGCTGCAATCCCACGGCCCGACGAGGACCGGGCCCCGCCGTCCGCCTGTCCTCGGTCATGGCCTGCTTCCAAGCGAACTTGATCCCCATGCGGATCCAGTTTTCCCAGGCTGCCCCCCAATCCGCCCAGCGCTGATCCTTTGCCCTCGCCTTGCTGCAAAACGTGGCGATCTCGTGATCCACGTCCGCCTCGGTCCACGCGAGCCCGGCCTCTTTCGCTTGGGCCAGCGCCCATTGACGCATCGTCGGTGAGGGAGCCCAGCCATCCGGCAGAGGTGTCGACGGCTTTCGCCGTTTCGCTGCCTCGCGCCCGTCGCTCGCCGAGGCGATGCCCACGAGCCCCACCTGGTAGGGCCCGGCCTCGCCCCGCGCCGCGCCTCGAGCCCGCCGCTTCGAGCTCCGCGCTTTCGTCGCCTCTCTCTCTGGATCTCTTTCTGGATCTTTCTGATCATGATCCAGAGAGAGAGGGAGAGATCCGGGCCCCGCTGAACCGCCCGGCGGTCCAGGGTGCACCGCCGGGCGGTCCAGACTGGACTGCCGGGCGGTCCAGGCTTGCGCGTCCTCGGCGCCGCCCTGAACCGCCGGGCGGTCCAGGACCGCGTTCTCGCTGGACTGCCGGGCGGTCCAGGCGTCCACCGCGCCCCCGGCAACCTCCGCGCCATCGTGAACCGCCGGGCGGTCCAGGCTGGACTGCGGGGCGGTATAGGCTCGCGCGTCCTCAGAACCGCCGGGCGGTCCAGGCTGCACCGCCGGGCGGTCCAGCCGCTTCGAGGCCCGCTCCCGCCGCCGAGGCTCCCCGGGCGGCCCGCTGAGGGCCTCGAGCGCGATCCGGAAGGGCAACACGGGCCGCCGCGCGGTCGGCCCCTCGACCACCAGGACGCCGAGGGTCCGGAGGAACGCCACGACCTCGGCGACAACCGATTTCGACGTCCCGAGATCCCGGGCGATCGTCCCGAGGTTCGTCCGCGCGACCCCGTCGTGATCCATGCGGAGCGCAATCGCGAGGAGGACCGCCTTTTCCGCGAGCTTCAGATCGGCCCGCGTCGCCTCCCGGATCGCGCAGATCGCCACCGCGCCCAGGCTCCGACCTCCACCGAGTGCGCCGGGATCGAGCAGCATCCTATTCCCCGAACAGTCCGAGTTGGTGCGCCTTCCGCATGTGCCGCGCGTCCGTGCTCTGTGACTTGATCGCCTCCCGAGCTCGCGCCGCGATCCTCTTGTCGATCTCGCTCCCGAGGAACCGCATCCCGAGCCGCCGCGCGGCAACCCCCGTCGAGCCGCCCCCCGTGAAGAAATCGACGACGAGGCCCCCGGGCGGAGCCACGACCCCGAGACAGCGCTCGATCACCTCGGGAGGCTTGGCCGTTTGGTGATTCCGCGCCTCATGGTGGAGCCGCGAGCCGTTCAGGACGTCCCCCGTGCTCGCGTCGTGGAAGATCCCCGTTCCTTTCACGAAATGGAGGACGACCTCGTGTTGACGCCGGAACCCCGTCCCGAGGGCCGGAGCTCCCTTGTCCCAGATGATCATCCCCTGCCAGCGCAGCCCGCTCGATTCGAGCGCCGGAGCGAGGAGCGGAACCATCCGCCAATCGCAAAAGACCCCGAGGCTCCCGCCCTCGACCAGGATCCGGAACGCTTGAACCGCGACGCAGCGGAGGAGCCACACGATCCCCGCCGAGCCCATGTTGTCATTGATGAACCAGCCCATGGCCTTCACGCTTTGATGCCGGATCATCCCGCGGGACTGGCGCTTGGCGGACTCCGTGTACCCGCCCGAGCAGTAGGGCGGATCGGTCCAAACCGCATGCGCGCACGCGTCCGGGAGCGTTTCGGCGAAGTCGAGCGCATCAGCCGTGCTCACGTGCCACCCGGCCGAGCCTGCGATCACCTCGTCGGTCGAGCCCTCGCGCCCAAGCATGAGCGAATCGGGAGCCGCTGACATCGAGCGAGCCACCATGGCGAGGACAGTATCAGCCCGCGATCGAACGTCTCAACTGAAACCGAATGCAACAGCGGACATTATCCGTCCGATCGCATCGACACTGTAACGATACGGAGCCCCCGGAAACATGGCCGTCCGTGCCTTTCATCACCGGCCAGGACAACCGCGTGGAAGGCCGATTTACCGCCACTTCTGCGACGAATGCGCGCCCCAGCCTATGATTCACGCGGTTCCAGCATGGGACACATAATGTCCTAGGTTGCGTCATTCCATGCTGGCACTTCACGACCGGCCCGGCCGATAGTGCTCCCATCGACCCCGGGGCGGGCCCTGGGGCTCGCTTCACCCGAAACACGCGATGGCACGTCGAGCGACCCGTCCCAAGAACGAGCCGAGCAAGCCCCACGAGGAGGGCGCAGAGGTGCCCAACCCCTGCACTCCGTGCGCGCAGCCCACGCGAGGAGCAGGGAAGGGGACCACGACGAAGACGAGCCCCACGGCGCACCAAGACGAGGTTCGGATCACCGTGGGCCCTTCCCCCGCGGGAAAACGCTTTGATCGCGAAGCGTTCGTCCGGGCACTCGCGGCGCTTGTCGTGGCAGACCTTTTGGACTATCCTCCCAAGCCGTGACCATGCGATTGCTCAACATGCGGATCGCGCTGTACGCCCGGCGCTCGACCGACGAACACCAGATGGCCTCCGTCGAGGTCCAATTGCAGGAGGCGCAGCGTTACGTCCTCGCGAACGGGGGGACCGTCGCGCCCGATCACGTCTTCATCGACGACGCCGTGAGCCGCGCCGAGTTCAAGAAGCGGCCCGGCCTGATTTCGCTCTTGAACGCCGCGAACGCGGGCCAGTTCGACGCCGTCATCGTCCGGGATGATTCCCGCCTCGGCGGGGATACCTTCCGGTCCGGCCTCGTGATCCAGGACCTTTTGGAGACGGGAACGCGCCTCTTCTACTACTACAAGAACGAGGAGGTCACCCTCGACGGCGCCGTCGACAAGTTCATGATCGCGGCCCGGAGCTTCGCCGCGGAGCTCGAACGCGAGAAGACATCCCAGCGCACCCACGAGCACCTTTTGACGAAGGCCCGGCGCGGGCTCGTCGTCGGGGGGCGCGTGTACGGCTACGACAACGCCGAGGTCCTCGATGGCGAGCAGCGCGTCCGCGTCGAGTACAAAATCAACGAGGAGCAGGCGCAGATTATCCGCGAGCTTTTCAAGCGGTACGCGGACGGCGAGGGCCTACGCTCTATCGTCAAGGACTTGAACGCGCGCCGAGTTCCGCCGCCGCGCGCTGGCAAGCGAGGGACGGGATCGTGGGCGACCTCGGCCGTCTGGTCGATGCTCCGCCGCGAGCGCTACCGCGGGATCCTCGTCTGGAACACGAGGGAGAAGACCTACAAGGGCGGGACGAAGGTCCGGATCGCGCGGGATCCTTCCGAGTGGATCCGCGCCGAGGCGCCCCAGCTTCGGATCGTGGACGACGAGCTTTGGTTTGCCGTCCAGGCCAGGGCGCAGACGCAGGAGCACCGCGAGAGCCGACGCGGCGCCGGGCGACCCGCGCGCCACCTCCTGTCAGGCCTCGGCCGCTGCGGTCAGTGCGGCGGACCGATGACCGTGACGAACGGCAAACGCAGCTACGAGACCGTGAAGGTCTACGGCTGCGCCTACAGCCGCGATCGGGGGAAGGCTGTCTGTACCAACACCCTGCGCCGGCCCGTGGACGGCATCAACAACGCCGTGGCCAAGTGGATCTCGGAGACCGTCCTTTCCGAGGAGCTCCTTCTGGACGTGCTCCAAAACGTCCGGGAGCGGCTCGCCGAGCGGACGACCAAGACGACGACGGATCTGCCCCGGATGGAGAAGGAGGCCACGCGGCTCCGGACCGAGATCGATCGTCTCATCACGGCCCTGGCGACGATCGACCAGAAGCCCGAGGCCGTGATCCGCGCCATCGCCGAGCGTCAAGAGGAGCTCTCCGCGCTCGAGGCCCGGCTCCGCGGAGCCAAGGCAGCGCCCGAGGCGATCCACCTCGAGCTCCGGCGGATGGAGGCGGAGGCCCGCACGCGGCTCGATGAGCTGAAGGGGATCTTGACCCGCAAGCCCGAGCAGGCCCGCGAGGTGATCAGCATGCTCTTCGAGGGGCCGATCAAGCTCACGCCGATCGAGACCCCAGAGGGGAAGCGCTTCTGGGTGGAGGGGTCCGCGAACCTGTGGGCCTTGCTCGCGGCTGGATGTCTTAAATCAGCGTCCCCAGGGGGACACGAACGGTACTGCACTTCAAAAAAGCGGCGAATGCAGGGGTATCAAATGCCCCTCCCGGTCCAAATCCTCTGGAACTGATCCTCTCGCCATCCTTGGGCCCGCGCTTGCCTACCGCTGCGGCGGCGTGACGCGGCGCGCGCCCGGCATCCAACTCGACATGGCCCCGAGGTCTCGGGCGGGAAGGGGGTAACCTCGGCCGCTCGGGGTCGATCGTTCCGGCATTGGTGCGATCGGACATTATCATTCCGATCATGATCGGACGGATTATGTCCGTTACGTCCACTGGAATCCGTTGAAATCATCGACTTTCGGCTGATAGGGTCCTCGCCATGGTCGCTCGACCGAAGGCGGCGGATCCCGAGGTGCTCGCGCACGGGCGCGAGGGCTCGCCGGACGAAGTGATCGCAGGCTCGGCCGGGTGGCACGTGAGCACGGCTGACGCGCTCGACTTCGCCGAAACGCTCCCGGACGCGTGCGCGCATGCCGTGTGGACCGATCCGCCCTACTGCTCGGGCGGCTACACCGAGACGGCCAAGCGCCAAGCGCGCGGGATGCTCCGGCATCAAACCGTCAAGAGCCTCGGCTGGTTCATCAACGACAACATGGGCTCGGCGGGGATCGTGTGGCTCCTCCGCTGCGTCGCGGTCCAAGCGTTCCGGATCCTGCTCGAGGGCGGGAGCCTCGGCGTCTTCTGCGATTGGCGGATGGTTCCGCTCCTCGCGCCGGCCCTCGAATCGAGCGGGCTGCGCTGGCAGGGGATGATCATCTGGGACAAGGGAGCGCCGGCCCTCGGGAGCGGGTTCCGGCGCCAACACGAGGTCGTCCTTCACTTCGTGAAAGGGACCGGCGTCTTTCACGATGCGAGCACGGGGGACGTTCTGAACGGCTCGCGGCTCCACCATGAGGCGCGGAATCACCAAACGGCCAAGCCTCCCGAGGTGATCGAGCGGTGCCTCGGGGTGGTCGCTCCGCCCGGGGGACTCGTCGTCGATTTCTTCACGGGGGGCGGCTCGACGGGCGTTGCCGCGCGGCGGCTCGGGATGCGGTTTCTCGGGAGCGAGATTGATCGGGGGATCGCGGCGAGGGCGCGAGAGGCGATCAAGTCACAGAGCACGGACGCGCGGCGCGTGCGGAAGGCGCACCAACTCGGCCTTTTCGATGGCGAGTAATCTCGTCGATTTTCGGAGAACGAACATGGACCTCGACCCGAAATATCTTCCGGATCCTGACGATCCGCCCTCGCTCGCCGCTTCTCTCTACGTGAGCATGGGATGGCGGCCGATTCCCCTCTGGTCCGTCGATCCAAGGACGGGCGCCTGCGAATGCTCGCGCGGCATGCGCTGCGGGGGTAGCGCGGGCAAGCATCCGCGCATGCGCGCGTGGCAGGAGTTGCAGCCGACGCGCGAGGATGTCCTCGCCTGGTGGAAGAAGTGGCCCGGTGCTGGGGTGGGGCTGGCGATGGGCGGCGAGGCGCGGCTCGTCGCGCTCGATATCGACGGGCCTGCGGGGCGGGAGAGCTTGGCCGCGCTCGAGGCAGTCCACGGGCCGCTTCCGCGGACGTTGGCGTCGCGCTCCGGGCGAGTCGACGGGGGCGAGCATCGGCTGTTCGTCGTTCCGGAACACTTCGACATGAGCGCGATCCGGAACAACGCGGGGAAGATCGCGCCCGGGCTCGACGTGCGCGGGGAAGGCGGGCAGATCGCGACGTGCCCGACCGTGCATCGCACGGGGAGCGTCTACACGTGGACGGATCGTGTCCCGGTGGCGGAGTTGCCGCGGTGGCTCTTCGAGCGGATGGCATCGACGAGCACGCGCGCGGCTGCTCCGGCGCGCGCCGAGGCGACCGCGGCGCCCGAGGCTCCCTCCTTCGGCGAGGATCACGCACGGTATGCGCGGGCGGCGCTGAATCAGGCGATCGAGGCGGTCGAGCGCGCGCCGAAGGGCTCCCGTAACGACACCCTCAATCGTGAGGCGTACTCGCTCGGCGGGCTGGTCGCGCGGGGGCTGCTCTCGGCGAGCGAGGTCGAGGACGCGCTCCATGGCGCGATGCTGAACGGTCGATGGGATCCCGAGGCGATCAAGGCGCAGCACCTCCGGACGTTGCGCCGGGCGCTCGAAGATGGGCGCGCGGCGCCTCGGACGGTTCCGGCGCGGTCGAGCCACGGGCGGGGCGGGAGTTCCTCCGATTCGCTGCACAACGCGAGGTCGCGCGAGCCGGATCGGGCGGCGGAGTCATTCGGGGAAGACGACGACATCGAGCGGGCGGCGCTCGTGACCGAGGGCAAGCGGACTCCCGCTCGGCCGGATGCGGGCCGAGCTCCGAGCCCCCCGCCTGCGCCTCGGGCGGGGACCGCTCCGGTCGAGGGCGCGGCGAGCCCTCGGCGAGACGGCGCGGCTCGAGCTCCGCGCGCGCTGCCTGCGCTCCGCCCGGGGACGGGTGAATGCACCGAGCTTGCCAATGCTGAGGGCCTCGTCGCTCACCACGGCGCGGACCTCCGCTACGTGGAGGAGCTCGGCGGCTGGCACCATTACGACGGGCGGCGCTGGTCGCGCGATACGCCTGCTGTAGAGCGGGCGGCGAAGGATTACACGCGGCTCCTTTCGCTGGTCGGGGCGGAACGTCTCGCGGCGGCGCGGAGGGCCCTCGATGCGGTGGAAGGGTCCGCGGACGAACCGGCGATCCAGCGAGCTCGGGCCGCGCTCGATGGCGCGCAGCGTCGCCAGGCGTGGGCGATGCGCTCCCAGGGGGCGCGCGCCCTCTCGAACATGCTCGCGCTCGCGTCGTCGGAGCCGGGCGTGGTCGAGCGGGCGTCGGCGTTCGATGCGGATCCGTGGGCGCTCTCGTGCCTGAATGGCGTGGTGGACCTGCGGACGGGGAAGTTGCGGCCGCATCGGCGGGAGGACCTGATCACGCGGCTCGCTCCGGTCGTGTACGATCCCGCGGCGCGGTCGGAGCTCTGGGAATCCTTCCTCCACGATGTGACGGGCGGCGATCAGGAGCTCGCCGGGTTCCTCTGCCGGGCCGTCGGCTACTCGATGTCGGCGGACACGAGCGAGGAAAAGCTCTTCTTCGTGCACGGGCCCGCGGCCTCGGGCAAGTCGACGTTCCTCGAGGCCGTCAAGGCGGCGCTGGGGGACTACGGGATGACGTCCGATTTCGAGACATTCCTCGTCCGGCCGCAGGTCGGCGCGCCTCGAAATGACATCGCCAGGCTCGCGGGGTCGCGGTTCGTCGTGTCGATCGAGGTGGACGACGGCAAACGGCTCGCGGAGGCCCTCGTCAAGAGCATCACGGGCGGCGATACGGTTACCGCTCGAATGCTCTATCAGGAGTCGTTCGAGTTCAAGCCGAGCTTCAAGTTATGGCTCTCGGCAAACCACGCGCCTCGGGTGAGTGACGATGATCTGGCCATGTGGCGGCGGATCCTGCGTATTCCGTTTGACCGGGTGATCCCGAAAGAACGGCGCGACAGGCGCGTAAAACGGACGCTCACCGACGTGCGAAAATCGGGGGCGGCTATCCTCGCTTGGGCGGTGCGTGGTTGCCTCGCCTGGCAAAAGGACGGGCTCGCGGTGCCTGCGTCGGTCGAGGCTGCAACCGAGGCGTACCGGCAGGAAAACAACCCGTTGCGGGACTTCCTGGACGACGAATGCGTGGTCGCCACGGATCGGGCGCTTTGGCCTGATGTCTGGGTGACGCGCTCCGCCCTCCGGGAGGCTTACGAGCGCTGGGGAAAGGCGAACGGCGCGCGGCATTTGCTCGGGCCGAAGGCGTTTACGCGTCATCTGCGGGAGCTCGGCTGCAATGACAAGGCGAAGCGGTGGGTGGACAATGCTTCGGTGCGAGCTTGGGAGGGGATCCGATTGCGACAGGCGGCGGACGATGCCGTGGAAGGCGTGGGCCATGCGTAATCGCGGGACGCGAGGTTATCGGCGGCCGGACGGGGGAGGCGCCCTCGGGCGGTGCTGGTCACGACATGGTCAGATGGCGCGCGGCTGGGCAGGATCACGTGTCCAGGAATTTCGTTCGAGGATTCGGGCACTTGGGCCCGTTCTGGTCACGTCTGGTCACGTTTTTTGTACTCTCGCGCGGGGGTGTACGCGCGCGCAGGATCGGGAGTTTTCAAGATCGGTGACCAGACGTGACCAGGTGACCAGGCGGCCGGTGGTGGTGCGTGGCGCGGGCTCGATGGGAGGTGACGCGTGAAGGTCGGCGAGGATGATGGCGACGAGGGGCCCGAGGACGATCTGGATCCGGTGCTCGAGGCGGTCCGGCGCGCGCCGCTCGTTCCGGCGACCGAGGAGGAGCTCGCGCTGCTCGAGGAAGCGGAGCGGGAGGGGCCGGCGTCGTGGAAGCTGCTGCTTCCCCTGCAAGAGGGGTCTACGCCTCGCTTCGTTCGAGGTCGTCGGGGGTGAGGGGCTCGATCCGGTCGAGGCCCGAGTTCTTCTTGTGCTCCATGCGGTGCTCGAAATTGGCCATCGAATCGGAGGGGTCGATCGCTTCGAGCCTGAGCTGGAAGAAGGTCTCGATGTCGAAGGCGACCGAAAGAATGGGGTAGCGATCCGGGAGGCCCGTTTGGCTGTTCGTCCACGGGTAGGCGACGTGGACCAGCGTGACGGGGATCCGGAGGATCGCGAAGACCTCCCGAGCGATCCGGAGGGCGGCGCTGCACACGTGGTCCTGATAGATCGACCAATACCGCTGGGTCGGCATCGTCTTCCGGGAGATCCTACCCGTCGACGTGTAGGAGACGGCCTCAACAGGCAGGACGCTTTGATCGTTCGCGGTGAGCCACGCCTCCACACACCACGGGCGGGTGATACACACGTTCAGCGAGGATCCGAGCTGCTGGAAGGCTTGGAAGGGGCCGAGGTGGTCGAGGACCGCCTGGCAGGCTTCCGGGTCGCCGGAAAGGACGCCTTGCGCGGTGCGCTGAAACCATTTCCAGCGGTCGAGCTCGTTCATGTACGCGGCGTAATGGGCGGCGTACTCCTGCTCGTCCTGGGCGCGGGCGACGTGGACGGCTTGCTGGAGCTCATCGAGTCGGCGATCGGCTCCGGTGAGCTTCCCGAGGACGCTGGGGCGGTGCGCCTGGAGGGCCTGGAGGGCGGCGGCCTCGCGGTGGTTCTGCCGGTACGGCTGCGGCGGCGGGGGCGGGGGCGAGGCGGCGATCTGGCGCCAATCCCAGGGGGACCACCCTTCGTGGTGAAGCGTGGTCAGGGCGCGGAGGTGCTGCTCGTGGAGCTGGACCTCGTCGGGGATCGGCTGGTGGTAGAGGGCGCGGCTCGGGTCGTGCTGGGCCGCGAGCATCTGCTGATACTGCGCGCCGGCCGAGGAGCCGACGCGCTGGCCGGCGCCGAGGTTCTGGCTCCAGTGGAGGCCGGTGCCGGGGAGGCCGAAGTGGGCGCGGGGGCCGGAGGGGCCGGTGCCGACGCGGAAGCCGGGAACGCCCCAGGATGCGCCGATGCCGCGGCTGCTGAGGTTGACGCGGAAGCCTCCGGGGATCTTGATGCTCTTGCGGAAGCGGAGGGACATGGCGGACCGTGGGGTGGGTTTGGCATCTCGGGAGTGCCATACCTCGGTTCGCACGTTCGGGGACGGGGTGCAAGGGGGGCTCGGTCCGACCGATCAGTCAGCTGCGGGAGTTCGGACGAGGGCCTTGGGGTTGAGCGGGATCTAGCGCCGAGGTGATCCTGCGGGCTCCGCTTGCTTCGGCCGATTGAGAAGGATGTCGTCGCAGGAAAGGTCGAGGAGCGTCCGCTGTGGACAAACTAAGTATCAACCTTGCATGTCCAAGATGCCGAGACAGAAGCCCCCGACTTCCGAAAGCCTTCCCCGCCACCACACGCCATTGTTGGACGGGATAGGTTTTCCACCGACGTGAAAAAATCGCGCCTCTTTCAGATGAATGTATTGAGGCAGTGGCTTAGGCTCGTTTCCGTCAGCGGGTTTAGTGAAATTTTCACCCAGCCGACTAATCGTACTACGGAGCCTTTCTTTTGTTTCATCACTACCGGGCGTTGCAGCAGCGAGCTCCGCGCCGACTCCCGAGAAATACTTATGTCCGCTCACCAGAGTTCCAGATACCAGTAATCCCCCCACCTGAAGGGTAACACCGAGACTGGCATCTGTGCCGTTGATCATCTTTACAAGACCCTGCAGGAACCAATCGGTTTTCGTCTGCTGCGGAGCCGTGCCGGATGCAGTCGTGGCGGGTGCCGGTGGGTCAGGGGGTGCGGCAAAAAGTGCAACGATGTTCTCGTCCATGCCTGTCTTCCATTCTCACGTTCCGTAGGTCTTCCTACGCCGGCGGCGCTGCGCTAATCTATTGCGCGCACTTACATGGTTCGGCTACTGCTCTACGCCCATTGCGACACCCTTCACCAATCGCGCGTTGAGTCACCGTGGCCAGATCGAAATCCTGAACGACACTGCCAGCTAACTCCTTCCACTCACTTATCCACCAAGTTTTTCACGGAGCAATTCTGATCGGAACGGCCCGATCCCTTGCGGAAACGCAGCTGTGGTGACGTTACCGTCTGCGCCACGCTCAATCTCAATCAATCCGAACTTGTCGCGGCGGTCCGTCTCTTCTTGAGCCCGCTGCCGAAGGAGCTCGAAAAACGACACCGAGTGTGTCGAGACGATTACCTGTGCGTTGGCGTCTGCCGCGCTCCAAATGATATCGGCGATTTTGTTCAGCACGCGCGGGTGCTGGAAGCACTCAGGCTCCTCTATGAGGGCAGGAAACTCGTCTGCACCGGAGAGTCGCGCCACCAAGGAAAGTAGCCGCTTCATGCCATCGCCAAAGACCGCG
This sequence comes from Polyangium spumosum, assembly GCF_009649845.1. Lineage (NCBI taxonomy): Bacteria > Pseudomonadati > Myxococcota > Polyangiales > Polyangiaceae > Polyangium > Polyangium spumosum. The sequence continues at coordinate 15,409 of NZ_WJIE01000001.1, forward strand.
AGCGGGATGGTCCTGTCTGCATACATTGCATGCGGCTCCCACCGGGCGTTGTCCACTGGAATGGCACGAATATCCGCAAGATCAGGATCGATAACCTTTAGGTGTTGCACCAACCGCGCGTGCGTCGACTCGCCGCGGCGCGCGATTATGCCCACGGCGTCAACGAGTTCATCTGGTGATATTTGCTGATCTGTAAGCAACCGAGCAAACCCTGGGAGGTCACCGCCACTATGCATGACAGTGAATGTTCTCCCTTGGGCATCGATAAAAAATCGACCACTACGAGGGTGCCCGGCGACGTATACAGCCTGAGGTCGCTTTAGCTCTGTCTGCTGCAAATGCTCCGTATCCGTCGATTCGATTATCGATACACGCTTCAGCGTTGTGGTCACCTCGGTTCCGTCATGACGCTGCACGACTGTCTTGGTTTTTTCGTGCGGCAGCATTGCAGAAAGCATTGAGAGCCCGGGCCACCCGCGGCGACGAACGATTTCGGGCAACGCCTGGACACCGCCGATAGATATGGCGAGAGCCTCTAAAAGCGTGGACTTGCCCGCATTATTGGGAGCGACAAGGACCGTAACAGGGAAGAGCGGAACATCTGCCGAGGTGATTCCACGAAAGTTTTCGACTTTAATCCGCGTCAACATGCCGAGACCCCATGCATGACCGAAATGATACGGAGGCCGCCAACTCACCGTTAGCTAAGCGCGCCATTGCTCCCGTCCGAAGAATCGAGCGGTTGGCCGAATAAACCAGCGGTGAGCATCGCACATCCGGTGTCCGCTGGCAAGGTGTCCGTTTGTCGCAAGAGGCTCGGCATCCTGTTGGGCGGGCCGGGCTCCTGCCTATGTAAGCGATCCCGCCGAGGTCGAGGGCGACGGGGAGGCCGGGCCTGGTCGAGGGGCGCGAGCTCGGCGCGCGCAAGGGGGTCGAGGGCCCTCGGCGAGGCGGCTGGCCCTCGTCGAAAATCTTCCCCGGGGTCGAGGCGCCCGGACCGCGCTCGACGTCGTATTTCCGCCACCCCCGCATCCGGGGGGGTCGAGGTGGCGGAAACCAAGGCGGCGGAAACCCTCCGCGGCGAGCTCCTCGACGAGGGGCGCGAGGCTCGACGCGAGGAGCTCGATCGCGGGTTCGTCGGAGCCGCACGTTGACCGAGGGGCCGGCGTCGAGGCCGGCGATCGAGGCGAGGTCGAGGGCGACGGGGAGGCCGGGCCTGGTCGAGGGGCGCGAGCTCGGCGCGCGCAAGGGGGTCGAGGGCCCTCGGCGAGGCGGCTGGCCCTCGTCGAAAATCTTCCCCGGGGTCGAGGCGCCCGGACCGCGCTCGACGTCGTATTTCCGCCACCCCCGCATCCGGGGGGGTCGAGGTGGCGGAAACCAAGGCGGCGGAAACCCTCCGCGGCGAGCTCCTCGACGAGGGGCGCGAGGCTCGACGCGAGGAGCTCGATCGCGGGTTCGTCGGAGCCGCACGTTGACCGAGGGGCCGGCGTCGAGGCCGGCGATCGAGGCGAGGTCGAGGGCGACGGGGAGGCCGGGCCTGGTCGAGGGGCGCGAGCTCGGCGCGCGCAAGGGGGTCGAGGGCCCTCGGCGAGGCGGCTGGCCCTCGTCGAAAATCTTCCCCGGGGTCGAGGCGCCCGGACCGCGCTCGACATTTTATTTTTTGCTTCCCCTGATCCCCGACCGGAGCGACCCTTCGACGAAGGGAGGTCCGCTATGGCCTCGATGGATTCCAATTGGGAAGAGGTGGTCAATGTCGTCGCGGCGCGTACCCCCGGCGCGGCGCGCGTGGAATCGCGCCTGCTCGGCTGCATCGAGCTTGCGGAAGCGGGGGCCATGATCGGCGAAGCGACCACGCATCCGGATTGGCGCCGTCGGCTACTGCGGCGGCTTCGGGCGCTCGAAAAGGAGCACCACGTCGAGATCCTCGTTTCGCGCAGGGGTCGGGAGGGGGCGATGGTGCGGATCGAGGGGCTTTATCTGGCCTGTCCGGTTCCGGTCGCGGCGGCGCTGGCCGTTCAGGAGCTCCGCGAACGGTGCGTCGCCCTGGAGCAGCGGCTCGCGGCGGTCGAACGCGAGATCGGCGGCCCGGCGTCTACAATGCGACCGAAAACGGGCCAAAAATGACACGATCGCGGCGTAAGGGCGAGATGGCAGAACCCAGGGCCGAGACCCCTCAAAGCCGTTACCGGCGCATCGTCCGCGAGGTCCTCGACGCGCGCGGGCGGTTCTGCGAGTGCTGCGGCGTTCCGGCGCGGCATGTTCACCATATCATCCCGTGCTCTATCTCGGGGATCGCCTCGGAGCTGGTCTTCGATCCCGCCAATCTGATCGTGATCTGCAACGATTGCCACATGCTCATGCACCCCCTGATCCGGAGGCCGTCATGGACCAAAGCAGCGAAGGGCCGCGGGATCGCGCTCAACCGTTGACCCCGGAGGAAGCCGAGCGCGCTTCCGCCGAGGGCCGGCCCGAACCGAACCCCAACGCGCCGAAGATGGACGCGGACGTCAAGACCCTCCGCTGGCTGCTCCGCGTCGAGAAAAGGCGGCTCAAGGAGGCCGTGCGCATCGAGCGGGAGCGGCGGATCGTCTTCCCGGAAACGAGCGTGATCCTGCGCGATGTCCATCGGCTCCTCGATGCCATTGCCATCCGCGAAGGGCGGCTTTCCTCGCGTACGGCCACGGCTCCCGAACCGGAACGCTTCGAGGGGGGCTCGAAGGGCGGCGCGAGATCGCGGGACGAATTCGACGATTTCCGGAACCTGCTGGAGTAGACCATGAGCGGCCGGCCGACTCTCCGAACCCCCGAGGTTGAAAAGCAGATCCTCGACGCTCTCCGGCTCGGACAACTGCATCGCCCGACCGTCTGCGCGCTCGTCGGGATCAAGCCGCGCACGTTGCGGGATTGGCGAAAGCAGGATCCCGCCTTCGACGCTGCGATCCGAGCCGCGGAAGCGAAGGGCGAAGCGCGGCTCGCCTCGATCGCGACGCAAGGGGCCGCGGACGATCCGCGCCTCGCGCTCGACATCCTGCGCGCGCGGTATCCCGAGAAGTGGAATCGCAGGCATACGCGGGTCGATGGCAACGTCCACGTGGACGTCGCTCGTCCGTCGACGCTCCCGAAGGAGCTCCGCGCCGCGTGGGACGCGGGCGCGAAGAGCGGGTGGAAGGATCGGAAGGCTTGTCGGGAGCTGGAAATCTATTGGGCGACGGGGGAGATCGGGAGGCCCGAGCAGATCGCGGCGCTCGAAAAGCTCCTGGCCGAGCTCAAAGCAAACCCGGAGCCGTACCTCGGGGAATAGCTCGATGGCGAAGGCTTTCGGCTATCGGGTCGGCGATTTCTCCTACCGGGAGCACGGCCGGATCGCGGCGGCCCCCTCCGAAGGCCTCGCGGCGTTCATACCGGCCGTAACGCCCGGGTATTCGCGCCCGGATCATCTTGGCCCGCTGATCGAGCTCCTCGAGCGCGCGCGGCGCGAGCCTGTCCGCGCGGTGATCCACGCTCCGCCGCGCCACGGGAAGACGGACACGATCCTCCATGCGATTGCGTGGTACCTGCGGAAGGATCCCACCCTCCCGATCGCTTATGCGACGTACGGGATCGAGCTAGCCAACAGCAAGAGCCGCGACGCTCGGGCGATGGCGCGCGCGGCCGGCGTCGAGCTCGATGCCGGGGCGAAGGGCGTCGGCGAGTGGCGCACGCGCGAGGGCGGGCGGGCCGTGTTCACGGCGCTAAACGGCTCGCTGACGGGCAAGGGCTTTCGGGTCCTCTTCGTGGATGACCCCTTCAAGAACCGGATCCAGGCGGAAAGCCCGACCTATCGCTCGCGGATCTGGGACCTCTGGCAGGGCTCGACGATCAACCGTGTCGAGCCGGGCGGGAGCGCAATCGTCCTTGCCACGCGGTGGCATCCTGAAGACCTCTCGGGGCGGCTGATCTCCCAGGGGTGGCAATACCTCCGCCTCCCTGCGCTCTCCGACGACGGGCGCGCGCTCTGGCCCGAACGATGGCCCGCGGCCGAGCTCGAAGCACGGCGGCGCGAGGTCGGAGAGTATACGTGGGCCTCGCTGTATCAAGGCGTCCCGAGGCCTCGGGGCGGGGCCGTGTTCAACGCTGAGCCGGCCCTCTATACCTCCGCGGCCCTCGACGTGGTGCGGGAGTATCGCGACGGGATCGGCGTCGATTTCGCGTATACCGCGCGGAAGCACGCGGATTACTCGTCGGCGGTCGTCATGCGCTCGCACGAACCGGAGCGCGGGCGGCGCGTTTACTACGTGCTCGAATGCCTGCGGAAGCAGGTCCTTGCGCCGGAGTTTGCCGCGGAGGGCGCGCGGCTGCAACGGGCGCACGGGGGATGCAAGGCAATGGGCTACGTCACGGTGTTCGAAAAGATGATCGTCCCCTTCATGTCGGATCGGGGCTTCACGGTCGAGGCGCGCCGGGTGAAGGCGGACAAGTTCACGCGGGCGCAACCCTACGCGGCGTCCTGGAACGATGGGCGCGTGCTCCTCCCGGAAGACGTGGGCCCGGATTCGTGGGTCAACGTCTTCCTGGCGGAGCATCTTCGGTTCACGGGGCAGGACGACGACGAAGACGACCAGGTCGACGCCGGCGCGGCCGCGCATGACCTGCTCGCCTCGCCCGCGGGGCGGATTGCGGGATCGTTCTCCGCGGCGAACAAACGGCCGGTGAAGCTCACGAGGTACACCCGATGACTCGCGCTCCTCGCGTCCGCTACGCGCAACATGTCTTCGCGCCGCTCATGGGCTGGGATAACGATCGCGTGCGGCAAGCGCTCGAACGGCATGAGGCGGGAGACTTCCGCGAGTCGGCGGACCTCGCGGAAGCGCTGTTGACCGACGAGCGGCTCGATGGCGCTCTCCAGCAACGGATCGACGGGCTGCTCGCGCTGCCGCTCTCCTTCGAGGTCTCGACCGAGACGGGCGACGCGGCGGCGGCGGAGCTCGCGCAGAAGAAGGCCGCGGAGGTCTGGTGGCGCTTTTGTCCCGAGCCTGTCCTGCGTGACGTCCTGAAGTGGTTGATCATGCTCGGCGTCGCGGTCGTGCAACTGAATTGGACCGAGGAGCGGGGGCAATGGCTGCCGCTGCTCGAGGTCTGGCATCCGCGCGATCTGTGGTTCGATGGGCATGAGGTTACGTACAGGGTCGGCACTCCGACCGCGCAGATCGCGCTCGGCGCGGATCCGTATAAGTGGGCGATCTTCGCCTCGGGGAGCCAGACACCCTGGATGAACGGCGCCGTCCGCCGGGTCGCGATGTACTACCTCGCGAAACAACAGATGTTCACGGATTGGGCCCATTACTCCGAGGTCTACGGGCATCCTACACGCGTCGGGAAGTATCCCGCGGGCCTCGATGAGAGCGACGAGACCGCGCGGGAGCGCGACGCGTACCAGGATGCGCTCGTCAACGCGGGGAAATCGCCGGTGATCATGCTCCCGGTGGATATCGACAGCGAAGGCAAGGCGGCTGCGGGCTGGGATTACGAGCTTGTTCAGGCGGACGGCGCGAGCGCGGTCGAGGTGTTCGAGCGCGGGATCCGGTACTGCGACAGCGCGGCGGCGATGGCGATCCTCCGGCAGACGCTCACCATGGAACCGGCGCCGATCGGCTCGCATGCACTCGGGAAGGTGCATAACGCGGTTCGTCACGAGGGGAAGCGGGCGGACACGGAAGGGCTCGCGACCACGGGGCATTACGAGGTGTTGCGGCCGTGGGCCCTGTTCAACTTCGGGGATGAACGTCTCGCGCCCTGGCCAAAGTGGGACACGAGGACGCCCGAGGAACGCGAGGCGCAAGCCGAGGCCGAGGTGCTCGAGGCGCGGCGGCGCGCGGACGTGGCGAAGGCGGAAGCGGAAGCGCGGCGCGCCGTCGCTGAGGCGAAACGGGCGGAAGCCATCGCGGCGGCTGAGGCGGCGAAGCTCCGGGCCGAGACGCTCGAACGTGTCGCGGGCGCGGTCGCTGCGCTCGGCGCGAGCACGCTTGCGAGCCGCGTGGATTGGGACGCGCTGGCGAAGGACGGGGGGCTTCCCCTGGCTCCGGCGGGCAAGTCTCAGCCGCGGGAGCTCGGGCGCCGCGCCTTGTCGGGCGGCGGGAAGGTGCTCCACGTCGTGGACGGCACGTATGAGCTCTTCCGCGCTCACTTCTCGCGAGGCCGGCGGCGCGTCGTCGATGGGAAGGACGTCAAGGCGACCGTGGGCATGGTCGCGTCCCTCGTGGCCCTGCTCGAGGCCGGCGAGGTCACGCATCTTGCCGTGGCATTCGACAACCCGATCACGAGCTTCCGAAACAAGCTGTTCGAGGGATACAAGGACGATTCCGTCGTCCCGGCGGCCCTGCGCGCGCAGTTCGAGGACGCGGAAGCGGCGGCGCGCGCGCTCGGGGTCGTGGTCTGGTCGATGGACGAGTTCGAGGCCGACGACGCGCTTGCCACGGCATGCCAGAAGTACGCGCAGAACTTCGCCACAATCCGCCTCCTCTCCCCGGACAAAGACTTGGCGCAATGCCTGACACGCGCGGGCGTCGTGCTCGTGGATCGTGCTCGTGGTCGGGAGCTCGCGGCGGATGGCGTGCGGGAGCGGTTCGGCGTCGATCCGGAGAGCATCCCCGATCTGCTCGCGCTCGTGGGCGATGCCGCCGACCAGATCCCGGGGCTCGGTGGGGTGGGCATCGAGGCGGCGGCCGCGCTCTTGTCGAGATACAGCCATATTGAAGATATCCCGGAAGATGCGGCGGCTTGGGACGTCGAGGTCTGGGGCGCGGAGCGTGTCGCGGCGGCCCTGAAGGCCGGTCGAGAGGACGCGCTCCTGTACCGCGAGCTCGCCACGCTCGTTCGGAATGTCCCCCTCGAAGAGACTGCGGCAGAGCTCGCATGGGGTGGGGAGAACGAAGGCTTTGGCGCATGGTGTGAGAGAATGAATGCAGACCATTTGAAGGGACGGTTACCTGTCGCCGGGTGAATTGGCGTCGATTTCGTGCTCGTCTTCAATTGACGCGCTGAATCATCCATCAATCAGCCAGATCTGGCTGATTCCCGCCCGAAGGGTAGAGGCTCCTCATTTTGAGGAGCCCGCACCCGATGAAACGCACGGCTCGTGCCACGCTTCGCCTCGTAGACCTATCCGGGGATCCCCCTGGCGAAGTGCTGCTCTTCCGCGCGGGCGTTAACAAGTCGTACAAGGGCCTCCTCCTCTTCGACGAAGAAGCCGCGCGGCGCGTCCTGGCAGACTTCGAGGCGCACGGCGCCGAGCTCTTCTTCGACTACGACCACGCGTCCCTTTTCGGCTTCTCGAAGGGCGCGGGCGAGGCGGCGGCGTGGTTCCGGCCCGAGGTTCGCGAGGGCGCGCTCTGGGCCGTCGATGTCCGCTGGACCGAGGAAGCGGCCGAGAAGGTCCGGGCGCGGAAGTATCGCTACATCTCGCCCGCGGTCGATTACGAGCTCGATAGCAACCGGATCACGCGGCTGATCAACGTCGCGCTGACGAACCTGCCCGCTTCGCACGGGCTTCCGCCGCTGATGGCGGCTTCGCAGGGAGCAAAAGGCATGTTGGAAGGCGCGCTCGCGCATATCGCCTCGGCGCTCGGGCTCGATCCCGATTCGGCGACCGAGGACGACGTGATCAAGGCGTTTGATGATCACATGGCCGAGGAGGGCGGCGACGAGGGGGACGACGCGCTGAAGGATAGCGACGCGGCGGAGGCCCTCGCGCAGATCCGCACGCTCACCGGGAAGGCGACGGCGCGCGAGGCGCTCGCGGCGGCGGCCGAGGAGCTGCAAGCGGCGCGCGCGGCGGCCGTGGAGGACGAGATCGGCGCGCTCGTGGATCGGGGCGTCGCGGCGAAGCTGATACCCGAGGCGGGGCGCGAGGCGTTCGTGAAGCTCGGCCGAAAGGACCTCGACGCGTTGCGGGAGCTCGTCGGGAGCTCGGGCGAGGATCCCGCGCGGGAGAAGCCGAAAGGGGATCCGCCGAAGGGCGATCCCCCGAAGAAACCGGCGGCGAGGCCCTCGCCTCCGGCGACGCGGTATCAGCAGGCGACGCTCGCGGCGCGTACGCGTCGGAATGGGGAGTTTGATCTCCAGGTGGCGAAGACGCTGCGGATCGATCCCGCCGCGATGGATGAGGCCGACGATTGAAGGAGGGTGCTGAGCCATGGTCCGCGACGTGAAGCGATACGGGATCGGCGTCTGCGTCGAGAGACTCGCGCCCGGCATGAAGGCGGGCGCGGTGATCGAGGAAGGCAATATCGTCTGCGTGGATGCCTCGGGCTACGCGGTCGAGGCGACCGAGGCGGCGGATCTCCGGCCGGTCGGGCGAGCCTGCGAGACGAAGGACAACAGCGCGGGCCAGGACGGCGCCGAGCGGATCAACTGCGAGCCGGGGACGTTCCTGCTCCAGAACTCGGGCGGGGCCGACGCGGTGACCATGGCCGATTTCCTGAAGGACGTGTTCCTCGTGAACGGGGGACGCGTCGCGAGGACGAGCGGCGGCGGGAAACGCTCGGTGGCGGGAAAGATGATGGGCCTCGACGGGGGCCGCGTCGCGGTCTCCATCGGTCCGCGGTGACGCGAGGAAGGGCGTTCGATGATCATCACGCGTTCGAGCCTGCGGGCGATGTTCAAAGGCTTCCAGGTCCTCTTCAAAAGCGGGATGGGTATGGCGGAGCCGTGGGGCTCGAAGGTCGCCCGCACGCTCCCGAGCACGGGCGAGGAAGAGACTTACTCCTGGTTGACCGCGATCCCGGGCCTTCGGCATTGGGTGGGCCCTCGCGTAGTCGAAAACCTCCGCTCGCGTAGCTTCACGATCAAAAACAAGCCCTTCGAGAAGACTCTCGGCGTCGAGCGGGAGAAGATCGAAGACGACAAATACGGGATGTATGGGGATTATGCGAGCCTGCTCGGGCAGCAGGCCGCGAAGCATCCCGACGACTGCATCGCGCCGATCCTCCTCTACGGGGAGCAAACGAGCTACCTCGATCCCCTCGTCGGGCCGGTTTCGCTCGTCGTCTACGATGGCCAGCCTGTCTTTTCCGAGGTGCATCCGGTGGATCAAGACGATCCCGATTCACCCGTCCAGGCGAACTATCACCCCTCGGGGATGGCGCTCACGCCGGAGAATTACGAGATCGTCCGCGCGAACATGCGGTCGCTCGTCGACGTGAACGGCCGGCGGATCGGGATCAAACCGGATACGCTGATCGTGAGCCCGCAGAAGGAAGGCGCGGCGAAGCGGATCGTGGAAGCCGAGACGATCGCCCGCGGCGGCGCGCAGGAAGACAACATCAATCAGGGGACGGCCGAGGTGCTCGTGATCGATGAGCTGAGCGATGCGCCCGGGGTCTGGTTCCTCGCCATGCTCAAGAATCAGTTGATGCGGCCGATCATCTGGCAGGAGCGGCAAAAGCCGAGGTTTCAGGCGCTCATGAACGGGAGCGAGTACGCGTTCGTCAATAATCAATACCTCGCGGGGGTCGACTGCCGGGGCAATGCCGCGCCGGCCGTCTGGCAGAGCATCGCGAAATGTCGCCCGTAGGGCCTGGAGGGAAGGACGATGATCATCGTAACGTGTGTTCCGCCTCCCGGATATGACGCCTACCGTTGCGGGTGGCGCGAGGAGGAGCGCGACGGGAAGAGGGTACGGATCGGGCTCTGCTGGAAGGCCGGGGCAACCGAGCTCCCGGATGATGCGTTGACGCGCGAGCAAATCGAAATGCTGAAGCGTGATCCCGGGAAGCGGATCACGGTGCGGGAGCTGCCGGGCGTCGAGCAGGTGCGCGCGCCGAGGTCGAAGGAGCCGACCGAGGCGAAGGGCAAGGCGTCGAAGGAGGGCGCCGAGGAGAAGGGCCCGAGCACGGGCGCCGCGGGGGAGACGTGAACGCGTACGCCACGCTCGCGCAACTGTACGCGCTCGGCGTCAACAAGGAGGCGCTGGCTCGTGTACCCGTTCCGGATCAACTCGAAGGGCTCGAGGCGGCTTCGCGCAAGGTGGATACGTATCTCGCGGATCTCAACCCGCCGCTTGCCGTCTTCACGGGGGCGATCGTCGAAGCTACGGCGGCGATTGCGGCCTATATGCTCATGTCCGCCTCGGGCTTCGATCCCGAGCACGACGATTCCAAGAACCTGCGGCAAAGGTACCTCGACCAAATCCACTGGCTCGAAGGGCTCGACGGGGGGAAGAAGCTGCCGGGCGTCGTTGGGCAATCGGGCGCGAACGGCAAGCGGCTCGGGCCGCGTGTACGCGCGGCGGAGCTGCGGGGCTGGGAACGGGGATGGCGAGGAGGGCGGCGGGCATGAAGCTGTCACGGGTCGCGGGGCGCGGGCTGCTCGAAATGGCCAAGGGGCTTCGAGGGCTCTCGAACGGCTCGCATCAAACCGAGGTGCAAAAGACCCTCGGCAAAGAGGCCGTCGAGCTCGTGCGGGATGGCATCGAGTCCGGCCGCTCGCCCGATGGGGACGCCTGGCCAAAGCGGGCGGCGGATGGCGCGCTCGCGCTACAGCCGCTCGCGGCGCACGTCGAGTATCGTCCGCTTCCGCCGAACCCTTTCGAGTGTGCGGTCGAGGTGCGGGTGAATCACTGGACCGCGCATTTCGCGCAACGGGGGACGCTTCAGCATGGCGTCATCCATAACCCCGAGCGAGCGCTCGTTCCCGATGGCCAACCCCCTCCGGGCTGGATTGCGCGCATCCGTGCGAGTGCGGGTGTCGCTTTCTCGGCCGCGGTGCGGCGCGCGGTCAAGGGGGAGTAATGGGCGGCTGGGACGAAACGAGCCTCGGGCGTTTCGCCAAGGAGCTCCACGCGAAAATGAACGTCGAGGGCCTCGATCTCGCGATCGGAAAGGATGAGGGGCGCGGGCTCGCCTCGCCCGCGCGGCTGATCGTCTCGGTGCCGGAACATGAGGACCTCGAACCCCCTGCACAGCAAGGCGGCGCGGGGAAACACGTCTGCGAGGATCGTGTGATTGAAGCGACGTTCACGGTCTGGGGGAGCTCGCCCGTCGAGGCGGAAAGCGTGTACCTCCGCCTCCTGCAATCGGTGCGGGAGCTCGGGGTGAGCCGGCGCGCGCGTGGTTATGGTCGCGTCCAGTGGATCGCGGGCGCTGGGCGCGCGGGGTCGGCGGGGGTCAAGGTCGTCGTTCCGATGTCGATCCGCCTCCCCGTGGTGGACGTCGATCTGCGGCATGCGTTGATCCTGAAAGCCTCGGTCGAGGGGGAGACGGCTGCGCCCGATGGCTCGAAACGCGAGGGGTTCTGATGCCGAGCGCTGAAATCACGTTCACCGAATTCGGGCCGGCGGGCGAGCCTGCCTCCGCCGCGCGGGTGGTCGCCAAGGTTGGCGTATGCTCGGCGGGGTCGAAGAATACCGTTTATGCGTTCGATGTACCTTCGCCCGTCGCGAAAGCTCTCGGCGAGGGACCGCTCACGGAAGCCACGGCGCAAGCGGTCCGCGTCTCCAGGCAGCGCACGCTCGCGGTTCCCGTCGAGGCAAGCATTCCGGGCGCGCTCGACCCGCTCATGCAATCCGGGCCGGGGCCGGCGCTGCTGTTCGCGGGCGCTCCGACCGATACGGCGGCGGTGCGTGTACGCATCACAAAGAGCGGGCCGCAAGGCGTCGGGCGGTTCCGCGTCTCCATCTCGGGGACGTCGGCGGGCGCGCAGGTGGTTCCTCGGTTTGGAACCGAGCTCGTGATTCCCTCGCGGAAGGCGGCCGAGGTTACGGGGACGCGGGACCTGTCGCGGCTCGCGTATGCAAAACCGGCCGTCGTCCGCGGTGACAAAGACCTCGGGGCGTCGGGCCTCTACGGGGCCGGGGGCCTGCTCGATGGGAAGGGCATCGAGGCGAAGATCCACGGCGCCGAGGTGTCTTGCTTGCTCGAGGCGCCGAAGGACGGGGCCGCGCTGCTCGCGCAACTGTCGAACGCGTTTGCCGCGTGCGTGTTCTCGATCGACGGGGGCGCGCGGCTCGTGTGGACCTCGAAGGCCATCGGGAAGGCGGCGACGATCGAGCTCCTCGGCGGCTCGGCGCTCGTCGCGCTTGGCCTGGTGGTCGGGCTGAAGCAAGGCGAGGCGGGGGACCTCGACGGGACGACGCTCGATTTGCAGGAAGACGCGGGCCAGGTGCAAACCGTCGAATTCAAGGATCCGCCTGCCGATCCGGCGGCGGTCGTCGCGGTGCTCGGGAAGGCGAATAACGTGGCGGCGTCGCTCGTGGCTCCGGCCTCGAAGCTGCGGCTCGCGAGCAAGACGATCGGCGAGGGGTCGAGCCTCGCGATCCTCGGCGGGAGCGCGATCGAGCTGCTCGGCCTCCCAAAGGCGACGGCGAAGGGGCGCGAGGCGGACCATAAGATCCCGGGCCTCGGCGTGACGATCCAGTTTCCCGCGGCTGCGTTCGTCAAGGACACTGAATACGGGTTCGCCTGCCATGCGCCGGGGTTCTCGATCGAGTCTGTGATCCAGGCGATCGACAAGCTCGTGCACGTGAAGGCCGATTTCCGGATCCTGCATGTCGTCGGCGAGCTCGCCGATGCTGCGGAAACGAGGGCGCTGGCGGAGGCCCTGGACACGAAGATCGCTGAGCTCGAAGCGCTCAAGCGGCCGATCGTCGCGATCCTCGGTGCGCCGCTCGGCGAGACGGACGAAGCGCTCGCGGAAGCTTTCGAGGGCTTCGTTTCGCGGCGCGTGTGCGTGTGCGCGCGGGGCGCGTGGCTCCGCGGTGGGACGCTGCAAGGGTCGTTCCTGCGCTCGCAATCGTGGGCGGCCGCGTACAAGGCGGCGGCGGTGCGGTTCTCGTCGGACCTCGGCAACCACGATGACGGGCCGCTGAAGGAGGTGGACGCGCTCCCGGTGGACGAGGGGCTCGCGACGGTGAAGCTCCGCGCGGCGCGGTTCACGGTCATGGATACGAGCGGGGGAAACGTGTACTTCGCTCGCGGGCTCACGATGGCGGACGAACGGAGCCGATATCGGGATCTGAACGTGGCGCGCGTCATGATCGAGGCGTACCTCGCGGCGCAACCGATCCTTGATAACGAGATCAACAACGATCCGCCGCTGAACGAGGACGGGACCCTCGAAACGAATACCGCGGGGGCGATCGACCGAGCGGTAACGAATGCCCTGTCAGGTGCGCTGATGCCCGACCATGCAAGCGCGGTGCGGGCGCGCGTCATCCGCACGGACAACGTCTTCGAGACGAACCTCCTCCGGGCACGCATGACCGTGGTCCCTCGGGGGCAAATCTACGGGGTCTCGGCCGAGCTCGGGCCGGGGCTCTTGACGGACAACGAGGAGGAGGGCGGCTGACATGGGCCATACCGTGACCACTCCGCGCGGGGAATTCGCGCACGATGACCTGACGATCACGGCGATCCTCCACAACGGCAAGCGGCACACATTCACCACGTGCTCGTCGATCACCTACGGCAATGGCCTGTCCTCGAGCACGGTCGGCGGGACGCAACCCGGACCGAAGGCGCACGGGGGCCGAAAAGCCGAGCCGAAATGCGAGATGGAGATTTCCCGGGGCGAGGAGGACGAGCTGCGCGGGAAGCAGGGGGACGGCTGGATTTATCGGACCGTGGATCTGCAAATCGTCTATTCACTCCCGGGGCGGCCGGACATCATCGATCGCGTGGAGACGTGGCTGCCGCTGGGGGATGAAACGTCATCGCAAGCCGGGGATCCATCCATGACGAAGCTCGAAGGTAATTGCCTCAAGGTGATCAAGAACGGAATCGATCCTTTCAAGAAGCCGAGGAGCTGATCGAAATGCGAAAGCTGACGGATGAGGTGCGGGAAGAGCTCCGCCGGACACACGGCGGGGAGCTGCGGGTGATCGAGGTCGAGGGACACGAGGGGCTCGCCCTCGTGGTGAAGGCGCCGGACCGGAAGGCGTGGGCGGCGGCGTTCGATGGGCTCGGGAAGCCTGCGGGGCGCATCGATGCGCTCCACAACCTGCTCGTGGATTGCGTCGTCTGGCCCGAGGCGGCCGCGCTGCCGGCGGCGCTCGACGAAGTGCCAGCGCTGCCTGAGCTCGTGTGGCCGGTGCTCGCTGGGCTCGCGGGTGCGCCCGAGGACGAGCTGCAAGCGATTCCGCTGTCGAAGCTCGGGGCCGAGGAGCGCGCCGAGCTCGCGGCGGCGGGATTGACCGAGGGCAGGCTGGCGGAGCTCATGGCGACGACGCGAGGAGCCTCGCAACACGTCGCGCTGCGGGTGGGGACGGCCCTGTGGCTCCTGAAGTGTCCGAGCTCCTCGCATTACGCGGCGTCGCGGCGGCTGAGCCTGCAAGGCAAGGTCTTCGAGGGGCTCTATCGCCTCGCGCTCAACGCGATCGAATGGCCGACGAGTGAAGCGGTGGCGACGGTCTTCGAGCGCGCGCCGGGGCTCGCGAGCGCCGTCGGCGAGGTGGTGATGGAGCTCTGCGGTTCGGAGGCAAAGCTTCGCGTGGGGGGGATCTAAGCCTGCTGCGACAGGCGCGGACGGATTTGGGCCTGTTCGCAGACGGGCTCCTCGAGCTCTGCGGCTCCGATGCCGAAGCAGAACCGGCACGCGCGGCGGCGCTCACGATCGCGGCGTTTCTTTACTCCAACATTCGATGGCCTGATCTATGACCGTTTCCGAGAAAATCGTCCTTCGGGAAGACGTGGCGCGGCCCGCGGCGAAGGCGGCGCAGAACGTCGAACGCCTCGCGGGCGCGCTCGGCGAGCTCGGGGCCGTGAAGGTGGACGCGGGAGCGGCCGCAAAAATCGAGCGGACGGCGAAGACAGCAGCCGCGGCGCAAGATCGCGCGACGGAGGCGGCGAAGCGGGCCGCGGCGGTCCGGAATGCAGCGACGAAGACCGAGGCGAAGGCGCGCGAGGCGGCCGAACGAGTGGCGCACGCGCGCCGCGAGGCAGAGGACAAGGCCGCGGCGACGGCGAAGAAAGCCGCGGCGCTCCGCGAGGAGGCGGCGAAGGCCTCCGAGAAGGCGGAGGAAGCCGCGGCGCGGGCGGCGCGGCTGCGGGAGACCGGGGTCGCGTCGGAGAAGGCAGACCGGAAGGCAGCGCGCGCGGCGGCAAAGGCGGCGCGCCTCCGGGTGAGCGCGGATCGGGCCGAGGAAGCGGCGCGGGAGCGTTCTGCGGCTGCGGCGCGGGCGCAGTCGTCCGCGGAACGGCAAGCGGAACGGCTCGGGGAGAAAGCCGCGAGGCAACGGGCAGCGGCGGAGCGCGCGGAAGCGACGGCGAAGAAGCGCGCGGCTTCCGCGGAGCGTGCTCGATCCTCGGCGAACAAGGCCAGGAACAAGGCGGAAGAGGCCGCAGCAAAACAGGCGGAGAAGGCCAAGAAGCGGGCCGAGAAGGAAGAAAAGCGGCGGGCGAAAGCCCTTCCTCCCGGGATAAGCAAGACCGAGGCGCGCCTGCTGGACTCGGTCCGGAAATTCAATCCGGCGCAGGAACGGCGCGAGGCCATGCTGGAAAGGCAACTGCGCAAGATGCGCGAGGGGGCCCGCGTCGGCGTCGATGACGACGGGGGAGGGGGCGGAGGGTTCGGCGGAGGCCGCGCTGCCGCGATTGCGGCGCTCGCGGCAGCGGGAACGGCCGTCGCCTCGGGAGCCGCGCGAGCCGCGTTCGACCTGGGTTCGGCTGCCGTGGATGCGGCGGCATTTCGGGAGGACACCACGCGGGCGCTCGCCATTCTGCGCAGGTCCAAGGGGGACGCGGATCAGGTCCTCATGACTGCCATCCGCACGGCTGACTTCATCGGCCAAGGGCGGCGGGATACGCTGGCACAATTTACGGGATTGCTCGGGCATTTCAAGGATGCTGGGCTCGTGGATCGGATCGTTCGATCGATCGCTGATCTCGGCACGGTCAATCCCGAGGCGAACGTGGATTCCATCGTTCGTGCGATGGGCAAGATCCAGGCGCAAGGCTACCTCCAAGGGGATGAGCTCAACATGCTCACGGAAGCGGGGCTTGCGGCGGACAAGGTGTACGGGAAGCTCGCTGAAAGGCTTGGAAAGAGCACCGACGAGGTTCGCCGAATGCAAGGCGCCGGGCAACTCAAGGCTGCGGACGTCATCGAGGCAATCCTCGCCGCGATCAACGAGCTCTCGGGCGGCCGAGCGGCCGGCCTCGCGGCGCGCGCGAAGTCGCTGGAAGACATCACCGGGATCCTCGGGCGCCTCCACGCGATGCCTGGAAACCTGATGATGGACCTCGACGTCACGCCCGGCATGCGTTCCTTCAAGAGCTTCATGGGAGGCATTCTCGACACTCTGGATCCATCGGGACCGCAATGGGGGCGAATCACGGGGGTCCTCGGGAAGGTCCTCAATAACACGTTCGGCGGGATCTTCGCGGATCAGGATCCAGGGAAGTTCATCGATCGCCTCGTGACGAAGATGGAACAGGCGGAACCGATCATCTCGGCCGCTGTTTCGGGGTTTCGGACGGGGTTGGGGGGCGTACTCGGGATCTTCGAGAAGCTCGATGCAATGAATGCAGGGCCTTTCGGTGAGCTCTCCAAGCTCCTCGGGCTTGACGATGTCCCTTGGATCGAACGCGTGGCGAAGGGCGTGGGATTGATCGCTGGCGTCGCTGGCGTCGCGGTCGGGCTCGTTGGGATGCTCGCGGCGAAGTGGGCGTCGTTCGTCGGGTCGGTCTACGCGGGGATCCTGGCATCGTACGGCTATGTTGTGCACTTCGCTGAGCAGGTCGGGGGATTGCTCTCCGGCGAGGGCCTCGCGGAAGCCGGGCGCTCGGCGGGGACCGCGATCGTCGATGGCCTGGTCGGTGGGATTCGTTCAGGCGCGCTCGCGGTCGCTACCGCGGTGAAAGCCATGGCGGGTGGGGCGATCACAACGGCCGAGAAGACGTTCGGCGTCGCGAGTCCCTCGCGCGTCTTCCTGGGGATCGGCCACAACGTGGCGAGCGGGGCCGAGCTGGGCATCACCGGAGGCGCGGGGCGCGTGATCCGCGCGGCGGAGACCATGGCCCTCGCGGCGACGCGGGCGGCAAACGACAACGTTGTCACGCCCAAGGCCGCCGGGCTCGGGGGATCGGGGGGCGCCTCGAGCGCGGGCGGTCGGCCGGTTGGCCAAGCGGCCCAGTTCGGCGGCGAGCGCGTGGTGATGAACTTCGCGCCCGGCTCGATCCAGATCGTCATCCAGGGCAGCGCAACGGAGCGCGACGGGGAAGCCGTCGCCCGCGGACTCTGGGCCGAGCTGCAACGCATCGCGGAAGAAGGGGCCTGATGGCGATTCCCGCGCCAAGCGATAACCCGGACGTCTGGGACACCGTGACCCTCGGGCCGGGCGATCTTCCGCCGAACCCTCGCGAGGGGACGGCAACGCTCAAGGTGCAGCCAAAGGCAAAGCTCGATACCAAGCGAAAGGGCGGCGCGTCGAAGCCGACCACGACCAACGTAGCGCGCGAGCTCGCCGAGGTGACGATCACCGTTCGTTTCACCGAAGCCCTATGGCCCGACATGGAGGCGGCGATCGAGCGGCTCCAACCGGGGAGTGGGCCGCACAAGATCGGGCATCCGAAGTGCAGGCTCGCGAAGATCAACGCGGTTTCCATCGAGTCATACGAGGGGCCGGATTGGGACGATTTCCAGGTCGGGACAATCGTCTGGCATTGCAAGGAATGGGCGCCTCCGCCTCCGGCCGAGGTCGCTCCGAAGAAGCCGGACGCGGTAGAAACTCCGAGCACGGCTGTCCCGTACGAAAACAAGCCGTGGCATGAGGTCAAGCCGGGGAGCACGATCGCCAATAAGGGCATCGGCGCGCTCTTCGCGACGGCGGCGGCGAAAGCCGTGGCGGGAGCGAACCGGCCGTGAGCCTCGTTCAGATCGGCGCGCTCGAAGTGATCTCGCTGCGGCTCTCGATGCCGCTCGCGGGCGCCTGGACGGCGGAGGCCGAGGTCGACACGGGCGAGCCTCTCGCGGGCTCGGTCGTGGTCGCCATGGGCGTGGAGGATGCCGCGCCGGTCGAGTTCTCGGGGACGGTGCTCGAAAGCCGGGCCTTCGAGGGGCGCGCGCGGGCCTTCATCGTCGGCGGGCGTGGAGGCCTGCGGCGCGAGCTCCCTCCGCGGCAATACCAACTGGCTCCGCCTCGGCTCGTCGTCTCGGCGATCCTTCGCGAGGCTGGCGAGGAGGCGGCCGAGCTCGAAGGGCTCGACGGGCTGCCGCTGCTCGCGCGGTGGGTTCGGGCGCGGGCGCGGGCGGCGGAAGCGCTCAACGTGATCTGTCGACGGGCGGGCGTCGTGTGGCGGGTTCGGCGGAACGGTACAATCCGCGTCGGCGGCGAGACTTGGGCCGCGTATCCCGGCCGGCCGTTCTGCGTCTCGGAAGACGGGGCGCATGCGCGGGCGACGTACGCGCAAGAGGCTCCGGACATCGAGCCGGGGATGCTGCTCGAGGGGCGGCGCGTCGGGCGCGTGGTTCACCAAGTGAACGATGCCGGGGCCTTCCGGACCGAGGTCATCTTCGACGAGGGCGGCTCATGACTGCGACGCGCGAGAAGGAGATCCTCCGGCGGATCGTGGCGCAAGCGCTCCCGGTTCCGCTGCAATACCTGGCGAGCCATGATGCCACGGTCGTGGCGCAAGGGGCCGACGGGACGCTCGATCTGCGCCTCGATGCCGCGGACATGCCTGGTTTGTCGGGCGTCCCGATATGGCTCGGTCTGCCGGGGATCCGGGTCGAGGTGGCGAAGGGGGCACGCGTGAAGGTCGGGTTTTCCGAGGGGGATCCGGCCAAGCCTTTCGCGGGCCTGTGGGAGACGGATGCGGCCATGATTCGGATCGTCCTCGGCGGCGGAACGAAGGCCGTTGCACGGGTCGACGATTCCACGGATTCGGGGACGCTCGTCCTTCGCACGGTCACGGAACCGGCAGCCCTCTGCACGATTGAATGGAAGCCGCCCGGCTCGGCGGTCGCGGTCGTCCTCGGAACCATCGGCGTCCAGGTCTCCGGGCCTTCGGTGGTCGAGATCCCGATCCGGGGCATCATCACAAGCGGGCTCGCCTCGCTGCTGGGATAGACCGATGGCGATCGACTATGGCGACGATCTAAGCACGTTCGGTCCGGATGGGTCGATCGATATCGATTTCGAGGCGGTCGTGGAAGGTCCGCGCGTCGTCCTCGACGCCGTGGCGCGCCGGTGGCTCATGAGCTCGGGAGCGCTTCCCTGGTCGCCCGCTGAAGGCGTCAACGTGCTCCGCATGATCAACGCGGATCCCTCGCCGACGGACCTCTATCGGCTCGGCGAGCTCCTCGAAGGTGAGGCGCTGCAAGAGCCGGGCGTCGTCGGGGCCTCGGTGCGCGCGGAGCTGCGGGGCGGCGTGCTCTTCATCGTGGGGCGACTCGAGCTCGCCGAGGGTAGCTACCTCCTCACGGTCGAGACGGGCGAGGCGCGGCGCGTGCTGTTCCGCCCGCTCGGGGAGGCTGCTTGATGGGCGCGCCGTCGCTCGCGGCGCTGCTTCGCGCTCGCCGAAAGGACGTCATCTTCGAGGATCTGCTCGAAAAGGCCCACGGGCTTGGGTTGCGTGCGCGCGGCTGGGACTCGAAGCGAATCGGGCGCGTGCTCCTCGAAATCGAGGCGCAAACGGTCGAGGCATGGGAAGCGGCGAGGATCGCAATCACGCGCGGCGGATACCTCGGCGACGACGAAAACGGTCCGTTCGGCGCGTGGCTCGATCTCGTGGCGCTCGGCTGGTTTCAAGAGCTGCGGCGCGAGGCCATTCCGACCGAGGGGCGGATGGTCTTGACCGAGTTTGCCGACGACTCGCTGCACGTCATCCAACCGGGCGAGCTCGCGGCGGTCTTCGGGCCCGATCTCGCCGATCCTCTCCGGTACGTGAACGTTGACGGCGGGACGCTGCCGAAAGGCGGTAGCCTCTCGCTCACCTTTCGCGCCGAGGCGCCCGGCGCGCGGTACAACGTTCCTCCGTCGACCATTTCCTTTCTGAATACGCCGCTCCAAGGGGTCCGCATCTCGAATCCCGCCGATCCCGCAACGGGGACATGGATCACCCGGGCCGGCGCGGACGAAGAAAGCGATCCGAGCCTCCGCGCGAAGTGCCGGGACAAGTGGGGATCGCTCGGCGCAGGAGGAAACCTCGCGGCCGTCCGGTACCGCATCCGCAAGGCGGCCGAGCTCTTCGGACTCTCCGTCTCGCGGTTCCGCGTCCGTGACGATAACCCGAACGGGCCCGGGAGCGTGGACGTCTACCTCGCGAATCCAGCCGGGCCGGCGTCGGCGGCCGAGGTGAAGGCGGTTCGGGGCTACCTCGCGGGGCTGAAGGCCGTGGGGACGGGGCCGCTCCGGTGCTTCTCGGCAACGCTGCTCGAGGTGCCGATCGTCGCGGGCCTGCGAAACCCGACGAATCCGCACGCGGTAACGGAAGCGATCGGGCGGCTCGTCGCGCTGCAATCGGATTACCCTCTCGGCGAGGCCCTCTACCGCGCGCGGCTGATCGAAGAACTCGTCGACGTCGCCAGCGGAACGGTGGACGTGCGGCTCGTGTCGCCCGCGCGGGACGTGCTGCCAAAGGCGACGGACGCGATCGTCTTCGTCCCTCAACTCACGCTGCTTTAACGAACCGAGGACGCATGGCCGACGAGTTTCGCGAGCTACAGCGCGGCAACATCCCTGACGGAGGGCAATGGACCGACGCGGAATGGCTCCGCGGCCCGAACGCGCAAGCCTTTCTCGCTCTGCTCGGCGAGACGAAGGACGCCACGCTCGACGAGCTCCGGGCGGCGATCAAAGCGCGCTGGCCGGGGCTCGGGCCGCCCGATGCGCTGCGGTGGCAGGGGCAGGGCTTCGACGTCGAACGCTTCGAGGGGGAGACGGACGAAGCCTATCTCGCACGGCTGGAAAAGGCGTGGGAGACGCACCAACGGGCGGGAACGGCGGGAGCGATAGAGGAAAGCCTGCGGGCCTTCGGGATCCCGGATGTCCTGGTGATCGAGGACTGGCAAGGGCGCTTCGCTGAGGGGTCCTGGTATTCGCGGTTTTGGGTCGTCCTCGGCCCGGATTTCGGGACGCTCGGGATCGAGCCGCTGCGAATGCCCTTCCTTCTGGGGGGGTCAATGCTCGGGAGCTCGGCGACCGTGGCACAAGTGCGGGCCATCAAGCGGCAAATCTTCAAGTGGAAGGACGCGCACGGCTACCCCATCCACGTGATCCTTCGCTTTCGGGACGCTCCGATCCTCGGCCTCGGGCTCGAGCTCGGTTTCAAGCTCGGCGGCTCCGAAGGGAGCGGCTTCGCATGCTGGCCGATCGGCGCGGGGAACATGCTTGGCGCAATGTCGATGCCCTTCCGGCTCGGCGGCGGTTACGACATCGATGGAGGCGGTCATGGCTTATGATTTCATGGGTTCGCTCGTCTTCCATGCCTTCGTTCGCATGCTGAACGACGGGGAGCTCGTCAATCACGAATCCCTCTACCGTCTCGGCCTGGTCCGCCTCGCGGATCGGACGGCGTACCTGCTCGATGCCATCGGCCGGGCGCGCGCCGATCTCGCCAGCGTGGCGAACGGGACGCGGGCTACGCTCCTCGGCTCGAAGCGGCTGTCCACGTTCACGCAATATGACGCTGAGACGAACCCTACCGGCGAGCTTGGGCCGGGCGGGCTCCTCGACGCAAAGACGTTGCTCCTCGGCGAGGACTCGGGGCCGGCCGAGCTGGTCCAATTCGCGGCGCCGATGACGCCTGCGGACATCGTGCAGCAGATCAAGGCGGGCGCGCCCATGAACAAGGACGCCGGCCTCGATGATGAATCCCGGCTCGTGCTCGTCTCGAAGACGTTGGGCGCGAGCTCCTCGCTCTCGGCGAGCGGGACGGCGGCGGCGATCCTCGGGCTCCCGAGCGGGACCGCCATGGGGACGGGGACGATCGATGATGGCGCGTCTCGGATCGGTTTCTTCGAGTATGGCGCGATCCCGACGGGAAGCGTCCGATCGGCCCTCGTCGGACTGATCCAGGCGGTGGACAAGCTCGGGAAGACGAAGGCGACGCTCGCCGGGGATACGTTCACGGGGCCGGTTACGTTCGCGGGGCCGGTCACGTTCAAATCGGGGACGCAGGATACGATCTTCGCGAATGCGCCGAACGCCGACGCGGTGCTCGATGCGAGCACGGCGAATGTCTTCCTCCTGCCCGTGCTGACGGCGTCCCGTACCTATACGCTCGCGGAGCCCACGGGGGGCGCGCGACGGATCCGGGTCCTGCGCCACTGGACATCCGGCTTCGGTGCGACGTTCCGGCGGCAGGACAGCGCGATGCTCGGATTCCTGCCGAACGGCCAGGCGTGGGCGGAGTTCACGCATTTCGACGATGGAACAGGGGCGCGGTGGCGGGCTACCGCTTGGGGCGGGAGCGTGTCGCAGGTGGCCTGGTAGCGCTATTCATCCGAGGGGTTGCCTTGCGCTTTGCGGAAACGGTCACGTTGAAGGCGATTTGGTGCACCGCGGCGGCGGCGCGCTGGGCCTCCTCGGGCGTCATCGCGTAACCCTGGAACATGCGGCGGCCCTCGCGCTCCTTGGCGGTCAGGTGCGACGCGTTCACGTAGATACGCCCATCCGAGCCGAGGGCGAGCTCGGTGATCAACTCCTCCGGTTCCTCCTCGGCAGGCGTCGCGGTTGTCGCTGGGGTGCTTGCTTGGGCTTTCGTTTTTTTCATAGGGTCGCCTCCCTCTCGACGCAATGTCACAAGGGGGATCGGAGCTCGATATGCGTGAGACACCCACGAACGGGGCTTGAAATGCCACCAGCTACCGCGCGCGGATCGCTCGTCTCCAGACCATAAAGCGTGATGAGGTTCTCCTCCTCGAGCCGTTCGAGGGCGCGGTTCAGGTCGGACCTGCGCACCTCGGGCAGGCGCGCGCGAACCCATACGACAGGCACAGGCTCCCGAGTAGCTGCGCTGAGTCGCGTGATCGCGAAATGCACGAAAACGAGGATCCGATCCTGGCTCGGAAAGCGTTGGATGTGCTGGGCCTCTCGGACGACCTGCTCGGCTGCGAGCAAATATGCCGGGGAGAGTCGGAAGATGTTGTGGAGCAGAATCTCGCCGATCTGCTCGTCCGGGAGCTCGCCTCTGCGATGGAGGGGCGGCGGCGGGAGGAAGCTGGCCAAGGGCGGCGGGTCGAGGCGCTCGCGAATGCGTTGAAACGGACGACCGAAGAATGCCAGGATGGCAAATACCAAATCGAGCGCTCGACGGTGCCAGGGCATCGGCGGAGCACAACGGGGATCGTACAACGTTTCGCGCTGATCCTCGGGGGGCGCGCTCGGGCGAACGCCCGAGGCCGGCGGATCGGCGCTCGATGCGCAGACCACGGTGGGCTCGTCGTCGACCATTGTTTCGACCGGTTGCGCGGACATAAGACCTCCAGGCAAAAAGACGGGGCCGTCCGCTTGGCCTCAATGCTTGTGACATGCGGCCCAGCGGGGTGACATTATGGAGCGTGCGGGTGTCCGTCGAATGCCGCGCCGCGAGCTCGTACGTCGGCGTTGGCCAAACGGACGGCCCCCAAAGGGGCGCGTGGCGATTGCAGCGCGCGCCTTTGCGAGCCGTAGGGCTATCGTCCGAGCAAAGCGGGTGGCTCGTCGGGTCTCCCGACGTTCCTGTTTGTCACCCCCTTACTTCAGGGGATCGCTCCCGTTTTCCGGAACAAACTGTCGATTGGTGGGAGCTTGTGCTACGGTGTAGGCTTGCAGGCGCCGCGGAGCTCGAAGGCCGCGGCAAAGGCGCCCGTGAGCTCGCGGCGGAGCTTGTTCGCGGTTTCGCAGTCCCCCCGCTCCTCGGCCGCCAGGATGGCGCGCGCGAGGTGGCGGTTCTTCGCCCTGATCTCGGGCTGGCCCGGTCCGCTCGGGGGCGGCGGCGAGGCGGGGCTGGGCGCGGCGACGACCTCTGGGCAGACGAGCGGGCGATCCACCCCAAGGATGCCCCCCTGGACGCTGGGTCGCCCCTCGGCGGCCACGGTGACGATGATAGGCGAGAGCCTCGCGAGCGGCGCGGCGGAGTGCATCAAGAGGTACACGATGAGCCCGCCAAGGGCCGCGCCGCTGGTCACGTAGAGGACGGGCCTACTCCAGCGGCCCGGGGGGCGAACCGAGGGCGCAACGGGCGCGGCGAAGGAGACGGGCGCCTCGCCCTTGTCGGTCCCTCCGGGCGGCAAGGCTGGCCCTCCGTGCTCGCCCGTCCTCTCGACGAGGGGAAGGACCATGCGGCGCGTGATCCCGCGCCTTCTGAACTCCTCCGCGAGCTCGGCGAGCGTGCGTTCGCTCAGGTCGTGTGCCGTGCTCTTCGGCATCCCCATCGTCTTCGCGATCTGATCGAGCGTCATGTTCTGGGCGAAACGCGCCCAGATAACGGCGCGGCCGCGGGGTTCGCAGTGCTCGAGGATCTCGGTCAGGTGCTTGCGGATCTCGCGCTCGTTGTACTCGTGCTCGGGGTTCGAAGGCGCGACGTCGTCCTCCGCGAGCTTCGGCGCACCACGGCGCTCGATGCCGCGCTCGTTCCAGTAATCGGCCGCGACGCTGTCCGCCGTCCGGAGCAAGAGGCCCTTTACGGCATCCGTGATCTCTCGCTTGGAGAGGTACTTCAGCGCGCGGCGGTAGACCTCCTGTCGTAGGTCTGGCACGTCATTCGCCGGGATGTTCTTCTTTCGTAGCTGCGCGTCGATCGCGTCTTGATGGGTCGTCAGAATGGCCAGCCGATCCCGGTCACGTACATCCATGGTCTTGATCCTCGATCAGAAGGGAAACGATCTCCGGTTTCAAGGACGACAACACAAGGTCCGCGGCCCGAGGAGCTGCACGGCGCCGTCGAGCTCGCCGCCTTGGGCCTGGCAAATCCCCGCGTGGTACGCCGGAACGGTCGCGGTCTTCGCGCCGATGGCCTGCCCGTCGGGGTTCACGTCGAAGCACGTCGGCTCTATTGAGGACGCGGATACTGTGAATGTAGGCGCGGTGCAACTTGCATCGGGGTAGAAGGAAACCGAGGCTTGGCAGTAGCTTCCCGAGGGCGCGCCGCACGTGCAGGGGGAACACGTGCGCTCGTCCTCGAACGCCTCGTAGAGAATGTGCCGCTCGGTGTATTCCTCGGCGGGACAGTCGTGGATTCCCGTGCGCTGGACGCATTGTTGAAAGCTACCCACGGGCGCGGGGACGCAATGCTCGTCCGCCAAACACTGGCCGAACGCGCTGCCTTCGCAGATCCGCGCGATGGTGCCCCACGTGGGAACCGTCGGCGCCTGGGTCGGGCTTCCTGCACCGTCCACGGGTGCGCAAGCCTCGTCCGTGATCGCGAGCGGACCGATCGTGATCGATTGAACGCAGGGCAGGGAAGGGCCGCACGCGAGGCCCGCGGGGATCGCCCCCTCCGCAGCACACGAACCGTCCCAGGCCTCGGGCGGGTCCGTCGGCGTCGCGATTGTCCCCTCGGGCGGCCAGCAAGAGGCCGCGTGCGCGGTGATACTCGACGGTGGGGAGCAAGCGCCGGTCGATGGCCGGCAGGAGCACGGGCCGCACGGCTTCGGCGGAATCTGGATGTCATCGTGCCAAACGAATTGCTCGACGGGCGCGGTGTCGGGACAGCCGGGCGCCGTGCCGTCGTCGGGGCCGACGTAGGCGAGTACGGGGAGGGAGAAGTCGCCGGGACGAAACGGCGCGCAATCCCCGAGGCATGTAAAGTCACAATCGTCCCTCGCGTCGGTAGGTGGAACGTCGGCGTCCTCATCGCCGGAGTCTGCGCCCGCGTCGGGTGAGCCCCCCCCTTCGCCCGCGTCCTGCGGCGCGACGAGGGTATAATCAACCAAACCATCGGCGCAAGATGCGGCGAACACACAGAATGTGAGAGCTGCAACGCGCAAAGACCCTTGCTTGGACATCGGGTTCATAGGCATCCTCAATCAGTCGAACAGAGCGGCCGACACAGCAACTCCTGCGACGACGCGAACAGTGGGCGATCTCCAATAGTAAACGGGAGCTGTAGGGTCCTCGGGGTCCCTGACGCGGAAGACGATATTTCTGATTTCCCCGGTCGTCTCTGCATAGCCAACGAGGGCAAATCTAGAGCTGAACTGCCACCGTGCGGCCACACGACCACCAAAGCCCATGGAGAAAGCGTCGGCGCTCTGTAATTGGCTGCTCGGGTCGAGGTCGAAGTTTAGTCTGCTTGCATTCACGACGGCGCAAACATCGAACATCTTGGGGGTGGCGCAACCGAGGAGCGCGAAGGTCGTCAGCGAGGCCCGTCCAGGCGCCTCTGGCTCGCCGATGCCGGACGCTGGCGTAATGAGCCCACGCACGTCACCGGCGAGAGCGAAACGCTTCCATCGAACGGCAAGCATCCCGTTCCCACCGAGGCCGAAACTGGGGAGGCCGTAGGGCGAGGCCGCGACCCCGAGGGACGCCTCCACTTGTACGGGTGGCTCGTCGGTCGCCTCGGGTGAGGTCACCACCGAAGCGAGGGCTGGCGGAAGGAGGTAGGAGAGGGACTCGGGCAAGCGAGGAGCGACAGGGCGAAGCTCGGGGCGCTGGACCTCCACCTCGGGCGGCGCGGCGAGGTGGGCCGGCGGGTCCTCGTGTCCCCACGCGCCCGGCCCGAGGCGCGCCCTCACGAGCGCGGCGATGTCGTACGCGAGCTCGCGGCATGTCCCCTGCGCGTCCGTCTTGCCGTGCCACGCCTCCGCGCCGTCGGCGGCATCGGGTCCCCAAAGCTCCGCCTCGAACGCTCTCCCGACGCGGTGGACCTCGACCCTCACCACGGGCGAGACGTCGGTCCTGACAACCATGTACCCGAATTCGCCCGCGAGCATGAACGCGAGCTCCTCGGCATCGGGGCACCCCTCGGGCGGCGTCGGCGGCGCGTACTCCAGGCGGAACGCGATCTTCGGCTTCGCCGCGAGGGCAGGCGGCGCGAGGGTGAGCCCGAAGAGCACGGCGGCGAGGCTGGCGAGGCGGCGCGGCATGTCGGAACGAGGACGAAGCTACGCTCGGTCTTCGCGGGGATGCAAGCGCCGTTTGCCCTGGCTCGCCGTCTGCGGGTCATGAAAGCCGTTTCCGGAGGTCTCGCCGGTCGAGAGGTTCGTCCGGGGCGACGGTGGCGGGAGCGCTCCGGGGGCGTGTCGGACCTCCGATCGGAGCCGACGGGATAGGACAGAATTTGTCCTATTTTGGCCCGGTTTTCCCTAGCAAATCCACTTCTTCGGCGGGTACCTTCCTCCTACCAGGCTCGCCCCTGCGGCCGATCCTGGATCCGCCATGCGCCGAGGAGCCCGAGCCAGAAGACCATCACCCCCCGAACCCGAGGCCCGTCCCGCGCCTCGCGCCAAAGGCATCGGCGGCCCCCTTCCCGAGGGGGCTGGTATGAGGGGCGATCGGGGGGAGGCAGGCCCCCCGGAGACGGGTGTCGCGACAACCCCCTCCCTACCGAAGCCCTTGGACCGATGGCGCGCGGAGTTTGCCGTTGCGCTGGCCGAGCTTGTCCTGGAAGACCTGTTGAAGTACCCTCCCGACAAATCATGAAGCTCACCGGCCTACGTTGCGCCCTCTACGCCCGGCGCAGCAAAGAAGAGCACCAAGCCGCATCGATCGAGGTCCAAACAGGGGAGGGCGCGCGCTACATCGCCGAACAAGGCGGCGAGCTCGCTCCCGAGCACGTCTTCGTCGATGCCGATCACGGGCGCGCCGAGTTCAAGAAGCGGCCCGGCCTGATCTCGATGCTGAATGCCGCTGCGCGCCGCGCGTTCGATGTCGTCGTGGTGCGCGACGAGTCGCGGCTCGGCGGCGACACGAACCGGACGTCCTTGTTCATCCAGGACCTCCTCGATGCCGGGGTTCGGCTCTTCTACTACTTCACCGACGAGGAGGTGATGATCGAGGGCGCCATTGACAAGTTCATGATCAACGTCCGGAACTTCGCCTCCGAGCTCGAACGGGAGAAGATCAGCCAAAGGACGCACGAGCACCTGATGACGAAGGCGCGTAAAGGGCTCAACGTGGGAGGACGCGTCTACGGATACGATAACGTCGAGGTGAAAGACGGCGATCGGCGCGTCCGCGTCGAGTACCGCGTCAATGAGGCGGAAGCCGCGATCGTGCGTGAAATCTTCGACCGGTACGCGGGCGGCGAAGGGCTACGGACGCTCGCCAAGGACCTCAACGCTCGTCATGTTCGTCCGCCGCGCGCTGGCAAGAGGGGGACCGGCTCGTGGTCCTACTCGTCGATCTACGCGATGGTCCGGCGGGATCGATACCGCGGCGTCGTCGTCTGGGGGAAGAAGGAGAAGACGTACAAGGGCGGGACGAAGGTCCGGGTGGACCGGACGAAGGACGCCTGGGTGACGGTCGAGGTGCCCGAACTGCGGATCGTCTCCGAGGAGGTCTGGCTGGCTGTCCAAACCCGCAACGAGGAGCAGGCGCGCACGATGGGGACGAAGGCCCGCGGGCCACGGGCGCGTTACCTGCTCTCGGGGATCGGGAGGTGCGCGGAGTGCGGGGGCCCGATGCGGTCAGACCATGGCAAAGTAAGTTACGAAACGGTCCTCATGTATAGCTGCTCGTGGCATCGAGACCGAGGGCCGGCCGTGTGTGGGAACGGGCTCCGGCGGCCGATCGCGACGATCGACGCGGCAGTCATCCGCTGGATCAAGACGCACGTCCTCCGGGAGGAGGTCATCCTCCACGCGCTCAAGATGCTGCGCGAGCGTCTCGCCGAGCGGGCGAAGACGACACCACGCGAGGCGCCCGAGCTCGAGGCGGAGGCGCGGAAGCTCCGGGTGGAGATCGAGCGGCTCGGGGAGGCGATCGTCGCGACCTCGGACGCCCCGACCACGCTCGTCCGCATGATGGCGGAGCGAGAGAAGCGGCTTTCAGCCGTCGAGACCAGGCTCTCGGCCATCCGGACGGCGCCGTCGGTGCTGGATCTGGAAGTCCGGCGGATGGAGAAGGAAGCGCGCGCCCGGATCGAGGGGTTCGAGGAGCTGATCTCGCGCAACCCGGAGAAGGTGCGCTCGGCCCTCGAACGGCTGATGACGGAGCCCTTTCGCTTCGTGCCCGTCGAGACCCCAGAAGGGAAGCGGTACAACATCGAGGGCGAGATCGCCCTCGATGCCCTGTTTGTGACCGAGGCCCCAGACTCTGGTGCAGTACCGTTTGCGTCCCCAGCGGGATTCGAACCCGCGTAACAGCCTTGAAAGGGCTGGGTCCTGGGCCGGGCTAGACGATGGGGACGGGTGCTTCCTGGGAAGCGGGCGCGAACCCTAGCGTCGGTCGGCCTCCAGCGCAAGAGCAATTCGCTCTCCAGTTGTGCAGATTGTCGTAACCCGCAGCACTTATCATGCACTCCTGGGTCTCCCCCTCGTCGGCGACCGTTTCGAGGTGCCAGCATCGGCTGCCTCGTACCTCGCGGATCGCTCCTCCTTCCTCTCATGCGTCACGGACGCCGTCTGCCGTGAGGGAGTCCTCGCTCGGGCCACAGTGCCGCGCTTTGGGTGATCTGCACCTCTGCTCGCCGTGGCGCGGGGGAGCGCTCGGTGGATCCGCGGGGCTCGGCTTGCCTGGGCGGCTCGTGGTCGACGCTCGCCGAGGTCGCGGCTCGTCGTCGTCGCCGGGCTCGTGTATTTCGTCGCGCTCGTCGCGGCATGGATCGGGTATACGGCGCATCGCGGGGATTTGAATGGCCGGGGAGGCGCGACGCACGAGATCGCTGTCGCGTCCGAAAATGGCCAGACATCGCGGCGCGGGCGCGGTAGGAGGGGAGGCGATGATGGATGCCGAGACCTGCTACCGAGCCCTGTGCGCCCGCGACGAGCGCTTCGATGGGCTGTTTTTCGTGGCCGTACGGACGACCGGCGTCTACTGCCGGCCCGTTTGTCCTGCGCGCACGCCGGCGCAGGATCGGTGCGTGTTTTACCGGTACGCCGCCGAGGCGGACCGCGACGGGTTTCGCGCTTGTTTTCGTTGCCGACCAGAGCTCTCGCCGGGCGGCGCGCCGCAGGACTCGGTGCCGCGCCTGGTCCGCGCCGCGCTCGCTTCTATCGAGCGCGGCTTCCTCGACGAGGCCTCCGTCGACGACCTCGGGCGCGCGCTCGGCGTGACCGGCAGGCACCTCCGGCGCGCCATGGAAGCCGAGCTCGGCGTGGCCCCGGTCGAGCTCGCCCAATCGCGGCGCCTCGCGCTCGCCAAGCAGCTCCTGCAGGACTCTTCCTTGCCGCTCGCCGAGATCGCCTTCGCGAGCGGATTCGGGAGCGTACGGCGATTCAATGCGCTCTTCTCGGCCCGGTTCGGCAGGCCGCCGTCGGCGCTCCGGCGCAGGGCCGCCGAGGCCGGGAGCGAAGCAGGCGCCGCCATCACGCTGCGCCTCGATTATCGGCCGCCGCTCGATTGGGATGCGCTCCTCGTGTTCCTCGGCGAACGCGCGATCGCCGGCGTCGAGGTCGTCGAGAACGACGCTTATGCCCGCGCCATCGGGTGGGGCGAAACGACGGGGTGGGCGCGGGTGACGCATATTCCGCAAAAAAACGCGCTCCGGGTGGAGGTCGCGCCCGCGCTCGCGGGCGCGATCGGGCCTCTGCTCGGCAGGTTGCGGGCGCTCTTCGACCTCGACGCGCATCCTCGGCTCATTGGTGAGTCGCTCGGCCGCGATCCGCTGCTCGGGCCGCTCGTCGCGCGTCGCCCCGGGCTCCGCGTGCCGGGCGCGTTCGACGGATTCGAGGCGGCGGTGCGCGCCATCCTCGGGCAGCAGGTGTCCGTGCGCGCGGCGACCACGCTCGCCGGGCGCGTGGCGCAGCGTTTTGGCCGGGCCGTGGACACGCCTGCGCCCGGCGTGACGCACCTCTTTCCCTCTGCGGCCGCGCTCGCGGAGGCGCCGCTCGAGGCCATCACGCAGATTGGTTTGCCCACGGCGCGCGCGCGCTCGATCCAGGCGCTCGCGCGTGCCTCTGCGCAGGGAGAGGTCCGGCTCGAGCGGGGCGAGGATCCCGAGGCCGCCGCGGCTGCGCTCGTCGCATTGCCGGGCATCGGCCCCTGGACGGCCCAGTACCTCGGCATGCGCGTCCATGGTTTTCCCGACGCCTTTCCGGCCTCGGATCTCGGCGTCCTCAAGGCGCTCGGCGTGAAGTCGGCCCGCGCCGCCGAGGAGCGCGCGGCGGCGTTCAGGCCGTGGCGAGCTTATGCGGTGATGCACCTCTGGCAGGGCCTCGCGGAAGGAGCATTCTCATGATGAAAACGCTTCACGAACGCCGCACCTCGAGCCCGCTCGGCGAGCTCCACGTCGTTGCTTCGGACGACGCGATCGTGGGGGTGTACCTGCCTGGGCACAAGGGCGCGCCCGAAATCGTGGCCCACGACGGGCGGGAGCATCCCGTCCTCCGCGAGGCTACGCGCCAGCTCGACGCTTATTTCGAAGGACGACGCGATTCTTTCGTGCTGCCGCTCGATCTGCGGGGGAGCCCATTTCAACGCGAGGTCTGGGCTGCGCTCCTCACGATTCCTTTCGGGGAAACACGGTCGTACGCGGAGCTCGCGCGGGCCCTCGGCCGGCCGCAGGCGGCGCGCGCCGTGGGCGCGGCCAACGCAAAGAACCCGATCAGCATCATCGTGCCCTGCCACCGCGTCATCGCGGGGGACGGCGCGCTCACCGGATATGCGGGCGGCGTCGCGGCGAAGCGATGGCTCCTCTCGCACGAGCAGCGCCGCCGCTCGTCTTTTCTCTCCGTTCCCTAGGCGCTTCGGCCTACGCCCGCTCGCCCTCAGCGGAACAAGGCCTCGCGCAGCGACGCCGCGCAGAACGTGACGGCCGCGTTCGCCTCGTCGAGGACCTTGCCCATCAAGACAAAACCGTGGATCTGCCGCTCGAAGCAGACGGAGACCGCCTTCGAGCCCGCCGCGGTCAGGCGCTCGGCGTATTGGGCTCCCTCGTCGCGCAGCGGATCGTAGCCGGCCGTCAGCACCAGCGCGGGCGGCAGGTTCGCGTGGTTCGGGTGGAGGAGCGGCGAGGCCCGCCAATCGAGGTCGTGCGCGGGATCTCCGATGTAATGGTCGTGGTAATAGGTGACCGATTCGCGCGTGAGCAGATATCCCTCACCGTTCGTCACGTGGGACGGCGCGACGCGCCGCATGTCCGTGGCCGGATAAATCAGGAGCTGATACGCAATGGCGAGATCCCCCGCGTCCCGAGCCGCCAGCGCCACCACGGCGGCGAGGTTTCCCCCCGCGCTGTCGCCCCCGACCGCGATGCGGGCCCCGTCGATCCCGAGCGCCGCGGCATTTCGTCGCACCCAGTACGTCGCGGCCAGGCTATCGTCGACGGCGGCGGGGAAGCGGTGCTCGGGCGCCAGTCGGTAATCGACCGCCACGACCACGCAGCCGGCGCCATTCGCGATCATGCGGCAGAACGTGTCGTGGGTGTCGAGGTCGCCGATCGTCCATCCGCCGCCGTGGTAATACACGAGCGCGGGCGAGGCTGTACCGGTCGACGCGCCCGCGGGGCGGTACAGTCGGAGCGGGATCCGGCCGTGCGGCGTCTCCGCGTGGAGATCACGCACCTCGGCGACCTCGGGCGGATCCGGCTGGGTGAACGCGCGGCGCTCGCGGAAGGCGCGCCGCGCGTCCGGCGGCGAGAGCTTGTGCGCCGGCGGCATGCCACTTCGTTCGATGAGATCGAGCAGGGCCCGGGTCTGGGGGTGGAGCATGGGGCCGGATCGCGCATCAACTCGGCGGCGCGGTCAAGGACGAAACGCAATCTTGACGGCGGCGCGGGCAGGCGGTCTCCTGCTCTCGATGGCGCGCGCCCTCTCCCGACGCTCTTGCTTGCTCGTCCTGACCCTCGGAGGTCTCGCGGCCGGATGTGGGCCTGCTCCGACGAGACCCTCCGACCCCGCGACCGCCTCGCCGCGCCCGTCGAGCCTGCCTGTCGCGGCGCCTCCGACAGCGTCGGCGTCTCCGCCCGCGACCCGCGCTTGCCCCGGCGCCCTCGCGACCGCGACGCCCGATCTCGGCTGGTTCCCGCTCGGCGCCTCCGCGCCCTCGTCCTCCGCCGCACCCGCGCCGAGCCCTGGCGTCGTCTCTCCGTCGACGGGGGGTTTTCCGAGCGCCGTCTACGACGCCGAGGGGCGGCTCGTCGTCGCCTGGACGGAGGCGCCCGGCGTGCGCCTGCGCAGATTCGAAGGAGGGCGCTTCCAGGACTTGCCGCCCATCACGACGCGGACCGTCGATGGATTCGCCGCGCCCATGGTCACGCGGGATTCGGCGGGGCGGGTGCTCGTGTATTTCCTCGAAGACACGCGCCCGCGCGTCTTCCGCGTCGAAGCGAACAACGTGGTCGATCTCTCGCCGAAATCGCCGCCGCCTGCGCGGTTCTTCGGCGTTCGCGGGATCCCGCGGATCGTCACATGCCTCGCCATGATCGTCCCCGTCGCCCCGAGCCGCCTCGTCGTGGACGGCGAGGGCCGGCCGCTCGTCGGCTGGGCGGAGGCGGGTCCCCATTCGATGCGGGCCGTCGTGCACCGATGGACCGGCTCCGCGTGGACGACGTTGTCGATCCCCGACATCGGGCCGATTGATCATTGCGCGCCCAACGCCAAGACCATCACCCTGGCGGCGGATCCCAAGGGCCAGCCCTACGTCGCGTTCCGCAAGGACGACGCGATCACCGTCATGGCCTGGAATGGCAGCGGTTTCCGCCAGGAGTCCAGGCGCGTGCCCGATCGCGACGCGGCCACCACGAGCGAGCCGTGGATCACGTTCGGCCCGAAAAACGTGCGCTGGAAGGCGTGGACCGAGCGGGTCCGCGAGGGCGGCAAGCTGCGCGAGCACGTGCAGGTCGTCCGCAGCGACGCGAAGGGCTCGCGGGTGCTGAAGCAGCCGGCGGGTCGGCCGCTGCGCGGGCAGATCGTCGCGTTCGGCGGCGGAGAACGTCCGCGGATCGCCGTGCTCGACACGAACGACGATCGAGCCGAGCTCCGGTTCGTGGCGTGGGACGACGACGCGCCCGTGGAGCTCACGGGAGGCCCGGGCGCCGCGGACTTCACGTATGGCCGCCGCCACAGCTTTCCCTCGGCGGCCTTGCCCGAAGGCGCGGCGCCGCCCGCGGTCGTGTATCGCGGAGGCACGGAGATCGCCGCGCGGGTCTGGGAGGCGGGCGGGTATCGCGCGCCGGGAGGGGCTCCGGCGGCCAAGGACGGGCTCGGTCGAGGGGTGGCCGAGGGGATTCCGCCGGTGATCGCGATGCGTGGGGGCAGGGTCGCCGTCGCGTGGCTCATGCCCGGCGCGTTTCCGACGATCATCACGCGTCGGTGGACGGGTTGCCGCTGGGAGACGGCGCCCGCGCTCCCCGTGCTGGAGGCGGGGCGGCCGGGGCCCGGGCTCCGTCCGGCGATCTCGATCGACGCCGAGGGGAGGGTGCTCCTGGTGTATTCGACCGGCGGCGCGGGGGCGATGGTGGTGACGCGCTGGGCAGGCGCCTCGTGGGAGCTCTGGCACGTGCCCCGCGAAGGGTCGGCGCCGGCCGGACCTCGTTCGCCGACGGCGCTCGCCTTCGGCGTCGAGGTGGACGCAGCGGGGACGCCCGTCGTCGCCTGGGCCGACCGCACGCGCCAGGCGCTCGGCCTCTCGCGCCACCTCGGGCAGGGGTACGGGCAAGGCTTTCGGCTGATCTCATCGGATCCCGCGCCCATCTCCATCACGCCGGCGATGACCACGGACGACGCGGGCCGGCCCGTCGTCGCCATGCTCGACCTGAAGCCTCACAGCGGTTTCGTCGGGTACACGCGGCGCCTCGACGGCGATCGATTCGTGGAGGTGCCGCCCTGGACCAGCGCCCCCATGCCGAACAACGGCTTCCCGCCCGAGCATTTCGACCTCGCGGCCGGCCCCGACGGCGCGCTCGCCCTCGCGTTCCGGTGGAGCTCGGTCGACGCGCCCTACGTGGCCCTGTGGAATGGTTCCTCCTGGAATACCATTTCCTCACCCGGCACCACCGCCGCGCCCGGAGACGCGCCGGGGCCGGGGGGCAGCCCTGCGATCACCTTCGACGAGGCGGGCGGGCTTCGCGTCGCGTATGCCGATCGTGCTTCGGGCGAGGTCCTCGTGAAGCGGTTCGTCGGGGGAGCCTGGGCCCAGGACGAGCCGGGCGGGACGCCAAACGACTCGGTCTCGCGGAGCGAGGCCGCTTCGGTGGATCCGGTCATCGCCTCGTCGGGTGGCGCCGTCTGCGTGGCCTGGACCGAACGGGCAGGGGACGACGGGCGCGTGCTCTTGCGCTGCCGGAAGTAGCCCTTCGACCTCACGCGTCTGCTACCATCCCGCACCGCGATGGCCCCCGCACGAGATTGTCCTTGTTGTTCTGGTCTGCAATACGCGCGCTGCTGTGCGCCCTACCACCGCGGCGAGCGTGAGGCGCCCACCGCGGAGGCGCTCATGCGCTCGCGATTCTCGGCGTATGCGCGCAAGGAGTCGGCGTACGTGTTTCGCACGCTCCACCCCGAGCACGAGGACAAGAAGCGGCCCGAGGCCAAGGTGCTGCGCGAGATCCGCGACGCGACCTCCACGCTCAAGTTCATGCGCCTCGACGTCCTCGATCGCGACGGCCCGGACGAGGCCGGCGTCTGGCACGTGCTCTTCCACGCGCGCGTCTTCGAGAAAGGGAAAAACCGCTCCTTTATCGAGCTCAGCGAATTCGCGCACGACGGCGTGGGCATCCGGTATCGCAGCGGCAAGCAGATGCCCGCGGCGTACGTCACCGATCCTGCCGGCCTCACCATTGCGGCCTTCCGGGCGATGGACCCTTGACGGGTCGGGCTCGCGCGGCCGTTCCTGCTGAAGCTGCCCGACGGCGCGGGTTTTGCGGAAGCTCCGCTGAAATTGGACGACGTGACGCCCTCGGGTAGAGTGCGCCCTGGATGACCCCTGCCACGCGACAGCGCCTCGCGACCATCCTCGAGCGGGAGCTCGACGCCACCTCGGTCCAGATCGTCCCGAGCGGCGCCGATCCCGGCCCCGACGGGGACGGCACCACGCTCCGCTGGGACCTCGGCCGCGGGCGCCAGCTCGTCCTCCGTTTCGCCGGGCCGATCCTGGACCGCGCCGACAAGGAGGCGCGGCTCGCGACGCTCATCGAGTCCTTCGCCGACCTCTTCGGCGAGGTCGCCGCCGAGGTCCCGCTCGCCCGCCCCGAGCCGGCCGCGGCCTTGCGGGCCGAGCTCTCGGCGCTCTCGGGCCGGGCGGGCGCCCTCGCGGCCCTGGTCATCGACGCGCGCTCACCCGTCGTCTGGGGCTCCTCCGAGGCCCCCACGGGCACGGACGACCCCGCGGCGGAGGCGCGTGTCAAGGACGTGTTCCGTCGCGCGCGGGCCGCCGGCATCTCCTGGGCCGAGCTCGTGCGCCGGCCGGGGGATCTCCCGCTGCCCTCCGAACGCAAGGGCCCGGAGGAGACGCCGGGGCGCGGCTTGCGCCTCGTGCCTCCCGTGGACGAGCTCGCGCCGCTCCCGACCGAGGATCGCGAGGAGATCGGCCGTCGCGTGCAGCTCACGCGTTCGGCGATCATGCGTGTCCGGAAGAACCCCACGCTCTCCGAGCTCCATCGAGGCGAGCATCTGCACGAGGCGGTGCTGGAGGAGGGGCTCGGGTATCTGGCGCGCTCGTTCGCGACGATCTACGTGCTCCTGCTCGTTTACCCGGGCCCGTTCGACGAGCTCGGCGCCGAGCGGGCGGTGACGCGGGCGCTGCCGGCGATCGAGCGGCTCGTCGTGGCCTTGCCGCCGGACGACGCGCCGACGAACGGCAAAGGGGCGGTCGTGGCGCTGCGGCCCCGACGCCGCAAGTGACGCCTACAACGCGTGTGATCCGACCAGCCTCGCCACCGCGGCAGGCGGCTTGCCCCCGGCCACGCTCACCTCCGCCTTGCCGTCCTCGAGCTTCACCTCGAGCGACCAGCCCTCCTTGAGGGGCAACCCCTTCGTCATGAGCTTGCGTGTCTCGGCGTCGGGGGTGAACCCCTCGAGCTGCATGCGATCCCGCACGTACGAGCGCTCGACGGGCACCGTGAGCGGGCATTTCCACTCCGTCACCTTGCCTTGCGGCGGCACGCAGAGCGTCACGGTCCGGACCGTCTCCTCCTCGTATTCGTCGATCCCCATGTCCGAGTCGTGCCGATCGTGCCGCGCCTCGATCCAGAGCACCGGCGTCTTCCCGGCCGTCTTTTCGGTCACCGTCGGGATCGAGAGCTCCTCGTAAATGCCAAATGCCCCCGGGTTGTGCGTCGATCCGATCCGCCCGATCGGCGAGAAGCCCTTCTCGCCCTTCGCGACGAGGATCCAGTCCGTCCGAAATGTCCCCGTTTGCGCCTCGAGCAGGGTGAGCTCCGGTCGGGGCAACTTCGGCTCCTTCACCGGCTCGCACGACCGCCCCCCCATGACCACCTCGCCCGGCTCGGGCTTCGTGAGGCACGTGCAGACGTCGGCGATCTTCACCGCCGGCGTCTGGCAGGGCAGGGGCTCCTGCGCCGGGGGCGCGGGCGCCTTCTCTTTTTTCGCGAGCTCCGCGAGCCGCTTCTCCACCGTCTCGTTCGGCCGGAGCGCGACGGATTTTCGATAATGGTCGAGCGCGGTCTTCGGATCCTTGCGCTCCTCCGCGACGCGGCCGAGGTTGTAATGCGCCATTCCCTGGATCTTGGGGCTCGTCGTGCGACGAAGGGCCTCCTCGCACGACTTCTTCGCCCGCTCGAGCTCCCCGGCCTTGAACGCGGCCCAGCAGAGCTCCGTCAGCGCGGGCGCGTCCCCCGGCACGACCACGAGCGCCTTTTCGAACTCCTTGATCGCCTCGGGCCATTGCAACTTCCCCGCGAGGATGCGCCCCTCCGTGAGGGCTTTGCGGTACGCGCGCATCTTCTCGGGGCTCGGCGCCTCGCGGGTCTTCGGGCGCTTCGGCCGGGGCAGCGCCGCCGCGGGGGCCGAGCCGGTGGGCGCCGCGGAGGCCGTCGCCGCCGCCGTGGGGGCCGGGGCAGCGGCCGTGGGCGCGGGCGGCGAGGTCCCGCCTCCGTCCTTGCAAGCCACGAGCGAGACGAGGGCGGCGAGGGGAATCGAGGCGCGTATCGAGAGCATCGCCGGCCAAAAAACAACAGCCTGCGCGCCCCGTCAAGGCTCGGCGTACACTGCGGCAGGACCTCTCGCCCCGGAGCCCGCATGTCCCCCCGAATCCCGCTTGCTTTTCCGACGCTCCCCCTGCTCGCCGCGCTCCTCGCGCCGCCGCTCGCCCGCGCCGCGCCTCCGCCCTCGGAGGTCACCTTCCTCGACGGCGGCCGCCCCGTCACCGCCGAGCGCCTCGGCGCGCCGGCCCTCGATGCCCGCGGCAGGGCCCTCACGCCCATCCGCCTCCGCCACGGCGCACGATCCTTCCGCGCCTCGATCGACCCCACCGCCGTCGTCCGCCTCGATCCGGGCGGCGAGGCGGCCCTCGCTCGCCGCGGCTTGCGCCTCGTCGAGCCGCTCATGCCCTCGATCGGCCTCTGGCTCGTGGAGGACGCGGAAGGCCACGACGACGGCCTCGCCCTCGCCGCCCGCCTCGCGAGCCCCGAGGCGCGCGCCGAAGGCGTGCGCGACGCCGTGCCGAACCTCTACGTCCACATGGAGCGCCGGGGCGAGCCGTTCATCCCCGACGACCCTCGTTTTTCGGGGCAATGGTATTTCGACGAGGCCCGCATGCGCATGACCGAGGCCTGGGGCCTCACGCAGGGTGATCCCGGCACGACGGTCGTCGTCATCGACAGCGGCTGCGATTTCACGCACCCCGACCTCCAGGGCAAGCTCGATCCGGGCCTCGACGTGGTCGACGGCGACGACGACGCGAGTTACGACCCGGCCTTCTCGGGCGCCGAGCACGGCACCGCGTGCGCGGGCATCATCGGCGCGGCCACGAACAACGGCGTGGGCATCGCCGGCGCCTGCCCCGAATGCCGCCTGCGTTGCGTCCGCATGCTTTCCGACGAGGCCGCGCCCCTCTCGGCGCCCATCAAGGCCTTCGATTTCGCGCTGCAGACGGGCGCCGCCGTGGTCTCGAATAGCTGGGGGTACGTCGATCCCATCCCGGTCCCGGCGACGCTGCGCGACGCGATCGACCACGTCTTCGATAGCGGCCGCGGCGGCAAAGGCGCCGTCGTGGTCTTCGCCGCCGGCAACGACGACCGCGAGCTCGGCCCGGAGGAGCTCAATGCGGTGCGCGGCGTGTTGACGATCGGCGCGATCAACCAGTTCGACGACAAGACGTTTTTCACGAACTACGGCGCCTCGCTCGACCTCGTCGCGCCCATCGGCACGTTGACGACCGACATCGTGGGGCCGGGCGGGCTCGATCCGAGCGATTACACGACCAACTTCGGAGGCACGTCCTCCGCGTGCCCCGTCGCCGCCGGCGTGGCCGCGCTGGTCGCGAGCGCCGCGCCGGAAAAGACCTCGGCCGAGATCGTCGATCTGCTCGTCGCGACCGCGAGGCCCGCGCCCTACGCGTCGCCCGACGAGGCGGGGCACGACGTCGTGTTCGGCCACGGCATCGTGGACCCGGTCGCGGCGCTGACGGAGGCGCTCGGCGGCCTGGAACCGGCGCCGAATCCGCCGGATCCTTCCGCCGAGGAAGACGCCGGCTGCGCGTGCCGCGCAGGCCAGGCGAGCACGCCTCCATCAATGTCGAATCTCTTTTACGGGGTATTGCTCGCCGGCCTCGTCTTGCGGCGCCGCGCCCGACGTTGACCGAAGAACACGAGGGCCGCGCATACCAGGAGGCCGGGGCCCGCCGGGGCAGGCGCGTGGCTGCAGCCGCAGCCGCCGGGCTCGCTGCTTCCGCCGCCGCTTCCGCCGCTTCCGCCGCTTCCGCCGCCGCTGCCGCCGCCGCCGCCGCTCCCGCTTCCGGCCTCTTGCACGGCGGCCTTGCAGGCGTCGACCTCCTCGGGGCTCCCGATGCAAAGGGTGGGCTTGCGGGAGTTGCCCGATTGCGACGTATTCACCACGGCGACCACGAGCTCATCGGCGCTCGAGGTATCGATGGCATCGACGGCGCTCACGTCGCTCGCCCGTGTCACCGGCCCGATCGTCGTCCCCGTCCGGGTCGTGACGAGCAGCTCGAGATCCTCGACCTCCGCCGCGGTCTCCTCCGGCGTGACGAGCGCCGCCGTCATCTGTCCACGCCCGCCCGTCCCGACCCGATAATATTGTGTCGACGCGTAAAACACCCGCAGCACGTCCGTATACGGCGCTGCGACGCCCTCCAGCTTCACGGGCGCATACTTCGCGCCGTTCGTGTATCCGCGCGCCGCGTCGGCGCTCTGGGCCGTGAACAGGTTCCACGTGGCGAACTCCACGAACGCCTCCGGGAACGAGGCGCCCGCCGCCGCGGCGAGCGTCGGATCCAGCACGTCGAACCAGCCCGGATCGGCCACGCCCTCCGCGCCGTCCTCGGTCCTCTCGACGAGGGCGCGGACCGTGCCGTCGCCGTATCGCTCCTCCAGGAACTGGAAGAAGATCGCGCTGCCGTAGCTGAAGGGATCCACGGGGCCGGGCAGGGGCAGGTCGAGCGAGCGGTCCGTGTTGTCGAGGTAGCCGTCGATGAAGGCCTCGAAATCGGGCAGCGCCGCGTCGTAACTCTCCGTCGCCCAGACCGCCGTCCCCTCGTTGAAGACGCTCCCCTGGCCGTTGTCGTAGGCGGCCTGGACGGCATGAAAAAACTCGTGGCTGCCGAGGATGCGGTTCGCCACGAGCGTGGACGGGTAGCCGTAGCCCTTGTAATCGTTCTCCTGGACCATGTAGCCGGTGCATTGCTCCGGCTTGTCGGGCCCGCAGGTGTCGGTCTGGTAGACGCCGTCGCCGATCCCCGCGAAGTCGACGAGGTAAACGTCGAACCGTCCGTCGCCCCCGTTGTCCGGCAGCCCCTCGTCGCTGCGCGGCGGCCGGAACCCGAGCCCCTCGTAATGGGCGAGGACCTCGTCGTAGACCGACGCCACCTGCTCCACGAAATCGGGCGTGCCCGAGCCCTCGGCGTCCTCCGCCGGCACGG
Organism: Polyangium spumosum; assembly: GCF_009649845.1. Taxonomy (NCBI): domain Bacteria; kingdom Pseudomonadati; phylum Myxococcota; order Polyangiales; family Polyangiaceae; genus Polyangium; species Polyangium spumosum. The sequence continues at coordinate 56,462 of NZ_WJIE01000001.1, forward strand.
CGTTCGGGCCGGAGCGCGTGAAATGCACGAGGAACTTCCCGCCGGGTGAAGAAAACGCCTCCACCACGTCGCCCGGCTCGAAGTTGAACTGCAGCCCGTTGCCCGGCGTATCCGGCCGGTCGAGCGGCGCGAGGGACGGCCCGTCCCATTCGAATGCCCCGGGCAGAGCGCCCTCCGGCCCGCACGCGGCGAGACCGGAGAGCGCGGCCATGGCGAGGAGGCGAGCCGCCCTCACGGCAGGAAGGCCCAGCGGAAGCGGACGTTCCCCGAACCCGTGCCCATCATCGGGATCGAGTCGGTCGTGTTGCATTGCTCCTGGACCGCGGGCTCGTAATACGAGTCGACGATGAGCTTCAAATGGCGCCCGTCGGCGAGGCGGACGACGAAGACGTTGCCGTTCATCTTCACGCACCCGCTATACGTCCAGAAATGCACCGCGACCGCGGGCGAGCCCGGCAGGCCCGAGCCGTCCGGGATCATCTCGCAGGCCTCGGAGAAATACTCGTCGGTGCGGTACGGGAGGTTGTCGGGCGCGGCATTCACGTCCTCGTACTTCGTGCCGTCCTGCATCCGCGTCGCGGCGACGCAGGAGGGGCCGGAGTTGCCGCTGTTGATGCGGATGGTGGAGCGACGGAAGGCGATGTCCCAGTCCATCGAGCCAATCGAGTCCTCGTCGGAGATCTCGACCTTCTCGAGCCCGTTCTCGGTGAACCGACCATAAACGTACGAATGGGGCATGGGCGCGCCGAAGCCACCCGCGGTCGCGTCGACGTGGACGCTGAAGCCCGCGCCGTCGGCCTCCTCCGTGATGAGGCCGGGGGCCGCCTCGCCCTGGAAGTTCATGCCCTGGATGACCTGATCCTCACAAGGGACCGCGGCCGGGTCGGTGCAAACGGCCATCATGCCGCCGCCGCCACCCGCGCCGCCGGAGCCTCCGGAGCCGCCGGAGCCGCCGGAGCCGCCAGGGCCGGTGGTCGCCGGATCCGACGAACACGCAGGGAAGAGCGCGAGGAGTGAGCCCAGGAGGGGAAGGACGAGAAAGGAACGCATGGAGCGTGATGCTACCACGGCCGCCCGGTTCGGCTAAGCTCCGCGCATGAACCACACGGGCACGTTGCTCGCCAACCACGGCTCCGCCTTCGTCGCCCACCGGACCTTGCCCTGCGCCAAAGCCCCGTCGCGGCCCGCCACCCACGAGTACGCCGCGCTCGCGCTCTACGTGGGCGGCTCGGCCGTCGTCGAGCAACGCGGGCGCCACACCCTCGGCCCGGGGGACGTGCTCGTCGTGCCCGCGGGCGAGCCCCATCGCATGCACGGCGCCAAGGACGTGGAGTTCTGGGGCCTCGGCCTCTGCGCGACGTGCCTCCCGTCCCGCGCGCTCGGGCCGCTGCTCGCGCCCTTCGAACGCGTGCGGGGCGGCGCGTCCGCCGTCGTCCACGTGCCCGGCGACCGGCAAGACCACCTCGTTGGCCTCTTCCGCGAGCTCGCGCGCGAGTCGAGCGCCCCCCCGGGCCCCGCGGCCGAGCTCGTCGTCCAGAGCCTCGTCGCGCTCATCCTGGCCGAGATCGTCCGCGCCCAGCCTTTCCAGGCGGCGGGGTCGAGCCCGCCGTCGCTCGTCGCGGAGGCGCTCGATTACATCGAGCGGCATTGCATGGAGCCCATCTCGCTCGCCGACGTCGCCGCCGCCGTGCGGCGCTCGCCCGCGCACGTGACGACGGCGCTGCGGCGCGCGACGGGGAAGACGGCGGGGGCGTGGATCGCGGCGGGGCGCGTGGCGGAGGCGGAGCGGCTGCTCGTCTCCTCGGACGAGCGGATCGACATCATCGCCGAGCGGGTCGGTTATGCGGACCCGACCCATTTCATCCGCATGTTTCGGCGCGCGCGTGGCATGACGCCGGCGGCGTTCCGCGCGGCGCACCGCCGCGTCACCTCGGGCGCGCCGACGCCTGGAGCGCCCCCCGGGTGACGCGCCGCATGCAGACCTTGATTGCCTCACGCAGGTTGCTGAGTGTCCTCGCCCCTGCGAAGCCCGCTTCGAGGGTCGCGAACATCTGCGCCACGGCTGGCCGGATCCCCGTGACGATGCCCTCTGCGCCGAGGAGCCGGATGGCCCGGAGGATACCCGACAGCCGCTCCGCCGTGCCCGCGTCCACGGACTCGACCCCGGTCAGGTCCAGGATCGCGAACCGCGCCCCGGTCGCGACGACGGCGTCGAGCAGCCGCGACGTGATGTCCGCCGCGCGCGCCTCGTCCACCTCGCCGACCACGGGCAGCGCGAGCACGTCGTCCCATACCTGGATGATCGGCACGGAGAGCGCTTGAATCTCCGACCGCTGCGCCTCGATGATCGCGAGCTTCTCTTCCAGATCGAGCTCGCGGCGCTTGAATTCGTCGATGTCCTGGAAGGCGCCCATGACCCGGACCACCTTCCCGTTCTCCATCACCGGCACGCCCGCGGTGCGCACCCAGACCCGACGGCCTGTCGCGGTGATGAGCTGGAGCTCGAGGTCGTACGGCTTGCCCTCGCTGGCGGCGGCGCCGAAGGCCGCCGCGATCGTCGCCTGGTCCTCCGGCGCGTAGGACGCGATCCCCGTGTCGACCTTCGGATCGTGGCTGAGCGGGAGCTCGTGGATCCGGTACGTCTCCTCGGTCCAGTATTGCTCTCCCGTCTCCAGATCGACGTCCCAGCCCCCTACCTTGGCGGTGGCGCCCATCTTGTGGAACAGGTTCCGCCGCCGCTCCCAGTCGGGGACGGGCTCCTGCGTGTGGATCTCGATCCCGGAGCCGTAGAGCTTCGTATCTCCGGCCACGCGGCGGAGCACGAAGACGAGGCTCCGGTGGCTCAGGTCCCGGTGCAAGAACCTGGCGCGGACCGAGACGTTCGCGTCTCCCCCCTCGTTTGATGCCAGAAAGGCGCGCACCGGCCCCGCGTCCTCGGGGTGCAAGAGCTTGAGCAAGGGCTCGCCCACGAGGATCGACTCGGGATACCCGAGCACGCTCCGGAATGCGTCGTTCGTGCGGATCATACGCCCGTCGCCGCGGAGCACACAGAGCAGATCGCGGGACGTCTGGAAGAAGAGATCGTAGGGAATGCTGTGCTCGTCGTGAGCGGAGGACATGATTGGAAACCTCGTCAGCGCACGCCCGGATCCGCGCGGAGCAACCAAGGAGAAAACGCCGAGTCCCCCCCGCTCGGCGTCACGGCGACTCGACCCGCATGAACGTGAGGAGCCGCAAGGTCCGCTTGGCGATCTTCCAGCCCTGGGGCGTGCGGACGACGATGTCGTCGTAGGTCCCGACGGCCATGTCGACGGCGCCGGCGGGGTCGAGGACGTGGGTCGCGCTGAGGTAGGTCGACATCGTCGCCGTGTTCCCCTGCACGTTGATCACGACGTTACTGTTCAGGTGTTGCGTCGAGAGATAGCCGGCCGTGACGAACACGTCGTTCGCGACGTCGGCCCACGCGGAGGGGCCGGAGGTCAGGCCGGGGGGGCCATTGGGGGGATTGTCGGGGAAATAAACCTCGAGCACGGCGTTCGGCGTGAAACACTGCTCGTAAAGGCTCCGGCCTCCCTCCACGTCGCCACGCCCGATGGTGTCCGTGGCTTGGGCATAACAGTAGGTCAGCTTCTCGATCTCCGCCTCGTCGAGGAGGCGCTGGAGCCCCGGAGGCCCGCCGCCCGGATGTCCGCCCCAGGGATGGCCACCCTGCGCAGGCGTCACGGCACCGATGGCGATCGCCCCGAGAGCCCCCGCGCACAAGGCGGCACCAACGCGACCCCACGAACTACGGGAACCCAATCGGCTGCTTCGCTCCATGGTGCATCTCTCCTTCCAAGGTACAGCTCCCCCCATTCGTCCACACTAGGAAGATCCGCCCTGAAGGGCAAGCGCCTTCTAAGGGACGCCAGAAAATGCAGTGAGGCCACCAATTGCCGTCCTCCTCGATACGAGGTCAAGGGCGCGCGGGCAGAATTGTCGGTGCCTCCGATGCCCGGTCGACCGGGCAAGGAGCGGAAGGGGATCACCCCGACGCGCAGAGCACCCCCTCCTCGAGCGGCAAGCTCCGGAAGGTCTCGGGCCGCGAGAAGCTCTCCGGCGTCGTGATGGCCTCGGCGAGCCGCGTATCCGCGAGCCGAATACGCGAAAGGTCATCGAGCGGCAAAGGCCCGGGGCACGGGAGCAGGGCCACCATCCCCCATATCGACAGACGCGGCTCCGGCAGGAGGCTCTCGTAAAGCGCGTGGCCGAAAACAAGGGCGACGGCGCCGCCGCCAGTGATCTCGTTCCGCACGACGGACACGTCCCGCGCCTCGAGCGCCGTCGCGATCTTCGAAGCCCGGCCCGCGTCGACGAGCAGGAGCAAGCTGCCTTCGTCGAGCAGCGCGAGCCCGTCCTGCTCACGCGTGCGCCGGTCGGGGAGCGTCTTCGACGTATCGCCGAGCCGCGCGGCCATGGCCCGGTGCTGCCGGGCGTGCAGGGCGCGCTTGCTCGCGGGGAACGTGGCCCAGACGAGCGCGTTCAGGAAGTCGTGCCAGCTCGAGGGGCGCGTCGGCACCCAGCCCTCGACGTGGATGCGAGCATCGTAGAGCGACGAAGGGTCGACCGGCTCGCGGCGCCGCCCACGACCACGACGCGGCTTCGGCGGCTGCTGGCGAAAATGGACACCCGCGGCCCCGGAGAGCGCCTCGTCGACGGCCTCGACGGTCGGCCATTCGAGGGCGCCCTCGAAACACGCGGCGACGCGCTGAATCGGCCAGTAGAGAGGGCTCTTCCGGAAGAACCGCGGATCCCAGGCGCTCACGCGCCCCAGAGTAGACCGCCGCGCGGCATCCGCGCTAGCGTGCGCCGCATGCGTAGCCTCCCCATCCCCCTGGTCCTGCCCCTCGTCGCCCTGCTCGCCGCCTGCGGCGGCTCCCAGCCACCCGCGGAGACGGCCCAGGCCGAAGAGACGCCCAAAGCAGCCGAGACGGTCACGCCCCCGAGCACGGCCGAGAAGCCGGCCGCGGACACGAACGTGCCCGAGGCCCTCGCCGCCGTCGTCGCCGCGCCCGATCGGGCCGAGGCGGATCGCGCCCTCGACGCAGGCCGCAAGCCGGCCGAGCTGCTCGCGTTCCTCGACATCCGCCCGGGGATGAAGGTCGCGGAGATCGCCGCCGGCGGCGGATACACGGCCGAGCTCCTGGCGCGGGCGGTCGGGGAGACCGGCAAGGTGTACGGCAGCAATTCGAAGTTCATCCTGGAGCGGTTCGCCGAAAAACCCTGGGCCGAGCGGCTGCAAAAGCCCGTCATGAAGAACGTGGTCCGCGTGGACCGCGAGTTCGACGATCCGCTGCCGCCCGAGGCGAAGGACCTCGACGCGGTGGTGATGGTCCTCTTTTATCACGACACGGTCTGGATGAAGACGGACCGCGACAAGATGAACAAGAACATCTTCAATGCCCTGCGCTCGGGCGGGGTGTACGGGATCGTCGACCACAGCGCGAAGGCGGGCGCCGGGACGTCGGAGGCGCAAACGACGCACCGGATCGAGGAGAAGGTGCTGCGCGAAGAGGTGGAGCGGGCAGGCTTCAAGCTCGCAGGCGAGGCGAGCTTTCTGCGGAACGAGAAGGATACACGCGACTGGAATGCGTCGCCGATGAAGGCGGGGGAGATGCGCGGGACGAGCGACAGGTTCGTGCTGAAATTCGTGAAGCCCTGACCGTCGCCCGCCCCGCCTCGATCAGCCGAGCTTCTTCTGCAGAAGCTCGTTCACGCGCTCGGCGTTCGCCTTGCCGCCGGACGCCTTCATCACCTTGCCGACGAAGAAGCCGAGGAGTTTTACGTTTCCCTCCTTGTAACGCTTCACCTCGTTCGGGCTCTCGGCGAGGACCTTGTCCACGATGGGCTCGAGCGCGGAGGCGTCCGAGACCTGGCGCATGCCCTTCTTCTCGACGATGGCGCGCGGGCCCTCGCCGGTCGCGAGCATCTCGGAGAGGACCTCCTTCGCGATCGTGGGCGTGATCGTGCGGTCGTCGACGAGCGACGCGAGCTCGCCGAGGGCCGCGCCGCCGAAGGGAAGGGCGCTCGGCTTCTTGCCGTCGAGCTTGCGGGCGAGCTCGTTCACGACGAGGCTCGCCACGGTCTTGGGGCCCGGGTGCGCCGCGACGGCCTGCTCGTAGAAGGCGCGGAGATCGGCGTCCTCGGCGAGCACGATGGCGTCCTCGCGGCCGAGGCCGCGCGTCTCGAGCGATTCGGCGATGGCACGCGCCTCCGGCGAGAGTTTTGCCATTCGCTCCTCGGGGCTCGTCTTGACGGCGGGCTTGTCCTCGGCCTTCTTCGCCCGAGGCTCCTGCTTCGGCTCGGCGATCTTCGCCCACGAGTCCTTGAGCGAGACCGTGCGATTGAAGACGGGCGCGCCGGGCTTCGAATCGATGGGGTCGACGAAAAAGAAGCCCTGCCGCTCGAACTGGAAATGGGTGCCGCCTTCGGCCTTGGCGAGGCTCGGCTCGACGGCGGCGTCACCGATCACCACGAGTGACTCGGGGTTGAGGCCCGCCTTCCAGTCCTGGCCCTCCTCCACGAGGTCCGGCCGCTCATCGCGGAACAGCCGATCGTACAGGCGCACCTCGGTCCGGAGCGCATGCGCCGCGCTCACCCAGTGCAGCGTGCCCTTCACCTTCTTGCCAGCCTGCGCCGCGCCCTCGCGTGTCTCCGGATCGTAAGTGCACCGGAGCTCCGTCACTTCACCCGTCGCCGGATCCCGCACGACGTCCTTGCACGTCACGATGTACGCATACCGCAGCCGCACCTCGCGGCCCGGCGCGAGGCGGAACCACTTGTCCGGCGGATCCTGCATGAAGTCGTCCCGCTCGATGTAGAGCTCGCGCGAGAACGGGATCTTCCGCGTGCCACCCTTGCCGGGCTCGTCCGGGAAGAGCGGGGCCTCGAAGTCCTCGACCTTGCCCTCGGGGTAGTTCTCGATGACGACCTTGAGCGGGCGGAGCACGGCCATCACGCGGCCGGCGCGGCGGTCGAGATCGGCGCGGATGCAGGCCTCGAGGCGCTCGACCTCGATGGTGCTGTTCGTCTTAGCGACGCCGATCTCCTCGCAGAAGGCGCGGAGCGAGTCGGGCGTGACGCCGCGGCGACGAAGGCCCGCGAGCGTCGGCATGCGCGGATCGTCCCAGCCACGCACGAGGCCACCCTTCACGAGCTCGAGCAGCTTGCGCTTGCTCATCACGGTGAACGTCAGGTTCAGCCGCGCGAACTCGTATTGCCGCGGCCGCGCGGGGACGTCGACGTTCTCGACGAACCAGTCGTAGAGCTCGCGGTTGTTCTCGAACTCGAGCGTGCAGATCGAGTGCGTGATGCCCTCGATCGCGTCCGAGAGGCTGTGGGCGAAGTCGTAGAGCGGGTAGATGTGCCACGCGTCGCCCGTGCGGTAGTGGTGCGCGTGCTTGATGCGGTACATCGGCCAGTCGCGCATCTTCATGTTGCTCGAGGCGAGATCACCCTTCATGCGCAGGACGTGCGCGCCCTCGGGGAACTCGCCTTTGCGCATGCGCTCGAAGAGGTCGAGGTTCTCCTCGATCGTGCGGTCGCGGTACGGGCTCGGCTTGCCCGGCTCGTTCACCGTGCCGCGATAGGCGCGGATCTCGGCCTCGTTCAGGCTGTCGACGTACGCCTTGCCCTTCTTGATGAGCTCCACCGCGAACGCGTGGAGGCGCTCGAAGTAGTCGGAGGCGTAAAACATCTTGTCGCCCCAGTCGAAGCCGAGCCAGCGGACGTCGCGCTGGATGTTCTCGACGTACTCGACGTCCTCCGTCGTGGGGTTCGTGTCGTCCATGCGGAGGTGGCAGACGCCGCCGAACTCGCGGGCGAGGCCGAAGTTCGTGCAGATGGCCTTCGCGTGGCCGATGTGGAGGTAGCCGTTCGGCTCGGGCGGGAAGCGGGTCACCACCTTCGCGTGGCGGCCCTTCTCGAGGTCCTCGCTGATGATGGCCCGGATGAAGTTCTGGGCCGCGCTCTCTTCGCGCTCTTCCGGGCGCTTCGTCGTCGTCACGGTACGCTCCTACGCTTTGAGCGCGGGAACCTACTCCAGGAGGCGCGAGGGGGCTAGCGCCGCGCGAGGCGATGGATGACGTCCTCGACCGCCGCCGCGATCTCCTCGGGGACCTCCTCCTGCAGAAAATGCCCCGCCTGGGTGGTCGTGACGCTCGCCCGCGGGAGCGCGCGCTGGTGGCGCGCGAGGGCCTTGCCCAGGATGGGATCCCGTTCGCCCCAGACGAGCGCGACAGGCCCGGAGAAGCCGAGGATCCACGCCTCGGCCCGCTGGAGCGCAGGCAAGCTCGGGTGATCCGGCCCGTCCGGGACCATGCGGGCGAGGGCGAGGGGGCCGACGCGATCGGCGAGGCTGCGCAAGGGATAGGTGTACGCGCGGGCGGTGGCGCCGCGGATGGAGCGGCGATCGCCCTGGGCGACGGCGAGCAGGTTCTGCGGGAAGCCGAGGCCGCGGAAGACGACGTCGCTCAGGACGGGCACGCGGGCGAAGCGGTGGAAGAGGGTGCCGCGAGGGCGCGCGGGGACGAGGACGGAGGTGTTGGCGAGGACGACGGCCGCGATCCGATCGGGCACGAGCGAGGCGGCGAGCACGCCGACAGGGCCGCCCCAGTCCTGCCCGACGAGGACGAGATCGCGCAGATCGAGGGCCGTGACGAGCTCGGCGACGGCGGCGGCGTGACGATCGACGGAGTGGTCCTCGAGGCGCGCGAGCCGGTCGGAGAGGCCGAAGCCGAGCAGGTCGGGCGCGATGCAGCGCAGCTCGGGCAGCGCGGCGATGACCTTGCGCCAGAGGAACGACCAGGTCGGGTTGCCGTGGACGAAGAGCGCCGGGCGGGCCCGCTCCGGGCCGTGGTCGACGAAATGCACGGTCTTGCCGGCGTCTTCTCCCTGTTCGAGCCGGTAGGCGCGGCGGCGCAGGGGCATTTCGGCGGCGAGGAAGCCAGGGAGCGGGGGCGGGGAGACGAAGGGCATGCGGAGGGCTCGGTCGATTCGTTGGTACTCGAAGCGATAGCCCGACAGATCCGCGAAAAGCAAGGGGTTGTCGCGGAGGGGCCGGCTCGGCTACGAACGGGAGGCGTGATCTCGCGTCGATCCCTGCTCCTCGGCCTCGCAGGCGCGGGCGCCGCCGCCGCCGCCGCGGGCGTCGCCTCGCGACGCGGGGGGCGCGCCGCGCGGCTGCCCGATCCGTTCGGGCCGCTCGTGGCGCTGACGCCACGTTTCCCGGCGGGCTTCGGGGTGCGGCGGGTGTTCGTGGATCCCGGCCACGGCGCGGCCGGCAACCCGGGCAACAGCTCGTGTTTTTGCCGGGAAGAGCAGGACTTCACCCTGGCCGCGGCCCGCGCGCTCGGCGAGCACCTGCGCGCGACGGGGGCCTTCGACGTGCGCCTCGCCCGGGAAAACGCGGGCCCCGTCGCGTATCAGGCCCGCGTGGAGGACGCCGAGGCGTGGGGGGCCGAGGTGTTCCTGAGCCTGCACTCGGACGTTCGAGGTCAAACGGGCGAGAAGTGGAACCCCGCGCCGGGCCGGGAGTGCGTGGTGAACCTCGCCGCGCCGGGCTTCTCGGTGCTCTGGTCGGACGAGGGGGAGCCGAAGCTCGCCGAGGCGCGCCACGCGCTGGCGCGGGCCGTGGCGCGCCGGATGCGGGACGTGGGGTTCTGGGCCTACGGGGGCGTGGAGTACGGGGACCTCTACGCGGTGGATCCCGAGCAGGCGGGGGTCTTCGTCGACAGGCACGCCCCGGCGCAGCGGATCTTCGTGCTCCGGCGGCCGAAGATGCCCTCGGTGCTGGTGGAGACGCACCACGCGCTCGATCCTCGCGAGGCGAAGCTCTGGGACGAGCCGCAGACGCTCGCGGCGTTCGCCTCGGCCGTGGCGGCGGCGCTCGTGGACGTCCTCGGCTCCTGAAACTCCAGGAACGCCCGGCACACACGCCTGACGCCGGGCGCTCGGTACGCGGGTTGCTGAGGAGCTCGCCGGCGCTCGGGTGTGTGCACGAGCACACCACTGAAAAAGGACACGTTGTGGATCGGCGAACATCCCTCGGAGTGGTGGCGGCGGGGCTCGCTGGCGCGCTCGTGCTCGTGGGGGGAGAGGCGAGGGCCGCGCGGGGCGGCGTGGGCCCTGGTCTGAGCGCGCCGATCACGGGGTCGGTCGGGGACGCGTTCGGGGGCGTGGCCGGTCAGCTCGCGGGCACCGTGACGGTGGAGAGCTTCGCCGCGCAGGGCGGGCAGCTCGTCGCGAACGTGCGGATGACGGCGAGGCTGTCGGACCTCGCGGGGAACCTGACGGGGACCGTGACGAACCTCCCGCTCATGCTGCCGGCGTCGGTCACACACGCGGCGTGCGCGATCCTGGAGCTCGAGCTCGAGCCGCTCCGGGTGAACGTGCAGGGCGTGGAGATCGATCTCAGCCGGGTCGTGCTCAGCGTCACGGCGGCGGGCACGGGCGGGCGGCTGGGCCACCTCCTCTGCACGTTCGCCGATGTGCACGGAGGAGGCGGTCCGCCGGCGGGGGAGGCGGGGCTCTTGAACGAAGTCGCCGCGCTTTTTGCGGGCTAGGGTTCAGGTCCCGAGGACGAGGCCGCCGTTCACGTCGATGACGGCGCCGGTCATGTACGACGCGTCGTCGCTCGCGAGGAAGGCGTACACCGAGGCGATCTCGGCGGGGTCGCCGAGGCGCTTGAGGGGCGTCTGTCCCGCGATGGCGTCGAGGTTCTCCTTGGGGACCTTGCGGACCATGTCGGTGAGGATGAAGCCCGGGGCGACGGCGTTCACGCGGACGCCGGAGCGGCCGAGCTCGCGGGCGAGGGTCTTGGTCAAGCCGATCACGCCGGCCTTGGTGGCGACGTAGTTCGCCTGGCCGAAATTGCCGTAATGGGCGACGACGGAGGCGGCGTTCAGGATGACGCCGCTCTTCTGCTCTTTCATGAAGGCGGCGGCCATCTGGCAGAGCTTGAAGACGGCGGTGAGGTTGACGGCGATGACCTGGTCCCAGTCCTCGGGCGAGAGCTTGGCGAGGCTCTTGTCGCGGGTGATGCCGGCGTTGTTGACGAGGACGTCGAGGCCCTTCTTGTCACGCACGGCCTGCTCGAGGGCGGCGAGGCCCTCCGGGCGGGAGACGTCGGCCTGCACGTACGTCATGCGCTCGGGGAAGGCCGATGCGAGATCGGCGCGCTCGGCGGGCACGACGTCGTTCAGGAGGAGCACCGCGCCCTCTTCGTAAAAACGCGTCGCCGTGGCGCGACCGATGCCGCTCGCCGCCCCCGTGATGAGCACCCTCTTGCCGGACAATCCTCGCATCACTCTCGTCCTCCGTCATGTTGCGGCGCACAACGGCCCGCGCAGATCAAGGCCCGGCCGCGGGAGAGCTCCCGGGCCGGGCGAAAACTGGGCTGAGCTGGTCGATCGAGGATCGAGCAGCCAGTCGCGAGGGAGCTTAGGGTTACGAGGGCAGCGCCGTCAAGGGACTTTTTGTTGCGGCGCAACATGGGCGTGTCCCCCCGAGGGAAGGGGCCGCTCAGTGTTCGTCGATCGGAATGCCGAAGGCCGGGTCCTCGTAGAGCCGGTCGAAGATGGGGGCGAACTTCTTTTCGATGTTCTTTCGTTTCACCTTGAGCGTCGGCGTCACCTCGTCCTCCTCGAGGGAAAAATCCCGGTCGAGCAGGTGGACGCGCTTGATGCCCTCCACGCGCGCGAGCCTCGTATTCGCGCGACGCACGGCCGACGCCACGCGCTCTCGGATCTCGGGATCGGCCGTGGCCTTCTCCATCACCGCGGCGAGGGCCGGCGGGCGGGAGAGCGGGCTCGCGAGCAAGGCGAGGCGCAGCGCCTCGGCCTCCGGCTCCGGGAGCAGGCTCTTTGCTTTCGCCCATTCCACGGCCTCGAGCGGGTGGATCGTCACGATCGCGGTGCAATACGCCCGCCGGTCGCCGTGCGCGTGCACCTGGCTGATGAGCGTGCCCTGCGCCTTGATCTCGTTCTCCACGTTCGCGGGGCTGATGTTTTTCCCGCCCGACGTGATGATGAGGTGCTTCTTGCGATCGACGATGAAGACGAACCCGTCCGCGTCCTTCTTGCCGATGTCGCCCGTGTGCAGCCAGCCCTCCTCGTCGATCATCTCGCGCGTCGCCTCGGGGTTCTTGTAATACCCCTTGAACACGTTCGGGCCCCGCACGAGGATCTCGCCGTCGTCCGCGATGTGATCCTCCACGAACGGGAGCGCGCGGCCGACGGAGCCGAGGCGGACCTGGCCAGGGCGATTGCCGTGCGTGACGACCGTGGCCTCGGTCATGCCGTACATCTCGTAAATGGGCAGGCCCGCGGCCCAGAAGAAGGCGAGGATCGGGCGCGGGATCGGCGCCGCCCCCGTGACGAAGCGCTTGACGCGCCCCCCGAAGGCCTCGCGGACCCGGGAGAAGACGAGCTTGTCGGCCACGCGATGCGCGAGCCGGAGCGGCAGGGAAGGCTCTTCCCCGCGTTGCCAGGCCTCCACGACCGCGAGGCCCGTGGCCTCGGCCCACCGAAACACGCGCCTCCGCGCCGGCGGGGCCTTGTCGACCTCGGCCTGGATGCGGGCGTAGGCCTTCTCGAAGATACGCGGGACGCTGCCGAAGAGCGTCGGGCGCACCTCCTTGAGCTCCTCGAGCACCGCGGGCACGCTCGTCGCGAACGCGGTGGCGATGCCGTGGTCGATGCGGCCCCAGAACGCGAGGATCCGCTCGGCCGCGTGCGCCATCGGCAAAAACGAGAGCGCCATGTCCGAACGAGCGAACGAATTGAAATGGACGCCGGCGAGGGTCACGAGGATGTTCTCGTGCGAGATCATCGCGCCCTTGGGCGGGCCGGTCGTGCCGCTCGTGTAAATGAAGAGCGCCGTGTCGCCGGGGACGATGGCGGCGACGCGCTCCGCGACGAGGGGAGGGTCACCCGGCGCGTCGAGGGCCTCGTCCCAGCCGAGGAGCCAGGCGTGCTCGCGCAACGTATCTTCGAGGCCCCGCGTGTCCCATACGACGACGAGCTCGAGCTTGGGCATGTCGTTCTTGACGGCGAGGATCTTCTCGACCTCGTCCTTGCCCTCGACGAACGCGACACGCACGTCCGCGTGATCGAGGACGTACGCGAGTTGCCCCGGGGCGAGCGTGGGGTAGGCGCCGACCGTGACCAGCGCGGCGAGCTGTCCGCCGACGTCGCAGATGCACCACTCGGGGCGGGTGCTGCCGATGATGCCGATCTTGTCGCCGGGCGCGAGGCCCCGCCTGGCGAGGAAGGTCGCGAGCGCCGTGGCGCGGGCCCGGAACTCGGCCCAGGTCGTGGATCGCCATTCGCCGTTTTTCTTGGCCTTCCACGCGATGGCGGTCGGCGTCGCCTCGGCGCGGCGCAGGAAGAGGTCGGGCAAGGAGCGCGCCGCTTGGGCGAGCGGGACGGCGGGATCGGGCGGCGGGGTGGTTCCGTCCTTCCGGAGGAGCATGCGGCATCATCTTCGACCTCCGGCCGCTCGTCCATGCCTCTTGCGTACCCACCACGGGCCCCCTAAGCAGGCGGGATGAAGCTCCTTCGGTTCGGGTGGGTCGTCTTCGCGGGGATCCTCGGTTGCGAGAGCGGCTCGTTGCCTTCGGCCTCTCCCAGGGGCGCGCCGGAGCCGGCCGGGGGCGCCGCGGTCCAGGAAGGGAAGAAGATGAGCCTGCATGAATTCACGGTGAAGACGATCCTCGGCGAGGAGCGCTCGCTCGGAGATTTCCGGGGCAAGGTCGTGCTCGTGGTCAACGTGGCCTCGGAGTGCGGCTACACGCCGCAATACGCGGGCCTCGAGCGGCTGCACGAGCGCTTCGAGGGCAAAGGGTTCGCCGTGCTCGGCTTCCCCTCGAACGACTACGGCGCGCAGGAGCCGGGGACCGACCAGGAGATCGCCACGTTCTGCACGAGCAAGTACGGCGTGAAGTTCCCCATGTTCTCGAAGATCCCGGTGAAGGGCAGCGGCAAACATCCGCTGTATGCCTTCCTCACGCAGGCGGCGCCGGCGGGCGAGGTGAAGTGGAACTTCGAAAAATTCCTCGTCGGCAAGGACGGGACGGTGATCGGCCGGTTCCCGTCGTCCGTCGAGCCCGAGGACACGAAGCTCGTTCAGGCGATCGAAGAGGCGCTCGCTCGTTGACCTTCAGAACGTGAGCGCCAGCTTGCCGACCGTGCCGCCGCCTTCGAGCGCGCGGTGCGCGTCGGCCACGCGCTCGGCGGGGAACGTCGTCACGGGCGGCGGCGTGATCCGGCCCTCGTCGATCCACCCGAGCAGCTTCGTCATGTATTCGCGGAGCAGATCCTCGCGGTGGAAGAGGTACGAGAGGTTGAACGCGAGCACGCTCTTGTTGTCGTTCGTCAGGTCGAGCGGGTTGTACCGGGGCGTGCGCAGCCAATCGACGGCGAGCTTGATCCAGTTCGGCCGTCCGCCCTTGCGCGGCATCATCGTGTGGAAGCCGTACACGACGAGTTTCCCCGACGGGGCGAGGTGGCGGTAGCTCTGGCCGAGCGTCTCCACGCCGTTCGCGTCGAGCGCGACGTCGTAGCCCTCGGGCGCGAGCCGCTCGGCCACGGCCCAGAGCGGCTCGACGCTCTTGTCGATGACCGCGTCGGCCCCGAGCTTGCGCGCGACGGCGACCTTGTGGCTCGCGCCGACGACGCCGATCACGCGGCACCCCGCGATCTTCCCGAGCTCGACGAGCGCGCTGCCCACGCCGCCGGCCGCCGAGTGGACGAGCACGTTCATGCCGGGCCGCACGTTCGCGAGGTCGAAGAGCGCGTGATACGCGGTCAGGAACACCGCGGGGAAGCCGGCGGCCTCGGCCACGGAAAAACCCTTCGGGAGCGGGAAGACCTGATGCGCGGGGACGCAGACGCGGCTCCCGTAGCCGCCGAAGCGGGTGACGGCGAAGACGGGCGCGCCGGGCGCGGGGCCCTCCGTGTTTGGCCCGAGCGCCGCGACCTTGCCCGCGACCTCGAAGCCGGGCGTGATGGGCCAGCCGACGTATTTCTTCGCCGACTCGTAGAGGCCCATCCGCACGATACAATCGGCGTAGTTCACGCCCGCGGCCTCGACGTCGACGAGGATCTCGCCGGGCCCGGGGCTGGGATCCGGATGCTCTTCGAGCTTCAGACGATCGTAGCTGCCGGGCCCGTGGATCACGACCTTCCGCATGACGAGCGGAGGTTATCCCGCGAGCGAGCTCAGGGCGAGGTCTTGCCGACGGGCAGCGCGACGATCGTCTTCACGCTCCGCGCGGCCGGGTCGAAGAACACGATGTCGTTCGAGTCCCCGTCGTCGAGCACGAGGCGGTCACGCGTGGGCAGGATGTTCACGTGCTCGGGGCTGAACGTCGTCGGGATCGCCTCGATCTCGCCCGCCGCGAGGTCGAGCCGGAAGAGCGACTGATCGTCGACGATCCACATCTCCTTGCGGCCGACGCGGCTGACGAACTCGTCGAGGCCGACGCCGGGGCCTTCCATCTGCGTGGATCTGTCCTGGTCCACGTCGTAGAGCACGAGCCGCTGATCGCCGTTCGAGGAGCCGACGACCACGAAGTTGCCGTCGCGGCTCACGAAGTACGAGATGCCGCCCTCGAGGGTCACGGGCTCGGGATCGACCTCGAGCGTCGCGGCGTCGACGAGCCAGAGCTCCTGGTTGCCGTTCATGTCCTGATCGCCGTACGACACGATCGTCGAGCCGTCGGGCGTGAAGCCCACGGGCCCACGCGCGCCGGGGACGGCGCGTATCTCCTGCGTCGTCGTGTCGAGCACGAGCAGCTCGTGCGTGTAGACGATCTCGTCGTTCGGCTGCACCTCGGCCTTGCGCACGGGGAAGACGACGTACTTGTCGTCCGGGCTCGTGCCGACCCACGTGAACGAGGCGCCGAGATCCCACGCGACGTTCGGCACCTCGATGTCGAACACGCGGTTCGGCCAGAACGCCGAGCCCGGCTCCTTCTCGAAGCCGAGGATGGTGAGCTCCTGCATCGACCACGCGAGGAGGCGCGCCCGCGGCGTGGGCGTGCCTTGGTCGTAAAAGACGATCGCCACGAGCGTGTCGCTCCCGTTCAGGAACATGGCCTCGAGCCACTCGCCGTCGTGCGGGATCACGTGCTTCGCGAGCGTCTCGGCCTCGAGGACGTGGATCGGGAACTGCTGCGAGGTGTTGTCGGCGACGCCGATGAACTTGCGGCTCGGGCTCATGCGAGTGCCGTGGTAGCGGACGTCGAGCTCCACGCTCTTCTTCAGCGTGAGCGTCTCGTGATCGAAGAGGTCGAGCCGATCCTTGTTGTTCTCCTCGCTCATGACGAGCAGGCCCGACGCCGGGAAGAGCAGCCGCGGATCGTCGCGGCCCGTGAGATCCGCGGCCTCTCGCACGAGGCCCGTGTCGGGATCGATCGCGAAGAGGGTCTTCGCGGGGATCTGGCCGGGCGTGCTCGTGTCGTCCGTCTCGCTGGCGAGCACGAACGACGTCTCCGTGCGGTCGTCGACGGCGATGGCGCCGTTGCCGAGCCACGTGTCCTGGCCCGGGTTGTTCTCGCCGAACGAGAGGCCCGTACAGCCGGTGAGGGCGAGCGTCGAGACGAGGGCGAGGTAGGGAAGTCGAAGCATGACAAGTCCTCCTGAATGCGCGTCGCGCGGCCGCCGCGGTCTTCAAGAAGAATGCCATCCGGGCGCGTTTCGCGGATGTCCGCTCCGCGTCGAGGCGTCATCGCCGCGACGCCTGACAGCGACGTCATGCCCCGCGCGAACGCTTCTTCCTTCGCAGGTGCGCCTCGGCGACGGAGCAGAGCAGGCCCGTCCGCGGGCAAACGTAAAAGGATTGCCAGGGGCCGTGGCTCCGGAGCGGGTAAAACACATCCCGCCGCGGGCCGTTGCCCTCGGGGCTGTGCGGGACGCCGTCGATCATGACGGGGTTGCGTTCGACGAACTGGAGCACGTGATCGAAGACGTGCTTCTGCACGGCGCTGCTCGGCGAGAGGTGGGCGCGGATCTCCGACCAGACGGCGTCCCACGGGCGGCCCACGCGGCGCGCGAGGAAGCGCCGCAGCGGGGCGAAGTTCTCGGAGAGCACGCGCGTCTGGCCGCGGTACTTCATGCCCTCCTTGAGCGGCGCGGCCTCGGGATCGGCCTTCATCCGCGTCGCATACCGCCCCTTGCCCGCGCCGCGCCCGCGGCCCCAGTCGTACCGCGGTCGCTCGATGATGAGCTCGAACATGTCCTTTCGCATCTCGTCTCCTCCCTGAACATCAGCGCAACACGAGCGCGCCCTCGTGCGAGAGCACGTACGAGCGCACGGGCGCGCCGCGCTCGAGCCGCGCGTGCGACGACCAGCGCTGCGCCTCCTTCGCGGCCGCCGCGGCCATCACCCGCTTCCGCAAGAGCGCCGCGATCCGCGCGAGCGCCCGTCGCAGGTTCGCCCGCTGCGATCGCTCGTCCGTGACGCGCACGACGATCCCCGAAGGCACGTGCCTCGCGCGGACCGCCGTCTCCGTCTTGTTCACGTTTTGCCCGCCGGGGCCGCTCGCGCGCATGGTCGTGATCTCCACGTCACGCGGGTCGATCGTCGCCCCGTCGTCCACACAGGCGCCCTCGTCCTCGTGCACCACGACGGACACGAACCAGCGCTTGCGCGAGGCCTTCCCGCGGTCGGGGCTACGCGCGACGAGCGCGTGTGTGCCCACCTCGCTCGCGAGCAGCGCCGCGTCCCCGGCGACGACGAGCTCCACCGAACGTGGCGCGTCCTCGTCGCCGTGGCTCACGGTCTCCTCGACGACGAGGCCACGCGCCTCGCAGAGCTCGGCCAGCCGGGCCGCGAGCAGCGCGACGAACCTGCGCACCTCGACAGGCCCGTAACCGGCCGTGATCTGCACGAGCGTCTTGCTCACTGCTTCACCGTCACGACCGGCACGAGCGAGGCGATCGGCGAGGCGAGGCCCTCGTCGCAGAGGCTCGCGACCACGGGCTCGATCGGCTTGTACGCGTCGGGGTGCTCCTCGTAGAGCAGGTCCGTGTCGTCGCAGACGATACGGCCGCCGAGCGCCGTGCGGCCGAGCTCGGCGCGTTTGTACCGCGCGGCGAGCTTCGACCGCGCCTCGGTGCGCGTCATGCGGCGGCCCGCGCCGTGCGCGACCGACGCGAGCGCGCCCTCGTGCCCGCTGCCGACGAGCACCCAGGAGGGCGCGCCGCGGCTGCCGAGCACGACCGTGGCCTCGCCGCGGCTCGCGGGCGCGGCGCCCTTGCGGTGGATCCACACGGGTCGCCCGCCGATCTCCTCGCGCCGGATCGTGTTGTGCACGATGTCGACCGCGCCGCGCACCTTGTCCCTCCGCAGGGCCGCGAGCGCGCGGAGCAGCCGGCAAGCCACGAGGAAGCGGTTCGCCTGCGCGAACCGCACCGCGCCCGCGAGGTCGCCGAGGTAGGCGTCGATCGCCTCGCCCATGAGGACCACGTCGCCCCAGCGCCGCCCGATCTGCGCGCCGAGCCCACGCGATCCCGTGTGCGCGAGCGCGACGAGGCTGCCTTTTTCGAGGCCCATCACGTCCGCGCGGGCCTCGTCGCGCACCTCGGCGACGCGCGTGATCTCGGCGAAGTGGTTGCCGCTGCCGATGCTGCCGAGCGCGCGGCCGTGCGAGGGATCGCGGTAGGCGGAAGGATCACCGCTCGGGCCGAGATCGAGCTCGCGCTCGCGCTCGGCCATCGCGGCGATGTCGTCCGGCACGCCCGCGACCCCGGCGAGGCCCTTCGCGCCCTCGCGCCAGCAGGCGTCGAAGACCTCGAGCGGATCGCAGTCCTCGAGCGGCTCCTCGTCCATCGCGGCGCGGACGCGGCGCTCGAGTTTGTCCACGGCGCGCGGGGACGCGGTCGTGGCGAAGAGGAGCACGCCGCAGCCGGCGTCGCCGCCGACGAGGTACGGCAAGACGCGCTCCTCGAAGGCGAACGCGGCGCCGATGGGGCCGCGCCCGGCGTGGAGATCGGGCATGCCCGCGGCGCGCACGCAGCCGGGCAGCTCGGCGACGCGCGTGAACTGCGTGATCGCGTCGCCCTCCATCCAGACGTCGGGGCGGGCGAAGATGCGGGCGTGCGGGGGGAGGGAAGGTTCGGGGAAAAAAGTAGTGCCCATGGCAGGTATCTCGAATCGTCGTTGATTGACTTCGCCACCCCGTATTGCGCGAACCGTGCCAGCCCGATTTGCCCGGAAATTCGACCGTGGGCCCGGTCGGATGGTGCATCGTGCATCAGAACGATGGTGCAGACCGCATCACCCGTGGTGTACGATGCACCAGGTGAAGCGGGCGCTCATCACGTGGTCGGATGCGGGCGTGACGGGCCCCGTGCCCTCGCATCAGGTGGCGCGGCCGGCGAGTGATCGGGGGCCGGTGCTCCGGCTGCTCGACCACACGGAGGGCCGCTACGAGGCCGCGTGGGTGCTGACGATCCCGCAGGGCGAGACGCCCGCCCGCTCGCTCTGCCGATCCCTCGAGGCGCGCGCGCCGAAGGTCGAGCTCTGCGTGATCGACGCCGACGATCCGACCGACTACGGCAAGCTCTTTCGCCTGCTCGGCCCGGTCGTGGAGCGCGCGAAGGCGGAGCTCGTCGGCGCCGGCCTCGCGCTCGACGTCCTGCTCTCGGCGGGCACGCCGCAGGCGCAGACGCTCTGGGTGATCCTGGTGCAAGCGGGCCTCTTGCCCGCGCGGATGCTCCAGGTGATCCCGCCTGCGTTCGTGCCCGTGCCGCACCCGAAGGCGGTGCGGGAGGTGCGGCTCGACATCGAGGGCTTCCCCGAGATCCGCGCGATGCGCGACGAGCTCTTGCGCCTGCGGGCCGCCGCGCAGAAGGGCGCGTCGTCGTTGCTCGGCGAGAGCGCGCCGATGGTGGAGCTGCGGGCGAAGATCGAGCGGGTCGCGGCGAGCGACGCGCCGGTGCTCGTGCTGGGTGAGACGGGCACGGGCAAGGAGCTCTGCGCGCGGGAGATCCACGCGCTCTCGCCGCGCAAGGACGGGCCCTTCGTGGCGGAGAACTGCTCGGTGTTCGCGGAGGGCGTGCTGTCGAGCGAGCTCTTCGGGCACGAGGCGGGCGCGTTCACGGGCGCGGGCAAGCGGCGGCGGGGCGTGTTCGAGCAGGCGCACGGCGGCACGCTTTTCCTCGACGAGATCGGCGAGATGCAGCCGCGGGTGCAAGCGGCGCTCCTGCGCGTGCTGCAGGAGGGGACGTTGCGGCGCGTGGGCGGCGAGGCTCGGGTGGACGTCGACGTGCGGATCGTGGCCGCGACGCACCGGGATCTCGGGGCGCTGGTGAAGGCGGGCGCGTTCCGGGAGGATCTCTACTATCGATTGCGCGGGGCGACGCTCTTGGTGCCGCCGCTGCGGGCGCGGCCGGGGGACGTGGAGCGGCTCGTGGAGTCGTTCCTGTCGGAGATCCGCGCGAAAAAAGGCGGGCGGCGGCTCCGCGTGACGCGCGAGGCCATGCGCGCGCTCGCGAGCCACGTATGGCCGGGCAACGTGCGCGAGCTGCGCGCCGAGGTGATGCGGTGGGTGGTGTTCTGCGATGACGTGGTGAACGTGTCGGATCTCGCCCCGGAGATCCGGAGCGGAGGCGGCAGCGTCAGCACGAGCGGAGGCGGGACCGAGGGCGAGAGCGGCGGCGACGTGCGGCCTCTGCGGGACGTGGTCGAGGCCGCCGAGCGAGCGGCCCTCGCGAGCGCGCTCGTGGCGGAGGAGGGCAACCTGAGCCGCGCCGCGCGGGCCCTCGGGATCGACAGGAACACGCTGAAGCGGAAGATGCGGGCCTTCGGGATGGCCGGGGACGACGAAGGGTAGGCGGGAAGAGCCGCTCGATCAGAACCGGATGCCGTCGCGCGCCGAGGCCGCGTCGATGCACGAGAAGAGGGCTCCTCGTTCGTCGCCGCACCGATCGTTGTTGTTCTCGTCTTCGGTCGAGAAGCGGGCTTCACGCGCGTCGCACGTGCCCTGCTCCTCGACGCAGACCGTGTACGTCGTCCAGGCGTCGCCGCAGCCGTAGGCGTCTGCCACGTCCTCCTGCGTCGCGAGGTCGTTGCACGTCCGGATCTCGGTCTCGTCGCTGCAGTGCTCGCACTCGCAGATGACGCCGCAGACGACCTGCGCCCGGGAGCAGCCCACGGCGCCGGCCAGGCCCAGGAAGAGGAAGGTATTCAAGAGGATCGTTCGAATCATGGTCCTACCTCCTTCAGTTGCAGCGCGAATACGCGGCCTGCTCGGCCTCGCAGGTGTCCCGCTGCGCCTCGGGGATGGCGTAGGCCTTCAGGGAACACAGACCATTGCTGCAGACGGCCGGGCCGCCGCAGTCCCCGTCGTCCATGCACATCTGCCCCGAGTTCACGCTCGTGCACTCGAGCAGGGGCTCGGTGCAAGCGGCGAGCGTGTCGAACTCGTCGCCGCAGCCGATGTCGATCGCCGTCTCGCGCTGGCCCTCCGCGGCCACGATGCAGGCGTCGATGTCGGCCTCGTTGCCGCCCAGGCACGCCTCCTGCGCCTCGCAGACCCCCGCGATGTCGGGCCCGCAGCCCGCCGAGAACGCAAGGGCGACGAGCCCGAGCCCGGCGTAAAGCAAGTTCTTGGGTTTCATGGTCACTCCCTGGCCGGAGTGTAGACGGATCGAGGATGGGGCGTCCATCGGATACAGCCCCGGGGATCCATCAGAACCAGTTGCCGTCGTGCGCCGAGGCCGCCTCGATGCAGTCGAGGAGGCCCCGCGCCTCCTTGCCGCACCGGTCCGCGTTGTTCTCTTCCCGCGTCGAGAACAGGTCGCTGGTCTCGTCGCACGTGCCCTTCTCCTCGTAGCAGACCGTGAAGGCCGTCCAGGCGTCACTGCAACCGTACACGTCCGCCACCTCCTCCCGCGCGGCGTGAGATTCGCAAACGCGAATCTCGTCATGGTCGCTGCAATGCTGGCACGCGCATTCGAGCTCGCAGATCACCTGCGCGCGGGAAGAGCAGCCAAGGGCCGCGGCCCCGAGGGAGAGGAGAAGGAGGGTATTCACCAGAAGTCGACGCATGTCTCCGCGGCTCCTCATAAAATGCAACGGTGGTCCTCGTTCGCCTCGTCCGCGCAGACGGACTGGTGCTCGACGGGCACTTCGAAGGTCGTGCACGCCCCATCCCTGCATACGCCGTTGAAGTAGCAGTCGTCGTCCGACGTGCACATGTTCGACGAGGTCACCGTCGAGCACGCGAGCAGCGGCTCCGTGCACGCGAAGAGCGCGTCGAACTCCTCGCCGCACCCGACGCCGTACGCCGCGTCGCGGTACGCTTCGTGCTGCACGATGCAGGCCTCGAGGTCGGCCTCGTTGCCGCCAAGGCACGCCTCCTGCGCCTCGCACATCGCCTCGATGTCCGGCCCGCCGCACCCCGTCGCGAGGGCCACGACGAGGCCGAGCCCCGCAAAAAACAAGCTGGTTTCTTTCATGGTTGTTGAAACGTCCGTCACCGCGCACGCACGGGCCGCACGAGTTTGTCGAGCAATCGCTCGAGCGCCACGTCCGGATCGTCGCACAGGCCCACGTGCGTGTCCGAGGTCTGGATCATCGTGCTGCGCGTGGCGACGAGCCAGGAGAAGCGCTCCTTGCGCGAGAGGAGCCCGATCGGCCCGGCCTCGGGCCCGCCCTCGCAGATACGCGGGATGGCCGCGAGGCTCCGGCGCACGGCCTCCAGGTCGACGTCGGGCGCGATCGCGCAGAGGCGCGCCTCGTCGAGCTCGATCCGCGCGCCGAGCCAGTCGCGCGCGGCGCAATGAAGGATGACGCCCGCGTTGATCTGCTCGCCGCGCTCGACGCGGGGCACGACGCGCACGATGGCATACTCAAAGCTCGGCTTGCGCACGCTCGGCCTCCGCGAGGATCGAGGGCAGCGCGGCGAGCCGCGCCGAGAGCCACGCGCCATACGCCGCGCGGTGGGCGTCCGGGGAGGGGAAGCCCATGTCGTCCGTGAGGAACGCGTCGGGGATCGCCCCCGCCACGCGGCGGACGAGCGCCTCCGACCACGCCGCCTGGAGGTGCGCGGCGGCCTCGGAGAGCGCGGTCGCGAAGGGCAAGAGCACGTGTTTTCGCACGAACGCGAAGGGATCGTCGCTCTCGGCGAGCGGGGCGTCCGGGCCCCAGCCGTGGTGGAAGTAGAGCGACGCGCCGTGATCGATGAGCCAGATCGCGTGGTGCCAGGTGAGGAGGTTCGGGTTCTTCGGGGTGCGATCGACGTTGGTCACGAAGGAGTCGAAGAGCACGACGCGGGAGGCGAGCGCGGGATCGGGCAGCGGGCCCGCGACCGGGTCGAAGGTGACGCTGCCGGGCAGGTAATCGAGCGCGAGGTTCAGGCCGGCGCTCGCGTCGAGCAGGTCGCTGATCTCGCGGTGCGGCTCGGCGCGGCCGAGCTCGGGGTCGAGGTGGATGAGCACGATCTCGGGGACGGCGAGGCCCGCGGCGCGGGCGAGCTCACCCGCGACGAGCTCGGCGATGAGCGCCTTCGCCCCCTGCGCCGCGCCGCGGAGCTTGACCACGTAGAGCCCGTCGTCGTCGGCCTCCACGAGCGCCGGCACCGACCCACCCTCGCGCAGCGGGGTGACGTACCGGACAGCGTTGACGGTTCTCAGCATGCGGCGCGAAGTATACCCCGATACCGTCCGCAGGGTCGATCGATGGTGTCGACACCTTCCCCGATGGTGTCCGCAGGGTCGATCGATGGTGCCCGCAGGGTCGATCGATGGTGCCCGCAGGGTCGATCGATGGTGTCGACACCTTCCTCGATGCCGTCGACACCTTCCCTGATGCCGCCCGCAGGGTCGATCGATGGTGCCCGCAGGGTCGATCGATGGTGTCGACACCTTCCCTGATGCCGCCCGCAGGGTCGATCGATGGTGCCCGCAGGGTCGATCGATGGTGTCGACACCTTCCTCGATGCCGCCCGCAGGGTCGATCGATGGTGCGCGCAGGGTCGATCGATGGTGTCGACACCTTCCTCGATGCCGCCCGCAGGGTCGATCGATGCCGCCCGCACCTTCCTCGATGCCGCCCGCGGGGAACTTTACGTTGTTGTGCCGCTCTGTGCTCGGCATCATGGCTCCCATGGGAACCCTCCCGCCTGGCCCGCGCTCCAGCCTCCCGAGCCTCGTCCGATACCTCCGGGACCCCATCGGCTGCATGCAGCCGCTCACGAAGGCCTACGGCGCGACCGTCACCTTTCCCGGCAAACCCGCGCTCGTCATGACCGGTGATCCCGCCGGCATCAAGGCCATCTACACGGCCGATCCCGACACCTTCGCGCCCCTCAACCAGGACCTCGGCGTCTTCATCGGGCCGCGCTCGCTCATCCTCGCCGGCGGCGCCGAGCACAAACGCGCCCGCAAACTCATGATGCCGCCCTTCCACGGGGCCCGCATGCGCGCCTACGGCGAGCAGATGGTCCGCCTCGCCGCGCAACGCGCAGAGGCCTTCCAGGTCGGGCAGACCCTCACGATGACCGAGCTCCTGCAGGAGCTCTCCCTCGACGTCATCCTCCAGGTCGTCTTCGGCGTCACCGAGCGCGCCGCCATGAAAACGCTCGGCGCGCTGCTGCTCGAGATCACGAATGGCATCTCGCCGCTGCTCGCCCTCGTCCCGGCCTTGCGCCACGAGTTCGGCGGCGTCGGCCCCTACGCCCGGTTCCTGGCGCGCCGCCGCCGCCTCCACGCCGCGCTCGACGACCTCATCCAGAAGGGCAGGGCCGCTCGTCCCCGCGAGGACGTCCTGAGCCTCCTGCTCGCGGCCCGCGCCGAGGACGGCTCGCCCATGGACGACGAGGAGATCCGCGATCAGCTCCTCCTCCTCGTCGTCGCCGGGCACGAGACCACCGCCATCGCCATGGCCTGGGCCCTCTATGCGCTGCACCGCCCCGAGAACGCCGCCGCGCTCGGGCGGCTCCGCGACGAGCTCGCGACGCTCGGCCCCGAACCCGCGCCCGAGGAGCTCGCGAAGCTCTCGTACCTCGAGGCCGTGTGCAACGAGACGCTCCGCCGTTACCCGCTCGCGCCCGCGCCCGCCCCCCGCAAGCTCCTGCGCCCGTTCGAGCTCCTGGGATACGACCTCCCCGCGGGTGTCGGCGTCGTCCCGGCGATCTCCGTCGCGCATTTCCGTGAGGACGTCTACCCCGATCCGATGCGCTTTTCGCCCGAGCGTTTCCTCGACCGTACGTACTCGCCGTTCGAGTTCTTGCCGTACGGCGGCGGCGCGCGGCGCTGCCTGGGCGCGGCCATGGCGAGCCACGAGATGAAGCTCGTGCTCGGGACGTTGCTCCGGCGACACCACTTCCGGCTCGCCTCGCCGAAGCCCGACCCCGGCGCCGTGCGCGCGGCCAATGCGGGGCCGAGGTACGGCGTGAAGATGATCGTCGGATGAACCCGGGGCTCGTGTCGATCTGGTTGCAACACGCGCCGGAGGGCGTGTAGGCTCGGCGCAGACCTGGGAGAAGCGGGGACGATGTTGCAGCTAGGGTACGATTACGCGTCTTGTATTCGCGGCTCGGAGAAGGTGTCGTGGAAGATCGACAACGTGATGCCTTCGGACACGAAGCTCGACTTCAGTCGTGCGTTCTTGCCCGAGGGGCTCTTCGCGATCCAGCGCATCGAGTGCCTCTCGCCGCGCGAGCGGCTCACGTTGAACCATATCTCCGGCAACGCCTACCTCAACCTGTTCGCGTTCGTCGAGGAATACATCACGGCGATGGCGGTCAAGCACGCGCAGGCGGAGCTCTTCGGAGATCATGACGCGGTGCGCGCGCTCGTACGTTTCGCCGAGGAGGAGGCGAAGCACCAGCAGCTCTTCTGGCGCTATTGCAGGGCGTTCGAGCGGGACTTCGGCCACAAGTGTCACGTGCTCGAGGCCGCGGCGGAGGTGGCGGGCGTCATCCTCGGCAAGAGCCCGCTGGCCGTGACGACCGTGACGCTCCACCTCGAGCTGATGACGCAGGCGCATTACACGGAGACCGTGCGCGGCAACCAGGACCTCGACCCGCTCTTCGTGAGTTTGCTGAGGCACCACTGGATGGAGGAGTCGCAACACGCGCGCATCGACGCGCTCGAGCTCGACAAGCTGCTCGAGGGGGCCGACGAAGAGGCGATCAAGACGTGCTTCGACGATTACCTCGAGCTCATCGACGCGTTCGACGGGCTGCTCGCGGCGCAGGCGAAGCTCGACGTCCAGACGCTCTCCGGGGCCCTCGAGCGGACGTTCTCGGACGCGGAGGCGGGCGCGATCGTCGCCTCGCAGCATCGGTCGTACCGGTATACGTTCCTCGTCTCGGGGATGCTGAACAAGACGTTCCTCGAGCTCATGACCCTGATCTCTCCCAGCGCAGCCGCGCGAATCAAGCAAAAGGCAGAGCTCCTGAGTTGATTATGGCCGACGATCCTGCAGTCATGAAGCTCCGGCACATGCTCGGCCCAGAGCGTGCACGCTTGCTCCTGGCCGAGGTCCTGCCCACCCTCGACATCAAGGAGGTGAAGACGCCCCGTGACAGGTTGAAGCTCGGAAAAGCATTGATGTCGCGAGGAGGGCTCCTCGAAGCCCTCGGCACCGCCATCAAGACGCAGGCGATGTTGCACGGGGCGAGGGACGACGGATAGGCCCGATGCGTCGCCGACAGGCCCTCCAGATCACCGCAGCCGCCGCGGCGCTCCCGTGGACGGGCTGCGGCGGCGCTCCTCCCGAGCCTCGGGTGGAGCCCACCACGCAGCCCTTGCCCTCCGCCGCCGCCCCCCCGGAGCCGGCCGCGCCGCCGAGCGCGACCACGCCCGCCACCGCCGAGGCCCCGCCGGAGCCGGCGCCGGAGCCGCCGCCGGAGCCGGAGAAGCCGCCCGAGCCCTCCTATTCGAGGGTCCTTTGCAGGGTGGGGAAGAACCACGGGCACGTCTTCGAGGTGACGCTCGCCGACGTGCTGGCCGGGGCGGCGAGGACGTATCAAATCGCGGGCTCGTCGAAGCACAAACACGAGGTGACGCTCACGGCGGAGGACATGAAGACCCTGCTCCGGGGGGAGCTCTTGCGGGCCAAGAGCACCCAGGGGTTGACGCATACCCACCGGGTGCACGTGCGGTGCGCGCCGGCCGAGGATCCGCCGGAATGGGTGACCGTCTGCTCGGCGGAGTTCACCGGGCAAGACGAGCACGAGCTCATCATCACGGCCGCCGACATGGACGCGGGGGCGGACAGGACGTACGACGTGCAAGGCCTCGCCGGGCACGCGCACGCGCTGACCATCACCGCGGCGGACTTCCAGAAATTGAAGAAGGAGGGGGCCGTGTCGATCCACACCTCCAGGCTGGAGGAGGATTCCCACAAGCACGTGGTGATCATCCGCTATCGTCGGCCCAAGAAGGGATAGGGCGACTTCAGCGACGGCGCCTGCGGAAGGTGAGCGCTCCGAGCATCACGAGCGCCGCGATCCATCGCCCCGTCGTGCCCTCGGCGGGTTCGGTGGTGCAGGCGCAGCCACCCGTCAGCTCGACAGACTCCTGCGGCGCGACGAGATCCCTGCACGCGCCCTCGGCGCAGACCTGACCGGTCGGGCAATCCGCGTCGACGGAGCACGCGGCGGTCGAGATCACGTCGTCGCTCGGGTCGAGAGGATCCCGCTCGCCCGCGTCCACCACGCCGTCCTTGTTCGTGTCCTCGTCGCCGTCGGACACGCTGCCGTCGTCGGTGTCCCAGTCGAGCGGGTTCGTCGTCGTCGTCCCGCTGTCGGCGTCGGCGATACAATGGCCCGCCTCGGGGTCCGTGCCGGGGCCGGTGCAATCGAAGCCGAGCTCCGTGCCGTCGAAGAGGCCGTCGTCGTCGCTGTCGGGGTCGAGCACGTTCACGGTCCCGTCGCCGTCCGTGTCCTTGTCGTAATCAGGCTCGAGTCCGTCGCGCACGCCGTCGTCGTCGGTGTCCGGATCCTCCGGGTCGGAGCCGATCACCTCCTCCTCGTGATCCTCGAGCCCGTCGTCGTCCTTGTCGGGGCAGTCATTGTCGGGGTTGCCGTCGCAATCGCTGTCCACGGCGTCCCCGCAGGCCTCGACGCCCGGCGCGCCGGCCGTCGCGCTGCACGAGGCGGCGCCCGCTGCGTCGCATTCGAACACGCCCTCGGCAAGGCACGCGCCGACGCCCACGGAGCAGGCCTCGCCCAGGGCGAAGCCCTCGTCGGCCTCGCCGTCGCAATCGTCGTCCACGCCATTGCAGGTCTCGACCGCCGCGCCGGGCTCGGCGACCGGGGCGCAGGCGGTGACGCCGCCTCCGCACGTGGTGAAGCCCGTCGCGCAGGCGCCCATGAGGCCCGTCGCGCAAGGCTCCCCGGCGCCGGCGGGGCCGTCGTCGGGGATTCCATTGCAGTCATCGTCGATCCCGTTGCACGTCTCGGGGAACTCTCCCTTGCCGATCGTGGGGATACACGAGAGGGCGCCCCCCACGCAGGCCGTGAGGCCGGCCGCGCAGAGCCCGGGGTCGGAGGACGTGCAATCCACCCCGGCGCCGGGGTTGTCCTCGTCGATCGCGCCGTCGCAATCGTTGTCGACGTCGTCGCAGACCTCGGCCGAGGACGCGCCGGGGACGGCATTGCAGGAGGGCTGCCCCGACGCGTCACACACGATCGTGCCCGTCGTCGCGCAGCCGCCGACGCCCGCCTCGCAGATATCGCCGGCTCCGGGGCAACTCTGCTCGATGCACCCTTCGTCGCCGCAAAGGACGGGATCTCCGAACAGGGGCGGCAGGGAAGGCGGCCCCGCGAGGTCGGTCCCGAGGACCTTGCCCATCGCAGACGTGCCGCAGGCGAAACGCAGCGGCGTGAGGGGTGTGACGCCGGCGAGCGCGAGCGCGCTGCGCTCGACGGCCCAGTCGACGAAAAAATCGGGATCGGGGTTCTCGGCGGGGAAATCTTCCCCCGCCGGCGCCTCGCGCGCATACCCATGGCCGGGCTTGCCAGCGACGAGCGGATCCAGGTATGCGCGGAGGAGCACCTCGGCGTCGTCCGAGGGATCGTTCGGGATCACCTGGTTCGTGTTGTGCCAGAGGTTCACCGAGTCCGGGTTGGAGACGCCGTCCACGATGGCGATGAGCTCGTAATCGGACGAGTCGCCGTCCGTGTCGATGAGGCAGCCCCAGCCGTAAGGCCAGAACGAGGACGCATTCTGGCGAGCATTCTGGTTGATACGGAGGCGAAAATAAAGATGGTCGGCGTCGCTCTGGACGTAGGCGACGGGGGACATTTCATTGCCGACGATGTCCCGCGGCCCGGGCGCGTCCCCGGCGGGATCGCCGAGCGGCGAGGTCACGTTGGTGACGGGATCCGTGCGCACGAGCGGGACCCAAGCCGCGTCACTCGAAGGATACGCCTGCGCCCAGGCCGCCGCCGGCAAGGCGAGCCCGGCGAGGCTCGACAACCAGAAGACGCCGACCCTCTTGCGGGCCGTCCACGATCGATCTCCAGCCATTGCACCCTCCCCAGCGATTGGGGATGCGTATGAATGGCAGAGGTCGGCTGCGCAACAGACAACCGCGGGAGGACCGGAGAATCCGGAGTTTCCTGGAGTCGATTCCGTCGCGGGTCGTGGGTTCGTGTCGAGGACGGCGCGGCGTATTCGGTGACGCCGGCGCCTGTCAGGTCAGCAGGAGGACCTTGAGCTGGCTCGGGACGAGCCGCACGCCGGGGCAGTTCGTCGAGTTCTGGATGTTCATGCTCGTGAGCCGCGTGGCGGGCATTCCGCCGACGAGCGTCTTCAGCGCCGGGAGCACCGGGCGGGACGGGCCCATGACCATGCCCGACGCGACGCCCATGTTCACGCCGGTGTTGTCCCCGTTCGTCATCGGAATGGTCGTGCTCATGTTATGCGCAGGGGTGCACATGAACAGCACGTTGTAGGCGGCGGGCACGCCCATCGGGCCCGCCGCGATGTTCGGATAAGGAATCGGCACCGGCGCGGGCGTCGGCGTCAGGCAGACGTCCGGGAACCCCATGTCGACGCCCATCATCTGCGAATTCGCGAACATCGTCGCCCCTTTCAGCCGAGGTGGATCTGCTCGCCGTCGACCTTCACGAGCTGCTCCGCGGTGATCAACGTGTTGTCCCCGCGCAAGCTCATGTTCTTCTGCGCCGCATAATCGATCCGCTCCGCTCGGACCTGATCGACCTCCTCGACCGTGCGGTACGATCGCTTCACCTTCTGCGAGAGCCGCTCGAGCGCCGAATCGACCACGCCCGCGAAGAGCTTCACCTTGCCGAGCTCGGCCGACACGAGCGTGCCGAGCAAAGAGAGCCGCTCGAGCACCACGTTCCCGGACACGCTGCGGATCTCGACCGAGCCGGAGACCACGCTGACCTCCTTGCCCGACACGAGGCCGATCCCCTCCTGCGCCGCCATTCCAATGCGGCCGCTCGGGGCCTTCAGCTCGACGTCGCCGTCGAGCACGATACGCGAGGTGGCGCCGTCCTCCCGCTCGAGCACCGCGAGCACGTACGCCGCCTGGCCCTCGATCACCACGAGCAACACGGTGTCGTCCACCTCGGGCGCGAGCAGGCAGCTCTTCGCGCGGCGCGCCCGGTAATTCCCCCCGTCCGTCCGGACGACGAAGACATCCCCCTCGACGCGCACGACCTCGCCGACGTCCTGACTCACCTGCCTGTGCTCGAGCTTCCTCGCGAGATTATCCATGTCGTCCTCACGCAACGCGCGTCCGCGCGGTTCATGCCGTCGGTGTGAAATCTTCCGCCTCGGCGAGGCGCTCGTCGTCGCCGAGCGCCGTCACGCGGCTCGTGAACACGGCCCCCTCCTCCTTCGTGCGATGAAACCTCGCGCGAAAGAGCGTCGCCCTCGAGAAATCGGCCGCCGTGGCGTCGGCGTGCGTGAAATCGGCGTACGTCAGGTCCGCGCCCACGAAGCGCGCCCCCGCGCATTTCGCGCCCTTGAGGATGCATTGCTGCATGTCCGCGCCGGACGCGTCCGCGCCGGAGAGGTCGGCGTCCACCAGGATCGATTGCCCGAGCTTCGCGCCGCGCAGGTCGACCCGCGCGAGTTTTGCCTGCACGAACAACGCGCGGCCCACGGCGGCCTTGTTCAGGTTCGCGCCCTCCAGGTTCGCGTCCTTGAAGTTGCATTGCACGAGCGACGCGCCCGAGAGATCCGCCCCCGAGAGGTCGGCGCGCATGAGCTGGGTGAGGTCGAACTTCATCCCCCGCAGATCCATGCCCGCGAGCTTGCAGCCGATCAGCACCGCGATCTCGAAGATGGCGCCCGTCAGCTCGGCGCTCGTCAGGTCCGCGTCGAGCAGCACCGTCTGCTTGAGCGAGGCGCCCGCGAAGCTCGCCTTCGCCACGACAGAATCGAGGAACGAGGTCCGCTCGAGGTTCGCCTTCACGAGCCGCGCGCCCGTGAGGTTCGATTGCAGCACCGCGCCCATCTTCAGGCTGGCGCCGGACAGGTCCGCCGACGAGAGGTCCGCCTGGATGAAGCGGAGCGCGCCCATGTCGGCCCCCACGAACGTCGCCTCCGTGAAGAGGCTCCGCTCGAGGACGGCGTGGCGCATCCGCGCCCCGTCGAATTTCGCGCCCGCGAAATGGCACCGCGTGAAGACCGACTCCGTGAGGTCCGCCCCGGCGAGGTTTGCCCCGGCAAAAGAGACGTTCTCCAGGATGCCCCCGGAGAGCTTCGCCCCCGAGAGGTCTCTCCCGGAGAGATCCTCGCCGGAGACGACCTCGCCGCCCGCGATCTGGCGAATGAGCTCATCCCGGATCATCGGTCGCCCTGTTCTTCACGACGCGCGCCTCGACGACGTGCGCGCCCTTGACGTTCGTGGCCCCGTCGAGGTGGACCTTGGCCATGTCGGAGCGGAAGAGGTTCGCCCCGCGGAGGTCGGCGCCGGCGATACGCGCCTTCTGCAGGACCGCGAACATGAAATTGCCCCGGCGGAGGTCCGCGCCCGTGAGATCCGTGCGGATCCACATCGACTCCTTGGCGAGGACCCGCTCGAGCCTGCCGCCCCGGAGGTCCGCCCCGCTGAAATCGGCGCCCGTGAGGTCCGCCTCCGTGAAATCGGCGCCCTCGAGGAGCGCCCCGCGAAAATTCGCCCGCGGGAGCGACGCGCCACGAAAATCGGCCCCGACGAACGAGGAGTCCTTCACCACCCGGAGGTTCTCGAGGTTCGCCCCGCGGAGCACGGCGCCCTCGCCCTTGGCCTCGACGAACACCGCCGACACGAGCTTCGCCCCGCTGAAATCGACGCCCGACACGTTCGACTCGATGAAGACGCAGCGCTCGAGCACGGCGCCCGCGAACCCGGCGCCGCGGAGGTCCGACTTGATGAAATTCGTGCCCGCCGCCTGGATCTCGCGCGTATCCGTGTCGCCGTAGATCGCCTCGGAGAGGTCCGCCTTCGTGAGGTTCGCCCCCCGCAATCGCGCGCCTCGCAGGTCGGCGCAAGCGAGCACCGCCCCCGTGAAATCCACGCCGCTCGCCTCGACGCGCGTGAGGTTTGCCCCGCCAAGGTTCGTCCCGACGAGCTTCGCGCCGCCGAGGCGCGCGTCCGTGAGGTTGGCCCGGGCGAGCACGGCCCCCGAGAGGTCGGCGCCTTCGAGCCGCGAGCCCGAGAGGTTGGCGCATTCGAGCATCGCGCCGCGGAAATCGAGCCCGGCGAGGTCGAGGCCCGAGAGGTCGGCCCCCGTCAGGTCGCGGCCCGCGAAGCCCTCGCCCTTCGCTCGCCCCTCGCGAAGGGCCTCCCGCGCCGCCGCGGATCCGTCCCCCGGCATCGCCGCGGCCGCGGGCATGTGATGGGCGAACTTCCGGTAATTGTCGCGCAGGTTCTCCTCTGCCGCGAGGAGCTTCTTCTCGAGCTCCGGATCGGCGATCTTCTGCTCGAGCCCCACGTCGGGCATCCCCGCGTTCCGGTAGAGCTGGGCGAGGTCCTGGAGGCGCGCGAGCTCCCGCTTCGCCGAGAACTTCGGCGGCCCGGCGGCGTCCGCCTGCGCCTTCTTCAGCATCGCCTCGTAATCGACGCCGGCCTCCTCGCACGCCTTCCTCGCCTCGGCCTCGGCCGCGGCCCGCCGCTCCTTTTCGGCGGCCATTTGTTTCTCGGCGATCTCCATCGCCGCCTCGATCACCTCGGGCAGCTCCTCCGGCTTCGGCGGCGGCGTCGCGGGCGGTATCGCGGGCAGCCTGCCCTCCGGATCGATGCCGGCCGCGCGCATCTGCTCCTTGGCCTTCTCGAGCTCCGCCTCGGCCTTCTTGCGCAGGTTCGCGAGCAGGAGCCCCTCGCCC
The DNA here is from genome assembly GCF_009649845.1 of Polyangium spumosum. Lineage (NCBI taxonomy): Bacteria > Pseudomonadati > Myxococcota > Polyangiales > Polyangiaceae > Polyangium > Polyangium spumosum. The sequence continues at coordinate 89,803 of NZ_WJIE01000001.1, forward strand.
CCCGTGAGCTCGTCGTCGTCGCTCGGCTCGGCCTTCGGCGCGCCCTCGTCCGGGCCGGGCTCGGGCATCAGATCAGCGTCGCGCAGGGCGAAGAGGTGGCCCTTCTTCTTGTCGCTCCGCTTCGCGATGACGGCCTCGTAATACGAGACGGGCTTCGGCGCGCCCATGGCCTCGAGCGCGCAGCAGATCTGCTTGACGTCCGCGGCGTCATCCTCGCGGACCCGCGTGATGCCCCGGAACACGACCACCCCGCGCTCGGCGTGCGGGAAGAGGCGGACGGTGTCGATGCGCATTGGTATTTCGCGAAAAACCTCGCCGCTCGGCGTCTCGCGCCGGACGAAGCAGCGGGCCGCGACGCCCGGCAGGGCCGATTCGATGCGCGGCTTCGAGGGGTGCATGTTCTCGATGACGAACGCCTCGTCGCCGCGGAAGAACCCCTCGATTTGCTGATCGGCCGGCGCGGTGCTGAAGAAGCCCGGCTCGAGGTCCTCCGCGAACCCCGGGAACAACTCCTTCAGCCACGCCTCGTCGTACGTCCCCACCTTGGAGAATCGCTGCGGCCAGGTGAGGTCGATGGGCCCGAAGCTGGCCGGCGCGGGCCTCTCCCGCGGCGATTGGAGGAGCTTGCCCGGGTACTCGACGTTTGGCATCGGGTGCACCTCGCCGGCCTCGGTGCGCACGGGCGACGCGCCCTTGCCAAGCGGGTTGTCGGGAAAATCGGGGCCGCCGAAGGCCGTCTCCCAGGTGATGGGCATCTCCGTGAACGGCTGCGGCTCGGAGGGCACGCCGCGCTTCCATACCCGATCGCCGACCACGTAGAGCGTCTTGTCGACGGCGCCGAGCTTCACGCGCACGGAGCTCGCCGCGCGCGGGACCCCGCCGGGCGCGAAGCAGCGCCCGTTCACGACGATCTCGCCGTTCGGCTTGGGCATGCACTCGTCGAGGATCCCGTCCTTGCCGAGCTCGGCCGCGACGAACTTCCAGAGATCGACCTCGGAAAGGATACGCCGGGGTGATTCGAACGGGAAGAAGACGAGCAGCGCGATGGAGAAATGGCAGACGTTCTCGTTCTCGAACGCCCTCGTGAGGAGCCCGATCCTCTGCGGCTTGATCGTGTTCACGAAAGGACGTCCTAGCCGATCAGCTTGAGGCCGCCGACCTCGATGTCGATGCCCCGATTGATGAGCTTGTACGGCAGCATCTCGATCTTCCCCGCGAGGTTCTCGAACCACGTCGGCGCGAATTTCAGGGCGATGGCCGCGTTCGCCTCGATCGCGACGCCGATGTGAGAGTCGACCTTGATGCCGAGCACCGTCTCCATCTTGAACGGGCCGAGGATCTCGAGCTTGCCGCCGATCAGGTTCTCGTTCTTGAGGCCGATCAGCGTCTCGGACGTGGCGCCGATGGTGAGCGAGACCTTGTCGCCGAGGCAGCTCCATTTCCATTCGCCGCGGCTCTTCGTGTCGACCGCGTTCGCCTCGATCGACCAGTCGCCCGTCGCGGTCTCCTTCGCGTCGCCCGTGACCTCGACCGTGTAGCCCGATTTCGCCTTCACGTTGAGCAGCCCCGTGACCTCCTGCGTGCGGCCGCCCGCGGAGACGACGGTATAATGCATGTCGTCGAAGAGCTCCTGCTGGCCCGCCTTCGCGTACACCTGCATGAGGCCCTGGACCTCGGTGTTCTGCGACTGGTAGAGCTCCTGCACGTGGCCGGACTCGACCTTCTCGGTCCGGTTCGCCTTGTACGTCAGGGTCACGTCCTTCTCGACCTCGCACGTGTACGGCCCCTTGTACACGTGGTCGACGTAATTGCCCACGCTCTCCGTCTTGAAGTCCACCACCTCGATGTCGAAATGCGTGCCGGTGTAGATGAGCGCGCTGCCGTCGGTGCGGCCGATGAAGTTGTGCTCGTCGTTCAGCGAGCCCATGCGCAGGTACGTGTTCTCCGTGGGCGTCGACATCGTGATCCGCTGCTGGCCCGCCTTGTCCTCGAGCTCCAGGCGATTGCGGCCGCCCGTCTGGATCACGTTCTTCGTGTTGTTGCCCTGCGTGACCGGGCTCGGCGTGTGCGCGTTCGGGACGACGCCCATGATCACGGGCCTGTCAGGGTCGCCGCCCATGAAGCTGATCACGACCTCCGTGCCCTTGCGCAGCGGGAAATGCCACCCCTCGATCGAGCCGCCGTGCGGCTGCGCCATGCGCACCCACGTCGACGCATTGCTGCCCTTCAGGCTGGTCTCGTCGAACATGAACTTGACGTTGTAGCGGCCGTGCTCGTCGATCTGCGCGTATTCGCTCTCCGCGTCCCCGTCGATCACCGCATTCTCGTAGCCATAAATGCGAGGCCACGGCGTCCTGCGCTCGGCGCGGAACTGGACCGACGCGGGGATGCCCGCGACCTCCACGCGGTACACGTCGTTCGCCTCCGCCCCGAGGAGCTTCTTGATCTGCGGCGCGGACACGGCGTGGCAGCAGATGTGCACGAGCTCCGTGGTGAGGTATTCGCCGTTGAACGCCGTGCGCGGGTGCTCCTCGAGCTCGAAGAGGTACCCCGGCCGGAGGTGATACGCCGTGCCCGTCGCGTGGAACAGGACCTTGCGCGCGAGCAGCTCCTCGGCGCGGATGCCCGCGAGCCGCTTGCCCTGCGTCGGGTTGAAGAAACGCGCGCCGTGCATCGTGATCTCCCCGAAGCCCGACTGGGAGACCGACGCATGGCCTGAGACGTCGAGCGTGGGGTTGGTGTAATCGTAATCGTGCAGCTTCACCGCGGACGGGAGGTGCTGGTGCCGGCGCGTGAAGCTGTCGAACGCCTCGCCCTGGTTCATGTCGCCGCCGGCCTGGGGATGGTAGGGGACCGGGGCCTTCCGCAGCGGCTCGTGGAACGATTTGTTGTCGGTGATGACGAGCTTCTCGGCGTCCTCGCCTTGCTCGAAGTAATAGTAGAGGCCCTCGCGCTCCATCCAGCGGGAGATGAAGTCGAGGTTGCTCTCCTGGTACTGGCAGACGTGCTCTTCCGGCTCGTAATCGCCGTAGAGCTTGAACTCGTAGTCGTCGCCGCTGAAGCCGCTGTCGTCGAGGATGAACTCGATGATCTCGCGGACGCTCTTCTTCGTGAACATGCGGCTGTGGAGCGTCTGCGTGAGCTCCCAGAGCCGCGGCACGAGCGTCGCGCGGAACAAGGCGGCGCTGCCCGCCTGCTGGACCAGCTCGATGCCGGAGAGCAGGCCGTGGATCACGTACTGCTCGCCGTCGTCCTCGCGCTGCGCGCGCAGCGTCCCCTTCGCGCCGACGGCGTCGTCGAGGTCGACGTCCCCGCTCTCTTCGCTGGGGATCGAGAGGTAAATCTCGAACACGTAGGGGCGAGAGAGCGCCTCGGTCCCCCGGAATCCGAGGACCCGCGTGGTATCGGGAAGGACGCTCGAGCTGAACGTAAAAAAGTCACGCAAGGAAGGCCTCCATGGGCGAGGGCGCGATCCTATCCGGGCGCCGAGACGGCGGCAAGACGTAAGTCAGGAGGTGGGGCCCCGTCGCCCCCATTGCTAGTGGAACGTCGGCAGGGCCTGCGTGCACGAGGTCCAGCCCGCGGGCTTCTCCCCGGGCATGAACGAGAAGTCCATGACGCCGCGGCTGGGGTCGCTGCGATCGACGGCGACGAAGACCGTCTTGCGCTCGCGCAGGTGCCACGAAGGATCGCGGCGGATGGAGGGACCGACGAAATATTGCAGCTCGCCTGTGACGGGGTTCTTGCCTTGCGCGATGATCCGGTACAGGGCGGCTCTGTTCGAGGTGCTGTTGCGCACGTCGACGATCTGTGCCTCGACGCGGGCGCCCGACGCGGCGACCGCGGCAATGGCGTCCTCGTCGGCCTTGCCTTGCCGCACGGCCACGCTGACGGGGATGGCGATGGCGAGGATCACGCACGCGGCGGCGCCGCCCAGGAACGCCGCGCTTCCGCCGCGGTTGACGCCCATGATGAAGAGCGCGATTGCAGCCCCGAGAAAAATGAGACCGAGCAGCACGCCTGCCCCGCACCCGATTCCGCCGCCCGCCGTCGTGCTCGAAGACCCATCCATGCGCCGCAGTATCACCCACCCCACGGCCGCTTGCCAAGGCGCGCGCCGCCGCTTCCGCATCCGCCCCGATCGGTGTAGCGTCGCGCTCCGCGATGAACGACGACCAGCACCCGGGCGCTGAACCATCCGCGCCGCGCCCTCCTCAGCCGTCCCACGCCATCGCCGACGAGCCGAGCATCGTGGGCGCCTTCCAGGTCCAGGCCGCCGCGGCCGCCGCAGCCGCCGAAGCTGCCGCCGCCGACGCCGCGGCCGACGCGGCAGCCGCCGCCGCTCCCGCTCCCGCTCCCCACGGCCACGGTCACGGCCACGCCCCCGGCGCCCTGCCGCCCCTCGTCCTCGCGGCCCTCGGCGTCGTCTTCGGCGACATCGGCACGAGCCCCCTCTACGCCGTCAAGGAGTGCGTGTCCTCGCCCCACGGCGTCAAGCCCACGCCCGAGAACATCCTGGGGCTCCTGTCCCTCATGTTCTGGTCTCTCACCATGGTCGTCGCCGTGAAGTATCTCACGTTCGTCCTCAAAGCGGACAACGAGGGGGAGGGCGGCACCATGGCGCTGCTGGCGCTCGTGCCCGAGAGCCTGCGGCCCAAAAACAAGACGCGTATCGGCTGGATCGCGGCCCTCGTCCTCTTTGGCGCCTCCCTCCTTTATGGGGACGGCGTCATCACCCCTGCCATCAGCGTCCTCAGCGCCGTGGAGGGCCTCGCCGTCGGCGCCGAATCCATGAAGCCCGCCATCCTCCCGATCACCTGCCTCATTCTGATCGGCCTCTTCTGGATCCAGAAGCGCGGCACGGCCGGCATTGGCAAGGTCTTCGGCCCCATCATGATCCTCTGGTTCCTCACGCTCGGAGGGCTCGGGGCCTATTTCATCGTCCAGCACCCCGCCGTCCTCGCGGCGGTCGACCCCAGGCTCGCGGTCACGTTTTTCCTGACCAACAAGTGGCACGCGTTCGTCCTCCTCGGCTCCGTCGTCCTCTGCGTGACCGGCGGCGAGGCCCTTTATGCCGACATGGGGCATTTCGGCCGCCGCCCGATCGCCCTCGCCTGGTACGGGATGGTCATGCCCTCCTTGGCCCTCAATTACTTCGGCCAGGGCGCCCTCCTCCTCCAGCACCCCGAGGCCGCGGCGAACCCCTTCTTCTCGCTCGTCCCCAAGGGGCCGGCCACCTACGCCCTCGTCGCGCTCGCCACCGCGGCGGCCGTCATCGCCTCGCAGGCCATGATCTCCGGCGCTTATTCGCTCACGCGCCAGGGCGTCCAGCTCGGCTTCTTGCCGCGCGTCCAGGTCAAGCACACCTCCTCGGAGACCGAAGGACAGATCTACATCCCCGAGGTCAACTGGGCCCTCTTCGCCGCTTGTATGGTGCTCGTGTTCGCCTTCCGCGAGTCGTCGAAGCTCGCCTCGGCGTACGGCCTCGCCGTCACGGGCTCGATGACCATCACCTCGATCGTCTTCTTCGTCGTCGTGCGCGAGCGCTGGGGCTGGTCCCTCGCGAAGGCCTTGCCCCTGCTCCTGCTCTTCCTCACGTTCGACCTCGCGTTCCTCGGCGCGAACCTGCTCAAGTTCTTCGACGGCGGCTACGTGCCCTTCCTGATCGCCGCGACGATCTTCGTCTCCATGGCCATCTGGCGGAAGGGGCGAACCTTGCTCGGCCAGGAGTTCAAGAAGCGCACGCGGCCGCTCGCCGAGGTCCTCACGGAGCTGCGCGACGGAAAAACCGCCGCGCGCGTGGACGGCGCCGCCGTCTTCCTCACGTCGAGCGCCGAGGAGGCGCCGCCCGTCCTCTTGCACCACGTCAGCCGCAGCAAGGCCCTGCAAAAGGTCGTGCTGCTCGTGACCGTCATTCCCGAGCGGATCCCGCGCGTGCCGCCGGAGAAGCGGGTCGAGGCCTCGCTCATCGCGGACGATTTCTACCGCATCATCTTCCGCTCGGGCTTCATGGAGGACACCAACGTCCCCGTGCTGCTCGCCGTGGCCAAGGCCAAGCTCGGCCTGCGCATCGAGCCCGACGAGACCACGTATTACCTCGGCCGCGAGACGATCCTCGCCACGGGCAAGGGCAAGATGGACAAGGTGTCCGAGACCCTCTTCGGCTTCCTGTCGCGAAATGCGACGGGGGCCACGGCCTTCTTCAACTTGCCGCCGGAGCGCGTCGTCGAGCTCGGGATGCAGCTCGATCTTTGATACACGCGCCGTCGATGGGGTACGCTCGGGGCCCATGAGCCCGAACGAGCACCTCGCCGAGCGGATCCAGGCGCATCCGCGGCGCTCCATCCACGACGTCCTCGCCGTGATGGACCTCATCGACGGCGCCCTGCCGAGCGCCGACGGCGTGCACGCCTTCAACCAGCTCTACACCTTCGTCACCGACAACATCCGCCGCGAGATCGACCGCGGGCGCTTCGGCGCGCCGGTGCTGCTCGAGGAGCTCGACGTGGTCTTCGCGGGCCTCTACTTCGACGCGTTCGTCGCCGAGATCCGCGAAGAGGGCTCGGCCCCGCGCGCGTGGCAGCCGCTCTTCGAGACGCGGAGCGACAGGACCATTTCGCGGCTCCAGCACGCGCTCTCGGGCATGAACGCGCACATCAACCACGATCTCGCCATCGCCGTGGTCGAGACGTGCGTCAAGAAGGGCATCGAGCCGCGGCGGGGGACGGCGTTTTACGACGATTACTTGATCATCAACGAGATCCTGGAGGAGGCGGAGAAGACCGCGACGAAGCGGCTCGTGACGGGCGTGCTGCGCGAGGTCGAGGAGGCGCTCGGCCGCGTGGACAACGTGATGGCCGTGTGGAGCGTGAAGCGCGCGCGGGACGCCGCGTGGGCGAACGCCGAGGTGCTCTGGGCCCTCCGAGGCAATGATCTGCTATACGAGACGTTCCTCGGGACGATCGACCGTATGGCCGGGTTCGCCGGCCGCGGGTTGCTCTTGCCGAGGGGTTTCGGGGGGGAGCCGAGGACGTGAACACCGAAAAAACGGGCTCGCGTGGGGCGGACAAGGGCCGCGGGAGCAAGCGGGAGGCCGCCGAGACCACCTGGTCGCATCCGTTGAACCCCGAGGCCGGGATGACGCCGATGCCGAGCGACCCGCGCGAGGTCGAGGCAGCCATGCGCGCCGGGCGGATCTCGCTGCGGCTGACGCCATATTACGGCTTCCGGTACGGCGAGCGGGGCGCGCGGTTCACGCAGAGCGACAGCGCGTTTTTGGCGACGCTGCCCGATCATGCAGAGGCCACGATCAAGCGGCAGATCGAGTGGCTCGCCGGGGTGCTCGCGAACCGCGGGATGCCGAGCCTCCTGCTCGAACAACACCTGCGGGTGCTCGGGCGCGAGCTCTCGCGCGCCGTGCCGGAGAAGCGCGCGTTTTACCGGGCGCTCTTCGTGGCGTCGGACGGCCTGCGGGCGCGGCGGACGGGGCTCCTGCCGGAGAGCGCGGGGCGGCCCATCGGCGAGGCCTTCCCGGAGGCCGCGGGTCTGCCGAGCACGCGGCTCGCCCGCGGGACGGGGCACCTCCTCGTCGCGGCGGTGGCCGACGAGCGCGCGGGGATGCCGAATGCGGTGCCGAGCCTCGAGGCATTTTTCCTCGATCGGAGCGTCTTTCCGGAGCGGTTCGTCGCGGCCGCTCGGCAGACGATCGAGCGGGCGCGGCGGGCCTGATCGATTTCGTCCCCTTTCGATCTTCACCTCGGCGCGCCACGTTCCCGGGTGAGGACCCCCATGGCCAGGACGAATCTCCGCGCATCGCTCGACCTCTCGTACGACGAGGCGCTGGGGAAGATCCCCCAGCTCCTCCGCGACAACGGCTTCGGCGTGCTCACGCGTATCGACGTCGACGAGACCTTGCGGGCGCGGCTCGGCGTGGCGTTCCGGCGTTACACGATCCTCGGGGCCTGCAACCCCGTCCTCGCGCACCGGGCGCTCTCGGCCGATCCGGACGTCGGCATTCTCCTGCCTTGTAACGTCGCCGTGTACGAGGACGATGGCGCCGGGCGCACGGTCGTGGCCATCATGGATCCGCTCGAAACCCTCGCCGACGCCGAGGACGCGGCGCTCCGGGAGGTCGCGGCCGAGGCGCGGACGAAGCTCCAGCACTTCCTCTATTGCCTGTCGACGAGCGCGGCGAAACACGCGGCTTGACGCTCGCTCCCTCGTGGCCGTAGTCTCGGCCGCGAAAGGAGCTTCCTTGCCATGAAAAGCAACGCCTGGACCGAGGCCGCTCTCCGGGATCACCTCCAGAAGGCCGTCTACCTGGAGATCTGGACCATACCCATCTACCTGACCGCAGCGTATTCGCTGCAGGTGCCGGGCAGCTCCGCGGTGAATCCGCCGACGCTCACGCCCGTGCGCAGCCCGAAGAACCCGAACCGCAGCCGCGAGCAGCTCGCGTTCAACAACATCTATTCGGTCGTGGTGCAGGAGATGTTGCACCTCGAGATCGCCTGCAACCTCTACAATGCCCTGTTCGCCAAGGGCTCTTCGCCGAAGTTCACGGGCCCGTGGGCGCCGCGGTACGACAAGGGGTTCCCGCCCTGGATCGGCGCGAAGGTGCCGGTCGAGCTCGGGCCGGTGAACGAGGCGCAGCTCCTGCTCATGTCGACCATCGAGACCCCCGAGCCGAAATCGGATCCGCCCCCGGACGGCCCGCAGGAGGTCTACGATTCGATCGGGCAATTCTACAAGGCCATCGAGCAGGGCGTGGATCAGCTCTGGGAGAGCCTCTACGACCCGAGCGTGGATCACAGGCAGGCGAGCGCATTCGCCAATCCGCAGTACCCGACCGACGACTACACGGGCTTCTCGGCGACGATCGGCGGCGACAGCCAGACGGCGCGGGCCCAGGCGGACAAGGCGATCCGGGCCATCGTCGACCAGGGCGAGGGGAGCCGCGGGCCCTTCATCAACAAGGACGAGCGGCCGGCGGACGACGCGGACCTCGAGGACCGGTTCAGCCATTACGCTCGTTTTCGCGCGGTGCAGGCGATGCTGAAGCTCGGCGGGCCGCTCCTCACCTACCCGCAGAGCGGGAGCGCGGGGCTCGATGACGCGCAACGATCGCTGAACGTCACCTACACGAGGCTGCTCTCCATGCTCGAGAAGAGCTTCGCCGGCGAGATGTCCATCGACGACGGCCTCGGCCCGATGTGGGCTCTGCCCGGCAAGATCGTCTCCGTCTGGGCCGCCGGGGGCGTCCCTGCCTTCCAGGCGCTCGACGCCTCCAGCGCTCTCTGACCGAGCGCTCCCGTCCCCGCCACCAAAGCCTCCAGCACGTTCCTCTCCACGCGAATCATTGACGCCGCGCGCAGAGTGGGATACTTCGCACGCGAAACTTTACCGCGCGAGGGATCCAGCTCATGGCGAACGAGCTTCGTTTTGATGGAAGAGTGGCGATCGTCACCGGTGCGGGCAACGGGCTCGGGCGTGCGCATGCGCTCCTGCTCGCGAGCCGCGGGGCCAAGGTCGTGGTCAACGATCTCGGCGGCGGCCGGCACGGCGGGGGCACGAGCTCCGAGGCGGCGGACAAGGTCGTCGCCGAGATCAAGGCGGCCGGCGGCGAGGCCGTCGCGAACTACGATTCGGTCGAGCAGGGCAGCCGCATCGTGCAGAGCGCGCTCGACGCGTTCGGCCGCATCGACATCGTGGTGAACAACGCCGGCATCCTGCGGGACGTGACGTTCCACAAGATGACCGAGGAGGACTGGGAGCTCATCTACCGCGTGCACGTGCTCGGCAGCTTCCGCGTCACGCACGCGGCGTGGCCGCACATGCGCGACCAGGGCTACGGCCGCATCATCTTCACGTCGTCGGCGGCGGGCATCTACGGCAATTTCGGCCAGGCGAACTATTCGATGGCCAAGCTCGGCATCGTCGGGCTTTCGAACACGCTCGCGCTCGAGGGCAAGAAGAAAAACGTCCTCGTGAACACGATCGCGCCGCTCGCGGGCTCGCGCCTGACGGAGACGGTGCTGCCGAAGGAGCTCATCGACGCGCTCAAGCCCGAGTACGTGAGCCCGCTCGTGGCGTACCTCTGCCACGAGAGCTCGAGCGAGACCGGCGGGCTCTTCGAGGTGGGCGGCGGCTTCTTCGCGAAGCTGCGCTGGGAGCGGGCCGAGGGCAAGACGGTCCGGCTCGGGCGCGGGATCAAGGTCGAGGACCTCCAGAAGGACTGGAACAAGGTCGCCGGCTTCGACACGACCACGCATCCGGCCGAGATCAACCAGTCGATGGGCCCGGTCATGGCCAACGTGCAGGCAGGGCCGGCGAAGGGCGGCAACGAGTTCATCGACGTGGATCAGGCGCTCGGGTACGAGTATCCGCCGGTGCATTCGAGCTACGACGAGCGGGATCTGTCGATCTACGCGCTCGGCGTGGGCGCCGCGGAGAACCCGCTCGACGACAAGGAGCTGCGTTACGTCTACGAGATGCACGGGCAGGGCTTCGTCCCGCTGCCGACGTACGGCGTCGTGCCGGCGCTCTCGGCGCTGATGGATCTCGCGAAGGCCGGCAAGACCGCGCCGGGCATGAACTACGGGCTCGATCGGCTGCTACATGGCGAGCAATACCTGGAGCTTTCGCGTCCGCTGCCGCCCAAGGCGAAGCTCACGCACAAGGCCAAGGTCAAGGAGATCTGGGACAAGGGCAAGAACGCGCTGATCGTCACGGAGATCCGCAGCGTGGACGAGTCGGGCGAGGAGCTCATCCGCAACGAGAGCACGGCCCTCATCCGCGGCGCGGGCGGCTGGGGCGGCGATCGTGGGCCTTCGGCGGACGTGAACGTGCCGCCCGAGCGCGCGCCCGACGCCACGATCGAGCAGAAGATCCCCGAGAACCAGGCGCTTTTGTATCGCCTCTCCGGCGACTGGAACCCGCTGCACGCCGACCCGAGCTTCGCCACGGCGTTTGGCTTCTCGAAGCCGATCCTGCACGGGCTCTGCACCTTCGGTTATGCCGCGCGGCACGTGATCCACGCGTTCGCGGGCGGCGACGCGCGCAAGTTCAAGAGCATCAAGGTGCGCTTCGCGGACAGCGTGTTCCCGGGCGAGACCGTGGTGACCGAGATGTGGAAGGAGAGCGACGAGCGCGTCGTGTTCCGCTGCAAGGTCAAGGAGCGTGACAAGGTCGTCATCTCAAACGCGGCGATCGGCCTCTGGAAGGAGATCCCGGTCGCGAAGGCGAAAGCCCCGGCGGCGGCTCCTGCGGCGGCGCCCGCGAAGGCGGCCGAAAACCCGGCCGGCGACGTGTTCATCGGGATCCGCGATTACGTCGAGAAGAACCCGGCGCTCGTGGAGAAGGTGAAGACGGTCTTCCAGTTCGATCTGAAGGGCCCGGACGCGACGTGGACGATCGATCTGAAAAACGGCAAGGGCTCGGTCTTCGAGGGCAAGGGCGCGGAGAAGGCCGATACGGCGCTGGAGATCGCGTCGAGTGACTGGCTCGCGATGGCCACGGGCCAGGCCGATCCGCAGAAGCTCTACTTCGAGGGCAAGCTCAAGATCTCGGGCAACGTGATGGCCTCGCAGAAGCTCGGGTTCATGAAGAAGATCGATCCCGAGCAAGCCAAGGCGGCCATCGCGGCGCACAAGGCGAAGCAGGGCGGCGGCGCGGCGGCCCCGGCGGCGGCGGCGGCGCCCGCGAAGGCGGCCGAGGATCCGAGCGGCGACGTGTTCATCGGGATCCGCGATTACGTCGAGAAAAACCCGGCGCTCGTGGAGAAGATCAAGACGATCTTCCAGTTCGACCTGAAGGGGCCGGACGCGACGTGGACGGTTGATCTGAAGAACGGCAAGGGCGCGGTCTTCCAGGGCACGGGCGCGGACAAGGCCGATACCGTGCTGGAGATCTCGGCCGCGGATTGGCTCGCGATGGCCACGGGTCAGGCCGATCCGCAGCAGCTCTACTTCGGCGGGAAGCTCAAGATCACGGGCAACGTGATGGCCTCGCAGAAGCTCTCGTTCATGAAGAAGATCGATCCCGAGCAGGCCAAGGCGGCCATCGCGGCGCACAAGGCGAAGGCCGCGAGCGGCGAGGTGAAGGCCGAGGCGGCTCCGCAGGTGGCAGCGAAGCAGGAGGGTCCGGGCGCGGCGGCCATTTTCGAGGCGCTCAAGGAGCGGCTGAACAAGACGCCCGAGATCGCGAAGGAGGTCGACGCGGTGGTCGAGTTCCACCTCACGGGGCCGGAGAGCGACTGGCACGTGGACCTCGTGGGTGGCAAGACGACCGTCTCGGCGGGCCGGACGATGGAAGCGACGACGGTCATCACGATGTCGACGGAGGACCTCGTGGCGCTCGTGAAGGGCGCGGAGCACGAGGCGCGGCTCTTCCAGACGGGCCGGATGCGGGTCGACGGCGACGTGCGGATCGCCTCGAACCGGCTGCATTTCTTGAAGGGGCTCTTGGGTTAAACGCGACGCGTTCGCAGAAGGAGGCTCAACATGGGCAGGCGAGTCAACGTCATCGGCGTCGGGATGGTGAAGTTCCAGAAGCCCGGCGCCAGTGAAGAGTACAACGTGATGGCCGCGAAGGCGGCGCGCACGGCCCTCGCGGACGCGGGCGTCGATTACAACGATGTCGAGCAGGCGTACGCGGGGTACGTCTTCGGCGACAGCACGTGCGGGCAGCGGGCCGTCTACGAGGTCGGCCTGACGGGCATCCCCGTCATCAACGTGAACAACAACTGCTCGACGGGCTCGACGGCGCTTTACCTCGCCCGGCAGGCCATCGAGGGCGGCCTCGCCGAGTGCGTGCTCGCGGTCGGGTTCGAGCAGATGGAGAAGGGCGCGCTCGGCTCGAAATGGAGCGACCGGACGAGCCCGATCGACAAACACGCGGACGTGATGAACCGCGTGCAGGGCTTCAACCAGGCGCCGCCGACGGCGCAGATGTTCGGCGGCGCGGGGCGCGAGTATCGCTGGAAGTACGGGGCGAAGCGCGAGATGTTCGGCAAGGTCGCGGAGAAGGCGCGCAAGCACGCGAGCAAGAACCCGTACGCGCTCTTCAACGAGGTCCTGTCCCTCGAGCAGATCATGGCCTCGCCCGAGGTCTTCGACCCGCTCACGCGTTTCCAGTGCTGCCCGCCGACCTGCGGCGCGGCGGCGGCGATCCTCTGCTCGGACGATTTCGCCCGGAAGAAGGGGATTTCCGGCTCGGTCTACATCGCTGCGCAGTCGATGACGACCGATTATGCGTCGAGCTTCGGCGACAGCATGATCAAGATGATCGGCTACGACATGGCGAAGGCCGCCGCGGACCAGGTCTACACGAAATCGGGGCTCGGGCCCGAGGACGTGCAGGTGGTGGAGCTGCACGATTGCTTCACGGCGAACGAGGTCGTGACGTACGAGGCGCTCGGTCTCTGCAAGGAGGGCGAGGCCGAGAAGTTCATCGAGGAAGGGAACAACACGTACGGCGGCAAGTACGTGACGAACCCGTCGGGCGGCCTGCTCTCGAAGGGTCATCCGCTCGGGGCGACGGGCCTCGCGCAATGCACCGAGCTCGTCTGGCAGCTCCGCGGCGCGGCCGAGGCGCGCCAGGTCCCGGGGGCGAAGGTCGCCCTGCAGCACAACCTCGGCCTCGGCGGGGCGTGCGTCGTGACGATGTACCGCAAGGACTGACGCGCCGAGGCACAGCCGGGACGCTCAGGAGGCCGCGCTCGAGAGGGCGCGGCCTTCGTCGTTTCGAAGCCCGTTGTGGCAAAGCGACGACACCCGGACACGAGCGCCCGTGTAGAGAAACGACGACACCACGACAGACGCGCCGTGGCGCGCCCGCGACACCCGAGCGGGACCCGGCCTGCGCGCCGGGGCGACGAGCCCCTCGATTCGCGCATTTTTGCGCAATTTCATCGCTCGGCATTCGTCTTGCTCAGGAAGCCTCGCACGGAGGCAACCATGAAGCGGAGCCGCGTGCTCGTGATCATCCTCGCGCTCGGGACCCTGACGAATGCAGCGAGCGCGAAGGATCCCACGGATCCGTACGCGCCGGACGACCCCGAACCGGAGCCGCCGCCGCGGCCCTATCAGATCAATGGCTTCTTCGAGTATCGCTTCAGCCTCATCAGGGCCGAGAGCGCCGTTCACGGCATCGAATACTCCTACCTGGCGAACACACACGTGAGGCTCGGCGCGGCGCTGAGCCTGCCGTTCGGCGCGTCGTCGCGCGAGTATTGCTGGGAGACGGACGTGGGGCTGTCGCCCGATTGCGCCTTCAACTACGTCGCCCCGCTCGGATTCGTGGAGGCGCACGCCCTCCCCAATTCGATCTTCGATCCCTGGGCGCGCGTCGGGTTCGGCCTCGCCTTCATGGGCTCGCAATACGATCAGCTCGATTTCGATCCCCTGACCGTCGAGGGCATGCTCGTCGGCTCCCTCGGCTTCGACATTCACGCGGGGCCCGTCGTCGTCGGCGCGTACGGGACGACCAACCTGTTCATGGGCAGGCACGCGCCGGTCTTTGGCCCGGGCGTGCGCCTCGGCGGACGATTTTGAAAGGAGCTTCGAGATGAACACAAGTGGCACGACGAACACCCCGGTCTCGATGATGGAGACGCTCGCCCACTGGCATTTCCGCCGCATCGAGGAGTGCTCGACGCTCCTGCAATGGCTCGACCCGCGGCCCGGGGAGCGCATCCTCGACATCGGCTGCGGCGACGGTTATTACGACGCGCGCATCGCGTCGCGGGGCGCGCACGTCGTCGGCGTGGACATCCACGAGAAGCGCCTGGCCAAGGCGCAACGCAAGCACCGGAGCGAGCGGACGGACTACCATTACATGGACGCGGAGGAGCTCGGCTTCGAGCCCGCCACGTTCGACAAGGTGATCTCGTTCTGCGTGATCGAGCATTTCCAGAACGAGGACCGCGTCCTCGAGCACGTGAACCGCGTGCTCCGGCCCGGCGGCCGGATCTTCCTCTCGGCCGACAGCCTGTCGAACCCCGAGGTCACGCACGAGGAGCGCGAGGCGCATCGGAAGAGGTACGCGGTGAACAACTTTTACACCGTGGACCACCTGCGCGAGAAGCTCGCGCGGGCGGGGCTCGAGCTCGAGCGGTACCATTACATCTTGACGACGCCGATCACGCTCGCGCTGGCGCGGCTCTCGTGGAAGCTCGACGATCTGCCGCCGCTCCTCGCGCCGCTCCACGGGCTCGGGTATGCGGTGCTGGGGACGGTGGGCAAGGTGATCGCCGATTTCGCCGAGGATCACGCCCGGCGGCCGGACAGCGGGCTGACGCTGCTGGCGGAGGCGCGCAAGATCTGAGGGAGAGGCTCAACCCGCCCGCTTGATCCCGTCGACGATGAGCGATTTCGGGCGGCGCAGGAAGGAGAGGTCGCGCCAGAGCTCGGGCTCGGGCGTGCCGGCGTACGTGTCGCGCAGCGAAGACGGCTCCTTTTCCGTGAGCCGTCCGGCGCTGTCCCAGTAACGGAGCGGCACGGGCTCGAAGCCGGCGAGGCGTAATGCTTCGCAGAGCAGGTACACGGACCACCGCGTCTTGTGT
The DNA here is from genome assembly GCF_009649845.1 of Polyangium spumosum. Classification (NCBI taxonomy): domain Bacteria; kingdom Pseudomonadati; phylum Myxococcota; order Polyangiales; family Polyangiaceae; genus Polyangium; species Polyangium spumosum. The sequence goes on from NZ_WJIE01000001.1 coordinate 105,365, forward strand.
TTGGCCGGGTGATCCCAGGGCAAGAGCCGGCTCGGGAAGCCGAGCGGCTCCGGGTCCTCGTCCCTTCGTAGATCCGCGTCGGGCACCACGGTGCGGATCACCCCGCCCGGCGCGAGCACCCGGTGGCACTCGCTGAAGAGCGCCATGGCCTCGTCGAAGAAGAGGTGCTCGAAGAAGTGCTCGGAGAAGATGAAGTGGAGCGCCCCGTCCTCGAATCCGAGGCGGCTCGCCTTGTCGAAGTTCCAGGGCACGAAGTTCGTCCGCTCGTAGAGCGCGGACGCGGGCTCGCCCGGCCTCGTCACGCGGCGCCAGAGCTTGCGATAGTTCCTCAGCACGATCTGCCGCGGGGTGTTCTCGAGCAGATACTCGACGACCGGCGTGGGGCGCGTGGACGGGGCCTCGCCGTAATGCATCCACGACTTGTCGAGGAACCGCTCGAGCACGTGCGGCTCGAAGTACTCGAACCGCGACGTACCGAGCTGAAGGCGGGTGATCATCGATCCTTCCTACAAGCGCGCGCCCTGGCTGACAAGCATCAACCACGCATCACGCGGCCGAGGATGTCGGCGAAGCGCGACGCGGCGGTCTCGGAGGAGAACTCGGCCGGCGCGGTCGCGGGCGCGGGCAAGGCGCGCGTCGCGCGGAACCGCTCGAGGTGCGAGGAGAGCGACGCGGCGAGGGCGGCGACGTCGCCGGGGCGGACGCGCGTGTTATCGGGCCTGTGCGCGAGCAGCTCGTCGACCTCGGGGTTCTCCGTGATCGAGACGATCGGCATGCCGGAGGCGATGTAATCGTAGGTCTTGGCGGCGATCCGCAAGACGACGCGTGGATCGAACATCGACAGCAGGACGTGCGCGCGGCGGAGCTCGCCGAGCAGGGCGCGCTGGGGGATCGGGGGGACGAATTCGACGAAACCCGAGAGCCCGAGCGCCTCGACCTCGGCGCGCTCGTAGTCCGTGGCGCGGCCGATCTGGCGGAGGACGAGGTCCCGAGGCGTGAGGTGTTCCCGATCGATGAGCAGGCGCAGCGCCCGGCCGATGTCGTCTATGCGGGTCTCGGCGCGCAAGGTACCCGTGTGCAGGAGGGTGAAGCGCGAGGGCGGCTCGGGCGACGCGGGGGCGGGGTCGTAGAGGGAGGCGTCGAAATGGTTACGAATGAAGGACGATTTGCCGTCGAGGAAGGGATAACGCTCGTGGTACGCGGCGAGGGCGCGGCGGGTATTGAGGACGACGTGGGCGGCGCGGGTGAGGGCGTGGCGCTCGAGGACGGGGAGGAGGTGGTGTCGGGCGCGCTCGGCGGCGTCGCGGGGCGGCTCGGCGCCGGTCTCGTGCAGGCCCCAGGGGTCGCGGAAATCGAGGACGAGCGGCACATCGAGGGCGCGGGCCGCGTGGAGCGCGACGGGGAGCGCGGAGAAGGGCCCGACGCTGGCGACGACGGCGCGCGCGCCCTCGCGCCGGCCGAGCCGGACGGCCTCGCGGGCGGCGTGGGGGCCGTGGATCAAGCAACGATCGCCGAGGCTACGGAAGGGGCTCAGGCCCTCGATGGGGCGGCTGGGGCGCGCAGGCGGGGCGGGGCGGCGGAGGCGCGTGGAGAGGGCGGTGAGGGCGCCCTGCGCGGCGAGGATGCGGGGGTCGAGGTAGGCGTCGTGGGGGACGACCGCGGGGGGCAGGGCGCGGAGGAGCTCGGGATCACGGGCGTCCTGGGGGAAGGTCGCGCAGAGGACGGCGGGGCGGAAGCCGAGCGGGACGAGGTGCCGGGCGAGCTTGACCCAGCGGTAGGCGCCGACGGCCGCCTGGGGCGCGAAGTAGGGGGCGATGAGGAGGAAGGTGTGCAAGGAGGTGGGGACGGTAGCCGGGGGGCCGGGGCGAAGACAAGAGGGTGGTCGGTGGCGAGAAATGTGTCACTGCCCACCTGTCAGAGCTGACGACGCGCCGATCGACGGTTGATGACCCACCCGTCAGAGCTGACGGACGCCTCGTCGCTCGTCGATCGCCCACCCGTCAGAGCTGACGGACGCCTCGTCGCTCGTCGATCGCCCACCCGTCAGAGCTGACGGACGACTCGTCGCTCGTCGATCGGCGCGTCGTCAGAGCTGACGGACGACTCGTCGCTCGTCGATCGGCGCGTTGGAAGATCTGACGGGTGGAGATGGGAGCTGCGCGCGGGGCGGAGGTCGGGGGAGAGCGTCGGATCATCGCGTCCGGTCCACCCCCGCGGGGCCTGCCGGCGCTCACGGCCCGACGGCCGGCGCTTCGAGCGCTCGCACGTCATATCCCCTGCCGAGCAGAAACCCTCGGACGGCCGACCCATACTCCGGGCTCGTCGAACGAACGACCCTCGTATCGTGTTCGAATCCCCCCTCCTTCGTCGCCCTCTCGGCGGGGACGGCCACCGATTCGCTGCACTTTTCCTTGTTCCACAGCGCCTCCAACGCCTTGGCCGCGTCGGAGTCATTGCTGAGCTCGAGCTTGCCGGGTGCGCCCGGGGTGACGCGCACGAATCCGAGGACGTCGCCGCCTTTTTTCACCTCGATTCGCACCGCCTTTGCGCCCTCGGCTGGCGCAGGGGCAGGCGCGGAGCCCGCCGTGGAGGTCGGCTCCCCGGCCGTAACGCCCGTCGCGCCGGTGGTGCTGACCTCGAGCCGGCCCGGTTTGGCCTCGTGCACAGGCGCAGGGGTCTCCTTCGCGGGGCATGCCGTGAGGACGGTGCCCGCCGCGAGCAAGACCAGGGAGAAGGCGGCGGCACCCAGGCGAGACGTTCTCATGTCGGCTCCTGTTGGAATCGTGTCGTGACGGCGACCAAAAAGGCCGCCGGCCGGCGCCCATGGTATCGCGGTTCGATGACGCGGGGCCGGAAAAGCGGGCCGCCTGCTCGCCTTCGAAAAGAGCCCCGTGTTACCCTGCCTCCATGCGTCTCTGTGCGCCGCTGATGCTCCTCCTCCTTGCCTGCGACTCCACGCCGAGCGCCACGGTCTCCCCGGAAGACACGAACGATCGTCCCGTGGAGGCGCTCGCGTGCTCGAAGGGGGGCAAACGCCTGGGGACGCTGCGATTCCCCAAGGGCGGCGCTCCGGCGCTCGCGCTCGAAGTGCAAGGGGCCGACGCGGACGCATTCAAGGCCCTCTGGGACAAGCTGCTCGCGCAGGGGGAGATCGACGTGAAGGTCCACGAGAACCGGGACGACGAGCAGCCGCTCGTCGGCATCCGGGCGCGCCCCGGCGAGCCGGGTTATGGGCGCGTCGTCGATCACAAGCTGGCGGATCACGGCTACCATTGCGAAGACGTGCCCCCAGGCGCAGCGCGCTGACGGGAAGCGTGAGGTCCATGTGGACGCCGAGCGGGCTCGTGATGCCGAGCTTGCCCTGCTCCGCGGGGGCAGGAGAGGGGGGCGTCCTCATCACCACAACACGACGACCGGGAGATTGTCCCCCATCGTGCCAGGCTCCGCCCCGCGCGCCGAGGTGTCGCCGAGCCCGAGCTCCCCGCTCGTGTTGAGCCCCCAGCATTTCACCTCGCGCGTGTCGAGGATGGCGCAGGTAAAAAAGCCGCCGGCCTCGACGGCGAGCGCCGAGCGCCCTGTCCCGAGATCGACGGTCGCCAAGGCGTCTCCCATTTCACCCGGCTCGTCCCCACGATTGTTCGTGTCTCCTTGCCCGAGCTGCCCCTCCGGGTTGTATCCCCAGCACTTGATCTGACGGTCCTCGAGGAGCGCGCACGCCCTGCGCGCGCCCGCGGACAAGGAGAGCGCGGCGCGCCCCGGCCCGAGGTCGACGGCGGGGAGATTCACGCCCATCGTGCCGGGTTTGTCGCCTCGGTTCTCCTCGCCGCCGAGGCCGAGATCGACGCCGTTGCCCCAGCACCGCACGGAGGCATCGTCGAGCAGAGCGCAGGAGCTGGACGACGACGGCGCCATCTGGATGACCACCCGAGGCGCGCCGAAGTCGATCGCGGGTAACGCGTCGCCCATGGTCTCCGGCGAGTCGCCGCGGGGCTCCAGATCCCCCAATCCGAGATTTCCACTGGAGTTGACCCCCCAGCATTTCGTGGATTGATCGTCGAGGAGCGCGCACGACGTGTTGAAGCCCGCCGCTATCTCGCGCGCCGTCTTCCCGGCGCCGAGCCGCACGGCGGGCAGGGCGTCTCCCATCGTGCCCGGCTCCGCGCCGTGGCTCGCCGAGACGCCCGACGCCGTCGCGTCACCCCAGCAACGGACCGATCCGTCCTGCAAGAGCGCGCATGCGTGGTAATTGCCGACGGCGACCGCGCCCACCCGGGCCCCCGCGCCGAGATCAACGACGGCGAGCGCGTCCCCCATCGTCCCGCTTTTGTCCCCTCGGTTCGTGGTGTCGCCTTGTCCGAGCTTCCCCTGGAAATTGGCCCCCCAGCATTTCAGCTCGTCGGTATCGAGGATCGCGCATGTGCTATGGGAGCCGGCGGCGATCGCGACTGCGGTCCGTCCCTGCCCCAGATCCACCGTGGGCAGCGCCGCGCCCATCGTCCCCGGCGCCGCGCCGCGATCGAGCGTGTCCTCGAGCCCGAGCTGCCCGCGATCGTTCTTGCCCCAGCATTTGACCGTTCCATTTCCGAAGAGCGCGCAGCCGTGGTTGTGGCCCAGCGCGAGCTGGGCGGGCTCGAGGGGGCCCACCGGCGGCGGCGCGTCGCCTCCCGCGCCGGAGGACGCGCTCACGCTCCCGCTCGACGCCGCCGCGGATCCTCCTGCCCCGCTGGAGCCGTCGAGGTCGGCGAGCGTGCTCCGCGCCCCGCACGCCGCGAGGCCGAGGAGAAGTGAAGACGTCGCGATCACCCGCGCGAGATTTCCGTTCATCATGGTCGCCGGTATATCGTGTTCCCGGCGGGTCGTCGCACAAATCCCTTCAAAACCGAAACGTGATCCCCGCCCGCACGTCCGTGCTCTCGTGCCGCGCGGACGTCCGCCCGATGTTGCCCACCCGTTCGAGGTGCTCCACCTCGATCCACGCGAGCCGCGGCTCCGCCATGGGCAACCTGTACGACAACCACGCCCGCTTTCCCGAGCGCCGATCCGCGAGGTGAATGTCGTTCGTGAGCCGCTCCTGGAAACGATCGAGCCCCTCGATGGACTCGAACACGTCGTACGTCAGTTGCCCGCCGAGCTCCACGGGGCCGTAGGACAGGTTCAACGTCGGCCGCGCCGTGGCACCGAGCCCGAAATAGTACCCTTTTTCGGCGAGGACGAGCCGCATGCCCTCCTTGCCGTGTTTCGCCGTGTACTCGTCGAGCGCCATCGACTGCACGGCCGCGAAATCGCCATACAGCTCGAGCCCGGCGCGGGCCCGTGCCTTTCCGTGGTGGAGCGTCAAGTCCAGGTGGACGCCGAGCGGGCTCGCGATGCCGAGCTTGTCCTGGCGTTTGCCCGATTGGAGGTGCTTGGCATAGTTGAACGCCGTCGAGGGGCCCACGAAAAACGAATACCCGTAACGCCCGCCGCGCCGATCCGAGACGATGTTCTGGTCGTAGACGCCGCCGAGGAGGACACGCGTCACGAAATCGACCTGCTCCAGGCCACCCTGCCCGAACGAGCCGACGAGCCGGATGCCCGTGACCGCGCCCGTGTCGAGCGAGCGCGTGATTTCGCCGGGCCGGTCGTACGTGGGGACGTTGATGATCTCGGTCGTGACGCCGATGCGGCGCTCCGCGGGGCCGAGGCCGCGGGAGGACGCCTCCGCGGCCGCGCCGACGGAGACGTCGAAGCGATGCCAGACGTCCGCAGGGAAGCCGAGGTCGTCGACGACCGGGGCGCGCGGGACATGGGTGCCCTCGAGCTTGTGGTGCAGGAAGCGGAAGGGCGAGAAGGCGAGCGAGAGGAGGTCCGTCGTGGTGCTGTCCTCGCCACGCTCGAAGAAGAGGCCGAGCTGGTGCAGGGCCTCGCCGAAGGCGAAGCCACCCTGCGGCGTGAAGACGAGGTCGTTCAAGCTGACCTTCTCGCGGTATTCGCCGACGAACTCCCACAAGACCGAGCCCGCGGCCGTGAACAGGAACGCCTCGCCGGCGCTGAGCCCGCTGCCACGCGCGCCGAGGTAGGTGACGGTGCCGGCGGCGGGGTGCGAATAGGTGTTCGTCTCGAAATGGTTCGCGTCGAGCCGCACGGCCTCGAAGGTCCAGAGCTTGCGGTAGAAGCTCGGCGTCGACCAGGAGAGCTCCCAGTCGGTGCGGTTGTCGTCGACGTGGATCCAGTAATCGACGAAGCCGGAGCTCATCAGGGCGAGGATCGTGGCGCCGGCCGTGAGGCGATGACGATAACGAGGCTCGCGGAGCGCCCGCCACGGACGAGGGCCGAGGTCCCAGGAAAAACCCGCGCCGGCGAGGACGAGCGGCGGGAAGTTCGAGGGGCCCGGAAAGACGCGGGGGCCAAAGGGAGCGTCGAAGGGATCGAGCACGGGATCCGGGATCGGATCAAAAAGGACGGGCGGCGGAGGCTCGGGGTCGGCCGCCTGCGCAGCCGGGGCGAGGCCGAGCAACACCAGGGAAGCAAGCCCGTGCGCGAAGAGGCGGCGGGCGCGACCGGCGCTTGTTTGCTTGCTCGTCTGGTCCCGCGGCGCGTCGGTCGGCAAGGAACCCCTCTCGCTGGAGGGGGTTTGCAAGAGGCGGGCCGGTGGAGGAGCCCGCTCGTCAGGGGATCCAGGGCGCGAGCTCGCGATAAGCGTCGATCGTCCGCCGGGCCGTGTCCTCCCAGCGGAAGCGGGCGGCGCGGGCGAGGCCGCGGGCGCGGAGATCGCGGCGGAGGGCCTCGTCACGCGCCACGGCGCGCAGCGCGCCGGCGAGCGCGTCGGTATCACGCGGATCGCGGATCAGCGCGGCGTCGCCGGCGACCTCGGGTACGGACGTGAGGCTGGAGCAGACGACGGGGCAACCACAAGCCATGGCCTCGAGCACGGGCAGACCAAACCCCTCGTAAAGCGAAGGGAAGATCAGCGCCTCGGCGCGCGCGTACAGGCCGACGAGCGCGGGCAAACCGACGCGGCTCTGGACGTGGACGCGGGAGAGGAGGCCGGTCGCCTGGAGGGCGCGGGCGAGCTCTTCGGGGAAGGTGCGCTCGCGCTGGATGATGACGAGGTGGAGGTCGTCAGCCGCGGTGAAGGCGCGGGCAAAGGCGCGGACGGCGGCGGCGTGGTTCTTGTTGGGGTAACCGCCGCCGAGGACCAGGAAAAACCGGCGCCCGTCGGGAACGAGATCGTTCGTCCGCGCGAGGGCCTCGGCTTCGGGCAAGGTCGTGAAGACGGGGTCGACGCCGAGGGGCGTGACGCGGACGCGCGGCGCGGAGGTGGGGTCGACGCGGATCGTGTCGTCGGCGCTGTGCTGGCTGACGGCGAGGATGCGGCCGGCGCGGCGGATCGAGGAGCGGATGGCCGCGCCCCAGTACGGCGCGAGGAGCACGCGGAGCAGCGGGTTCGGGAAGACGAGCTCGGGGCAGGCGATCTGCATGACGTCGTGCATGGTGAGCACGCTCTTCGCGGGCGCCCCGAGCGGCAGGACGCGGTAGGGGGCGTGGAAGAGGTCGTCGGGGCCGAGGCGCCCGCCGAGCCAGGCGCCGAGGCGGAGGAGGGAGTCGGGGTGGTTCGGGTCGCCGGAGACGAGCCACTCGGTGACGTTGGGGGCACGCGAGAGCGGTCCGCGGGCGTCGGGGTGGCGGAGGAAGACAAACGGGACGTCGGGCGCGACGGCGGGGAGGTGGTCGACGAGCGCGGCGACGACGGTGGCGACGCCGCCGGGCGCGCCGCGCAGGACGCGGGCGTCGAGGACGACGCGAGGAGGCACCTTTCGGGTCATGAGGATCCAGCGAGGAGCTCGGCGAGGGTGACGGTGCGGAGGCCGCGGGCTTCGATGGCGTCGAGCACGCCGGGCAAGGCGCGGACGGTGGGGTCGCGGGAGCCGGGGTAGACGGAGCCGGGCGCGCAGCCGTCGTGGAGGAGGAGGATGGCGCCGGGCTCGAGCGCGTCTTCGATGTGCCGGACGATGGCGGGGGCGTCGGAGCGATCGTCGTAGCCGCCGCCGGACCAGTGGACACACGTCATGCCGAAGAGGCGCTCGACGTCACGCGGGGTGATGCGGCCGGGGTTTCCCCAGGGAAAACGGTAATGGCGAGGGCGGGCGCCGAGAGCGCGATCGAAGAGGTCGAGGGCGCGCTCGGTGTCGGCGCGGAAGGCCTGGAGGTCGTTCACGGTCGAACGATCATGGGCATAGGAGTGGCAGCCGATCTCCTGCTCGGCGGCGACGCGGCGGGCGAGATCGGGGAACCGCTCGACGGCGCTGCCGAGCAGGAAAAACGTGGCGCGGGCGCGGCGCGCGGCGAGCAGGTCGAGGATCGCGGGCGTGTGCTCGGGGTCGGGGCCGTCGTCGAAGGTGAGGGCGACCTCGGGGCGCAAGGGGCCGTGCATGACGAGGCCGCCGCGGAGGAGACCACGCGCGGCGCGGAGGGCGCGGCGGAGGGCGCGGAAGGGGCGGGGCGAGCGGGACGAGAGGCGCATGTCAGCGGGCGCGGGCGACGACGACGAGCGTGGCGCGGCGGCCCTCCTTGGGCGCGACGGCGCCGAGGTCGTAGGTGATGTACCCGTCGACGAGGACCTCGAGGCTGTGGAGGAGCCGCGCGCGCGGGACGTCGTTCGGCACGACGAAGGGCGCGGGCTTGTTTTTTTGCTCCTTCGCGGGGGCGCCGTTCTTGTGGTTCTTGCGGAAGAGCGACTGGAGGTGGAGGAGGGCGGCGCGCGGGGCGGGCTCGTGGAGGAGGAGGGCGTAGCGGCGGACGTCGAGGGTCTCGAAGCCGGTGCGCTCGGCGAGCATGCGGAGCTGCCTCTCGCCGAAATGGTAGAGGTGGTCGGGCAGGTCGAGCTCGTTCGTGCCGGCCCAGCGCTCACCGGGCAGCTCGGCGACGTTGCCGGTCTGGTAGACCATCAAGCCGCCGGGGCGCAGGAGCGAGCGCATCTGGCGGAAGGCGTCGAGCGGGTAGGCGAGGTGGGAGAGGACGTTGCGGTGGTAGACGACGTCGAAGCTCGCAGGCGGGAGCTCGACGGAGGCGAGGGTGCCCTCGCGGGCGTCGACGCCGAGGACGTCGGTGGCGTACCGGACGAAGGGGCCGGTGATGTCGATCCCGGTGGGATCGTAGCCGCGGCGGAGGGCCTCGCGCAGGAAGTAGCCAGCGGCGCAGCCGATCTCGAGGAGGCGGCCCGAAGGTTGGTAGCGGCCGACGAGGTCGAGGGCGCGGCGCGCCTCGTAGGTGGCGCGCTCGACGTTGCGGATCTGGAGGCCGAGGTCGACCTTGGTCTCCTGGCCCTCGTAGAGGCGCTTCATCTCGGCCTCGCTGGGCCGCGGCGTGACGAAGACGAGGCCACAACCGTCGCAGGAGACGGCCTGGTAGCCGTTCTCCTCGTGGTAGGGGCGCGTCCCTCGGTCACCACAGAAAATGCAGGAAACGGCCTCCATCTGCGCGGGCACGTATCAGCAACGGGCGAGCGCGTCAAAGGAGAGGTAGGATGGGCGCCATGGATCCCGCCGCCCTGCTCGCCGAGCTCATCCGACACCGCACCGACAACCCCGGGGGCGACGAGCCGTCGATCTGCCGCATGCTCTCGCGCTCGCTCGCCGCGCTCGGTGCCGACGAGGTCGCCGTCGTGGAGGTGCCGCGCGACGAAGGGACGGGCGCGTACGTGGTCGCGCGCTGGGGCGAGCCGCACACCATCATCAACGCGCACGTCGACACGGTGCCCGCGAACAGCGGGTGGACCGTGCCGCCGTGGGAAGGCGTGATCACCGAGGATCGCGTGATCGGCCTCGGCGCGGCGGACACGAAGGGCGCGATCGCCGCGACGCTCGTCGCGCTCGAAGGCCAGAAGCCGCGCAACGTGGGCGTGGTCTTCTCCGGCGACGAGGAGCGCACGGGCACGTGCATCAAGCATTTCCTGTCGAGCTCCTGGGCGCAGGTGATCAAGCGCGCCGTGGTCTGCGAGCCGACGGGGCGCGCCGTGGGCGTGCGGCACCGCGGCTGCGTGGCGATGTCGGCCGAGGTGAAAGGCCGCGGCGGGCATTCATCGGGCGCCGACCAGATGCCGAAGCCGATCGTCACCATGGCCCGGCTCGCGCTGGGGCTCGACGAGATCGGGCGACGCTGGCTCGATCGCGGGCCCGCGGACATGAAAGGGCTCTGCTTGAACGTGGCGTCGATCGAGGGCGGCGTCGCCTTCAACGTGGTGCCGAACCGGGCCGCGCTCACGTTCTCGGTGCGGCCGCCGCCCGGGTTCGACGTGGCCACCTTCGAGGCCGAGCTCGAGGCGAGCGCGCGGGCCGCGGGCGAGGGCATCGAGACGCAGACCGTGCTGTCGATGTCGCCCTTCGAGACGCGCGACGTCGCTCCCTTCCGCGCGCTCCTCGGCTCCCTGCCGCGCGCCGAGGCGACGCTGCCGTTCTGGACCGAGGCCGCGCTGTTCTCCGCCGCGGGCATCGACGCCGTGGTGATCGGCCCGGGCGACATCACGCAGGCGCATGCCCCGGACGAATACGTGACGAAGAGCGACCTGCAATGGGCCGTGGAGGTCTTCCGCCAGGTGATCACGCGGGCCTCCGGTTCAGCGGGCTGACGCCCTGTCAGCCGCCTTTACGAAAATCGACGCGCCGCACACGCGCGCCCCTCTTGACACGAACCCCGCTCTCCGGGACGGGCTCCTCGACGTCTTCGCCGCGGCCGTGCGCCTCCGCCAGAGGAGCCGCGCCGGCGCTCCGGCGCGCGCGACGCAAGCCCACCTCGGCCGCCTCTCGGCCGCCTGCGCGACCCGCGAGCCACAACCTCCCCACGATACCCGCGAGGACCACGGTGCCGAGGACAACGAGTTCGCCGTGCGGAAAGCCCATGGATACACTCCTCCCGTCGCGCGGGGAGAGCACACGCGCGAAAGCGAATGAACGCGCCGCCGAACCCGATCGCGACGGATCGGGGCCATTGTGCGGGGAACCTTTACTCTACGGGGTTCCGCCGCGTTTTGCTAGACATTTCTCGACGGGGGAGAAAAAGGGTCAGGGGACGCGGGGGCGTCAGAGGATGCGGCTGACCTGGAAGGTCGGCTTCATGTCGGTGTAGCTGGGCAGGTCCTCGTTGATCTGCCGGCCGTGCTGCGCCATTCCGCGCTGGAAATCCTCGAGGGAGTCGAAGGTCATGCTCGCGATGACGACGAAGGGAGGGGGCGCCCCATTACGAGGCAGCCCCTCGGCGACCTCCGCGCTCCTCAAGCCGAACGGGCCGAGCAGGGCTCTGACCATTGGGACGTGCTTCTGCACGTAATAGTCGAGGTCGAAGCGCTTGCCCTCTGCGTGCGGGTACAGGATGGTGACGCGGTACATGCGAGTGGCCTCCTCGGGTGCTCGCTGTTCTTACCACGGACGCGGGCGGCGCGCGGCAGGCGAGCGAGCCGCCTCCTCCGGTTGACACGCGTCCGTCCAGCCGGATACGTTCCCCTCCGCCCGGTGAGTTCACTCTCACCGGAAGGAGCGATTAGAATGAACCTTTACGTGCGACGAATCTCGATGGTGGCCCCGATGCTCGTGATGCTCGCTTGCTTCGCGGGATGCGGGGACGACGGCCCGACCGGCACGGGCGGCAACGGCGGCACGGGCGGCAGCGGCGCGGCCGGCGGCATGGGCGGCACGGGCGGCACGGGCGGCATGGGCGGCACGGGCGGCACGGGTGGCATGGGCGGCGCCGGTGGCATGGGCGGTACCGGTGGCATGGGCGGCGCCGGTGGCATGGGCGGCGGCCCCATGGCGCTCTGCGACGACGGGATGGTCGTCGACGAGGTCGACGATACGAAGCGCTGCGTCAACGTGACCAATCTCGTGAACGAGATCCAGGCCCCGGCCAGCATGAAGTGGGCCGACACGGAGATCGCCGTCTCCTCCGAATACTCCGCCGCGGGCAGTTATTCAGCGACCCAGGCCCTCGGCGCGCCGAATGTGTATCCCACCGCCGGGGACGAGGCCAACGCCTGGGCCACGGCGACCGAGGACGCCGCCGACGAGTACTTGACCGTCGGGTTCTCGACGCCCGTGACCGGCGAAGCGGTCTGGATCTACGAGACGTACAACCCGGGCGCCGTGAAGAAGGTGACGATCAAGACCGCCGACGGCGACAAGGTGATTTACGACAACCCGATGCCCAAGGCGATCGGAGGCTGCGCGCACGTCCTCTCCGTGCCGACCATGACCTGCTCGCCCATCTCCGAGGTGCGTATCGACCTCGACTCCGAGGCCGTGACGGGCTTCAACGAGATCGACGCGGTCGGCATCCTGCCCCCCACGATGCCCTGACCCAGGCCGCTACGGCTTCCCCCCGAGGGCCTTCTCCGCCGCGCGGAGCAGGGGCCCCGCGCTGATCGGCTCCCCGGTCGCGTGCTTCATCCACAGATCCGGCAACACCGATCCGTACTTCGCCATGCGCTCGAACTCCGGGCCGAGCTTGCCTTGCTTTCGCACGTGCTCCTCGATCTGGAACGCGATCAGGTGCCCGAGCGGATAATCCGGCAGGTAGAGCGGCGTCGAGATCGCGTGTGAATAAATCGCGAGCAGCGCCGAATCCGGGGAGCCGAGGAGCGGCGCATAATACTGGTTCCAGTACCTCTTCGCGATCGTGACGGCGGCCTTGCCGAGCTCCTCGGCCGTCGCCTCCGGGTGCTCGTAGAGCCAATGCCACACGTCCGTCTCGACGAGCGCGACGCCCGCGATCTCCCAGGCCGACCAGAGCTCGCCGAGCACGCGATCCCGCTCGGATTCGGCCGTGGGCTTGGACAGACCGAGCAGCTCGAGGTCCCGCGCCTGGAACGTGAAGGCGAGCGCCTCGGTGAAGGCGTTGTTCGGCACGCCCGCGAGAAGCGTGTGGTCGACGTCGTACAAGGAGAGGACCTGCTCGACGTTGTGCCCGAGCTCGTGGACGGCGATGTTGTACCCCTTGTAGTTCATGCCGTCCTTCTCGATACGCGTCCGCAGGCGCGCCTTGTCCCCGCGGCGCCGCGGCTCCATCGCGTGCCCGGCGCCGCGCGAGGGGTCGACCGCGATCTTGTCGGCGATCGTCCGGGCGTGATCCTTCGGGAAACCAAGCTCCACGAGGATCCGCGGGATGTCCGCGGAGAACGCCTTCGCGTCGGGATAACGCTTCCGCGTGATCGCGTCGAGCTCGGCCTCGGTCTTGCCGCCGCGGGGCTTGAAGCCGGCATACCAGAGATCCTGCGGCCCGAGCTTGCGGCCGAGCCGGCGCTCGATCTCGGCGGCCACCTTGGGGATCGTCTTCGAGCCCAGGATCGAGAGGAAGAGCCCGCGCACGCGGTCCTCGCCGATCTCGCGGGTGAGCTCGAATCGGCGCTTCATGGCGGAGTTCGCGATCGGCGAGAAGGGATCGGCCCGCCGGGAGGCGCGGAACGAGGCGAGCAGCTTCTCGTAACGGACGAAGGGCTCGGGGCGCGCGGAGGCGGTCGTGAGGGGCGCGCGGTTCGGCGCGGAGGGCTCGATCTCCGCGGCCGGCGCGGGGCGGACCTCGTTCGTGAACGGGTTCCAGTCGACCCGCGGATCGTCGATGACCGCGGCCGGGATCGTCTGCGTGACGATACGCTCCATCACCTGCACGATCATCCGCTGCTTCTCGAGGCCCCTGGGATCGCCGTAATTGGCCTTGAGCTCGTCGCGCAGGTTCCAGTGGCTGATGAGCCGGAGCCCGGAGGGGAAGGGACGTTCACCCGATTCGACGCTCGGGGCTCCGGGTCGCCCTTCGGCGCCCTGCGCCCCGAACCCCTTCTCACTCACGAGGTGATGCATCCAGACGTTGTAATCGGAGATGTAGAGATCCCCCTCGGCGCCCGCGCGCGCGATGTCCTGGGCGACCGCGCCGGGGATACGAAGGGCGAAGCGCCCCGTGAGCCGGTCCTCGGCCCAGCGTCGCCGGCTCCAGCGCTCGCCCTCGGCGCTCTTCGTCGCGAGGTCCGAGAGCGGGAAATTCAGCAATGCGACGAAGGCGATCTTCGACTGGAAGAGATCCTCGTAGAGGTGCGCCGCAGGCTCGTAACCCGCGAGCAGCGGATCGAGCGGGAAGAGCGGCCCGGTGTCGGTGTCCGTGGGAAAACGCAGCGCGCGCCCCATCTCGTGCAGGTGCCCCTCGAGCTGTTCGAGCAGCCCCTCGAGCCGGGCGAACGTGGCGTCGATCGCCGCGGGCTCCGCGAGGAACTGCGCGCGCACGAATGCGCCGAGATCCCCGTCCTCCGCGCGCCAGAGGGACGCGACCTGCGCGAGCCCCCGCTTGATCCGGGGTCGCGCGGCTTCACCGTGCTTGCCGACGAGCTCCGCTTCGAGGGCGCCGAGATCGACGCCGACGGGCCCAGGCGCGTGCGGGAGGGCGACGGCCGGGCACGCGGGCGCAGGGCACGGCGCGCACGTCCGCGCCTCGGGCGGGCAGGGGGACGGGGCCTCGGCGGGCGGCGGAGGTTCTCCGGCGCAACCGGCGAGGAAGACGAGCGGCACGAGGTGGACGAGAGCGGAGCGCATGGAGACGCCAAAGCAGCGCTCTCGGGCGGCGTCAACCGGCGTTCGTCGCCGATCGTGTCGCTCAGGGGATGCAGGCCGAGCTGCCGCCCTCCTCGAAGACGGGACAGTAGGTATCCGCCGTTTCGCAGAGCCCCGCGCACGTCTTGCAATGGATGCAGTCATCGAGGGCGCGGAAACGCTTGATCCCCTCCATGTCGAAGTTCATCGTCTCCTGGCAAAACCAGGTGCAACAGGCGCCGGCCTGGGTGCTGTCGCAAGGGCCAGGGCCGTTCGGCATGCCGTTCTTCGTGCAGTTGTAGATGCTGACGCACGTCTTCCATTCCATGCAGGCATCGAACGCGGCCAGGCACTCCGTCGCGGCCGCGCCCGCGGCGTCCGTGCACGCCTCGCAGCTCGCGTAATTGCTGCCGCCCGAGCCGCCCGCGCCGCCCATGCCCCCGCCCGCGCCGCCCGAGCCGGCCATCACGCCACCCGCGCCACCCGCGCCACCCGCGCCGCCCGAGCCGGCCATCGCGCCTCCCGTCCCACCACCCGCGCCGCCCGTGCCCCCGGATCCGCCGCTCGACGCGGTGCTGCCCGCGCCCGAGCCGCCGCTGCCGCCGCCGCCTTCGTTCACCTCGCTGCCGCAGCCGGCGACGCCGAGCGACATACTCGCCAGGACGAACCCCCAGAAAGACCAAGACAATTTCATGGAACGACTCCCTTCTTTCGCCTGATTTTTGCCCAGACGAAATCCGCGGGGAGGATCGTACACGGTTTCCGTCGCGCCGTCCGCGATGAGCTCAGCCGCCGAGCGGGGCCCGCGCGGCCTCGCCGGGCTCGCCTGCGCGGAGGAAAGGCAGGATGGTGTCGACCAGACGATCCGGCGAGTCGACGTGGGAGAAATGCGACGTGCCGTCGAGGTAACGCAGCTCGGAGCCCCGCGCGAGGCGGTGGAGGGCCTCGCCCACGCGGGGCGGCACCACCGGGTCCTTCCGCGCGTACACGAAGAGCAGCGGCACGGGGAAAGGCGCGCGGCCGAGCGCGTCGACGAAGGCGCGGAAGCCCGCGGGCGCCAGCGTCTCGTGCAGCGATTTCGTGAAGCAGGTGATCCCGTCGTCCGTGGCGAGCGGGGCGCCGTACTCGTCGAGCTCCTCGCGCGATTTGAGCCGTTCGTCGTGGTAATGGACGTTCCGGTACACCCAGCGGCGCGGATCACGTTGCACGAGGTGGCGCAGGAGCGCGCGCCCGGCGCCGGTCGAGAGCAGGGCCCGGAGCGCGAAATACCGCGGATCCGGCGTGCCCGGCGCGTGGTTCACGACGAGGCGCGACGCGGCGGCCGGATCCTGCAGGGCGAGGTGCATGGCCACGTATCCGCCGAGCGAGTTGCCCGCGATGACGCAGCCGCGGATGCCGAGCGCCTCCTGGAGCTCGGCGAGGAAGGCGCCGAAGCTCCGGGCCGAAAAGTCCGCGCCCGTGGGCTTGTCCGAGCGGCCCGATCCGGGCATGTCGGGGGCGTAGACGCGGAAATGCCGGCCGAGGGGCTCGAGCACGTACCGGAACGAATAACTCGACGTCATGAGCCCGTGCACGAGCAGGAGCGGCGGGCCGGATCCCGTGACGCGGACGTGCACGCGGACGTCGCCGAAGATGCGGGAAGGCACGCGCACGGTGCGCGCCTCGGCGCGGTGGTAGCCGTGGGGGATGCGGGGCAGGGCGGGCAGCGCGTCGTACGGGAGCCGCTCGAAGGGACGGAGCGCCATCAGCCTTTCAGCGCTTCCTCGACGAAGTGGAGCCGGTCGTTGCCCCAGAAGAGCTCGTCCCCGACGTAGATCGCGGGCGCCCCGAACATGCCCCGCGTGACGGCGGCGTCCGTATCGGCGCGTAGCCGATCCTTGATCGGCTGCGTCTCGATCGCGGCGAGCGCGGCCTCGGGATCGAGGCCCACGCCACGCGCGAGATCGGCGAGCGTGTCGGGGCGCGCGAGGTCCCGATCCTCCGCCCACATCGCGCGGAAGGCCGCCTGCGTGAACGCCTCGGCCTTGCCCTGATCGGCGGCGACGTGGACGAGGCGCATGGCCTTGAGGGTGTTCGAGGGGAAGTGGCTCGAGAAGCGGAAGGGCACGCCGTAGTGCCGCGCCCAGCGCTCGAGGTCCTTCAGCATGTACGCGCCCTTCGTGGGGACCTTGGCGGGCATGTCGTTGCCCGCGGCCTTGAAGACGGCGAAGAGCACGACGGGGCGGTAGTGGACCGTCGCGCCCGCGCGCGCCGCGAGGGCCGGGAGCTGCGTGGCGGCGAGGTAGCTGTAGGGGGACGAGAAGTCGAAGTAGAAATCGAGGGTCTTCAACGGGCGCGTGCCTCCGGGAGGACGAGTGTAGGGGCGACCGTGCCGAAGGAGAAGGCTTTCTCAGGGCGCGGCGTCGCTCTCGGGCTCGACGTCGCCACCTTCGGGCGGCGCCGCGAGATCATCACCCTGCGCACCACCACCACCACCACCACCACCCCGCGCGCGCAGGCGCATGGCCTCGTCGAGCGTGCGCTTGAGCCCCTCGTCCTCGGGCGCGAGCGCGACGGCCTGGGTATACGCGCGCGTGGCCTCGTCGAGCTCCCCCTTTCGCGCGTGGGCGAGGCCGAGGTTGTACCAGACGATCGCGCGCTTCGGGTTCACCGCGAGCGCCTGGTGGTAGCGCCGGATCGCCTCGTCGTAGTTCTCCGCCTCGAACGCCTCGTTGCCGAGCCGCGTGCTGTCCGCGCCTGCGCCCTTCGCGAGGTTCACGCGCGGCCGAAGCACCGTCGCGCCCGCGCCGGAGGCCCCGAGCACGCCGAGGGCGAAGAGCCCCGCGAAGGCACGCACCACGGCGCGCCGCTGCGCGATCCGAACGCCCCCCGTGATCACGAGCCCGCCGAGCACGCCGAGCAACGCGCCCACGCCGTGCGCCACGTTCGCCACGGGCAGGATGTCCTCGACGGTCAGCCAGATGCAGAGGAAAAACCAGCCGACGAAGAGCCACGTCGACGTCGGATCGACCGCGCCGCGCAGCCGCGCGTCCGCGCGCGAGAGCACCCACGCGAGGCCGAAGAGGCCGTACACCACGCCGGACAGGCCGATGCCGCCGAGGAAGATCGCGTACTCGGCCGCCGCCGATCCCGCGGCGAACAGCAGCACGAGGCCGAGCAGGCGGAACGAGCCGAAGCGCTCTTCCAGCATCGTCCCGAGCGTCCAGAGCCAGGCGACGTTGAAGATCAGGTGAAGCGCGTTCGCGTGTGGCAGGGCGCTCGTCACGAGGCGCCACGGCTCGCGCTCGAAGGCGCGCACGTTCATCACGAGCTCGTGGATGGATCGCCCCGACGCGTCGAGGGCCGTGACGAAGATGGCGAGCATCGCCACGCCCGCCGTGATGGGGAACCGATAGAACTCGGCGACGGGCGGCGGCTTCTTCACGGCGCGGGCGTGGGCTCAGGGTTCGAGCTTGTGCTTGACCGCGTGGATCAGGGCCTCGAGGTCGTCGAGCGAGAGCAGCGACGCGAGATCGAGCGTGATCGTGAGCGAACCTTGGCCACGCTCGACGTGCACGTCCCCTTCACCCGCGCCGGGCGCGATCTCCGCGGCCCACTCGCGATCGGCCGCGGCGACCCTGCGCGCCTCGGCGCTCAGCCGATCGCGGATCCAGCGCGAGAGCCGCACCAGGCTCGACGAGGGCGGCGGATCGTGATCGGGCTCGTCCGCGGTCACCGTCACGAGGATCCGGAAGCGCTCCCCGCGGGGCCGGATCTGCACGTACGTGTACCCGCCGAGCAGCGGCAGGCGCACGCCGAGCCCGTCGGCGTCGCGGGCGAGCAGGTGCGCGGCCGTGCGGTAGCTCGACTCGGCCCAGCCCGTCGACAGCCGCGCGAGCAGCGCCGCGGATGCGGCCTGCGCCTCGGCCTCCGCGACGGCGTGGGACGCGCCCACGACCCGGATCGTCTGCGGCGGCGGCGGGATCGGCCCCTCGAGCTCGCGGCTCCGCAGCGTCACCGTGCGGCTCACGGGCCCGCCCACGGGCCCCTCGTCGCTCGTGTCGTCGGCCGTCGAGACCCGCAGATCGCCGCTCTCCGCGTCCCGGAGCCACACGGCGCCGCACCACCACGCCGCGAGCGTCTTGCCGTCGGGCAAAAACGCCATCGGCCCCGGGCTCGCCGTCCAGAGAGGGCGCGCGAGCGACACGCTGAAGAGCTGCGTCGCGCGTGTCCGGCCGAGCGCCACGACGAGCTCCCCGTCCGGCGAGAAATCGAGCGCCGCCACGCCGCGCAGGAGCTTCTGGCCGTTCATCACCGAGAGCACCGCGCGTGGCTCGCCCTCTCGATCCCGCTCGAACAGGCGGATGCGCGAGTCCGGCCCGGCCGCCGCGACGAGCTCGCCGTCGGGGGAAAACGCGACGGCCGCGTCGTGCTCCCGCACGCCCTTCGGCCGCACCTCCTGAAAATCGTCCGTCGACCAGTGCACCACCGGCGTCGCGCCCGTCGCGGCCGTGAGCAGGCGACCGTCGGGGCTCCACGCGAGGCTACGCAGCCTGCGCCGGTGCGGGTACACGAGCACGTGCACCAGCGCTTCCCCCGCGAGGTCGTAGACGAGCACCGCGCTCGTCAGGCGATCGGCCGTCACCGCGAGCAACTTGCCGTCCGGCGAGAGCGCGATCGGCGCCTCGCCGCGCCACGGCTCGGGCGTCAGGCATTTGCCCGAGACGAGCTCGAAGACCCGCACCGTGTACGCCGCCTCGTCGGCCTCCACGCGCGCGTCGACGGCGAACCTGGCTGCGCTCGGCGGCGCGCGTGTGTCGTCCGACCACGCCGTCACCAGGCGCGCGCCGTCGGGCGAGAGCGCGAGCCCCGTCGCGCCCACGCCGAACCGGAAGAGCGCTCGGCCGACGCGCAGATCGTAGACGACCGTGCGTCCGTTGCCGATCGCCGAAGCCGCGAGCCGCTTGCCGTCGGCGGAGACGGCGAGGGCCGTGGCCTCGTGCGAGAGGGGGAGTTGACTGGCGTGCACGCGGCACGAGTCTAGCGCCCTCGCGCCCGCGAGACGATGCCCCGCGGCGCCCGAAATTCTTTTTGATCGTTCGTTTGCCCGATTACCGCGCGTGCGGTTCGTCGCGGCCGCCGGCGAAGTAGGCCTCGAGCAGCTCGCGGCCGACGATGTTCGCCTTGGTGCGCCAGGTAAGGTCGTTCGCCAGCATGACGGCGACGGCGATCTCCGGTTTGTCGGCGGGCGCGAACGAGGTGAACCACGAGAACATACGCGCGGGCTTCTTGCCGACCAGCGTGCCGGTCTTCGCGGCCACGGCCATGCCCGGCAAGGCGCGTGTCCCGTCGGCGTGACGGAAGGCCTTCACGCACGTCCCTCGTTTCGTCGTCACCTGGAGCATGCGGTTCAGCGTGCGCGCGACGCGCGGATCGAGGGCGCGGCGCTCGACGACGCGGGCGACGGGGACGCCGGGATCCTTCAGCACGAGCCGCACGCGCTCGCCGCCGTTGGCGATCGTCTGCATCGCGAAGAGGGCGCCGAGCGGCGAGAGTTTTCCGTTCCAGAACCCCGCCGCCGCGCGGGCCATGCCGAAGGGATCGTCGGGGATGTCGACGCGGCCCGAGCTCGCGGGCACGTCGATCGGCAGCTCGCCCGTGAAGCCGAGCGTGCCTGCCATGCGCCGGAGATCACCGGCGTCGAGGTGCTTCTTCGCCATCTTCGCGAAGACGACGTTGATGCTCTTGCCGAGCGCCTCGCCGAACGTCGTGCAGGCGGAGCCGCGGCTCTCCAGATCGGCCGGCTTGATGCTGCTGAAGCCGCCCGAATAACACGTCTCCGTGCTGGCGTTCGCGTACCCGCCTTCGAGCAGGGCCGCGGCCGTGACGATCTTGAACAGGCTCGCGCTCGGGGCGTGGGGTTCGGCCACGTAGTCGCGGCCGCCGCGGCTCGCCCAGACGAGGATCCGCCCGGTCCGCACGTCCGACGCGACGATCGCGGCCTCGGGTGCGTCCGAGCGCGCGAGCAGCCGCTCGGCCTTCTGTTGCAGGCGCGGATCGAGCGTCAGGCGCACGGGCTTTTCCTTGCCGCCGACGGCGCCGTACACCGCGCCGTCGGTGACACGGATGCGGTGCAGGCCACGCGGCGCGGCGTGCGCGTCGGGCGAGCCGAGGAGGAGGACCGAGGCGAGCGCGACCGGGGCGAGGAGGGAGCGGATCGGAGACACCACGGGGGCTATCGATCGAACGGCGCGTGCAGGCCAAGATTTTTGGCAGCGGCCCCTTGGCCTGCTAGTCGCAAGGCGAGAGAGGAGAGTCGATGGCGGACGAGGCACGCAGGGCGCTGGCAGAGCTCGTCGAGCGCGACAAGAACCACGCGTGTGACGGCTTCGGCCCTGCGGGGGTCTGCGTGCGTGTGGTCGGCGTCGCGGATCTTCCCACGCGGGTCGGCCGCTTCCAGATCGTGGCGTTCTGGAACAACCGCGACGCGAAGGAGCACGTGGCCATGGTGCACGGCGACGTGATCGGCGCCGAGGAGGTGCCCACGCGCCTGCACTCGGAGTGCCTGACGGGCGACGTGATGGGCTCGCTCCGATGCGACTGCCGGGATCAGCTCCTCGAGGGCTTGCGGCGGATCCAGTCGATGGAGCGCGGCATCCTGCTCTACCTGCGGCAGGAGGGCCGGGGCATCGGGCTCATCAACAAGATCCGGGCGTACGGGCTGCAGGATCAGGGCCTCGACACGGTGGAGGCGAACCTGGCGCTCGGCTTCCGCGACGACGAGCGCGATTACGCGGTGGCGGCGCACATGCTGCAAAGCCTCGCGGTGAAATCGGTCCGGCTCATCACGAACAACCCGAACAAGATAAGCCAGCTCGGGCAATACGGCGTCGAGGTGGCGGGCCGGATCCCGCACGTGATCCCGCCGAACGAGTACAACAAGTTTTACCTCGAGACGAAGGCGAAGCGCAGCGGCCACTACATCGACACCGAGGGCAAGCCGCACCTCGCCGAGCAGAGTGATCCGGTGATGGTCGACGGAATGGCGGGGCCGGCCGACGAGGACCCGGCCGAGACGGACGTGGGCCGCTGACGGGCCTTCAACGAGTACGCGAGGGGCAAGCGTTTGCCCGACGGGCGCGGGGGCGGAAGTGGACACGCCCGGGGCGCGTCGTGTACGATCCTGCAATGCATGACTTCCTTCGTCCGGGCAGAGCGTGGATCCTTGGCGCCGTCGTCAGCGTCGTCGTGATGGCCTGCGGCGCGAGCCCCGCCGATCCGACGGGCGCGACGGGCAGCGCGGGGGGCGCGACGGGCGGCGGCTCCGCGGGGGGCGGCATGGGCGGCCTCGGGGGCATGGGCGGAATGGGCGGAATGGGAATGGGCGGCGACGGCGGCATCAACTTCACGAGCGGCAACGGCGGCGGCCCGCCCGCGGTCGACGTCGACGTCGTCCTCACGGCCGACAATGCCTATAGCTTCGGGTATGGCGACGCGGCCGGCATCAACACGTTCATCCAGGGCTCGCGCGCGCAGACCGCCGGCCAGATCTTCAATTGCGGCGAGGGCCCCGAGGCCTATGTCGTGCCCGCCGCCGCCGCCCCGCCGTCCGCCTACCTCTACATCGTGACCTGGGACGATCTCGCGGTGACCCAAGGCGTACTCGGGCAATTCCGCCGCGGCACCGGCGCGCCGCTTTATACCGGCGACGGCCAGTTCGAGGTCTGCGCGACGGGCATCAACATGCAGAGCAGCCAGACCGGCCCCACGCAGGACGAGATCAACCAGCAGATCGCCCTTTGCAACAGCGGCAGCGGCGACGACGCCACCACGAGCGGCGGCTGGGTGAACGCGGCCGGGGCCGTGACGCCGGGCGCGACGGGCTCGCTCGCGGTCGGCGAGGCCAACGACCCCACGCCGGGCGGCACCTTCCCGCCCACGTGCCCCACGGGCGCCGCGCCCCCGGGCACGGCCAGCATCGACCCGGAGGCGCACTGGATGTGGTATCAGCCGGGCGGCGTGGCCAACCCATTCCAGTCGACCGGCTCGAACACGTTCCGCGCGTACCTGATCTTCCGCATCGCGGCCGAGGATATCCCGCTGCCGCCGAAGTGACTGATTCGCGCGAACCGGCTCGTCGTCCGTCGACGTAGCCGTTCTGCCACACGAGAACCCACACGTCGACCGCCGACCGAGCGCCTCGGGGGCCCAGAACGACACCGTCGACGCCCCGCGTGAGGGCCCTTCCTCCAGAACGACCTCGTCGACCGTCGACGATCGGGTTTTGCCATCGCAGAACGACCCCGTCGACCGTCGACGATCGGGTTTTGCCATCGCAGAACGACCTCGTCGACCGTCGACGATCGGGTTTTGTGGTCGCCGAACGGCCTCGTCGGTGATCGACCGAACCGTTCTGCGGCCCGAGCGGACCCGGGAGCGGCGCCCGGGAGGGCTCCCCGCCGCAAAACGCGCCCGTCGGATGAAGCCAATCGACGCCGGGCATCCGGGCGCCGTGACGGGTGATTTGTTCGGGCCTCGAGACGTGGTACGTATCGCGACGTCGTGAGCGCGCGGATGGGGCTCGAGGCGGGGATCAAGCTGCTCAACAAGAAGGCGTTCCTCGTCGAGCGGCTCGGCCCCGAGGCCTGGCGCTCGGCCTTGCAGCGCTTGCTGCCCTCGGAACGCGAAAGGCTCACGGAGATCGACGAGGCCGGCTGGTATGACGTCGCGTTGAGCCAGAAGCTCATCCACGCCATCCACGAGCGCTTCGGACCGGGCGACTCGATGTTGCTCGCGCTCGGGCGCTACGAGGCCGACCGCGAGTTCGGCACCGCCCACCGCTGGTACCTGCGCCTCGTGCCGGCCTCGTTCGCGATACGCAACATGGACCTGTACTGGCGGCGGAGCCACGACACCGGCACGTTCAAGGCGGAGCTCGGGGCCTCTCGGGTCACGGCCGAGCTCGAGGGCTGGGCCGTGGTCGACCGGCTCATGTGCGTCACGATCCTCGGGTTCCTCGGCCGCGCGCTCGAGATCCTCGGCGCGCGCGTCGCCGATCTCGAGCACCCGCATTGCCGCGCGCTCGGCGCCGCGACCTGCGTGTTCCGCGCGAAGATCGGCTGGCCGCGAAATGCCCTCCGCGCGACGAAGCGCCCGTCGAAGGCCGATCTCCCGCTCATCGCGCAGGAGCTCACGCAATACACCGATCTCGATGTCCTCGCGGACGCGCTGCTCGAGCTGCTCCATCGGGAAATGGGTCACGATCACGTCGCGCTCTGGTTCACGGGCATGGATGGCGACGCGAGGCTCCTTCGCGAGGTGGGCGCGCGGGGCGGCCGCTCCGAGCGCAGCTTCGTCCTCACGGTCGCGGGCCGCACGGTGGGCAAGATCGACGTCGGCGGGCCGGAGCGCGGCGCCGAGGGTCGGGGCCTCGTGGACGAGCTCGTGCCGTTCATTGCCGTCGCCGTCGCCGGCGCGCGCGCCCCGGAGGCGTTCCCCGCGCCCGAGCGAGGCGGCGTCGAGCGGCGCCTCGAGCGCGCCAAGGCGCTCTGGTCGCTCACGCATCGCCAGGCGGAGGTGCTCTCGCTCGTCGCGTCGGGCCGGACGAACAAGGAGATCGCGGCGGCGCTCGGCT
Source organism: Polyangium spumosum (assembly GCF_009649845.1). Classification (NCBI taxonomy): domain Bacteria; kingdom Pseudomonadati; phylum Myxococcota; order Polyangiales; family Polyangiaceae; genus Polyangium; species Polyangium spumosum. The sequence continues at coordinate 129,521 of NZ_WJIE01000001.1, forward strand.
GCACCGAGGGCACCGTCGAGGTGCACGTCACGCATGTCCTGCGCAAATGTGGCGCGTCGAACCGGGCCGCGCTCGCGGCGCGGTTCTGGGGAGAGCTGTAGCTTTGCGGCCTATGGGTTTCCCCGTATGGATCCGAGCACGCGAGACCCTCTAGAGCGGCGATCAGTTCCACTTCTCCCCTCATTTCGCGGACTTGTGCGATGGGGATCGACACGCGCCTTCAGGCATGATCCACTATGCGCGGCTCGCCCAGCCGACGGAGTGGATTGCTGTGTTGACGACCGTTCCCCGCTGGACCCCGAGCCCGCTCATCATCGCGGAAGAGCAGGAGATGCTGGACCGACTCGGCAAGCGCCGTCGGCAGTTCGCCTTCTTGCGCCTTCACCGCGCGGAGCTTTTCGACGAGGCTTTCCAGGACGAGCTCGCGGCAATGTACCGCGATACAGGCGAGGGCAAGATGCCGGTGCCCCCCGCGCTCCTATGCATGGTCTTGCTTCTGCAAGCGTATACGGGCGCGTCCGATGCCGAGGCCATCGACTCGATGGTCGACGATCGGCGATGGCAGCTCGTGCTCGGCATGCTCGGCTCCAAGAAACCGGCCTTCGCGCAAGGCACGCTGCAGAGCTTCCGTGAGCGGTTGATCCGTCACGACATGGATCTTCGCCTCCTCGAGCGCACCGTCGAGCTCGCGAAGAAGACGAAAGGCTTCGATTGGAAAAAGCTACCCAAGTCGTTACGGATCGGCGTCGATTCGCGACCGCTGGAGGGCGCTGGGCGTGTCGAAGATACCTTCAATCTGCTCGGCCGCGCCACGGCGAAGCTGCTTTCTGCCGCCGCCATGATGCTCGGGCGCAGGGCCGAAGAGATCGCGGCTTGTGCAGGCGCGCCCGTGTTTCTGGCGTCGAGCATCAAGACGGGGCTGGACATCGATTGGACGGATCCAGAGCAGAAGGCCGACGCAATCGGCGAGCTCGTGAGGCAGATTGACGCCATCGAAGCCTGGATCCGCGCGCAGGTCGGCGAGGCAGCGGAGGAGCCTCCGCTCAAGGATCTGCTCGAGCTCATCGCGCAGCTTCGCGAGCAGGACCTGGATCCGGAGCCGCCAGGCGGCGGACCACGGATTCGCGAAGGGGTCGCGAAGGATCGCCGCGTTTCGATCGAGGACCCCGATATGCGCCACGGGCGCAAGAGCAAGAGCAAGCGATTCAACGGCTACAAGCAGCATATCGCCGCGGACCTCGACACCGAGCTGATCCTGGCGTGCGCCGTCACGCCGGCCAACCGCCCGGAAGGGGAAGGCGCTGCCGATCTAAAGGAGGATCTCGCGCGCTCGCCACGGCACGAGGCCATTGGAGAGGTATTCGTCGACCGAGCCTACGTGAACAGCGAGATCGTCGAAGCCTCGGCTGAAAATGGCGCGAAGGTGTACTGCAAGCCATGGAACGGGACCAACGGCGACCTCTTCAAGAAGGCCGACTTCAAGCTGAACTTCCGGCTCCGAACGGTCACGTGCCCGGCGGGCCAGACGCAGAGATTCCGTCCTGGTGAGGTCGTGGAATTCGACCCCGCAATCTGCAATGCGTGTCCTCTGCGGTCTCGCTGCACGAAAGCGAGCAACGACGCCGGCCGGACCATAAGCATCGCTGCCGACGAGCAGAGGCAGCAACGATTCCGCAAACTCGTCGGGACGACCAAAGGCCGCGAAGCCCTCAGGAAGCGCGTTGGCGTGGAGCACCGACTCGCCCACCTTGCGTCCAAGCAGGGGCCACGTGCCCGCTATCGAGGCTTACGCAACAACCTCTTCGACCTGAGGCGCCATGCCACCGTGCTGAACCTCGAGGTGATCCAGCGTCGCAGCGACATGGCCAACGCCGCGTAGTTCCTGGGACGATCGAACCGTTCGGCGCTCTAGCCTCCCTTGCGCGTCCCCGATGCCCGGGCGACGAACGCCGGAGGTGACAAGGTCATGACTCGAAAAACGCGGTGGCGGGCGAACTTCGCGCTCGCGCTTTCGCTCGCTTCGCTCCCCGTCGCGAGCCGGGAGGCGCGCGCCGGCGCGCCGTACGAGAACCCCAGCGGCGCGTGGATCGAGCCAGCGACGGATCGTTACTTCTCGGACGAGGCGGGCACCGAGCTCGTCATGCTGGTGACGCGCTGGGACGAGATGGAGCAAGGTCATTCCGTCATTCGCGTCGAGCTGCCGGATCCGGAGGACCCCTCCGTGCTGCACGCGCTGGACGTCCGTGTGAAGCAATGGCTCGACGACTCGACGTCGACGTGGAGGTACGAGGCCCGCTGTACGATCGGCGGCGAGGAGAAGGTCGCGGAGGGGAGTCATGCCGGGGGCGAGGCCCCGCTCACGCTCGAACAGATCTCGAGCGTCGCGGCCGCGGCGGTCATGAAGAAATACGATCGAGTCGTCGCGATGGCGGCGGCCGACAGCCGCAGGTGGAGAGCGATGATGTCCGAAATGACCCGGTGGAACCAGCATTACCCGGGCAGCGTCGACGTCCCGCTCACCTGCACGGGGAACCCTCCCCATCGGACGGCGACGACCGTCTGCGAGGATCCGCTTCCGACCTTCGTCGACCTGCCGGACCGCTACAGCGACGATCGATGCTGGGACAAGGACAGCATTTGCTCCGAGAACGCGCCCATCATCTGGGCGATCACGAGCCCGCTGTACGGCGATCCGTTTGGTGTCTGCCAGATACCGTGGCGGTCCTGCTGCCTCGAGCACGACCGGGCCTTCTTCTGCGGTGGGGACTGCGCGGATCAGAACGCTGCGAATCAAGAGCTCGTGGATTGCTGGGCGAGCCAGTATGCGTGGTGTGGTTTATACACCTTGTACGCCGGCGGCACTGGCTGGGCTTGGCTCGGGGTGTTCTGGGCCGTCTTCCTCGACCGAAACAACGCAGATTGCGTCTCGAATGGCGACAAGCAGGGCCTCGACGACTGGATCAACACGGACGGCGCGGACGGGCAGGACGAGGTCGACGCGGCCTGCTCGAGGGCGAAGACCTGCTTCTGCCCGGATCGGGAGATCGGCGGGCAATGGTGCGGGGGAGACCAGCCGGTCGTGCTCTGCGGGAACCCTCAGTGCCGGCTCAACGATTGCAGCGCGCCGGAGCCGGAGCGATACCTCCTCGGCGAGTGGGATCAGCCGGGCAACTGCACCCCGGTGCCCCAATCCGAGGAGCAGTGCCGCGGCGAGTGCAACGAGGAGTACGACACGTGGGGGAATCTCGTGAGCCGCACGTGGGTGACACGAAAGCGCATCGTCTACTCGAACGGGGAGATCACGCCGTGGTTCAGCGCGTCTTGCATTCCAGAAGACCCTTGCCCCGATTGCCCGCAGTTCGCCACCCTGACGGCCTATCCCATGGACGACAACGTGGTGATCACGATCGGCAAGCCCAGCGCGGGCTCCGGGAGCGCCGTCAATCCGACCGGTTTCGTCCTGGGGATCGGCGCGCAAGGCATGGCCTCGGCTCGGATCCCCCACCTCGGAGGCTCCTCGACGAACCATTGCGCGCCCGTCGAGTTCCATGACGAGCTCGTCGTCGTCCCCGAGCACGAGTCCCTCGGCGGGCCCACGGATCAAGGCTTCTCCGGCTTCCAGCCCGGATCGATCTCGGCCGTCTCCTACGTCGTCGGCGGCGACGTCCGTCACGAGCTCTTCGCGCGCGACACGCGAGATTACATCTATCACCGCCGGTGCGTCGGCGCGGCGGATACGTGCGAGAACTGGTCCGAATGGACGATCATGAGCGACGCGCCGAGCGGCACGGGGATCCCGAGCGTGAGCCAATGGATGGGGAGCGACCACCAGACGGTGCTGCTCTCGGTCGTCGAGCGGCGGACCGACGAGCGCCTCTACCGGCGCGATTTCACCTCCACCGACGGAGGCGCCTCGGGCGTGTGGGGCAAATGGGTCGAGCTCGGTCATCACTCCGTCGGCGGCAGCCCCAGCGTCGTCGCATTTCGGGACCACGAGAACGTCTTCCACCAGAGCGTCTTCTTCCGCAGCACCTCGGGCGCCATCTGGGTGGGCCAATGCGACGGCAGCGCTGAAGAGGACGATTGCGCGTACACTTTCGACGAAGTCGCACCCGAAGCGGACGGCGCTGCCGCCCACGCAGGCGACCCCGTGGCCGCCGCGTCACGGGCGGAGGACGGCCTTTGGCGAATCGACCTCTTCATCCTGCGGGCCGACGACGGCATCCAGCAGAAGACGCAGATTGGCGCGCCGAGCGGGTCGTGGAGTGACTGGGAAGAGCCGTCGGGAAGCATCACCGGGGCGCCCTTCGTGGGCAACCCGATGGCCATCGCCTGGCGTGATCAGTTCGACCGCTCGCGGATCCAGGTCTACGCGCGCGACGCCGTGAAGAACCTCTGGTATCGTAACTGGGATGGGTCGCACGGCTGGGCGCCGTGGACGCAGATCGCGCACCTCGCGCCCGTCCCGTGATTGCGGGATCGCACCGTTCCCGCTCTCGGCCGCCCTCACGACCGCGCGCTCCCTCCCGCCGCTCGCGTCGGCTCGCTGGGCGTCGCCGCAGCGTTCTTTATACTGGGAGAAATGCCTCCCCGCTGGACGCTCGACCCCGACCGCCTCTTCTCCGCCGAGCCCTCGCAACGCGCGCTCGCCCGGCAGCTTCATTCCCTGGTGCGTGACCTGCCCATCGTGAGCCCGCACGGCCACGTGGATCCCGCGCTGCTCGCCGATCCTTCGGCCCGCTTCGGCTCGCCTGCCGATCTGTTCGTGCTCCCCGACCATTACGTCTGCCGCCTCCTCCACAGCCGCGGCGTGCCCATGGAAGACCTCGGCGTCCCCACCCGCGACGGCAGCCGCTACGAGCGCGACCACCGCCGTGTCTGGCAACGGTTCGCCGACCATTTTTACGTCTTCGCCGGGACGCCGAGCGGGCTCTGGCTCTCGGACGTGCTCATCGACGTCTTCGGCGTGACCGAGCGGCTCGACGGGAAAAACGCCCAGCGCGTTTATGATCACCTCGCCGAGCGCCTCGAGCGGCCGGAGTTCTCGCCACGCGCGCTTTACCAAAAATTCAACATTCGCGTCCTGTGCACCACGGACGGCGCCGCCGATTCGCTCGAACATCATCGCCGCATTCGCTCCGAGGGCCGGCTCGACGTCCGCCCGACCTTCCGGCCCGACGCGGTCGTCCACCTGGATACGCCCGGCTTCCGGGAGAACATCGAGCGGCTCGGCGCGGCCGCGGGTATCGATATCACGCGCTACGCCGATTACATCCGCGCCCTCGAGGAGCGGCGGGCCGCATTCAAGGCGCTCGGCGCCACCGCCACCGACCACGGCGCCGTCACGCCCCGCGCCGAGCGGCTCGACGCCGGGGAGGCCGAACGAATCTTTCTCCGCGCCCTCCGGGGCGAGGCGGACGAGGGGGACGCGGCGCTCTTTTCGGCCCACATGCTCTTCGAGATGGCCCGTATGAGCGTGGAGGACGGCCTCGTGATGCAGCTCCACGCCGGCAGCCTGCGCAACCACCACGGAGACCTGCTCGCGCGTTTCGGGCCCGATCGGGGCGCCGATATCCCCGTCGCCACCGAGTGGACGCGGAATTTGCGGCCGCTGCTCGAGGCGTTCGGCGACGATCCGCGCTTCCGGCTTTTGCTCTTCACGCTCGACGAGAGCACCTACGGGCGCGAGCTCGCCCCGCTCGCCGGGTATTATCCGGCCGTGCTCCTCGGGCCGCCGTGGTGGTTCTTCGATAGCCCGAATGGAATGGTCCGCTTCCTCGATCAGGTCACCGAGACGGCGGGCCTCTACAACACCGCCGGGTTCACCGACGATACGAGGGCGTTTTGCTCGATCCCGGCGCGGCACGACGTCTGGCGCCGGGTGAGTTCGAACTGGCTCGCGGGGCTCGTGGTGACGGGCAGGCTCGACGCCGAGGCGGCGGCGGTGCTCGCCCGGGAAAACGCGGTGGGTCTGGCCGAGCGCGCTTATCGGCTCGACGAGGGGAAAGGACCATGATGAATCCGACGGCGCTCTTTGATGTGCGCGGCGAGGTGGCGCTCGTCACGGGCGGCAGCGGCGTGCTCGGCGCCATGTTTTGCCGCACGCTCGCCGCGGCGGGCGCGCGCGTGGCCGTGATGGGGCGGAGGCTCGATCCCTGCGAGGCCCTGGCGCATTCGATAAGGGCTGACGGCGGCGACGCGCTCGCGGTGTCGTGTGACGTGCTCGATACCGAGGCGCTGAAGGCGGCGGCGCGGGATGTCGAGGCGACGCTCGGGCCGGTGACCATCCTCGTGAACGGGGCAGGGGGCAACCACCCGAAGGGCACGACGGGGCCGGATCGTAGCCTGTTCGAGCTCGATCCGGCGGCCTTCGGCGAGGTCTTCGATCTGAACGTGCAAGGCACGCTCCGGCCCTGCCAGGTCTTCGGGCGTGGTATGGCCGAGCGGGGGCGGGGCAGCATCGTGAACATCACGTCCCTGAGCGCCGATCGGCCGCTCACGCGCGTGGCCGCGTACAGCGCGGCCAAGGCCGCCGTCGTCAACCTGACCCGCTGGCTCGCGGTCCACATGGCCCAGAGCTACGGCCCGAACATCCGCGTCAACGCGCTCGCGCCCGGTTTTTTCCTCACGGAACAAAACCGATTTTTGCTCACGGACCACGACACGGGCGCGCTGACCGAGCGGGGGCGCTCGATCCATTCTCACACGCCGATGGCGCGGATGGGCGCGCCGGAGGATCTCTCGGGCGCGCTGCTCTTCCTGGCGAGCTCCGCGTCGGCCTTCGTCACGGGGATCGTCCTGCCGGTGGACGGCGGTTTCTCCGCGCAGAGCGGGGTATGAAATGGTGAACGGCCACGGCTCCGCCGCGCGGACGCTCTCCGACGAGGCCACCTTTGCAATCCTCGCCGAGGCGCTCGAGGCGCTGCCGCTCACGGGCCGGCGGCTGCTCGTCCTCCTCCCCGACGCCACGCGCACGGCGCCGATTCCGCTCCTCTTCCGGCACCTGCATTCCCTCCTCGCCGGGCGTGTCTCGCGCCTCGATTACCTGATCGCCCTCGGCACACATCCGCCGATGGATGAAGCCGCGATCGAGCGTCTCGTCGGAGAGGACGCGCCCGGTCGTGACGGCGGGAAGACCTCGATCTTCAATCACGCGTGGGACGACCCCGACGCGCTCGCGACCCTCGGCGTGATCGGCGAGGAGGAAATGGCGCGCCTCACGGGCGGGCTGCTCTCGATCGCGACCGAGGTGCGGATCAATCGGAGGATCTTCGACTACGATCACATCTTGATCTGCGGCCCGGTGTTCCCGCACGAGGTGGTGGGCTTCTCCGGGGGCGCCAAGTATCTGTTTCCCGGCATCGCGGGCCGCGAGATCATCGACACGACGCACTGGCTCGGCGCGCTCTCGACGAGTATGTCCACCATCGGCGTGAAGGACACGATGGTGCGCAGGGTGATCCACCGCGCCGCCGAATTCGTGCCCGTGCCCGTCTCCTGCGCGGCCCTCGTGTTGCGCGGCGCGGACCTCCACGGGCTTTACGTCGGCCCTCACGAGGAGGCGTGGAGCGCGGCGGCCGATCTCTCGAACGAGCTCAACGTCGTGCACACGAAGCGGCGTTATCGGCGCGTGCTCTCGCTCCCTTCCAGCAAATATGCCGATCTCTGGACGGCGGCCAAGGCGATGTACAAGACCGAGCCCGTCATCGAGGACGGCGGCGAGGTCGTCATCTTCGCGCCGCACCTCGTGGAGGTCTCGTTCACCCACGGCGCGCTCATCGATCGCGTCGGTTACCACGTGCGGGACTATTTCCTCGCCCAGTGGGACCATTTCCGCGGCGTGCCGCTCTCCATCCTCGCCCACAGCACCCACGTGAAAGGCGCGGGCAGCTACGACGCGCAACACGGAGAGCGGCCGCGTATCCAGGTGACGCTCGCGACGGGGATCCCGGAACCGCGCTGCCGGCGGATCAACCTTGGATTTACCGATGTCCGCGATATCGATCCGGCGGAATGGGAAGGGCGGGAAGAGGAGGGGCTCCTCGTCGTACGGAGCGCGGGCGAGGTGCTGTATCGGTCATGAGGCGCGCAGCTCGTGCTGGAGCGCCTCGAGCTCCTCGCCGCCCGCCATGCGCCGGACGAGCTCGCCCTGCGTGATCTCCGCCCTGGTGAACGTGCCCTCGCAGCGGCCCCGGTTCAGGATGGTGAAGCGATCCCCGACCAGGTACGCGTGGTGCGGGTTGTGGGTGATGAGAATGACGCCGCAGCCGCGGGCGCGCGCCTCCCTCACGAAGCGCAGGACGATACCCGCCTGCTTGACGCCGAGCGCGGACGTCGGCTCGTCGAGGATGAGCACCCGGGCGCCGAAATGGATCGCCCGCGCAATGGCGACGGCCTGACGTTGCCCGCCCGAGAGGGCCGAGACCGGCACCGATACGTCCCGGAGCTCGACCCCCATTCGCGCGAGCTCGGCGCGCACGACGCCCTCCGCCTCGCGCAGATCGAGGCGCGAGAAGGGCCACACGCCCCGCGTGGGCTCGGCGCCGAGGAAAAAGTTGCGCACGACCGAGAGCATCGGGACCATCGCGAGGTCCTGATACACCGTCGCAATGCCGCGGGCGAGGGCGCCCCGCGGCGAGGAGAACCGCACGGGCTCGCCGTCCACGAGCAAGCGCCCCTCGTCCGGCGGGTGGACGCCGGAGAGGGTCTTGATCAGCGTCGATTTGCCGGCGCCATTGTCGCCGAGGACGCAGAGGATCTCGCTCGAATACACGCACATCGAGACGTCCTCGAGCGCGGTGACGCGGCCGAACCGCTTGGTGACGTGATCCGCCTCCAGGATCGGGGCTCTTCCATTCGCGTCGTCGTTCATCGCCGCGCCTCCGCCGCCCGCATCTGGACGGAGCTGTTGAGCAGCACCGCCAGGATCAGGACCGCGCCGAGAAACACCTTGTACCAGTCCGAATCCACGCCCGAGAACACGATCCCCTGCTGGACCATGCCGAAGAGGAGCGCGCCACACGCCGCGCCGACGACGGACCCGCGGCCGCCCGTGAGGAGCGTGCCGCCGAGGACCGCGGCGAGAATGGCCTCGAGCTCCTTGCCCGTGCCGCGGAGGACGTCGGTGCCGCGGAATTGCACGGTTTGAAAGGTCGCGACGAGGCACGCCGCGAGTGAGGTGGTCATGAAAAGGAGGATTTTTACGCGGTCGACCGGGATTCCGAGCCGACGTGCGGCGTCCGGCGCGCCTCCAACGGCAAAAATCCAGTTGCCCGGCCGCGTGCGGACGAGGACCCACGTGGCGAGCGTGGTGACGCCGATCCACCAGAACAGCGTGACGGAGAAGGGCCCGAGCATACCCGCGAAGAGCTTCTCCGCGGCGCCAAAGCCGCCCGACTCCTCCAGGCCGCCCACCTGGGTCCGGCCGGTGATGAGGCGCGTCACGCCAATCGTGCCGCCGGCCAGGATGAACAACGTGCCGAGCGTGACGATGAACGAGGGCAATCGGGTGCGGGTCACGATGAGCCCATTGACGAGGCCCACGCAGGCCGAGAGCGCCGCGGCCGCCCCGATGCCCGCCCATAACGGCCAGCCGAGCTCGGTCGTGCAAAGGGCGATGGTCATCCCGCCGGCGGCCATGGTCGAGCCGACGGAGAGGTCGAACTCGCCCGCGATCATGAGCAACGAAACGGCCGCGGCCAGGATCCCGAGCTCGGCGGCGATCGCGAGGTAACTCGCCGTGCCGGAGAGGGTCAAGAACCCAGAATCGCCTGCGACGATGGCGAAGAAGAGCCAGGCGGCGGCGACCGCGAAGGCGACGCCGAGCTCGGGGCGCTGGAGCAACTTGCGCACGAACACGGCTAACGAATACCTTTCTTGCTCGCGTCGATCACGGCCGCCGCGTTCTCCTTCGTGACGAACGACGGCCCCGTGGGGATGGCCTCCGCCGCGGGGAGCAAGCCGTTTCGCACGTACTGGTCGAGCAAGACGATCGAGAGATACCCCTGCAAGTATTGCTGCTGATCGATGGCGAACAGGATCTTCCCGTCGCGGATCGCCGCGAGGACGTCGGGCGAGAGGTCGAAGGTGGCGACCTTCACCTGGCCGAGCCGGCCCGATTGCGAGAGCCCCGCGAGGGCGGGGTGCACGCCGGGCGGGCCCAGCGTGAAAATGCCGTCCACCTCGGGCGTCGCCGCGGCGAGGATCTTCTGTTGTGTGTCCGTGGGGCTCGTGGCATTCACCGCGAGCACGCGGCCTGTGCCCCCCGCCTTCGTGAGCGCGTCGAGGAAGCCGCGGCAACGCTCGTCCTGGGAGATGTTGCCCACCTCGTGGTTCACGCAGATCGCGCGCCGCACGCCGGCGCTCGCCATACGCTCACCGCCGGCCTTGCCGGCGTCGTATTCGCTCTGTCCGACGTGCAGGAGCGCGCCCATCTCGCGCGCCTCGTCGCCGCCCGCGTTGATGGTGAGGACGGGGATCCCCGCGTCTCTGGCGGCGAGGAGCGAACGCGCGAGGGCGCTGGGATCCGGGACCGAGACGATGAGGCCGTCGGGCCTGCGGGCGACCTCGGCGTCGATGAGGCGGCTCATCGCGACCATGTCGAAGGTCTGGGGCGCCTGGTACGTGACTTTGGCGCCCATGTCCTTGGCCGCCCGGTCGATTCCGTTCTTCACCACCGACCAGAATGGATCGGAGGCCTGGCCGTGGGTGACGACGGCGAAGCGCGCTTCTCGCTTCGAATCACGCGTGGTCGCGCTCGCGCGCTCGCCCCTGCCGCAGGAAACGGCGAGGAGCGCGAGGAGGCAACCGAGGACCACCCATAACGCCCGCACGGGAGAATCCTAGCGCCGCCCCGACCTCCGCGCTATTGCCCCGAACGATGAGCGTGAGCGAGCACCTCGGACAGATCGAGAAGAAGGAAACCTCGGAGTTTCGCGATTACCGCGCGGAGGCGCGGCCGAGCGTCAAGGAGCTTTACCGGCTGAACCACGAGAACCAGACGCTCGCCTTCGTGCAGGAGAAGGAGCGCCGATACCTCGGCCTCGATCGCCGCCGGGCGGGCATGTGGGAGGTGCTCGAGAAACTCGATCGGCTGGTCGACGACAGCGATCCGGACACGGAGAGCTCGCAGATCGCGCACGCGCTCCAGTCCGCGGAGGCGGCGCGGCGCGACGATCAGCCGCCGTGGTTCGTCCTGACGGCCCTGATCCACGACGCCGGCAAGGTCCTTGCGCTCTGGGGCGAGCCGCAATGGGCCGTCGTGGGCGACACGTTCCCGGTGGGCTGCGCGTTCTCGGATCGGATCGTCTTCCCCGAGCTCTTCGCGAGGAACCCGGACCTGCAAAACCCGCGCTATCGCACGCCGTGTGGCATGTACGAGGAGGGCTGTGGGCTCTCCGAGGTCCACATGTCGTGGGGGCACGACGAGTACCTCTACCACGTGGTGAAGGAGTACCTCCCGATGGAGGCCCTGTACATGATCCGGTATCACTCGTTCTACGCGGCGCACCGCGAGGGCGCGTACGCGCACCTCATGAACGAGCAGGATCGGCGGATGATGGAGTGGGTGCGGCGGTTCAACCCGTACGATCTCTACTCGAAGGCCGACGCGCCGCCCGACGTGGCGAAGCTGCGTCCCTATTATCAGGAATTGATCGGAAAATACCTGCCGGCCGAGCTGCGCTGGTAGCCGTTCAACCTCACGAATACAGCCTCCGATAGAGCTCGATCTGCCGCTCCTTGGCCGCCCGAACCACCTCGGCGACCTCGGCCCGCGGCTCGAAGATCCGCGAAACGCGCGGCGCGAAAACGTCGAGGGCCCCCTTTCCGAGCGCCTCCAGCAAGAGCATCGCCGCGCCGCGCAGCGTCGCCTCCTCGCCCATGAGATACACGGGCGTTTGCATGGCATCCGCGAACATCTGGGCCCAATCGGGCGAGGCGTGGAGCGCGCCGCCTCCCGCATGAAGCGCGTCGCTGCCGCCGAGCGCGTCGTGGACCTGCGAGATCCGCAGGGCGACCGACTCGAAGAGCGCCTGGACGATGTCGAACGCGGTCGTGGACAGCCGCAACCCGTGCAACGTGGCCGTCGCGTCGGCGCGATACCCGGGGCTCCGCTCGCCCGCGAACATGGGCAATACGGTGAGCCCGTGCGCGAAGGGCTCGCGGAAGGCAAGCGGCTCCGCGTCGAGCTTCAAATGGGCGCGCGCCCAGGCGTGGACGTTGCCGCCTTCACTCGTCGCTCCCCCCACGAGCTCGCGCCGCTCGTCGAGACGATACGCCCACAACCCCTCGGGCACCTCGCCCGGCGGGACCTCGGCCATACGCAATTGCCGCAGCGCCGCCGTCGTGCCCACGGTGAGGGAGGTGCTCCGCGGCGATATCGCCCCGCCGCCGATATGCGCCGCCGCCCCGTCCCCGATGGCCAGGAAAAACGGCACGTCGCGCAGCGCCGGCCAGCGCTCGCCATGAGCGGACGCGAGGCCGACCTCAGCCTCGCGAAAATCGGCGAGGGCAGGGAGCCTCTCCGGGCCGAGCCCGAGGCGAGCGAGCCACTCCGCAGACCAGCTCCGGGAAGCGCGGTCGAAGAGGCCACTCCACGAGGCCACCGAATGGCTACACGGGACCTCCCGGCCGAACCACGCGCGATAGAGGTACGTGGCGAAATCCAGCCAGATCGCAGGCGCGGCCCCCCGCGCGCGGGCATACCAGCGCAGCCGCGCGGGATGATACGCGGTATGTAGCGGGCAGCCCGTCGCCTGGTACAGAGAGGCGATACCTCCCTCGGCGGCGAGAAGGGCGGCCTCGGGCGCCGGGCGCGTATCCGCGTAGGTGTAGACCGGGGTCACGGGCTGATTCTCCCCGTCCACGCCGAGCAGATTGCCCACGAACGTCGCGAGCGCGACGGCCTCGATCGGCGCCGCGTTCGTCAGGATCCGATCGACGCACCGCTCGACCATGCCCTGCAGGCGCCGCGCGTCCACCTCGGAGGTGCCGTCCGCGGCCACCGTGAACGAATACGCCTCGGCCGTCTCCGCGACGATCTGAGCGCTCCCGTCACAAATGGCGGCGCGCACGGACGAGCTGCCGACATCCACCACGAGGACGTGCGTCACCCGAGCCCCTTGCCACAAAGACGCCGAGCCAGGCAAGCCGAGCCGTGGACGATCTACGCCGAGAGCCCCCGCAAGAGCGGGATCTCTCGAATCCGCTTGCCCGTCAACACGAACACCGCATTCGCCAGCGCCGGCCCCACCGGCGGCACGCCTGGCTCGCCCACGCCGCACGGAGGCCCGTCGCTCGGCACGAGGTCCACGTGGATCTTCCGCGGCACCTCGCCGATCCGCGCGATACGCGCGTCCCGGAAGTTCGATTGCTCCGTCGCCCCGCCTTTCATGGTGATCCCGCCGAAGAGCGTATTGCTGATCCCCATCACCACCGAGCCCTCCATCTGCGCGCGCCCGCGGTCCTGGTTGACCACCGTGCCCGCATCCATGGAGATCCAGGCCTCGTCGACGCGGACCTTGTTCCGCGCGTCCGGCACGACGGCCAGCACGACGGCCGTGTACGTCACGAAGCTCCGATGCGCCGCGAGCCCGAACGCGCGGCCGTCCTTCTTGCGCGCGCTCCACCGCGAGGCCTCCGTGACCCGCTCGATCACGCGCCGGAGCCTGCCCGCGTCCACGGGGTGTTTTTCGAGCGTCTCGCCATAATTGGCGAGCTTCTCCACCCCGAGCTCGGCGAGCCCCAGCGTGCGCGGCGGCCCGATGAGCTCGAGCCACACGTCCCGCGGATCCGCGCCGCGCGCGTGCGCGATTTCATCCACCAGCGAGCCGATCCCGAAGGCGTGGAAGATGTTGTAGACCGATCGATACCAGCCGATCCGCGCGTGGGCCCTGGCCGGGCACGCCTCGGCGCGCACGTTCGGCACGTCGAGCGCGAGATCGAGCACGCCCTGCTGGAGGTCCGTGACGCCCGGCCTGTCGACGTCGCCGAAGGTCGAGGCGATCGGCGGGAAGGCCGTGCGATGGTGCCACGCGATCACCTTGCCCTTCTCATCGAGGCCCGCCCGGAAACGCTGCGCATTCACCGTGTTGTAATAGTCGTGCCGGACGTCGTCCTCGCGCGTCCATTGCACGCGCACCGGTACGCCCGCCTCGCGCGCGAGGAAGGCCGCCTCCGCGGAGAAGTCCGCCTTCGATTTTCGCCCGAACCCGCCGCCGAGCAAGGTCACGTGCACCGTGACCGCCTCCTCGCCGAGGCCGAGCAGCTTCGCCACCGTGCTCCGCGCGGCCTGCGGATGTTGCGTCGGCGCCCAGACCTCGCAGCGCCCGCCCCCGACCCGCGCGAGCGCGACCGGCGGCTCCATCGGCAAATGCGCGAGGTGCGGCACGACGTACTCCGCCTCGACGATCCGCGCGGCCTTCTTGAAGGCCGCGTCGACGTCGCCGAGCGCGCGGTACGGCGTCCCCGCCGCGCGCACGGAGGCGAGCAATTCGTCGCGATACACCCTCGAGTCGTATTTCTCGTTTTCGCCCCCGTCCCAGGTGATGTCGAGCGCCTCGCGCCCGCGCATCGCGGCCCACGTGTTCTCCGCGAGCACCGCGATCCCGCCCCACGTCTGGAAGCCATAAGGACGCGCCGCCGCGGGCATCTCGATCACCCGCTTGACGCCCGGGATCTTCGTTGCGCGGGACGCGTCGTACCTCGCGACCTTCCCCCCGACCACCGGCGGCCGCGCGATCACCGCGATCAGCATGTCCGGCAGCCCGAGATCGGCCCCGAACCCGGCTGTGCCCGTCACGTACGCGGGCCCGTCGACGAGCGGCAGCTTCGGGTTCTTCAAGAGCGAGAGCTCGTCCCGAGGCCGCACCTTCACGCCCTCGGGCTTCGGCACGGGCCATTTCGCCGCCGCCTCCGAGAGCTCGCCGAAGCCGAGGGAGCGCTTCGTGGGCACGTGGAGCACCACGTGCCCGCGCGCCTCGCAGGTCTCCGGCTTCACCTTCCATTTCGCCGCCGCGGCGGCGACGAGCATCGTGCGCGCGGTCGCGCCGACGAGGCGGAGGTTGTCGTAAAACTTCCGGATGCTGCTCGATCCATCGGTGTTCTGATCGCCGTACTTCCTGTCGCCGACGGCCTGCCGGATGACGACGCGCCCCATGTCCGCGCCGAGCTCCTCGGCGATGAGCACGGGAATCGTGCTCCGCACGCCCTGGCCCATCTCGGAGCGATGACAGACGATGGTCACGGTCCCGTCCGGCGCCACGTGCACGAACGGGTTCGGGTCGAGCCCCGGCGGCTTCTTTTCGTCGCCGAGCGCTGGCAGCCCGATCGCGAGCCCGGCCAAAGACAGGTTCAGCCCGACGAGGAAATCGCGCCGGGTCACGCGCACGACCTCCCGGCTCATCGCTCGCCCTCCGGCATCCCGGCCGCCTTCTTGATCGCCGCGCGGATCCGCGAATAGGTGCCGCACCGGCAGAGGTTCCCGGCCATCGATTGATCGATCTCGTCGTCCGAGGGCCTGGGCTTCGCCTTCAGCAAGGCCGCCGCGGTCATGATCTGCCCGGCCTGGCAAAACCCGCATTGGGGCACCCCGAGCTCGACCCACGCCCGCTGCAAGGGGTGGCTCCCGTCCGGCGACAGCCCTTCGATCGTGGTGACCGCTCTCCCGTCGGCGCGGCGGACCGGCGTCACGCACGCGCGCACGACCTCTCCGTCGAGGTGCACCGTGCACGAGCCGCAGAGCGCCTGGCCGCAGCCGTACTTCGTCCCGGTCAACCCGAGCACGTCGCGCAGGGCCCAGAGCAGGGGCATCTCGGGGTCGACGTCGAGCGCCTTTTCGACGCCGTTCACGCGAATACGCACGCTCATGGTCTCGCCCCCTCCGCGGGGCATTCGGCCCCCGTCTCCGCCCACGCCGCGACGATCGCGCCGAACTGCGGCTGCGTCCCCGGGACCGGCTCGCGGTCCGCCCCCGGGTGCCATCCCCAGCCGACGAGCGCGTCATGCGTGTTGTGCTCGACGATCTCGGCGAGCGTCTTCCCGCCGTTCCGCTTCGGATCCTTCATCTGCTCGCAGATCTCGCGCGCCGATTTCCCGACCCAGGCCATCTCGAGCGGCGCGAGGTGCCACTGCGGCGCGCCGGGCACGCGCGTGAGCTCCTGGTTCCTGTCCTGATGGCAGCTCGTGCATTCCATCCCGACCACGCCGTGGTTGTCGGGCCCGCGCACGGCCGGCGGGTCGTGGAGCTGCATGTTCATCCCCTGATGCGGGACGTCGCCGTTCGGATGGCAGTTCACGCAGCGCGGATGCATGAGCACGCGGCTCGCCTCGAGGAACAGGGCCCGAGAGCGCTCGCGTGTGTCCGTGATGCCCGCGAAGTCGGCCGGCGCGCGGAGCTCGTTCGGCGCGACCTTCCGGAGCGCCGCCGGGCCCTTGGACGCGCCTGCATTCGGGTTCCCGCACCCGACCACCACGAGGGCCGCCGCGAGAGGCAGGAGCCGCTGGAGCATGCGGGTCAGTAAGCACGGATGCCACGAGCGGGCAAGCGGGCGCGTGTGGGGAAAACCGGCGGGGCTCAGTAATCGATGACCTGATCCGCCTGCAGAATGGTCTCCGCGAGCTGCCGCGGCGTCGGCAGCCGCGCGCCTTGCCGCAGGTTGGCCGTCGTCAGGCCGGCGTTCTCGGCGCAATGCGGGCAGAGCAGCACGCTGCCGCCCGCCTTCACGAAGCGATTGTAACGGTCCGCGATCGTCTGCTTGCCCATGCCCCAGCCGAGCTGGTTCGGGACACGGGTATCGGCCAGGCGCACGCCCTCGAGGTCGAGGAACAACGTCACGCGGGCGCCCCCCTCCTGCAGCGCCTGCGCCAGGTCGAGCGACATCGCCACGGCGTGCAGGTCCCCCGCGTCCTTCGTCAGGTGCACGACGACCTGCCTCTGCGGACGGGCGGCCTGCGCGCCTCGTGGCGCCGGCGGCGCCTGCTGCGTCTGCGCCTCGAGGCTCCCTGGCGAGAGCCCGAGCGTGGCGACGGCCAGGAGCGGGATCACGACCTTCATGGTTCTCTTCATGGTCTCCTCCCCGACCACGACGACACGCAAGAAGGGAACCAGATGCCGCCGACGCCGCGCGTGTCATCCACGCGCGCCCGCCTCCTCATCCCGCCTGAACCGCCCAATCAGGAACCTCCCGGGTTGTCCCGGCCCTCGCCGCCCGCCTACCTTGACGCTCCCCCATGCTCGAGCTCGACCTCGAGGCCAAGGTCCGCGCGCTCGAGGCCTTCGCGCGCCGCGCCTCGCTCCTCCAGAAGATCACCGCCGCCCTCGCCCGCGCCGCCACCGTCCAGCAGATCGGCGACGTCGTCACCGCCCATGGCCACGAGCTCTTCGGCGCCACCTCCTCGCTCGTGTACCTGCTCGACGAGCGCCGGCAGTTCGTCGAGCTCGCCTCCGTCGCCGGCGCCACGTCCGAGCGCTTCGAGCGCTTCCGCCGCGTGCCCCTCGACGCCGACGTCCCGCTCACCCACGCCGTTCGCCGCGGCGAGGCCGTCTGGCTCGCCGGCCACGCCGACGTCGCCGCGGTCTTCCCCGCCGCCGCCGCCCTGCCTCGCGGGCAGGCGCGCCTCGAAGGTGTCGTCGCCATCCCCCTCTGCACGACCACCACGATCATCGGCGGCATCGCCTTCAGCTTCTACGGCGACGTCCCGACCTTCGACTCCGTCACGCGTGACTTCTTCTCGACCGTCTGCACCCAGTGTGGCCTCGCCATCGAGCGGGCCTTCTCCTTCGAGGCCGAGAGGCGCGCCCGCGAGGCCCTGCAGAAGCAGCAGGAGCGCCTCGCCGTGCTCGCCCAGGCCGCCGAGCGCCTCTCCTCGACCCTCGCGTCGCGCCACGCCCTCGCCGAGCTCGCCAAGCTCGTCGTCCCGCGCCTCGCCGACTGGTGCGCCATCGACGAGCTCGCGCCCGACGGCAGCATCCGCCGCCTCGCGGTCGAGCACAAGGATCCACAGAAGGTCGCGCTCGCCCACGAGCTCGTGAAGAAGTACCCGCCGAACCCGGACGCCCCGCACGGCGTGCCCCGCGTCCTGCGCACGGGCGAGACCGAGTGGATGCCCGAGATCCCCGACGAGCTGCTCGTCGCGACCTCGACCGACGAGGAGCAGCTCGCCATGGCGCGCTCGCTCGGCCTCACCTCGTACGCCATCGTCCCGCTCTTCACGCGGGGCCGCGTCATCGGCGCCCTCACCCTCGTCAGCGAGGGGCCGCGGCGCCTCGACGAGGAGGACCTCGCCTTCGCCGAGCACCTCGCGCGCCGCTCCGCCCTCGCGCTCGACAACGCCCGCCTCTACGAGGCCGCCGAGGCGGCGCGCAAGGAGCTACACGACCTCTTCATGGAGGCGCCCGCGGGCATCTGCATCCTGCGCGGCGAGGATCTGCGCTTCGAGCTCGCCAACCGGCCGTATCTCCGCCTCGCGTCGAGGACGAACGTCGTCGGCAAGACCGTCCGCGAGGTCTTCCCCGAGCTCGAGGGCCAGGGGATCCTCGAGATCCTCGACCGCGTCCACGCGACGGGCGCGACCTACGTCGCCTCCGAGCTCTCGGTCCGGCTCGACGCGGGTGACGGCCGGGGCCCCACGGAGCGCCTGTACAACATCGTCTACCAGGCCATCCGCGACGCCCACGGCGCCATCGGCGGCGTCGCCGTCTACGCGATCGAGGTGACCGATCAGGTGCAAGCGCGGCGGCGCGTCGAGGCGCTCGCCGCGTCGCTCGCCGAGACGAACCGCGAGCTCGATCAGTTCGCGTACATCACCTCGCACGACCTCAAGGCCCCGCTCCGCGCGATCGGCAGCCTCGCCGAGTGGATCGAGGAGGACCTCGGCCCGGCGATGACCGACGACGCGCGCGAGAAGATGTCCCTCTTGCGGGGCCGCGTGTGCCGCATGGAGGGGCTCATCCAGGGCCTGCTCGACTTCTCGCGCGCCGGCCGTTCGAAGGCGAGCCGCGAGCGCGTCGACGTCGGCCGGCTCTTGACCGAGGTCGTGGAGATGCTCGCGCCGCGGCCTCCGGCCGCCGTGATCCTCGGCGAGGGGCTGCCGACGTTCGACGCCGAGCGGCTCGCGCTCGAGCAGGTGTTCACGAACCTCATCGGCAACGCGCTCAAGCACGCGGGCAGGCCGGACGTGGAGGTGCGCGTCGGGGCGCGCGACCTCGGCGACACGTGGGAGTTTTTCGTGCGCGACGATGGCCCGGGCATCGCGCCTGAGTTCCACGAGCGTGTCTGGGGCATCTTCCAGACGCTCGAGGCGCGCGACAAGGTGGAGAGCACCGGCATCGGGCTTGCGATCGTCAAGAAGATCGTCGAAGGTCGAGGCGGTCACGTGCGCATCGAGTCGGCCCTGGGAGAAGGCGCGTGTTTGTTCTTCACCTGGCCGAAGCACGAGGCGACGAGAGCCTGAGGGCTGATGGATAACCGCGAGCTCCACATCCTGCTGGTCGACGACGACGAGGTCGACGTCATGACCGTGAAGCGGGCCTTCCAGAAGAACCGGCTGACGAACCCGATCCACGTGGCGACGAACGGCATCGAGGCGCTCGCGAAGCTACGCGACGGATCGATCGCCGGGCGGCGCTTGCTCGTGCTGCTCGACCTCAACATGCCCAGGATGAACGGCATCGAGCTACTGCGTGAGCTCCGCGCCGATCCCGCGCTCGTGTCGACGTCGGTCGTCGTGTTGACGACCTCCAACGAGGACCGCGACAAGGTCGAGGCCTACCGCCTCAACGTCGCGGGTTACCTCCTCAAGCCGGTGCAGTTCGCCGACTTCGTCGACGTGATGGCGACGCTGAACAAGTACTGGACCCTGGTCGAGATGCCGTGACCAAACGCGAGGGGTCGATGCGGCTTTGCGTCCTCCTGGTGGACGACGACGTCGTCGACCGCATGGCGATCGTGCGCGCGCTCGGCAAGGCCGACCCGGCGATCGAGGTGCACGAGGCCACGTCGGCGAACGCGGCGCTGGAGAAGCTCCGCCGCGGCCTCTTCGACTGCGTGATCTCGGACCTCGACATGCCGGGGCGCGACGGCGCCTGGTTGCTCGCGGCGATCCGGCAGGAGGAGATCGACGTCCCATTCGTGGTGCTCACGGGCCAGGGTGACGAGCAGACGGCCGTCGCGCTGATGAAGGCGGGCGCCGCCGATTATCTGGTGAAGGGCGCGGACGCGGGCAGCCGGCTCGGGCACATCGTGCGGCACGTGGTGCGCGTGTCTCGGGCCGAGCGAGAGGCGCGGCTCGCGCACGAGCGGCTCGCGCTCTCGCTCTCGGCGACGGGCCTCGGCATCTGGGACTGGGATCCGCGCACGAACGAGCTGCGCTGCGACGCGCGCTGCAAGGAGCTCTTTGGCCTGCCGGCGGAGGCGCCGCTCGGCTTCGAGCAGGCGCGCGCCGCGATCCACCCGGACGACCTCGCGCCCTGGATCGCGACGTTCACGGCGGCGCTCGAGCCGGGCGCCGGAGGGGGCCGCTACGAGCTCGAGCATCGCCTCGTGGGCCTCGTCGACGGGCAGGAGCGCTGGGTGCGCGTCTCGGGCCGGGTCGTCTTCCAGGAAGGGAAGGCAGTCCGCGTGGTGGGGGCG
Source organism: Polyangium spumosum (assembly GCF_009649845.1). NCBI lineage: Bacteria > Pseudomonadati > Myxococcota > Polyangiales > Polyangiaceae > Polyangium > Polyangium spumosum. The sequence goes on from NZ_WJIE01000001.1 coordinate 150,151, forward strand.
CTGCTCGACGTGACGGCGCGGCGGCGGGAGGTGGAGCTCGCGCGGCGGCGGCTGGAGTTCGAGCAGCAGCTCATGGGCATCGTGAGCCACGACCTGCGCAACCCGATCGCGGCCATGGTGACGGGGGCGGTGATCCTGCGGCGAGCCTTGCCGGAGGGATCACCGCTGACGAAGACAGCGGCGCGGGTGGCGTCGAGCGGGGAGCGGGCGACGCGGCTGATCCGGGACCTGCTCGATTTCACGCAAGCGCGGACGGGGACGGGGATCCCGGTGGCGCGGCGCGAGTCGGACATCCACGCGACGTGCAAGCAGGTGGTGGACGAGATCGTGCTGGCGCACGCGGGCCGGCAGATCGTGCACCATGCGGAGGGCGAGGGGCAGGGAATCTGGGACCCGGACCGAATCTCGCAAGTGGTGGACAACCTGACGCGCAACGCGGTGACCTACAGCCCGCCCGGGAGCGTGGTGACGATCTGGAGCCGGGACCTCGGCGAGCGAGTGCGGGTGGAGGTGCACAACGAGGGGACGCCGATCCCCGCGGAGGTGTTACCGACGCTGTTCGAGCCCTACAAGCGGGGCGACCACAAGCACGACCCGGATCGGAGCATCGGGCTCGGGCTGTTCATCGTGAAGGAAATCGTGAGCGCACACGGCGGCGAGGTGACGGTGCGCTCGACGGCGTGCGAGGGGACGACGTTCGTCGTGGATTTGCCGAAGGGCTGACGGCGGGGGGTTCCTTTCGGGCTTGCGGGGTAGGATCGACCACCTGTACCGTTCGTTCGCATGAAATACCTGTCCCTCGCGGCCTTGAAGGTCGCGTTTGCTGATCTGTTCAGCGAGAGACACCCTGCGCTGGTCCTGTCCGGCGCGGGCAAGACGTACGAGCCGATCTTGCTGGCGAAGAAGCAGCAGATCGACGCGCTGCCGGGCACCTTGACGGGGAGCAAGCCGCTGGCAGAGGAGATCGCGGAGGCCGACGACATGCACGACGGCTTCGGCGGGGCGATCTGGCACATGGCAGAGGCATACGCGCGCTGGCCCAAGGCGCCGGAGCACGTACGGGCGGCAGCGTTGCGGGTGCGGGCGGCGATCATTCCGGAGCTCGACAATCTTCAGGCGTCCTACGTGGAGGAGGTCCACGCGGCGATCGAGAACCGGAAGAAGATCGAGGGTCTGAAGACGGACCTGCAGCTCATCCCGGTCGCGGAGGGGCTGACGTTGCTCGACTGGGCGGAGGGCTACGTGGGCACGGCCGAGCAAATCGGGACGCTGCTGAGCCAGCGCGCGGACGCGGATACGGGCGCGCGTCGGGACGCCGGGCGGATCCGGACGGCGGCGCTGGCAGTCCTGGGCCGCTTCCGAGGCGCGCTCAACGACGAGGTCTCGGTGAACCTTGCGCTGCCGCGGGACCTGGAGGCGCAGGTCTTTGGTTTGTTCGACCAGCTCGCGCAGATGCGCGCCGACGCGCTGGCAAACAAGAAGGGCCCCCCAGGCGGCTCACCCCCCCCGCAATCCCCCTGACAATGCCCTCCGGGTCCGCTCGATCGGGCACCGAAGGTATCGGCATCATCCCCGCGCGCGATCGATCGGGCATCGGGGCGGTCGGCACCATCCCCCCTGGCCGATCGATCGGGCATCGGGGTGGTCGGTTTCATCCCCCCTGGCCGATCGATCGGGCGGCGGGGAGGTCGATTTCATGCCGACGTGGGAGCGATCGGGCGGCGGGGGGATCGGTTTCATGGGGGATGCCCGATCGATCGGGGGGCGGAGGCATCGGTATCCTGTTGGTGTGGGAGCGATCGGACGGCGGGGGGGTCGGCTTGTCCAGAAGGCATGGGTCTCATCGGGCAGGCGCAGAGCCGGGGCGCTGCCCCGGACCCCGCGGGGGCTGTCCGCCCCTCGACCCGGACCAGGGCAAGCCCTGGACCTCAGGGGGGAAAACTGCGCTCCGCGCAGTTTACCCCACAGGCCGACGTCGAGGCCGTGTCGCCAGCAGAACCAGCAGCGCGGCGGTCTCGGTTGGCAGGGTCGTTGTTGGTCTTGACTGCGGCTGTTCGATGAACTGCGCGGAGCGCAGTTCATCGACGTTGGGTCCAGCCCCTGGCTGGTCCGGGTCCAGGGGCGGACAGCCCCTGGTGGGGCCTGGGGCAACGCCCCAGCTCTGCGCCTGCCCGATGAGACCCATGCTCAGCTCCCGGCTCCCGCCTCCTACTTCGTGAAATCGCAGCTCCCGCCTGTGCACGCCTCCGGCACCGTGATCGTCGGCTGCCCGTCCCAGACCGACTTCAGGTACGCCGTGATCTGCGCCCGCGCCGCGTCACCCGCGGGACCGCCGTTCGCGGCGAAGCCGTGGATGTCGTACGGGTCGTCGCTCGGAACCTTGTATTGCGTGAGGCCGCTCTTGCCGACGATCTCCGTCGAGGACTCGATCCCCGCCGTCGGCCGTAATACCGCGCCGACCTGACCTGCGCCCACCGCCACGGACAGGAGCGCCGTGCCCTCGTTCGGCAGGATGGGATCGCCGATGCTCTCCTGGATGAGATATGCCGTCGGCTCCTCCGGCATTCGATCCGCCCAGCTCGAGCCGTCCACCTCGTCCCAGTTCGATTGGCTCAAGGCCAGCGCATATCCCACGTCGAGGTTGCCGCCGTACGTCGTCTGCAAGAGGCCCCGCACCGTCGCATACACGTCCGAGCCGGGGATGAAATGCGACCACCCCGCCCCGGGCACGTTGAGCACGCCGTGGTGCATGTCCGGGTCCGCCGAGGCATACACGAGGCCAAGCGTGCCGCCGAGCGAGCCACCCGCCCAGACTGGGATGCTGCCGTCCGGCTTGCGGTCGATGAGCGGGTTCGCTGCGCCGTCGAACGTCGGGCCCGAGAGGAGCTCGCCGAGCACGGTGTCCATCGACCGCTGGATCGCCGCGCCGTCCGCGAGCGCCTGCAGGAGCCGCGCCGTCGAGCGGTGTGTGGCCTCGGCCATCCGCGTGAGGTTGACGAAGGTCTCGATGAGGTCGTCGCCGGTCCAGCCGACGAAACGAATGCCGACCTTGCCGACGCCACTCTGGCCGAGCTGGGTGTCGAACGCGCTGTCGTCGACGTCGCCGCCCATGCCGTGGCCATACATCACGAATCGGTAATCACCGACGCCCGCAGGGACCATCACCCGGAACGGCGCCTCGTGTGTGCCGCTCTCGACCACGTCGCCGGCCGCGTCGAGCGAGAGGTCGAAATCGTCCTCCAGGAACGAAGGGAGCCCGACGAGGCGACCACGCACGATGGCCGCGATGGATACGTTCGGGGTCCAGACGACGGAGTCGATTTCCACCGTGATTTTGCCTTGCGAGACGGCGTCGATCGCGGCCTCGCGCATGGCCGTGAGCCGCTTCGTGGCGTCGTCGCCGGAGCGGGTCGTGAAATCGAAGACGCGGAGCACACGCGCCGGATCGATGCCCGCGTCCGCGAGCAGCTTTCGCGTCGGGGCGTGATAACCGCGGAGATTGGCCTCGGCCTGCGAGTCGGGCTCGACGAGGCCAAGCGCGACCTGGGTCTGGCGCGTGGGCGCGATGGCGGCGCCGTCTTCATAGGTGAGGTCGTTCAGCACGACGCCGACGTAATCGGCGCCGGGCTCGAGCGGGCGCGTGGGATAAGCGAGGAGCAGGGTCTCGGTGGCGGTGTCCTCGCCCGGAAGGGTGGAGAGGCGCAAGGGGACGGATTCACCACGGCGGGGATGGTCGGGCTGCGCGAGCAAGAGGCGCACGGGGCCGTCGGCCGAGGTGGCCGCGGGGGCCACGACGGGGCCGGGGAACCCCACGACGAGCGGGGTGACGCGCGAGAAGCCGTCGGCGAGGGCGAGGGAGCGAGGATCGTCGGCGACGGGCAGGCTCGTGGCCTCGACGTGGAGGCGGACGCCCGTGGCCGTGGCGGCGTCGGCCTTCAAGTAAGCGCTGGAGGGCCAGGGCAGGAGGCAACGAAGCTCGTCGGGATCACCACACGGGGCCGTGAGCGGCGCGCGCTGGTCGGCAGCACGATCGGGCGCGGTGAAGGCGACGGAGGAGGTGTCCTCACCACCGCAGGCGGCGAGGAGGAGCGCAAAAGCGAAGAAGGAGCGGCGAGCGTGATGGAGCATGGCGAGGCCACCGTAACGGAGTGGCCACGCCGGGGAAATGGTTCAGGCGCCCGCGCGCCAGAGGGCGTAAATCGCGGCCCAGGACATGGCGAGCAGGACGACGAAGAAGACGTAGGAGAGGCGCTCGATGGTGCGGAGCGACTTGCGGCTCGCGGCGAGGCCCCAGCCCATGGCGAAGGTGCCGATGCCATTGGCGAGGTGGTAGGCGACGCCGAGGGTGCCGAGCAGGTAGACCACGAGCGTGGGCATGTGGTGGTGCATCTCGCGCGAGATGTCCGCGAAGGTCTCGGCATGGCCGAGCAGGAGCCGCGGGCGGAGCATCGCGAGCCAGATGTGCGCGCCGAGGAAAAAGAGCACGCCGACGGCGCTCGCGCGCTGGAGGAGGAAGCGGAAGTTGGCGAAGTAGCCGTACTTCTCGTTGTTCGGGCGCATGCTCGTGAGCCGGCCGATGCCCCAGATCGTGTGGAACACGAGGGGCAGGAGCACGACGACGAGCGTGGCCGCATGCGCGACGGGGTGCGGGTGATGGGTGACGGACGTCTGCCACGCCTCGGCGCCCTGGAAGGCCGAGAGGTTGTCCCAGACGTGGTTCACGGTCCAGACGCCGAGCGGCGCCACGGCGAGCAGCGATCCGAGGCGCGAGGCGACGAAGGTCTTGCGCGCGCCACGAGAAGCATCGAGGGTCTCGGCCGACATGCGCTCGGCCTTAGTAGCTTTGGGCGCGAATGACAAGAGCTGGCTAGCGCTTGCGGTGGCCAGGAGGCTCGTCGAATCGGGCCGCGCCGACTTTTCTGCGCGCCTCGTCGTCCGTGTTGCCATGCCCGAGACGCGCGACGTCGGCAGGGACGACGGCCGCAGCGCCGAAGCGGTCGGCGATGCGGTCGAGGACCTGGTTGAGGCGCTTCGAGCGTTGCGCCCCCTGGTCGAAGAGGCCGAGCTGGCCGCCGCCGCGGCTGAGGTCGTGGGCCGTGACGCCCGTGAGGCGGACACGCCGCGACAGGGGCAGGCCGTCGAGGAGCGCGAGGGCCGCGCGGTGGAGGAGCGCTCCGTCGTCGGTGGGCTCGTCGAGCGTGGCGCGGCGGGTGACGAGGGTGTGGTCGGAGAGCTTGACCTTGAGGACGACCGCACGCGCGACGAGGCCGGCGCGGCGCAAGCGGCGGCCCACACGCAAGGCCTGCGCGTGCACGTGCGGGGCGAGGGCGCCGATGCCCTGGAGGTCTTGCTCGAAGGTGTCCTCGGCCCCGAGCGATTTCTGCTCGCGATCAGGGATGACGGGGCGGTCGTCCCCATGGCCCGTGGCGAGGGCATGGATGTGCGGGCCGAGCTTGCCGAGCAAGACGCCGAGCGAAGCAGGATCCCGCGCAGCGACGTCGCCGACGGTGTGCAAGCCGTGCGCGCGCAGAATCTCCTCGGTCTTCGGGCCGACCCCCCAGAGGCGCGCGACGGGCAGCGGCGCGAGGAAGCGGGTGGTGTCCTCGGGCGCGACGACACGCTGGCCGTTCGGCTTGGCGAGGTCGGAGGCGATCTTGGCGACGAGCTTCGAGGAGGCGACGCCCGCCGAGGCCGGGAGGTGGACCTCGTCGGCGATACGCGCGCGTACGTGCGCGGCGATGGCCTCGCCCGTGCCGAAGAGGGCGCGGGAGGCGGTGACGTCGAGGAAGGCCTCGTCGAGCGAGAGGGGCTCGACGAGGGGGGTGACGGACTCGAAGATGGCGTGGATCTGCTCGCTCGCCTCGACGTACGCGGCGAAGCGAGGAGGGACGACGACGGCGCCCGGCGCGAGGGCGAGGGCGCGAGCCATGGGCATGGCGCTGCGGACGCCGAAGGGGCGGACCTCGTAGGAAGCAGCGAGGACGACGCCGCGGCGCGGATGGCCGCCGACGATGACGGGGCGGCCGCGGAGGGCAGGGTCGTCGCGTTGCTCGACGGAGGCGTAAAACGCATCCATGTCGACGTGGACGACGACCCGGCTCATGGGGCGAGGGTATGCCACGTCGTGGCAATGTTCGTATCCGAAAAACACGGCCGAGGACGCCCGGGTGTGACATCGGGCCCCGGTGTTGCTTCGGAGCCCGCGCGTGGCCATCGCGGCAGCAGCATCCGAGCTCGACATCTCGCCCGCAGAGCTCGAGGAGTGCGCGCGGGAGCCGATCCACGTCCCGGGCAGCGTGCAGCCGCACGGCGCGCTGATCACCGTGCGCGAGGACGATCTGCGGATCGCGCAGGCGAGCGAGAACACCCAGGCCCTCGTCGGCGTGGACGCGCGCGCGCTCGTCGGCAGGCCCCTGCGGGCGCTCCTGGATCCAGCGTCGTGGGGCCCCCTCGAGCGCGCCCTCGGGCGCCCCTCGCTCCGCAAGGAGAGCCCGCTGCCGATGCGCTTCGCGGGGCTCGCGTTGACGGCGACGATGCACCGATCGGAGGGGCTCGTGGTGATCGAGCTGGAGGCGCCAGGTCCGCCCGAGGAGGAGCGGATCGCAGGCGCGCTCGAGCTCGTGCTCGAGCGGCTCGGAGGAGCACGATCGGTGCTGGATCTGCTCGGAATCGTGACGTCCGAGCTCAAGGCGCTGACGGGCTACGACCGGGTGATGATCTACCGGTTCCACGAGGACGGGCACGGCGAGGTCGTGGTCGAGGAGCGCGAGGCGGAGATGGAGCCGTACCTCGGGCTGCACTACCCGGCCTCGGACATCCCGCCGCAGGCGCGCCGGCTGTACAAGAAGAACCCGATCCGGTGCATCCGGGACGTGGAGGCGCGCGACGCGCAGATCGTGCCGGAAGAGAACCCGCGGACCGGCCGCCCGCTCGACCTGAGCGACGCATGGCTGCGCAGCGTCTCGCCGGTGCACGTGCAATACCTCCGCAACATGGGGGCACGCGCGTCGATGTCGATCTCGATCGTGCGCGAGGGCGAGCTGTTCGGCCTCGTCGCATGCCACCACCGCGTGCCGCGGCTGCTCGGGCCGGCGACACGCGGGATGTGCGTGGTGCTCGGGCGCATGGTGTCGCTCCAGGTCGAGGTGCTCGCGCAACACGAGGCGACGGAGCAGAAGCTCCGCGCGAGCCGGCGCGCGCAGCGCTACGTGGAGCAAGTGACGCAGGGGCTCGGCGCGGCAGGAAAACGCGCGCCGGCGACGGGCGACGCGGAGAGGGGCCTGCTCGGGCAGGTGGAGGCGCTCTCGGGGTTCGTGGAGGCGACGGGCGTGGCCGTGGTGGACGAGCAGAACGTGGCGACGGCCGGAGTGACGCCGGCGCGGGAGCAGGTGCTCGGGATCGTGGCGTGGCTGCGCGAGGTGATGGCGGAGCCGATCTACGCGACGGACGCGCTGGGGGAGGAGCTGCCCGAGGCGCGCGCGCTCGCGCCCGTGGCGAGCGGGCTGCTCGTGACGTCGTTCAGCCCAGGGGCGCGGACGCTGCTCATGTGGTTCCGGCCGGAGGTGGAGCGGACGGTCACGTGGGGCGGCGATCCACGCAAGCCGCTCACGCGGGATCCGATGACGATGCGGCTCGCGCCGCGGCGGTCGTTCGAGGTGTGGCGACAGACGGTGAAGGGGCGCGCGGAGCCCTGGAAGCCGTGGGAAATCGAGGCGGCGAGCGCGCTACGCGCGGCCGTGGCGGCGATCGTGCTGGGGCAAGCGGCGGAGCTCGCGCGGCTGGCGTCGGATCTGCGGGCGGCGCTGCGGACGCGGGACGATTTCCTCACGGTGGCGTCGCACGAGCTGCGCACGCCGATCGCGACGCTGCGGCTGACGCTCGACGGGCTCGAGCGCGCGGTGTCGCGCGCGGAGGGGGGGCTGCGGCCGGCGGAGGCGCTGCCGCGGATCGAGATGGCGCAGCGGCAGGTGGAGCGGACGGCGTCGCTCGTGGATCAGCTCCTCGACGTGTCGAAGCTGTCGTCGGGCAAGCTCGCGCTTTCGTTCTCGGAGATGGATCTCGGGGGGCTCGTGCGTCGGGTGGCGGAGCGGCACTTGCTGCCGGCGGCGGCGGCGGGGTGCACGATGGAGGTGCACGCGGAGCCGGGGGTCGTGGGGCAATGGGACGAGGGGCGGCTCGATCAGGTGGTGACGAACCTGCTCACGAACGCGATCAAGTACGGCGCGGGGAAGCCGGTGACGATCGAGGTGACGGCGGGGCGAGGGGAGGCGGAGATCGTGGTGAAGGATCGGGGCATCGGCATCCCGGTCGAGGCGCAGGCGCGGATCTTCGAGCGATTCGAGCGAGCGGTGCCGACGAGCCATTACGGAGGGTTCGGGCTGGGGCTCTGGATCGTGAAGCAGTTCGTGGAGCAAATGGGCGGTCGCGTGTCGGTGGACTCGACGGAGGGTCGAGGCGCGACGTTCACGGTGCGGCTGCCGCTCGTGAGGAGGGTGAGACACGAGGAGGAGGGCCAGGGCGTTGCTGGAGCCTAACCGCTGCGTGCTGGTGGTGGACGACGACGAGGACCTTCGCCAGGCGGTGTCGTCGGTCCTCTCGGAGGAGGGGTATCAGGTGCTGGAGGCGGCGAACGGGGCCGAGGCGCTCTCGCGGCTGCACAGCGGGCCGATCCCGGACGTGATCCTGCTCGATCTGATGATGCCGGTGATGAACGGGGCGCAATTCCGGATCGCGCAGACGTCGGATCCGTCGCTCGCAGAGGTGCCCGTCGTGGTGATGACGGCGGCCGGGGCGAGGGCCGAGGAGCCCATCGAGGCGATCCGGCCGACGCGCGTGTTGCACAAGCCGGTCGGGCTCATGCCGCTGCTCGATACGGTGGAAGAGGTGGCGTCAAGAAGGCGAAACGGCGGGACGAAGTAGCTCGCGTTCGGGCGGGGGAGCAGGCTCGTACGCGACGACGATGGGGCCCCTCGGGCGGAGGGTGATCAGGGGATCGAGGGCGAGGGGGGAGCTATCGAGGAGGCGGACGCGGAAGCGGCGGAGGATCGTGGCGAGGACGATGGTGGCTTCGAGGAGGGAGAACTGGTTGCCAATGCAGATGCGTGGCCCGCCGCCGAAGGGATAATACGCAAAACGAGGGAGCGCGCGCTCGAGGCCGCCGAGCCAGCGATCGGGGAGGAAGCGCTCGGGCTCGGGGAAATACCGGGCGTCGCGGTGATTGACGTACTGGGCCATCCAGAGCTGGGTGCCCCGGGGGATACGATAACCACAAAGCGTGAGGTCCTCGATGGCCTCGCGGCCAATGGCATACGCCGGCGGGTAGAGGCGCAAGGTCTCGAGGACGACGGCGCGGGCATAAGGGAGGCGCGCGAGGGTGTCGGTGGTGGGGAGGTCCTGCCCGAGGACGGCGTCGATTTCAGCGCAGAGGCGCGCCTCGATATCGGGATTGCGGCCGAGGAGGACAAACGCAAAGGAGAGGGCGAGGGCGGTGGTCTCGTGGCCAGCGAGGAAGAGGGTCATGAGCTCGTCGCGCATCTCGCGATCGGAGAGGCCACGGCCAGCGTCATCCTCGGCCGCGAGGAGCATGGAGAGGAGATCGGAGCCACCACGAGGACGCGCCCGCCGCTCACGGACGATGCCGAGCAGGACGTCGTCGAGGGTGGCAATGGCGTCGCGGAGGCGGCGATGGTCGGGCAAGGGGAGGCGCTCGACCCAGGGGTAGAGGGTGATCAAGCCGTCCCCGAAGCGATCGGTGACGAAGTTGATGGCCCGCGCGACGTCGGCGGCGCGGTCGTCGACGTCGCTGTCGAAGAGGGCCTTGGCGACGATGTTGAGGGTGAGGCGCATCATGTCGCGGTGAAGGTCGCGGACCTCGCGAGGCTGGAGGGAGAGGGCAAAACGCTCGGCCGCGAGGGCCATGTCGTTGCCGTAGGCGGCGATGCGCTCCCGGTGGAAAGCGGGGGCGAGGAGGCGGCGGTGGCGGAGCCAGATGTCGCCCTCCGAGGTGAGGAGGCCGTCGCCGAGGACACGGCCGAGGCCGCGGGTCATGCGGTCTTTCCAGAAGCGGCGGTGTTCGGTGACGAGGACACGTTCGATGTCGTCGGGCTCGCGGAGGAGGTAGGCGTCGATGGGGCCGAGGCGCATGCCGACGAGGGGCCCGCGCGCGGCCAGGGAGAGGAGGAAGGAGAGAGGATCGCCGCGATAGGCGAGGGAGTGGCCGACGAGCGGGAGGGCGCCCGGGGCCATGGGAGGGAGGGGGGCGGCGGAGGACATGGGGGGATTGTACTGGAAAAACAGTGGCAGGACGGAGGCGCAATGGCCCCTCGTCGGGCGCGAGGAGGTCCCGCGCCCCTCCGCTCAGGCGCCCTGTCGCCGCTCTCGGACCAGGTCCGCGGGCGATACGCCCCCGCGGAGCCGCTCGGCGAGCGACTCCTCCCCCTCGGAGACCCGCACGGTGAGCACGGGGCAGGGGGCGTTCCACATGACCCCCTCGGCGACGCTGCCGACGAGCATGTGCAGCCGCCCGACGCGGCCGTGTGTCCCCATGATGATCAGGTCGTGCTCGCCGTCCGCCGCCGCATGGACGATCGTCTTCAGCGGGTCGCCGGTCTGCGTGCTGCGGCCGAGCCGGTCCCCCAGGCGGCTCCGGGCCCTCGAGATGGCTTCCTCCATCTGCTGCTCGGCCTGCCGCTGCGCTTCGGGGGCGAGCGGCACCGTGGAGCCCACGCCGACGTCGCCCTGCTCGTGCACGTGCAGCACATCGACGCTGGCCCCGAGCTCGTCCGCGAACGAACTCGCGTATTCGAGCGCGGCGATCGAGCAGGCCGAAGGATCCATCGGAACGAGAATCTTGCGGATGAGCGGCATGCGATTCAATACTCCGCCGAGCGATGAAGCAACGCTCGTGCCCAGCGTCCTGAATGGCGGGCTTCGCGCGGCGGCCGAGACCGGTTAAGCTCGCCTCCGCGCCATGACGCCGCGTCCCGACCCCACCGCCTCCGCAAGACGTACGCTCGCCGCGACCGCCGCGCTCGCCCTCGGCTCGCTCGCCCCCGCGGCGGCGAGCGCAGCCGACCCCGAACCCGCTCCCGTCGCCATTCCCGCGCCCGCCCCCGCGCCCATTCCTGATCCGGAGTACCCGCCTCCCGTCGTCGTCCCCGACGATCCACCTCCGCCGTCGCCCTCCTCCGTCCCGTACCGCCCCGTCAATTTCGGGTTCATGTATCCGATCGCGACCAACGTCGGCGCGCCGGACATCTTCACCCACCTCGACATCGCGCTCGTGCTCGGCCGGATCGGCTATCTCGGCGGCTTGCAGATCGGGCCCGTGGGCTGGGTCGGTTACGATATGCGGGGCGCGCAGATCGGGCTCGCCCACGTCGTCGATGGGCGGGCCGAGGGGCTCGAGATCGACGGGATCTTCTCGATCGCGCGCGGCGATTTCACGGGCGCGCAGGTCGCCGGGCTCATGGGGTGGACGAGCGGGCGGATGACGGGGCTCGCGCTCGCAGGGATGGCGAGCCACGCGAGCGGGGACGTGGACGGCGTCCTCGCCGGAGGCCTCGTCTCCGTCGCGCGAGGCAGGGTCCGCGGGCTTCAAATCGCGGGCGGGACGAACATCGGGCGCGTCGACGGGCTGCAGATCGGGGTCGTGAACGTCTCCGCGGAGGTGCGCGGCGTGCAGATCGGGATCGTCAACGTGGCGCGGCGTATCGAGGGCGTGCAGATCGGGGTCCTCAACGTCACGGACAAGCTGGAAGGCGAATCCCTCGGCCTCGTGCCCATCCCGCGGCGGGGCGGGGTTCACCCGCTCGTCTGGGGATCGAATTCCATCTTCGCGAACGTGGGCGTGAAATTCGCCAGCGCGTACGCGTATTCGATCCTCGGGATCGGCCTGCACAATCGTCCGACCCCGGAAGGCCGGCGGCAAGCGGCGTTCACCGCGGGGCTCACGCTGGGCGCGCGCGTGCCGATCGCCGAGGGGTTCGCGGTGGCCGGGGATCTCGGCGCGAACCGGCTCTTCGCGGAGGGGGTGCCGCTCACCACGCACGACGAGCTTTACAAGGCGCGCGTGCTGCTCTCGTTCGAGATCGCCAAACGGCTCGTGCCGTTCGTCGGGGGCGGCGTGGCGATGGCCGTGCAGGGGGCGGATTCGCTGCGGTTCACGGTCTTGCCGGAGGGGACGGCGGGGATCGAGCTCTGATTGGTCAGCCCCTGGAAATCGTGGTAAATGCGGAGATGGAGGGGGCGACCATCATGAAATGCAATCGCGACGTGCTCGTCGTGTCGTGTGCCGTAGGGGTCGGAGCTGCCGCGGGCCTCGTCCCTGCGCAGGCCCATTCGTCCGGCGCGATCTTCGTCCAGCCGGGTCAGTCGATCCAGGCCGCCATCGATCAGGCGTCCCCTGGAGACACGATCCTGATCATGCCAGGCGTGTACCAGGTGTGCGCCGATTCGACCAACGGCCTCGTCATCGACAAGAGCGGCATCTCGCTCGTCGGGCTGAGCACGCCCACCGAGCGCGTCGTCGTCGAGAAATGCGACACGCAGCGCAACGGTATCGTCGTCGTGCCCAGCGAACACAAGGACTGCATGGGCTGCCACGAGAGCATGGCGCCGCCGTTCGCGCTGAAGCCCGGCATCGACGACATCACGGGCTGCGCCGAGCCCGCCCTGCACGACGTCGAGATCCGCGGCATCACCGTCCGCAATTTCGAGAACAACGGGCTGTTCACGGAGTGCGTCGACGGCTTCCGTATCGTCGACGTCCACGCGGAGGGCAACCCGAACTACGGGATCTTCCCGACGCTCTCGCGCAACGGGCTCATCGCGCGGAGCTTCGCCACGGGCGCCGTCGACAGCGGCATCTGGGTCGAGACGTCGGAGAACGTGCGGGTCACGCACAACCTGGTCGAAGGCAACACCCTCGGCCTCGAGGTGTCGAACAGCGACGATGTCGAGCTGACCTACAACGTGGTCAGGAACAACTCCATCGGAATCGCGGCCTTCCTCTTGCCGGAGATTTACGATATCCGGCCAGGCGCCAAGCGGATCGACGTCCGCCACAACCTCGTCTACGACAACAACAAGCCGAACACGGTCCCGGAGAATCATCCGCTCAGGCCGTTCCCGTCCGGGCAGGGCATTCTTTACATCGGCGTGGACGCGTCGGAGATCTCCGGCAACCTCGTCGTCGGCAACGATTTCACGGGCATCGTCCTCGCGGACTTCGATGTGGTGGCCCCCGGCGAACCGAGCTGCGGGGACGTGTGCGGCGCGTTCCAGGAGGACCAGGACGCCCGGGACAACCACGTGTTCAGCAACCTGGCGACGGGAAATGGCCTGCATCCAGGCTCGCCGGGGGAGAACCCGTTCTTCTTCGTCGCGAGCGACCTGGCGCTGCTCAGCCCGTCGCCGACGACCACCAACTGCTTCGAGAAGAACGTGTTCGACACGTTCTTCTGGCTGCCCTTCGGGCCGACCGCTCCGCCCGATTGCGACTGAACGTCCCTCGCGGGATCAAGCGACGGCCGCGGGCGACGTCGCGGCCGTGTGGGCGTCCGCCTGCGCGCGCGCGTCGAGGGCCCGCGCAGCGGCGAGGAGCAGCGCCGCCTGGCCGATCGAGACGAGCGCATACGCAATACAAACCAGGACCGCCCCGTCGCCGAACCCACTCACGGCCAGGAGCGCGAGGATCAGCACGACATTGTGCACGAGCGAAAAACGCGCGATGGCGCGCGACTGGGTGGCGGCATTCGGATCCCGGCGCAGCAGCAGGACGCCCGCCGCGAGAAGGCCCCCGGCGACGTAAAGGCCGGTCGGCGCCGAGAGGGTGAGGACGAAGACCACGGGCTGCATGACCTCCACGGGCCTCCCGAGCATCTCCAGGCTGACGACGAGCCCCGCGAGCGCCGCGAGCGCCCCCGGGACGACCATCTGACCGAGGAGGAAGCTCGTGATCGCCGCGAGCTTCACCAGGATCGGCGCCTTGCCCGGGACCCAGATCGGCACGTCGACGGCGCGGTAAGCGCCGCCGCCGCGCTTCTCGTACCGCGCGAGCACGAGCCCCCACACGCCGCGCCCCGCGATACGCCCTCCCACGTACAGCAGCGACGGGACAGCCAGAAACAGCGCAAGGAATAGAACGATCTCCATCGTGACCTCGGGGTTTCGAGCGATGGACGTCCGAGGCGCGCCGAACGTTCCGTGTCGTCCGAGGAGTTAGGGTGCAGGGATCGAGGAGACAAGGTGGGAACCTCGGCCACCTTCACGCCCACGCGCGGCGTCGATTGCGCGCGCACATCGGACATTTCTCCGCGCCGGTCACGAAAGTTACCACATCGACGGCTCCTCCCGATCCTGGTACAGATTCGACTCTGTCCGGGATGACCACGAATCGGAAGAAGGAGACGTCGCGCATGAAGAAGCTTGGCCTCGTTCACGGAATGCTCGTGCTGTCCGCCACCGCCGCGCTCGCGACCGGCTGCGTCGCCGATGCCGGCGAGGTGGGGGACGTGGAGAACGTCGGAATGGGGATCACCTGGGAGGAGTTCCAGGCGAACGTCTTCCAGGAGCCGGAGACGGGCGTTTACATCGTCGACGGCGATACGCCGATGTTCAGCGAAGCCGAGCTCGAGCAATTCTACCTGGAGCACGTGCAGGACGGCGCGCTCGCGGTGTATACGTCCGGCGGCCAGGACGTGAAATGGGACGCGGCGACGGCGCTGAACATCACGTATTGCGTCAGCACGAACTTCGGCAGCCGCTACAGCACGGTCGTGAATGCGATGAACCAGGCGACGAGCGCCTGGGAGGGCGCGGCGAACATCAATTTCGTCCACAAGAGCGACCAGGACTCGGCCTGCTCGGCGCAAAACAAGAACGTCATCTTCGACGTCCGCCCGGTCAACGTGGGCGGGCAGTACCTCGCGCGCGCGTTCTTCCCGAACACGAGCCGCAACGGCCGCAACGTGCTCATCGACAACAGCTCGTTCACGACGCAGGGCATCTCGCTCGACGGCATCCTGCGCCACGAGCTCGGCCACGCGCTCGGCTTCCGCCACGAGCACACGCGCCCCGAGGCCGGCGCCTGCTTCGAGGACAACAACTGGCGCGGCCTGACGCCTTACGACTCGAGCTCGGTCATGCACTACCCGCAGTGCAATGGGACGAACTCCTGGGCGCTCAACCTGACGAGCCAGGACAAGGCCGGCGCAGCCGCGCTCTACGGCGCCCCGGGCGGCGGCGGCACGGACGGCGGCGGCAGCGGCGGCGGCAAGGGCGGCGGCAAGCCCAAGTGAACCGCTGAGCCTCACCAGACGCCCGCCCTCTCCACCACGCGGAGAGGGCGGGTCGGGGTGGGGAGGTCAGGGTTTGTCCCAGGCCGCGTCCTTCCGGTACGTGGCGAGCGACTCGGCGATCACCTCGACGGCGCGCTTGCGATCGTAGAGGTCGTCGACCTCGCTGATCTTGCCCTCGAGGATCTTGTAATCCTGAAAGAAGCGCCGGATCTCGGCGAGGACGTGCGGCGGGAGGGCCGTCGCGTCCTCGTAATGGGCATACGCAGGATCGTCGATCGCCACGGCGACGATCTTGTCGTCGACGCCCTTGTCGTCACGCATCCGAAACCCGCCCACCGGCCGGGCGCGCACGATGGTCAGGGGATGAACGGGCTCCTGCATCAAGACGAGGATGTCGAGCGGGTCGCCGTCGCCCGCGTGCGTCTGCGGGATGAAGCCGTAGTTCGCGGGATAGTGGACCGACGAGTAAAGGACGCGGTCGAGCATGAGCAGGCCCGTGCGCTTGTCGAGCTCGTACTTGAGCTTGGATCCCCGCGGGATCTCGATCACCGCGGGGACGAAGTCCGAAATGGTGGAGGGGACGACGTGGATATCGTGAAGCGGATGCATGCGCGGCAGGCTCTACCCCAACCGCGCACATTTGCCAGTCTCGGCGAGCTCAGGGTGCGAGCTTGGCGAGGAACATGTCCGTCCCGCCGGCCGAGGTGAAGGGCCCGCCGCCGAAGTCGATGATGTTCTCGAAGGTGCCCGTCACCCAGGTGTTGGTCATCGGGTCGATCGCGACCGACTCGCCCGACTGGTGCGTCAGCATGCCGCTGCCGTAACGGCGGAGCCAGAGCGGCCCACCACTCGGGTCGAGCTTGGCCACGAAGACGTCGCGCCCGCCCGCGCTGACCGCCGGGCCACCGCCGAAGTTGACCTGCCCGAAGAACTCGCCCGTCACCACGATGTTGCCGAAGACGTCGACCGCGACGCCCTGGCCACGCTGCGCGCTCATGTTGCCGAAGCTCTTGGCCCAGACCGGGTTGCCCATGGCGTCGAGCTTGGCGATGTACCCGTCGACATTGGCCGTCCCGTCGGCCGAGGTCAGCGCGAACCCGCCGATCGTCATCGCTCCGGCGAACTCGCCCGTGAAGACGACGGCGCCCTGGTTGTCCACGGCCACCGCGAACGCGCGCTGGTTCGAGGCGTCGCCGTAGCTCTTGCTCCACTGGTGCGTGCCGAAGCTGTCGAGCCGCACGACGGCGACGTCGTAATCACCCGCGCTCGTGAGCGTGCCGCCGCCGAAGTTGACGCTGTTCTGGAAGGCCCCGACGAACGTGACCTGGTTCGATCCGGAGGCCGAGACCTCGTAGCCGAACTGCGTGCCCTGGCCGCCGAAGGTCTTGGCCCAGAGCTCGCCACCGGTCGTCGAGTACTTGAGGAGGATCGCGTCGAGGCCGTCGACCCCCATGAGCTGCTGGCCGCCGAAGGTGATGTTGCCCGAGAACTGGCCCGTCACGTAGGCCGCGCCCGCCGCGTCGACCGCGATGTCCATGCCCTGCTGCGTGACCGTGTTGCCGAGCGTCTTCACCCAGACCTGGACGCCCTCCGTGGTCAACTTGGCCACGAAGAGGTCGTCGCCGCCCATGCTCGTGTGCGTGCCACTCCCGAAGCTGAGCGTGCCCTGGAACGAGCCCGTGACGTACACGTTGCCCGAGCCGTCGACGGCGATGCCGTTGCCGACCTGGTTCAGGTTGTTGCCGTACCGCTTCGCCCAGAGGACGTTGCCCATGGGGTCGTACTTCGCGACGAGCAGGTCGAAGCCACCCGCGCTCGTGAGCGTGCCGACGGAGCCGCCGAAGTCGATCGAGCCCTCGAAGTGGCCGATCGTGTAGACGTTGCCCTGGCTGTCCACCGCGACGTCCATGCCGATCTGGTTCGAGGCGTCGCCGTAGGGCTTGCTCGCGACGTGGTTGCCCGTGCACGCGAGCGCCACGCCGTTGCAGTCCTCGTCGGCGGGCGAGGCGCAGTTGTCGAGCGAGGGGAGGACCTCGCCCATGCAGGCGCCGTAACCCGTGCCGTCCGGGAGGCAGGTCTGCATGCCGGGCATGCAGACGCCGACGCCGGACGTGCCATCCTGGCCGGTGTAACAAGACATCGACGTGTTCGGGACGCAGGCGCAGCCGATGCCGTCGTCGACGTTGCCGTCGCAGTCGTCGTCGAGCATGTTGCAGACCTCGACCGCGGGCTGGACCTGCCCGACGCAGGCCTCGTAGGACTTGCCGTCGGCCGCGCACGTGGCCTTGCCCATCATGCAGATGCCGACGCCGGCCGTGCCGCCCGGGCCTTCGTAGCAGTCCATCATCTCGCCCGGCACGCAGACGCAGTCGGCGCCGTCGTCGACCATGCCGTTGCAGTCGTCGTCGACGCCGTTGCACGTCTCGGTCGCGGGTACGACCTCGCCGACGCACGCGCCGAACTCGCCGCTCGGCTCGCAGGTCTGCACGCCTGCGACGCAGGGTCCGACGCCCTGGCTGTCGTCGGGGCCCGAATAACACGGCTGCGTGGTGCCGAGGGTGCAGCCGGCCATGCCGCCCTGGCCGCCCATCCCGCCGGCGCCGCCCTGGCCGCCGATCCCGCCGGCGCCGCCCTGGCCGCCGATCCCGCCGGCGCCGCCCTGGCCGCCGGTGCCGCCGGCGCCGCCCTGCGCGCCTCCGGTGGTGATGGGGGGGGCGTCGCTGCAGCCCGTCACGGCGGTGAGCAGGGCGAGGGTGATCGTGGGGAAAGAAAGAGAAAGAATACGCGATCGGCGAAGCATGCTGGAGCCTCCGGCGTGGACCGAGGGGAGTGTTCCCGAGTTTCCGTCACATTAGCGAATGCAAGGCCATCCACAATAGCCGGGCCGTTTCCTGCCGGTTCCGGCGAGAAATGTCGAGGGAAACGTGCGCTGGGTGCGCTCCTTGACGCCCGGGAGGGGCTCTGCTCTCTTTTTCCCCATGCGAAGCGCCTCCTTGCTTTTTTCTTCGTTCGCCTTGATCGCGGCCGCCGCGTTCGCCTACGGCTGCTCGGCCACGAACACCGACGGGACGTTCCAGGGCGACGGGGGGAAGGGCGGCGAGGCCGGGCAAGGAGGCTCGGCCGGCGGGGGCGGGGAGGGCGGCGAGGCCGGGCAGGGCGGCGCGGGCGGGTTCGACTTCCCGACCGACGGCGGTCCGCCGGAGCCCGAGCTGCCTGGAGAGGTGTTCGGGCACGGCCCGGACCGGCTGTACAAGCTCGATCCCTACACGAAGGAGGTCACGCTCGTGGACTACTTCGAAGGGTGCGGGGTCGACGTCATCGACATCGCGATCGACAAGGACTCGAAGATCTTCGGGACGACCTTCGGGGGGCTCGTCGCGATCGACAAGACGACCGCGAAGTGCACGCTCATCCAGAACGGCAGTTACCCGAACTCGCTCTCGTTCGTGCCCGCAGGGACGCTCGATCCGAACGAGGAGGTGCTCGTCGGGTATCAGATCGCGACGTACGTGCGCATCGACAAGGTCACGGGGGCGGTGACGACCGTCGGCTCGCTCGGGGGCGGGTACGCGTCGAGCGGGGACATCGTGTCGGTGAAGGGCGGCGGGACGTACCTCACGGTGACCGGCAACGGCTGCAGCGATTGCCTGGTCGAGGTGAACCCGAAGACGGGCGCGCTCATCAAGAACTGGGGCCCGGTGGGCTACGACAACGTCTTCGGGATCGCCTTCTGGGCAGGCAGCGTCTACGGCTTCAACCAGTCGGGCTTCCTCTTCGAGATCACCTTCGATCCGAACGGGAGCGGCATCACGTCGACGCAGATCCCGACCTCGGGAGACCTGAACCTGATCTTCTGGGGCGCAGGCTCGACGACGATCGCGCCGATCGAGCCTCCGCCGAAGTGATCCGGTCAGGCGCCGAGCGAGCGGATCGCGTTGAGCATGCGCCGGAAGAGGCCCTCTTCCGGCGTGTCCTGCGTGGTGTCGTCGACGGGGCCGAGGGCGACGACCTCGGCGAGCTGGGTCGAGGCGATGAGCACGCCGGCGCAGCTCGGGCAGCGGAGGATCTCGGGGCCCTGGCCGCGCAGGTGCTCGGGCGCGAGGACATCCTTGCACCGCGGGCAGATGCGATCGCCGGGTTTGGCCTGCGAAACCGCGGGGCGCACGTCGACGGCCGCGGCGACGGTGGAGACGTCGCCGTCGAACCAGTCGATCCACACGGCATGGCAGTCGGCGCAGACGTCGACGAGCGCGCCGGGCGTCGGCTTCTCTTGAAGCAGGCCGCTGCAGAGCGGGCACTGCGGGGAGGCGAGGCGGTACTGCTCGCTCATCGCGCGGCTCCGGTGGGCGTGGGCTCCGCGACGCGCCCGTAGAGCTCGGCGAGCTCGCGCAGGCGCATGGCCGTCTCGCGGCGGAAGACGTCGCCCTGGAGCAAGAAGCGCCAGTTGTCGCGGGTCGTGGCGGGGTTGTTCATGCGCGCCTCGCTGCCGCGCGCGAGCACGTCCTGCATGGGGATGATCGCCGTGCGCGCGGTGGAGGCGAACGCGGCGAGGATGAAGTCCCAGGCGATGTCCTGACCGCTCACGCGGAGGTAACGCTGGATGTGATGGCGCACGTGCGGCGGGGCCGCGCTCCAGAAGCCCACGGTGGTGTCGTTGTCGTGGGTGCCCGGGTAGACGACGTTGTCGGGCTCGTGGTTGTGGGGCAGGTGCGTGTTGTCCGCGTCGCCGCCGAAGGCGAACTGGAGGACACGCATGCCCGGCAGGCCCGCGGCGCGGCGCAGCTCGTGGACGGCTTCGTCGATCATGCCGAGATCCTCGGCGACGAGCGGCATCTTGCCGTGACGCTCGAGCGCCTGGAAGAACGCGAGCCCGGGGCCCGTGACCCACTTTCCGCCGCGCGCGTCGGGCGCGCCGAAGGGGATCTCCCAGTACGCGGCGAAGGCGCGGAAGTGATCGATGCGGGCGATGTCGGTGTGGGCGAGGATGCGGCGGAGGCGCGCGCGCCACCAGGCGAAGTCGTCCTCGGCCATGCGGGCCCAGTTGTAGATGGGGTTGCCCCAGAGCTGGCCGGTCTCGCTGAAGTAGTCCGGCGGCACGCCCGACACGGTCTTCGGGGTGCCGAGCTCGTCGAGGTGGAAGAGGTTTCGGTGTGCCCAGACGTCGACGCTGTTGCGATCGACGTAGATCGGCAGGTCGCCGACGATACGCACGCCGCGGGCGTGGGCGTAGGCGCGGAGCTCGCTCCACTGGTGCTCGAAGAAAAACAGGATGGCGATCTCGCGCTCGATCTCCTTCGCGTGCTCGGCGCGGGCCTTCGTGATCGCCGCCGGATCGCGGTCGCGCAGCGCGGGCTCCCAGTCCCACCAGGCCTTGCCGCCGTTCTTGCGCGAGAGGAGCCAGAAGAGCGCGCTGTCCTCGAGCCACGAGGCCTCGGCCTCGCGGAAGGCGGCGAGCGGCGCGCGGAGCGGGTGCTCGGGGCGCGCGAGGAGGCGCTCGGCAGCGCGATCGAGGCGCGGCTCCTTGAAGGCGCGCACGGCGTCGAAGTCGACGAGGCTCGCGGGGTTGAAGTCGTGCGCGAGCTCGGTCGCGTCGAGCAGGCCGTGCTCGTGGAGCCGGACGAGGTCGACGAGCAGCGGGTTGCCGGCGAAGGCCGACCAGCAGACGTAAGGGCAGTTGTTGCTGGTCGGGTTGAGGGGCAAGACCTGCCAGAGGCCGAGGCCGGCCATGCCGAGCCAGTCGAGGAAGCGCCGCGCAGAGGCGCCGAGATCCCCCATGCCGTACGTGCCGGGCAGGGAGGTCGGGTGCAGGAGGATCCCCGCCTCGCGGCGGGGTTTGTCTTGGGCCTGGGTCATGCGAGCGTCTCCTCGGGGCGGGCCAGAAAGCGAGCGGACGATATCATCGCCGCGGCTTGCGGGTGATCCTTTGCAGCGCGGCCGAGACGGCCTCGCGCGCGAGTTTGGCGCGGGCCTCGGGATCCGTCTCCGGCTGACGCATGGCCCGGACCGCCTCGCATGCGGCCTCGTCGGCGGGCGGGAGCGTCACGCAGAAGAGATCGTACGAGCGCGACGCGGGCTCGGCGGCGAGGGAAGGATCCTTCACGAGGATGGCCGCGGCGTGCGCGAGGACCAGGGCGAGGAGCGAGGCCTCCGGTGTGGTGTCGAGCCATCGAGACACGAACGTGGGGCTCTTCGCGAGCTTGGCCAGGACGTCCCATCGGTTGCGCGTGAGGCCGAGCTCGGCGGCGAAGACGAGCAAGGCGAGGTTGCGATCGGCGAGGGACGTGGTGTCCGCGTCGATCGCGGCGAGATCCTCGAGCGCGGCGTCGTCGAGGGTGGCGCAGTTGACGGCGACGCTGAGCACGTCGGCGCGCAGGCTCGGTCCGAGGAGCTTGGAGCGGCCGATCGAGCGGGCCGCGCCGACGAGGCTCGGGTTGCAGTGGCTCGGCTGGCGCTGGCGGGCGAGGAGGATGGCGGCGTCGTAGACGCGACCCGCCGAGGCGAGCTCGAGCGTGGCGCGGTTGAACGCGTCGGGGTCGTAGTTCTTCTGCTCCAGGGAGCCGAGGAACGTGTCGAGGGCGGGCAGGGGACCCGCGCACGCCTTGCCGCCGTCGCCGCGCCGGATCCGCGGGAGCTTGCGGAGCGCGCCGCCCGCGCGGAGCGAGAGGGCGAGGGCGTAGGCGTCACAGGAAGGAGCCTCGAAGCCGCCGATCTCGACCTTCTCCTCCGTGCATGCGAGGGGCTCGCCGAGCACGGCGAGCGCACGCGCGGCGCGATCGAGCGTGGGCTTGACCTGGGGCATGCGGGCGAAGGCGACGGGCGTCGTGGCGAGGACGTCGCGGAGCGCGGCGTCGTCCGCGTCGTCGGCGAGCGTGGCGCGGACGAGCGACCAGATGTCACCGGCGAGCAAGGGCATGCCGGCGTCGGCGGCGAGCACGGCCGTGACGGCGAGGACCGCGCGTCCATCGGCGGCGATGGTCTTCGGGTCGGGTCGGCCGAGCGATCGGCCGCCGAGGCGGGTGCCGAAGACGGCGGCGTCGACCGCGCGGGAAGCGGCGGCGGCGCCGCGCTCGGTGTCGCCGTCGAGGAAGTGGTAGGCCGCGGCGATCGCGGCGGCGTGCACGTAGTAACGCGCGGCCTCGGCGTCGCGCTCGGCGCCCGCGATGGGCGCGAGGCGCGCGACGAACGACCCCTCGGGTTTGCCGGGCGAGCGCACGCCGAGGCCCATCTGGAACGTCGACGAGCCTTCGAGCAGGCCGGCGCCGAACGAGACGTCGAAGCTCACGTTGAAGACCTTGGAGACGGTCTTCTCCTCGTAGCGGTACGACATGCGCGGCATCACGAGCCCGCTCGACTCGGCCTTCGTGAGGAACGCGTCGAGCTTCTCGCGCGCCTGCGTGCGCTCGCCGGCGTTCGCGAGGCGGATCGCGTCCATCACGGCGAGCACCGCGTCCGCGGCCCCGGGATCCTCGCAGGCGCGGGTGACGGCGCCGCGCATCCCGTCCGCGTACTCGTTCGTGTTCGGCGTCTGGCCATTCCGCGCCCGGAAGATTTCGCGCGCGAAGCGCATGGCCCAGCCGAGCTCGGACGACTGCGCCGAGGAAGCGGCGATCGCCGCGTCCGGCGGCGGTTTGTCCGTGGCGACCGAGACGAGCACGCCGCCGAGCAGGCAGAGATCGGCCTGATCGGGTTTGCCGTTCGCGCGCAACGTCCTGGAGAGCGAGACCAGGAGCGTGTCGAGCTCGCCGTGCGTCTGCTCTGCCGCGGCGGCGCGGGCGAGCTCCTCGAGGAGGCCGACGGACGTGCCGGCGCGATCGTCGCGGAAGATCGCGGCGAGCGCGCGGAGCAGGCTCTGCACGCGGGCGGGGTCGATCGACGAGGTCTTGGGCCCGGCGAGGTAGGTCCGGGTCATGCCGTAGATCGCCGCGGTCGCGTCGGCGAACGCGCGCTCGTCCCACTCGGCGAGCCCGGCTTGCACGGCGCGCTCGGCGTCCGCGGCCGGGATCACGAAGGTGAACGGATCGGCCTTGTTCCTGCGCGACGTGATGTCGATCGCGTCCGAGAGGATGGTCACGACGAACCGCGCCCGGCGGATCGCAGCGCCGTCCCCGTTTTTGTACGAAGGGCTCGCGAGGATGCGCCTCCGGACGTCGCCCACGCGCGCGAGCACCCGGCGCGCCGCGGGGCTCTGCCCGCCCTTCGCGCCGCTGCATTTCGGGCCGGATCCGGAGGGTTTGTCGAGGAGGATCGTGGCGATCGCGGTGATCGTTTGATCTCCAAGGGTCGTGATGTCGTCGAGCAGGCCCGCGGGCAGGGGCTCGGCGCCCTCGCCGAGGCCCATGATCGCCTCGCGGAGCGCGTCACGCGCGGCCTTGCGCTCTGCGGGGAAGCGGGCGGGATCGGCGGCCTCGGGGTCGAGCTTCTTTTCGCTGCCGAGCGCGAGGTACCGGGCCACGCTCGAGGCGAGGCGCGCGAGCGGGCGGCGCGAGACGGATGGGTCTCCGAGTGCGCGCCCGATCTGCGCCGCGGCGGCGTCGAGATCGGGGCGCTCGCCGAAGAGCAAACGCACGAGCACGTCGGTCGTGAAGAGGCCTGCCGCGCCCCAGCCGCTCTGTCGTGACATGTCGCCGTCGAGCTTCTTGCGAAAGGCGCCGAGCAGGCCCGTGTAGAACGCGCCCTGGATCGCCTGCGGATACGCCGTCGCCGCCATCACGCCGGTGAAGGCGGCCTCGAACACCTCCGAGGGATCCTTCGCGCGCGCGAGCTGGTCCTCGACGGTCTTGCGCAAGAGCTCGACGAGCGCGTCCCTGAGCGGCGCGTCGGAGATGAGGCCGGGGGCGTACGCGAGCGTGACCACGCTCATCGAGCGGAGCCGATCCGGGTAGGCCTGGTGGAGCTGCGAGAGCGCGGCGAGGTGGGCCGAGACGAGCGTGGAGACGCGCCGGTACGTCGGCGTCTGCGCGAGCGAGATGCCCGCGAGCTCGCCGCGCTGCTGCGCGAGCACGAAGGCGTGGATCCACGTCGTGCGGGCCTCGTCCACGGCGCGGACGAACGCGTCGTACCGCGGCAGCCACTCGGCGAGCGGCAGGAGGTTCTTCCGGGTCGACGCGGGCGCAAGCGAGGGCGCGAGGGAGCGGCCGATCGTGAACGCGAAGGCCAGATCGTCGGGACCCTTGAAGACCGGCGGCGGGGCCACGAGGCAAGCCTCGTCCGGGCCGAGGAGCGCGCGCAAGCCTTCGCGTTTGTCGTCCGGCGCGGCCGCGAGGATGCGCTCGCCGAGCGCCTTCCAGGCCGCGTCCTCGTCTTTCGCCGCCCGCACGCGCAGGAGGTCGCCGTAGGGCGTGCCGTGCGGCGTCGGCGTCGGCGCGGGAAAATCTTCCGAGCGCGCGTTTTCCTCCGCGCTCGGCGGTGGGAGCAGCGCGATGCCGGCGCCCTCCAGGATCGTGAGCAGGTACCGCGCGCGGAGCCGCGGCTCGGCGTCGACCGGCGCGGCGCGCACGAGCTCGGCGAGTCTTTCCGCTTCGCGCGCGGCGTCGACGTAGCGGAACGCGGAGGCATGATCGGCAGCGCGCCGGACCGAGGCCGCGAGCTCGAGGTTCGCCTGGAGCCGCGCGAGCGAGGCGTCGTCACGCACCACGGGCGGGAGCCCGACCATCAAGGGCCGCAGCGGATCCTGCGGGAAGACGTACGTCACCTCGGCCGGCGTGCCGCGCACGCGGACGATCGTCTCCCACCCGATGGCCTCACCAAACACGGCGAGCAGGCGCGGCGCGTCGACCGACGCGGGCGCGGGCAACGCAGCCGTACGCGCGACGAACGAAGGCGGCAGCGCCGCGCCCTTCGGCAGCTCGGCCCCGGCTTCGAGCAGGAGCGCGACCTTCGCGCCTCCTTTCTGCAGCGCGCTCCGGAAGAGCGCGGCCCATGGATCGTTCGGATCTCGCTTCGCGCGCGCCTCGGCGTACGCCTCGAACGCGTCCTTCAGCGCGCGCGCCTCGCGCCCCTCGTTCGAGGCCGCGACGATCGCCCGCTCGCAGACGTCGAGCGCGCTCGCCTCGCAAGGAAACGCCGCGTCCGCGGACGACTTCGGAAGCGTGTTCGCCCCTGATCCGCAGCTCCCCGTGGCCAGGATCAAGGCCGCCGCGGAGAAGACGGCGCGCGCCGCGCGGCGCCTTCGATCCTCGATCCGCTTCGCCATCACGCGCCTCCGCCCGCCTCGCACGACGGCGCCGTGGAGATCGTCCGCGTCGCGCGGAGCGCGCTGCCTTCGCCGCCCTGGAGCGGCTCGCCTTCGTCGTCCACGACCACGATCTCCACCCCGAACGTGTCGTAACGATCCGCAACGCCGATCAGCGGAAACTCGAGCACCGTGCCCGATCCGCGGCTCACCACCTTCCCGTTCGCCGAGAGCTCGAGGTGTCCGCAGTTCTTCACGTCGCCGCAGTACCCCGGGGGCCGCAGGTAGAGCGCCTTCACCTCGAGGAGGAAGGGAATCCGCGCGTCCGGCGCCTCGCCGATCGAGACGCACGCACCTTCGGCGGGGCTCTTGATGGAGAGCTCGGGCGGCTCGGTCTCGGTCGCCTCGGTGGTGGTCTCCGTGCTCTCCTCGGCGCAGCCGGCGAGCAGAGCCGCGCAGAGGACGAGGAGGCCTCGCGCGAAGAAAGCATGGGGCGAGCGGGTCATCGCGCCTTTCTAACCCAGCCCCGAGCAGGATGGGAGGGATGCGCTAAGCTCGCCGCGTGTCGCGCCAAGAGAGAATCGAGCAGAAGCTCTCCGCCGCTCTCGCCCCCGTGGTCCTCACCGTCGAGAACGAGAGCAAGAACCACAACGTGCCCCCAGGGTCCCAGACCCACTTCAAGGTGCTCGTCGTCAGCTCCGCCTTCGAGGGCCTCGGCACCCTCGATCGGCACCGCAAGGTGCACACCGCGCTCGCGGACGAGATGCGCTCGGGCCTGCACGCGCTGACGATCCGCGCGCTCACGCCGGCGCAGTACGAGGCCGAAGGCGCCGCGGGCTTCCAGTCCCCGCCGTGCCTCGGCGGCTCGAAGCACGACAAAAAGTAAGACGCATGCTCACGCTCGGCCTGATCACGGATCTGCACTTCGGCCCCGAGGCAGGCTTCGCGGGCAAGCTGCGCAAGCTCACCCGGAGCGCTCCCGGCCTCGCCAAGGCCTTCGTCGCGCGCATGAACGATGTCGTCCACCCGGACCTCGTCGTGAACCTCGGCGACGACATCGAAGACGAGAGCCACGACGCCGATCTCGCCCGCTACGACGCTTGCGTAAAACTCCTCCGCGGCGCGCGCGCCGAGCTCGTGAACGTCGCAGGCAACCACGACACCGCGCACCTCGCGCCCGCCGAGCTCCTCTCCGTCTGGCAGCGGCCGGACCTCGATCGGCTCTACCACTCGTTCGATCGTGGAGGGTTCCACTTCGTCGTGCTCCACACGCGCGAGCGCAAGGACCACGACGTCACCGTCGGCGACGAGCAGCTCCGCTGGTTACGCGAGGACCTCGCCCGCGCGAGCGCCCCGACCGTGGTCCTCATGCACCACAGCGCGGCCGATCAAGACCTCCGCGGCAACCGCTGGTTCGAGGGCTCGCCGCACATCTGCCTCGTCGAGGAGCGCCGCGCGCTCCGCACGATCCTGCGCGAGAGCGGCCGCGTGCGCGTCGTCTTCAACGGGCACCTGCACTGGAACCACCTCGACGTCATCGACGGCATCCCGTTCGTCACGCTGCAGAGCCTCATCGAGAACCTCGACGACGACGCCCCCGGCCGCCCCGCCGCCGCGCACGCCGTCGTGCACCTCGAGCCGAGCCGCGTGGTCGTGAAGGTCGAAGGCGCCGAACGCGCGACGTACCAGTTCGAGGCGTGACGCCGGGCTTCGCGGCAGCGATCAGAGCTTGAAATTCAGCGCTCTCGGCCGCGTGAGGTGCAAGAAGCCGAGCGCGGACAGGGTCGAACCCTTGCCGCTGTCCTTGACGCCGGTCCACGGCAGCGCCGGATCGAGCGTGTCGCACTGGTTCATGTAGACAGTACCAACATCGAGCTGCCTCGCGAGTCGCTCGGCTCGCTCCCGGTCGCGCGTCCAGATGCTCGCCGTCAGGCCGAGATCGCTGTCGTTCGCCAGCGCCACGGCTTGCTCGTCCGAGTCGACGGGCAGGATCGGCAGCACCGGGCCGAAGGTCTCGGTTCGCATCACGTCCATGCGTTGATCGACGTCCACGAGCACGGTGGGCTCGAAGAACCGGCCGCGCCCGTCCACCTGTGTTCGTTTGCCTCCCAGGACGACGCGCGCGCCTGCGAGGACCGCGCGGTCGATCTGACCCTGGATGAACGCTGGGTGGTGGGGCTGCGCGATCGGGCCCATGTTCGTCTCGGCCGCCGTCGGATCCCCCATCCGGTACGCCTTCATGAGCGCCACGCAGCCCTCGACGAACTTCTCGTACAGGCTGCGGTGCACGTAGGCGCGCTCGACCGCGCAGCAGCTCTGGCCCGCGTTGTAACAGGCGCCGTCGACGATGTTCTCGATCGCCTTCTCCAGATCGGCGTCGGCCGCCACGTACGCCGCGTCCTTGCCGCCGAGCTCGAGCCCCACGTCGATGAAGCGCGCCGCCGCCGTCTGCGCGTAGACCTTGTGCCCGCCCGCGACCGAGCCCGTGAAGGCCACGTGATCCACCCGCGGATCGACCATGATCTTCCCCGCCATCTCGTGATCGCAGTGCAGCGCCTGGACGAGCCCGGCCGGCGCCCCCGCGTCACGCAGCGCGTCGGCGAAGTGCTCCCCGCAGAGCGGCGACCGGGGCGAGTGCTTCAGGATCACCGCGTTCCCCGCGAGGACCGCCGGGATCACCACGTTCACCGCCGTCAGCAGCGGATAATTCCAGGCAGGCAGGTTGAACACGACCCCCAGCGGGGCCCGCGTGATCCGCCGCTCGAAGCCCTCCTGGGGTGGCAGGGCCGTGTCCACGAGCGCCGCCTCGGCGATGCTCGCCATGTACCGGGCGCGCTTGGCCATCCCGCCGACCTCGCCACGCGCCTGCCGGAGGGGCTTGCCCATCATGGCCGTGATGTCGGCCGCGATGGCCTCGGCCCGCTCCTCCATCCGGGAAACAGCCGCGAGGCAGAGGGCCACGCGGTCCTTCACGGCCGCCGCCGCGAAGGCCCGCGCCGCCGCGCGGGCGGCGCCGAGGGCCCGGTCCACCTCCCCGGATTCCGCGAGGGGGCGCCTCACGGCCACGTCGAGGGTGTAGGGGTTGTCGACGACGAGCTCCAGCATGGGGAAGCTTGGACTTAGGCCCTGTTCGTCGGCCAGGAAATGTTCGTACAATAGCCGGCGAATGCGAGCCGTCGCGGCAGGCCTATCCGACGTGGGCAGACAGCGGCACCACAACGAGGATCGCTTCATCCTTTTGCCCGAGTTCAACGTGTTCGTCGTCGCGGACGGCATGGGTGGACATCAGTCGGGCGAGGTGGCGAGCCGCATGGCCGCGAGTTCCATCGCCAAGTACTTCCGCAACGAAGGCAAGCCCGACATCACCGTCGGGCAACGCCTGCGCGCCGCGGTGCTCGAGGCGAACGCGAAGATCTACGCGCGCGCCGACGACTCGCGCCTGCACCGCGGCATGGGCACCACGGTCGTCGCGGGCGCGTACGCGCCGGACGATCGCACGTTCTTCGTCGCGCACGCGGGCGACAGCCGCTGCTACCGGCTACGCGGCGACGAGATCAAGCAGCTCACGCGTGACCACTCGCTCATCTCGGACGCGCTGCTCGAGCGCCCCGATCTCACCGAGCTCGATCTCAAGTACCTGCCGAAGAACGTCATCACGCGCGCGCTCGGCATCAGCCCCACGGTCGACGTCGATCTGCGCGCCGAGCGCGTCGAACCTCACGACGTCTTCGTCCTCTGCTCCGACGGCCTGCACGGCCTCGTCACCGACGAGGAGATCGCCGGCATCGTGCGTGACAACGTGATCCTCACCGAGGCATGCGCGCGCCTCATCGAGGCCGCCAACGCGAACGGCGGACGCGACAACATCACGGTCGTGCTCGTCCGCATCGAGCCCGACGATCCGCCCTGGGCCGGCCGTCGCCCGAGTTACTACCGCTAGGGCCTCCGCCCGATCGTCCCCGCCCGCAAGTACCAGGCGAGCGCGAGCACGGCGAGCACCAGCAAGACCACCCAGAACCACGGAGATCGGGTCGTGGGATCCCGAGCCTCCTCCATCACCTGCGCCGCGAAGACGTTCGCGGCGGCGAGGATCGCAGTCGGTGCGTTCATCTTCGCCTCCCACCGCTCACGTTGGGCCGGCGGGAGAGGCGTCAATGTTCACGTGACGCGTGTCGTCACGTCGCCCGCGTCATCGATCACTCGACCGTGGCCGCGAGGGCGTGGCGGCCTCGGCGTACGTCGCGCGGCCGTCCGGATGCACCCGCGCGTACGCTCGGCGCGCCGTCGCCAGCGCCTCCCGCACGCGCGCGCGGAAGGCCGGATCGGCCTCCATGCGCTCCTGCCAGACGCGCTCGATCCGCACCAGGCAGGCGCGCGCGAGGCCGAGCTCCACGAGCACCTGGTCGCCGTCGCTGTGCTCCACCGCGAACATCAGCCGCGCATAGTCGGCGATCTCCAGCGCGCCCCGCTCGATCTCGAGCTGACCCACGTAGGCCCGATCGTAGGCGAGCCGGAGCTCACAACGGCCCTGCTCGGTCTCGCCGCGGATCGCGCTCACCCACGTCCGCTCAGTCGTCACCCAGCGCTGCTCGGACAAACCCATCTCCGAGAGGATCCGCGCGCGCTCCTCGGGGCAACGATCGATGCGAGCGGCCACGGCTGCGCAGAGCTCGAGGGGCAGGTCCGCGGCCATCAGCAGCGGCGTCGCCATGGCCGACGTCGAGGACCGACGACGCTCGCCCGCCTGGCGCGGGGTCTCGACCGCGACGACCGAAGCTTTGGACACCGACGAGGACGAGGACGTCGCGAAAAACGCCGCGCTCTCCACCGGCGAGACGGGCGCTGCGGTCACCGGAGTCGCGGACGCGGACGCGAACCCCTTCGGCTCGGACCACGGCACGGGCCCTGGCGCGCGCTGGGTCGTGGGCGGGACGTCGAGCAGACGACCGCTGCTGAGCGCCGATCCGGGCAACGTGGCAGGCGGCGCGAGCGTCGCCCCCGTCTTGCGCGTGCTCGGCACCAGCGTGGGCGGCGGCGGGACCGACTCGCGCTCCATCGATGAGGATACGGAGACGCCGAACGTGTCCGCCGGCGGCGGGCTCGTCGTGCCCGTGCGCGCGGTCGCGGGCGCTTGGTCGGCCGGATCGTCTTCCTCGATCGGCGGGCCCGGCACGAGCGTGTCGTGGGACGCGCTCGCCGGCGCCGGGGGCGGCGGGATCGCCACTGCGGCCGAGTCTCCCGGCCAATCGTCGGTCGCCCACCCGGACGCCGCGTGCGCCGGCCTCTCGTCCTCGACCTGCGCGTGCGCCGCGCGCTCGACGAGCTGGCTCGGCCCGGGGAAGGCCGCGTCCACGACGAACCTCGACGACGCGCGATCCTCGATGAGGCGCTCGCCCGAGGGTGGGATCGGCACGGAGCTGTCGCGGGGCCGCGCCGGGACGGCGCCCGCGTGCGCGGCGAGGGCGAGCGGCTCGACGGGCAGCGGAGCCGGCGTTTCCTCCGGCGAGTGTTGCACGGGCGTCGTCGGCAGCAGCGTGTACCCCTCGTCCTCGGCGATCTCGCCCTCGAAGGGGCGCGGCAGGATCGGCCGCGGGCTCGAGTCCTCGGGCGCGACCGGGGGTGACTCCACGTCCTCGAGGCTCACGGTCATCTCGGGGCTCTCGGAGGCCACGACGATCCGGCCGAGGGCGTGCTCGTCGGGCTCGGTGATCGGCGTCGATCCGCGCCAGGACACCACGGCCACGAGGCGCACGCCGTCGATCCAGATCGTGTCGAGCCGCAGGTCCACCTCGAAGGGGCGCGCCGAGCTCCGGTGCGCGTAAAACACGCGCGGTCGGATGTTCGGCAGGCGCGACTCGAAGCGCGGGGCCCTGCGGGTCAGGTGCTCGAGGATGATGGGGGGCGCGGGCTCGAGCTCGTCGATCTGCTGCTCGATCGGGGCGCAGTTGAAGAGCGAGAAGGGGAGCGACTCGGGGGCGGCCGCGTGCTCGGAGCGGATGCGGCGCGCGAACATGACGGCCTCGTCCGGGGCGCCGCGGTGCTCGGCGCGCCAGCGGATCGGCAGCGGGCCGAAGCCGGGCGTCGCGTTCGGGAGGCACGATCCTTCGACCTCGATCCGCGGCAAGGGCCAGCCCGCGCTCCCCGCGCCCGAGGGGATGCCGCTCATGTTCTCGCCTTGCATCGCGGCGAGCTCGTAGCGGAGCGGGATGGCGGAGAAGCGCTCCGGCGCGCTCGGACGCAGGCTGCCCGTATGGCCGGGCATCCACACGCGCGGCCCGCAGACGCGCAGCGACTTCTCGAAATGACCCACGCGGAGCCGCGGCACGAGGATCTCGGTCGGCACGCCGCCGGGGGCGAACGCGCGGCCCGAGAACGCGACGTCGATCTTCGGCTTGTACGGGACGAAGTCACTCGGCGCGAAGAGCGCCGCTTGCGGGTTGTGATCCCAGGAGATATCGCCGTGGGCCGTGTCCTGCCTGGCCGCCAGCATCGCCGTCTCGCCGTGAACCAGGGTGAACGTTGCCTTCACCCCGATCGTGAGGCGATAGCCGCCGGGGCTCTCTTCCCACACGACGGTGGCGACGCTGAATGGGCAGAGTCGGACGATCTCCAATGCGGGGAGGGTAGCTTAACGCGCGCAGGTTGGGAAAGATTTCCTCGGGGGATCCCTGAATCTTTCCTGCGCTCCCGCTCCTTCGCTCCATAGATTGTGCGAAATTTAACAACCACGGATAGAGTAGGGATTTGCCCGATCCCTGGAGTTCGTGCGCCCGGACGCTGCGGTGCGTCGGAGTGAATTCGGCCGCGACCGACCGGCGGCCCGCGCGCGACAATCCATTGGCGCAAGGGCCGGTCCGTCCGTGCTGCTGGCGCGTCCGTTTCTCCCGACCCTCCCGCGCGCCCGTTCGCCGCGCCCCGTCACGAAACGAGAGAGCATCCGCCGGGGCTGTGATGATAATCTGTCGCCCCTGACGAAGGAGACATTCATGTTGAAAAATAGCCTCGTCGCGCTCGCCCTCGCTTCCTTCACCACGGTTCTGCTCGCATGTTCCGGCGGAGAGGTGGGCGAGCCATGCGAGACGGAGGGATCGGCGGACGAATGCGTCGAGGAGGCGATCTGCGGAAAGCCGAGCGATACCTCGGAGACGCCCGAGTGCCTCAAAATCTGCACGCAGGACGCGGATTGTGGCAGCAGCGAGAGCTGCAACGGCGTGACGGGCACCAGCGTCAAGGCCTGCCGTATCAAGTGATCGGCTGCGCCGCGGCCCTCGCCGCGATCCTCGCCGCCTCTCCCGCGCGCGCGTACGAGAGCGAGAGCGAGAGCGAGGGCGAGGACGAGGGGCACGGCGGCGCGCCCGCGGCGCGCACCCTCGAAGGCCACACGTTCCAGCCGCCCGTCCTGCTCGACGGCCCCTTCACGACCACCCACATGGGAATCGACACCACGCTCGGCCTCCGCGTCCGGGACGGCGCGGGCGCGCCGCCCGCGGGGCCGATGCGCCTGCCGCTGCCCGCCCGGGGCGGCCAGGAGATCTTCCTCTTCGAGGAGCGGCTCGCCATTGGCATCTCACCGGCGCCCGGGGTGGAGATCGGGGCGCGTGGCGCATTCCAGATGGGCCTCGGCGCGAATGCCTCGTCGAGTTATCATTACGGGGCCCGTACCGGCTACGACGTCCGCCCGCACGTCGCTTTCGAGCTGCTGCGGAGCGACGATCTCGGCGTCTCGATCGGCCTGCGCGCGGGCTTGGTGATGGCCGAAGGGGTGCGCGCGCGGCCCTCCGGGCTCGTGGACGGGATCCTGCGCGAGGCGGACGCGGCGATGCGGGATCCGCCCCGGATCCGTTGCCTGCTCACCGGGGATCTCGGCTGCGCGTTCGACGGCTTCGACGGGGCGGGCGCGATGCGCGTCGACGAGCGCACGTTCGGCATTCACGCCTCGGCGAGCGCCGCCAAGTCGTTCGGCCGGCACGTCGGTATCCAGGCCTCGTTCGGCGCCGAGGCGCTCGATACGAGGCTACGCGGCGGCCCGGGCCTCGAGTCACGCACCTCGCCGATCGCATATTCGGGGGCCCTCGCGGCCTCGCTCGACCTCGCGCCGTTCGCGCCTCTCGGGGCAATGCTCGAAGCCGGGCTCGAGCGCGGCGAGAACAGGGGGCTCGATCGCCCGAGCGCGGAGCTCGTCGGCGGCGCGCCCGTCGCCTACACGGCCGAGCGCGTCGCGGCAGGCGTGTATTACACGGGGCGCGAGGCGCTCACGCTCGGGTTCGTCGGGACGTACGGGCACACGCAGGAGCGGCGGATCGCCGGATCCACCACGATCCCCGGCCCGCCCGTGCGTACCCTCGGCGGGAGGATCGCCCTTCGTTATTTCTTCTGATCAGGAGAGGACGCCCGCGGCGGCGCGATCGAGCAGCTCG
Organism: Polyangium spumosum; assembly: GCF_009649845.1. NCBI lineage: Bacteria > Pseudomonadati > Myxococcota > Polyangiales > Polyangiaceae > Polyangium > Polyangium spumosum. The sequence goes on from NZ_WJIE01000001.1 coordinate 184,038, forward strand.
TCGATGCCATTGAACAATTCCTGGTTTCCATCCTGGGAGTACCGCGCGAGCCTCTCCGCGCATTCGGGGACGACCTTCACGAAGTCGAGGATCGTGGCCGGATCGGCGAGCGACTGCGCCGCGCGGCCATACCCTTCCTTCTCGAGGTACCGCGCGTTCAGGACCTGCTCGAACTGATGGCGAATGGGCACGGCGAGCATGGGTTTGCGGAGATACACCGCCTCGCCCATGAGCGTGAAGCCGCCGCCCGCGATGACGGCGCGGGCCGAGGCGAGATCGTCGATGAACCCCTCCTCGCTGAAGGGCCTGTACCGGAGGTTGCCCTCGACCTGCTCCTCCGTGATGCCGCGGCGCATGCCGTACATGCGGCACTCGAGCCCGGTCTTCTGGAGCGTATCGGCGAGCGCGTCATTGCCCTCGGCGGTCTGGTAGACGAGCAGGTGATCCCCCTCGCGCCGGTCCGCGCGGAGGATCTCGGGGCGCAGGATGGGCGGGTAGAGGGTCGTGCGGGGCTTGCGGATCGGCGGGCGGAAGAAACTCGTGACGAGGTAATGGTCGCAGAACGGGAGCTTTCCCTTGATGAACAGGCGCGTCACGGTAAAGTCCGCCTCGTCCCCGCGGATGATGTCGGGCCCGTGCGTGCACCGGTTGATGATCTGCATGTTGTCGATGGACAGGATGGGCAATCCATGCGTCTTGGCGAACAGGTACGTCCACGACTCGAAATCGCTGATCACGACCTCGGGACGGAACGCGCGGATGAGCTCGAAGTAGGCCGCGATGTTCTTCGGCAGCCCCGCCGCGCCCTGGGTGACGTTCGAGAAAAACGTCTTGCCCCGACGAACCCGGTTCTCCTCGTAGATCATGTGCAAGCCGTGAATTTTATTCACGCCCTCGAAGCGCTTCGTCAGAAACTCGGCGGCCCGCCCGGAGGCCATGATCTCGATCTCGTGCCCCTGGCCGACCAGGTGCTCGAGCACCACGCGCGACCGCATCGCGTGCCCCATGCCCTCGCCGACCACCCCGTAGAGGATCTTCATGATGGCGGAGTGTATCGATCCCGACGGCGAGGGTCGAGGATCCGGAGGGCGTGACCGCCGTGCGAGGCCTTCGTATCTGGTGCGAGATGGTGGCGCACGCGGACATCGCGGCGCCCTCCGTGCTCGCGGCGCTCGCCGAGCGGAGGATCGGGCTCGTCGTGGCGGCGCTGCCGGGCCCACGCGCCGATCTCGTGCGGCTCGCCCGATCCGCGAAGGACAGGGGGCTCTCGTTTGCGGTCTGGCCGATGCTCGCGGACACGGCAGGCCGCTGGGCGAGCGTCGACAACGCGGAGAGGTTCTCCGCATACGTGCGCGCGCTCGTGGACGAACTCGACCGGGAAGGGGCGCTGCCCGAGGAAATCGCGATCGATCTGGAGCCGCCGATCAACCGGCTCCGCGGCATGCTGGCCCTCGATCGGTCGGCCCCGCGCGCGCCTCACCCCGCGGACGGCGGGGCGAGCCTCCGGGCCCTCGTGCGGGATCTGCGCTCCCGTGTCCCCACGCCGATCCGCGTCTCCGCCGCGGTGATCCCGCTCGTGCTCTTCGACGACGAAGCCGCCGGGTTCGAGCGGTGGCTCGGCACGCCCGTCGGATCCATCGGCTGGGATCACGCGAGCGTGATGGTCTACACCTCGCTGATCGAAGGGTATTCGCGAGGTCTCTTGCGTCGCGACGATGTGCGGCCGCTGCTCGCGTCCTCGTGCCTCTTCACGGCGGCGCGCTTCGGCGCGCGGGCGGGCGTCTCGCTCGGGGCCGTGGGGAAGGGGGCGCTCGGCGACGAGGCGACGTACCGCTCGCCGCGCGAGCTCGCCGACGACGTGGCCATCGCGCGCGCGGCGGGCGTCGAAGCTCTCACGCTCTTCGACCTCGGCGGCGTGCTCGGGCGCCCGCCGATGGAGGCGTGGCTCGACGCGTTCGCCTTCACCGCGCCGGCGCCATGTTTGCCCGAGGCGACGTGGAGGAGCCGCGCGACGAAGAACCTCGTCCGCGGGGCGGCCCGTTTGCTCGGCGCGGCCGGTTCCTTGCGCCGAGAGCGCGGGTGAGGGCACGATCCAGCGCCCCGATGTCGAAGCCCAGGATCGTACAAGCCGGTAGCCCCGTCCTCCGCGCCGCCGCCGCGCCCGTCACGAGGGATCAGATCACGAGCCGGGAGACCCGCGCGCTCGTGAAAAAGATGGTCGAGGTGATGCGCCAGGCGCCCGGCGTGGGCCTCGCCGCCCCGCAGATCGGCGTGAGCTTGCAGGTGATCGTGCTCGAGGACGACCCCTCCCGCATGGCGCGCCTCACGCAAGAGCAACGCGAAGAGCGCGGCCGCGCGCCGTTCCCCCTGACCGTGATCTTCAACCCCGAGCTGCGCACGATCGGCGAGGAAAAAGCGACCTACTTCGAAGGGTGTTTGTCCGTCGCGGGGTACATGGCGCTCGTCGAGCGAGACGTCTCCGTCGAGGTGACGGGGCTCGACGAGAGAGGGGAGCCGCTGCGCTGGGAGGCGAAGGGATGGCCCGCGCGGATCCTGCAGCACGAGGTGGATCACCTGCGCGGCGTGCTCTACGTGGATCGGATGCTCTCGCGGACGCTCTCGTGCAACGACGAGATGGGCGCGCGCTGGCTCTCGGAGCCCGTCGCGGAGGTGAAGAAGGTCTTCGGCGCCTGAAAAGCGACACGCGCCGCGCCGGGTTCGACCGGACGAGCGGCGCGTGTCGCCTACGAGCTCCTCAGATCACTGCTCTTCGGCCCGGAGCGTGACGCCGGACGAAGACTTGTAGCCGTAGATCTTGATGTAGTACGTGCCGCTCTGCGCCGGGTTGAACTCGCAGACCTCTTCGTTGCCCGTGAGGTACGGCCGGCAGGAGTAGGCCGACGCGGTCGGCGCGCTGCCGTACCGCACGTAGAGATCCGCGTCGCCCGTGCCGCCCGTGATCAGGATCCGGACCTTCGAGGCCGCGGACGACTTGCTGACGGTCCACGTCGTGCTCCACTTCTTCGCGCCGAGCGAGATGCCGGTCACTTCGCCGAGCGAGGTCCACTCGGAGCCGCCACCGCCGCCGCCGCCGCCGCCGCTGCTGCCCACGCCGACGGCCGCCCACGCCTCGCTGATCGACGTCGCCGCGTCCGCGCCGTAGAGCTCGTTCGCCGCGTCGACGGTGCAGGTGCGGGCCGCCGCGAAGTTCGAGCTCGCGCCGAGGCAGTTCGTGTTCGCGTCGTAGAAGATCGCCGCGCCCATCTGGATGCTGGTCATCGCGTTCGAGCTGAGCGCGGGGACCTGGTTCGACGTCTCGCCGCGCGGGTGCGTGCCGCCCATGACCGCGAGGTAGAACGCGAGGTTCGCGATGCCCGAGTTCCAGTGCACGCCGCCGTTGTCCTGCGAGCCCTGGTAACGCTCGGGGTAGTAGTCGTAGTCGCCCGCCAGCTTCGGGTCGTTCATGTAGCGGAGCGCGTCGCCCGACGTGCCCGGCGTCCAGCACTCCTCGCCGATCTTCCACGTGTTCGCCGAGACCGAGCCGTCGCGTGCCGCCTCGATCGCCGCGCCGAAGATGTCGCTCATCGCCTCGTTCAGCGCGCCGGACTCGTAGCTGTAGGTCAGGTTCGACTCGTACGACGTGACCGCGTGCGTGAGCTCGTGGGCCACGACGTCGAGCACCGTGAGCGCCGACGAATTCACGCCGTCGCCGTCGCCGTACACCATCTGGCTGCCGTTCCAGAACGCGTTGACGTAGTTCTTGCTGTAGTGGACGGTCGACCTGATCGCCGTGCCCGAGCCCGTGTAGCTGTCGCGGCCGAAGTTGTTGAAGTAGTAGTCGTACGTGCGACCTGCGTTGTCGTGCGCCATGTTGACGATGGCGTCGGAGACCGCAGCCTGGCTCTCCGAACGCACGAGCGTGCCGGGCAGCGACGTGCCGGTGTTCGCCGTGTACGTCTGCCGGTTGCGGGCCGTCTGCAGGTTGTCGTACTGGTCGACGATCTCGCCCGTCTGCGCGTCGACGAAGACCACGGGCATCGTGGGCGTGCCGTCGTTCAGCGTCCCCTCGAGCTGCACGCGGTACGTGAGCGCCGCGCCGAGCATCGGGCGGGGCACGATCTGCAGATCCGTGCCGATCTCGCGCGAGACCACGCCGTCGACCGCGCCGAAGGCGACCGTGCGCGCGTCGACCGCGGCGAGGGTCGGCTTCGTCTCGACCTTGAGGTTCCGGTGCAGGTAGTCGCGCACGTTCTGGAGCCGGCCGCGCTTGTCGAGGCGCACGACCGCCTCGCCGCCGAAGACCGGGACGCCTTCGATCGACTGCGTGAAGCGGCTCACCGCGTCGCCCTGATCGTTGATACGCACGCGCCGGACGGCCAGGTCCCCGGCCCCGCGCACGACCTCGGGCCGCTCGGCCGCGATCTTCTGGATCGCGAGGTCCGCGGCGACCTTCTCCGCTTGCGCGTCATGGCCGACGAAGACGCGGTCATTTTCATCCTGCGGAGCGGCCTGATTCTCGACGTCCTGGCCGTCCACGGCGCAGGCGGCGAGGAGGAGCGTCAGGGGAGCGAGCGTGACAAGGCGACGATTACGCATGGGCTGACACCTCGACGAAAAAAAGAAGGTCGGAGCGGACGGATCCGGAAGTCCGGAGAATGCGGACCTTCGTTAATTTCTCGATTGGTGTCAACGCCGATCTGTGTCGCAGCCGAAAAATATCTGTAATGGGTGAATCCCACTACGATTTAAATGCAACGACGTTGCGTTGGCTGCCTTCGTCGGAACGGTGCACCTACACTGGAACGCGGAGGGTGCACGCTGGGCTGACCAGGTGCCCTACGGGACGACCACCGTGTCATTCGTCAGGAGCGGCAAATTCTCGCGCAGATCGCCGCCCTTCACCACGGCCGAGAAGGCGAACGGGATCCGCCGCTCCCCGTGCTGATCCTTGCGCACGATGACGATCTCGTTCGACGCGGCGAACCGCGTGAATCCGCCGGCGAGCGCGATCGCCTGCAGCACCGTCACTTGCCCCGACGGCGTGAATTCGCCCGGCCGCGTCACCTCGCCGAGCACGTAAATGCGATAGCTGTGGAGCTCCGCGACCTCGACCGAGACGACGAGCGGCTCCGTGTAGAACTGCTGTCCCTTCGTGGTGATCTCCTTGGCGATCTGCTCGACGGTTTTTCCGCCGCAGGCGACGTCCCCGACGAGCGGCAAGGTCACGAATCCGTCGGGACGCACGGTGACCCTGCGGCTGAGCTGATCGTTGTGCCAGACGCGCACCTCGAGCACGTCCCCGGCGCCGACGGTGTACGTCCGCATGACGCGCAGCTCCGTCGTGTAATCGTAGCTCGGCCGCGCTCCGCCGCAGCTCGCCGAGAACGAAAGCCCCAGGACGACCAGGCATCCGCGCGCGAGCCGTCCCGGAGCGCCCCGGGCGATTCTCTTCTTTTGGTGCACATCCATGGCATTCCTCCGACGAGCAAGGTCACCCATGGCAAACGGTGATCCCGAATGCCCGGACCTCCATCCCCTGCTACGAAAGAGGCCGCGCGCGCGGCGGAGAGCCCTCTCGAACGCGCGCCGTCGGGGGACATGACCTCGTTCATCGTGTGCGTGCTCTGCGCGCTCGTCGTCTTGAAGCCCCAGGAGTTCGTCCCGGCCCTCTCGGGGCTGCCGCTCCTTTACCTCGTGTTCGGCCTCTTCACCGTGGCATTCGTCGCGGACGTCCTGCGCGGCCGCGCCCGGGTCGATCTCCCGCCGCACCTGAGCTTCGTCCTCGCTTTTTTCCTGTGGGGGGCGCTCGTCACGCTCGTGCGCAGGCCCGCGCGCCTGCAGACGGAGGGGCTCGACCTCGCCATCGTGTTCTGCATCTTCGGCGTGATCTCGCTCGGCCTGGGCAACACGAAGGCGCTCCGGAGGTTCTGCTGGACGCTGCTCCTCTGCATGATCTTCGCGACGACGGTGGCGATCGTCCAATCGCGCGGCCCCTGGGGCTGCATGATCGCCGACAAGAACGACTGGGAGGGCAAAGGGGAATTGCAGCATGACGGCCGGGGCTGCGAGACCGTCCTCGATTGCCGGAGGGACGGGCTCCCGGACGTCAATTACCGTTGTGAGCGCGTCGGGCCGTTCGGCACGGCCACGATCGGGGGTCGCGTGCGGTATCGCGGCACGCTCGCCGATCCGAACGAGCTCTCGCTCGCCGCCGTGATGGCCTTGCCGTTCGCGCTCGCGTTCGCCGAACGAAGGCGCGCGCAGCGTGATCCGAAGCAGCAGCCGACCGCCGCGTCTTTACGGCTCCCGCTCCTGCTCACCGATACCTTGCTCTCCAAAATTGAATCGATGTTCCGCGTCGTCCCGGCGCTCCTCGTCGCCTTTGCGTTCGCGGTGATGATCATCCTCTCGCAGTCGCGTATGGGCGTCCTCGTCTTCCTCGTCGTGATGGGGCTCGCGTTCATCCGGCGCGCGGGCGTGTTCGGCGTCGTCATCGGCTGCCTCGCGTTTCCGCCCCTGCTCTTGCTCGGCGGGCGGAGCGGGGCGGAGGCCGAGGCGTCCGCGGACGAGCGGCTCGATCTCGTGGCCGAGGCGCTCATGATGATCAAGCGATCCAAGGGGATCGGCTTCGGGGTCGGCCAGTTCGCCGACGAATCCACCCTCGGGCTCACGGCGCACAACAGCTACCTCCTCGCCGCGGCGGAGACGGGGATCATCGGGGCTTGCCTCTTCTCGCTCGTGCTCTACGGCGCCCTCAAGATCCCGCTGAAGCTCTGGTTCGGGTCGTACGACGTGGACGCCGAGCTCCGTCGCCTCGCGCCTGCGCTCGCCATCTCGCTCGTGGGGGCGTACGTCGGCATCTTTTTCCTGTCGTGGTCGTACAAGGAGTTCCTTTACATGCAGCTCGGCGCCTCCGCGGCGCTTTACCAGGCCGCGCGCGCAGAGGACGCGCGCTTCTCGGTGCGCATCGACCTGCGCGAGGCCCTGACCGTCTGCGGGCTCTGTCTCTTGCTCTTCCCGATCGTGTGGATCGTGCTGCACGTGGTTGGCTGAATCGTATGTTGACGACAAACCATTGCGCCGATGGGGGACCGAGCATGGTCATTGCCGGACGGCTCCTCGCGCCCGAGCGCGGAGGGAGCAGATGGTCCGCCTGAGCACCGAGAGCACACCGCGCGAGCGACTCGCGCGGATCGTCGTCCTCATGAAACGAACGCGCAGGTATGCGCGGAGCACGGTCGCCATCGCCGCGACGCTCGTCCTCGCTTCGCTCTTGCTCGCGCTTTCCACGAAACGCATCTACCGGAGCGAGACGACGGTCGTCTACCGCGAGGTCGTGCGCGCCGGCCGCGAGGGCGAGAGCCCGGCGCAACGCGCGGCGCGGCTCGGGCCACGATTGAAGGAGATCGTGCTCGCGCGGAACAACCTCTCCTCGATCATCGAGGAGTTCAACCTGTATCCGGAGCTCGCGGAGAAATCGATCCTCGAGGCCATCGCGGAGATGCAGAAAAACGTCTCCTTCCGCGCCCGCACCCAGGACACGTTCGCGCTCTCGTTCTCGCACCACGATCCGGCCACGGCGCAGGCCGTCACGAAGCGGCTCGCCGAGGTGATGATCGAGGACTACACCAAGGACAACCTCACGACGGCCGCGCTGAACCACGACGTCTTGCGGCGCGAGCTCGACGAGGCCAATCGCGCGGTCGAGGACGCGAGCCGGGCCCTCGCGCGGTTCCTCGCCAAACACCCGCAGTTCACCTGGGGCATCAACGACTCGCCGTACGCCCCGACGGCGCCGCAGCCGAGCGCGGCGGCCGCGGCCCCGCGCCCGAACCCGGCGAATCGCGCGCCGCAGGCGAGCCGGGAAAAACCCCCCGCGGATCCGGTGCTCGGCCGGCTCTTGCGCCGGCTCGGGCAGATCGACGCGGAGCTCGCCGGCCATTCCGCCAGGCCGGGCGCGCCGCCGGTGCCGCCGGTCAACCTGACGGACGCCCAGAAGCAAAGGGACGCGGCGGCGGCGGCGCTGCAAGCGGCGGAGGCGGATCTCGCGACCAAGCTGCAAAGGGTCACGGCCGTGCACCCGGACGCGATCTCCGCGCAATCGAAGGTGGCGCGGGCCCGGAGCGCGCTCGCCGCGGCCGACAAGACGCTGGAGGTCTTGCGCACGGGCGCCGTCGGGCCGCCGCCCGTCGATGCCGAAAGGATCGACCCGGGCCGCCGGGCCGCCCTCGAAGAGGAGCGCCGGCAAATCACGGCGCAAATCTCGGCGCGCAGGGCGACCGCGTCGCGAAGCCGGGCGGGCTCCGTCACGACCCCGGCCCCCGCGCCGGCGGCGGACGCAGCGACGAATACGCCGACGGATCCCGAAATCGTGGAGCTCGAGACCGAGTGGCACAAACTGCGGCTCGACCTGGAGCGCGCGCGCGACCATTTCCGCAAGGTCCAGGACAAGGAGCGCGGCGCGAACATGACGGCGACGGCCGCCGAGCAGGAGGCCCAGGAGGCGCTCGTCGTGGCGGATCCGGCCTATCTGCCGGTGAGGCCGGATCGCGGTCGTGGACGCGTGTTCTTCGCCGGATCGTTCGTCGCGTTGTTCCTCGCGCTCGGCTATGCAGGCTCGCGTGTCCTGCTCTGCGAGACGATCCTCGACGAGGGCGACGTCGAGGCGCTCGGCGGGCCGCAGCTTCTCGTCTCCGTGCCGCACATCCCGGAGCCGAAGACGAGCGCTGCGCTCGTCACGCGAGATTCGCAGGGTCCTCGTTCCCAGCCGCCGCCCGAAAAGGGCGACGAGGGCGGGCCGAAGAGCCGGCCGCCCGAGAGCGGCTCGATCGAGATTCGATTCGAGGAGGCCCCGGCGGACCTCACGGACGAACCCCGCGTCATTCCGCTCGGCGCGCCGCCGCCGCCCGCCGCGGAGCTGGAGGACGATCCGCTCCCGCCGAAGCGGATCCGCATGCAAACGCTGCCGTACGGCGCGACGCTCGCGGATTACCTCGCGAAGGCGCAAAACGAAGCGCCGCCGCCGCCCGAGGAGCCCGAGGCCGAGGAGCTCGAGGTCGCGCCGGCGGGCGACGCGGACGAGCCGCCGCCGAGCGAGCCCGCCGCGCTCTCCCTGCGGAACCCGAATGCGGGCGCGGTCATGATCGCGCCCGAGGTCGAGGTCGTCGGGACGCCCTTCGACCCCGAGAACGAAGGCGCGCTCTCGCTCGTGCGCGGCGCGCCCCCCGCGGTGCTCGGCGCGTTGCGCGTCTTGCGACATCGGCTCGAGCAGAAGCGGGGCGAGGGGCCGCTCGTGGTGAGCGTGCTCAGCCCGGGGATCGGCGAGGGCAAGAGCGCGGTCGCGGCGCGGCTCGCGATGACCCTGGCCGAGGCGGAGCGGGCGCGGGTCGTGCTGGTCGAGGGCAACCTCGGGCGGCCGCGGCTCGCCTCGATGCTCGGCGTGCGCGTGCCCGAGGAGATGGGCTTCTCGGCGCAGCTCCGCCGCCACATGAGCGGCCGCTGGGAGCCGTGGAGCGTGCTCCGGATCGGCGCCTCGCTCTACGTGCTCGCCGAGCCGGAGGCGGAGGCGGCGTTCCCGACGGCGCTGCATTCGACGTGGTTCGAGGGGGCCGTGCGCGCGCTGCGCGAGAGCTACGATTACGTGGTCATCGACGGCTGCGCGGTGCTCGGCTCGGGGGACGCGAACGTGCTCGAGGACGTGAGCGACGTCTGCGTGCTGCTCGCCCGCGTGGGCATGACGAAGGGCAGCGAGCTCTCGCGCGCCGCAAAACAGCTCGGCGATCGGCGCATGTTCGGGGTCGTGCTGAACGACGTGCGCGAGGACGGCAAGGAGCCGCCCGGGAGGATCGGCGCATGAAGGGGATCTCCACGCAAAAGGGCGGGATCGCGCCCTGGGCCGAGAAGATCGCGCCGTGGATGGGGAGCTGGGCCGAGGCGCGGCTCGTGCGCGGCGTCGAGCGGCTCGTCTTCGGCGAGGTGACGCGGCCGAAGCACGTGCTCGTGGCGATCTGCGACCATTTCGAGCCGCTCTGGAGCGGCGACCCGAAGGCCCCGGGCGCGGCGCCGCTCTCGCGCGGGCTCACCCGGGTGCAGGCGTGGCGGCGTGGTTATCCCGCGCTCGCCGCGTCGCTCCGCGATTCGAACGGCAGGCCCCCGCGGCACACGTTTTTTTATCCGGGGGACCAGTACGATCCCGCGCTCGTCGAGCCGATCGCCGAGCTCGTCGCGATGGGCCTCGGCGAGGTGGAGGTGCACCTGCACCACGATCGCGACACGCGGAGCACGCTGCGCGAGAAGTTCGAGGCGACGCTCGCCTCGCTCGGCCGTCACGGCCTCGTGCCGCGGGTGCGGGGCGCGGATCGATGGGCGTTCATCCACGGCAACTGGTGCCTGGCGAACGCGCGCGCCGACGGCGCCCATTGCGGCGTCGACGACGAGCTCGACCTCTTGCACGAGCTCGGCTGTTACGCCGATTTCACGTTCCCGTCGGCGCCGGACCGGACGCAGCCGCGCATCGTGAACAGCATTTATTATCCATCCGGCGACGTGAAGCGCCGCAAGGCGCACGAGCGGGGGCGGCCGGCGAGCGTGGGCGACGGGCGCATGGAGCGGGTGCTCTGCATGCAGGGGCCGCTCGCGCTGTCGCTCCGGAAGGGCCCGGGGCTGCCGCTGCGGATCGACGCGGGCGCGTTGACGGCGAAGGATCCGGCCAGCTTGCGGCGCCTGCGGAGCTGGATCGATCAGGGCGTCTCGGTGCGGGGCAAGCCCGAGTGGGTGTTCGTGAAGTTATCGACGCACGGCGCGCCCGAGCGCGAGGCGGAGAGCCTGCTCGGCGCCCCGCAGCGAAGGTTCCACGAGGCGCTCGTGTACCTCGGGAGGCAGGAGGGCTTCCGGGTGCATTACGTGACGGCGCGGGAGATGTACAACATCGCCCGCGCGGCGATGGATGGCCGGCTCGGGGATCCGTTCGAGCACCGCGATTACGAGGTCCCCCCGGCGGCGCGGGCCTGTCAGGCCTGATCACCCTCCCTCTCCGCGCGGCGGCGAGGGAGGGGGCCTTCTCCTTCACGCGTGTTCAGATGTCGATGAGCCCGGCGCGGACGGCGAGCCGGGTCAGGTCGGCGACGCTGTGGGTCGCGACCTTCGCGCACAGGCGCGCGCGGTGCGTCTCGACCGTCTTCACGCTGATGGCGAGGTGCGCGGCCACCTCCTTCGCGCTGCTGCCCATCGCGAGCAGCCGCAGCACCTGCCGCTCGCGCTCCGAGAGCGACGCGAGCACGTCGCCGCGGGCGGCGTCGCGGCGCTGGAGCGCGCGCACCATGGCCGCGCTCACGTCGGGTGAGACCGCCGTGCGGCCCTTCGCGACCGTGCGTATCGCGTCGACGAGCTCCTTCATGCGGCATCGCTTCGACAGATACCCGTCGGCGCCCGCGCGCATCGCCTCTCCCACGCGGAACTCGTCGCGGAAGGTCGAGAGAACGAGCACGCGTGTCTCGCCGAACGACTTGAGCTGCCGGATGAGCTCGGTCCCGCAACGGTCCGCGAGCGACAGCTCGATCACGACGACGTCGAAGGGCTGCCGGTTCTTCTGCGAGAGCGCCTCGCGCGCGCTCTCCGCCTCCACGACGAGCGTGACATCGGGCTCGTCCCGCAGGGCCTTGGCCAGCGATTCCCGTACGACATTCTGATCATCGACCAGCAAGAGCTTCATGGTTTTCCCCCTCGCCCCAGCATTACCGTGAGAACCCCCTCGAAATGAACCCGCTTTTCATGTCGGGTTTGCCCCGTCAGGGGGGAAAAACCCGTATCCGGGCGTGACGGAACGCCCGGACGAACCATCGGGCAAACCTTTTTGCTGTACACCTGTGCGGGTTTCACCTGTACACATGCGCCGCCCCCGCGCTCACCCCGGCTCCGCGTTCCGCCTCCATCCCCCGGCGTCCGCTCCCGCTGCCGCGCGTGCTCCGTTCTTCCTGACATCTCACGACGAGCTGCTAGTGCAGAGGGCGAGCTCCCCATGCAGAGCGACATCCGGCACATCGCGGAGGAGCTCCGCCCCGACTCCGCGTTCCTCCGTCGGCTGATGGTCCGGGCCGTGACGAACGGCCCCGAGGCGCTGCTCCGGTACGGCCCGCTCGTCTTCGGCCCCGCCTTCGGCGCCGCCCTGCGCGACAAACGCGAGAGCGTCCGCCGCAACCTCCGCCGCGTCCTCGGCCCGCGCCCCGCGCTCGTGGAGCTCCGGGACCTCGGGGCCGTCTTCGCGAACTACGGGAGCTGCCTGACCGAGGCGATGCTGCTCGGCACGCCCCGCGGCCGCGAGGTCGGGCTCGTCTCGAACACGACCGGCGGCGCGAACTACGAGGCGTGCGCGGCCGAAGGGAAGGGCATCCTCGTGGCCACGGCGCACCTCGGCGGCTGGGAGGTCTTCGGCCCGGCGCTGCGCAGGGTCCGCGCGAAGAACGTGGTCGTGGTGATGGCGCGCGAGCGCGACGCGCAGGCCCGCGCGATGCAGGACGAGCTGCGCGAGCGCTCGGGCGTCAAGATCGTGCACATCGGCGAGACGGCCTTCGACGCGCTGCCGCTCCTCCGGCACCTCAAGCAAGACGAGATCGTGGCGATGCAGATCGACCGCGTGCCCCCCGGGATGCGCGCGCGCTCGGTCGCGCTCTGCGGCGCGCCGTTCCAGGTCCCCGAGGGCCCGCTGATGCTCGCGGCGCTGAGCGGGGCGCCGATCCTGCCGGTCTTCACGCGTCGCGTCGGCTTCATGCACTACGAAGCCAAGATCCTGCCGCCGATCCGCGTGCCCCGCCGCCCGAGCGCGAGCGACCTCGACGCGGCCGCGCAGCGCCTGATGGACGATCTCGGCGCGTTCCTGCGGGACAACCCCACGCAGTGGTTTCACTTCGTGTGAGCTACAGCGGGCCTTCCGTCAGCCCGTGGACGAACTGCCGGACGTAGGGATCTTCGCTCGTCTTCGCCTCCTCCGTGGTGCCATCGAAGACGAGCCGGCCGCGGTAGAGCATGCCGACACGATCGGTCACGGTGAGCAGCCGGTCGAGGTCGCTCGACACCATCACCACCGTCGCCCCCGCGGCGCGTTGCTCGTCGCGGAGCAGCTCGAAGATGCGCTGCGACGTCACGGGATCGAGGCCGGCCGCGGGCTCGTCGTACAGCACGATCTCCGCCTTCGTGATCGTCGCTCGTGCCACGCCGACGCGCTTCTTCTGCCCGCCCGAGAGCCCTGCTGGCAAGCGGTCCTCGAAGCCGGGCAGCGACACGACACGAAGACGCTCGGAGACCCGCTCGGCGATCTCTTCCTCGGCGTAGTTGAAGAGCCGGCGCAGCGGGAAGGCGATGTTCTCGCCGACGGTCATGTAGTCGAAGAGCGCGTTGTTCTGGAACAACATGCCGAACCGCAAGCGGAACTGCTGCAGCTCGAGATCGCTCATCTTGTGCACGTCCTGCCCCTCGACGAGGATGCGCCCCGCGTCGGGCCGATAGAGCCCGGTGATGAGCTTGAGCAACACGCTCTTGCCCGACGCGCCCGGCCCGATGAGGCCGTACAGGCAGCCACGCGGGATGCAGAGGTTCACGCCACGCAGCACGGTGCGCGCGCCAAAGCTCTTCGTGAGGTCCTCGATCTGGATGAGCGGCTCGGTCATGGGACGTGGTGACGAGCCCCGAGCCGCGCCGCCTTCACTGGGCCGCGAACGACGTGCGGGAGACGTCGAGGCGCGGGTGCGACGGGAAGGACAAGCCGCGCACCTGGCCGGCGATGCAGGAGTTGAGCCCCGGGTTCGAGGGGTTCGTCGTGACGGTCACGCCGACCGCGCGGCCATTCTGCACGGCCGCGCAGACGTTGACCGAGACCGACGGCGGCACGCTGCACGCGTTGAGGTAGGTGCCACGGTTGAGCACGTTGCCGTACGCGCCGGCGGTGAGATCGGGCGGCGCGTCCTTGCTGTAGTCCTCGACGTACCTGGCCTGCGCGCCCTCGCAGCTCATGCCGCCGCCGAGCGTGGGGTACTTGCCGCCGCCGCCACCGACCACGCCGCCGCCGCCTGCGGGGCCCGACTTGCCCTTGCCGAGCCCGGCGTCGACCTCGACCGCGACGACGCTGTCGCCCTGGACCTCTTTGCTGTCGTCCTTGCTGCCGCGCTTGCTGAGCAACCAGCCGGCGAAGCCCGCGCCGAGGACGCCGATGACGGCGAGGCCGATGAGCGCCTTGTACTGCGTGCCCTTGCGCTCGGCGACGACGACGGCCTCGAGGTTCTTCTTCTCCTGCTTGATGTCGCGGTTCAGCTTCGCCTGCTCGGCGTACGGGGCGAACTGCTCCCAGTCCTTGATGAACCGCTCCTCGTTGAGGATGGAGTCGCGCAGGGGGTTGTCCCCGGTGAAGTTGCCCGTGGCGATCTGCTGCAGGACCTCGACCGCGCTGAACGGGCCGTGATCCATGCCGTCCTTGATGACGACGTAACGCGGGCGGGGATCGGACTCGAGCGCGGCCTTGAGGTCGGCGAGGCGCTGGGTGGGATCGTTGGCGTTGCGGACCTGGGGCGCCTGGACGACGGCGATGGGGAAGGGGCCATCGTGCACGGGCGCCGCGGGCCGCGCCTGCGAGACGGGCGCGCCGCCGATGTTCGGCGCCTTGGGCGCGGCGGGGATGGCGACACCTCCGCCGGCCGCGGCGGGCGGGATGAGGGACATGGCGACGTCGATCTCGACGCCGTCGTCGAGGCCCGCGTCCGTGGGCGGCGGCGCGACGGAGGCGCCGGGGGCGACGTTGTGGAGGGCCTGCGCGAGGGCGCCGAGGTCGGCGGGGCGGTGCTTGGCGTCGGCGACGAGGGCCTTGCCGAGGATCATCTCGAGCGAGGCGGGCAGGTCGGGCACGACGTCCGTGGGCCGCTTCATGCCCGGACCGACGCTGCCGCTCGTGAGCATCTCGTAGAGGATGGCGCCGATGCTGAAGACGCTCGCGCGTGCGTCGCCGGGCGTGCCTTTGCGACACTCGGGCGCGATGCAAGCGCGATCGGCGGGGAGCTCGGGGAGCGCCTCGGCCTTGTCCTCGAGCAGGCTGACGGCGGTGCCCGTGTAGAGGATGGCGGAGGGGTGGACGAAGAGGGCTTTGCCCTCGCGATGCAGCTCCCCGATCTCGGTGCAGAGCGGCACGAGGACGGAGAGCGACTCTTTCAGATCGAAGGTCCGTCCGGAGGCTCGACGCGCCTCCATCTCGGCTCGGAGTGTACCGGGCGTGATGGACATCGGCGCCACCTTATCTCCGAAGGTGGCCCGCACTCAACATGCGGCGCGGGGGATCGGGACGGAGAGGGGAAATCGCGAGGAAAGGAGGCTGGTCGCCGGGCTTTCCAGCTCAGGACGAAGGACTAGGAGAGCTGGGAGGGAGGCGTCTTGTTGGAGCGCTCCTCTTCGATGAGGATCGTGAAGACGAGCCCGGCGCCGAGGATGGGCAAGAGCCAGATGAGCTGCGACTGGAGGATCTTCTGCTTGCGCTCGAAGAGGCGGCTCTTCCAGACGCGGACGGTGAGCCAGGCCTGGAAAGTCACGAGAGCGAGGAGAAGAGCGCCGAGGATGCCGTCGAAGAGGTCCATGGGAGTGGGGGGAACCTAGCCAGCCAGGCTGGGCTTTCAAGGAGGGGGGCGGGCGATTTTCGGGGCGGGGGGCGGGAGGAGGTTACCACCTTGACCCGGTTTCCGGCCGTTGCTCATCTTCGCGCATGACCTCCCGCGCCACGCCGTCGCTCCGCATCTCCCGGCTGGTCGTTCAGAACTTCCGCACGTTCCACGGCCCGACCGAGATCCCGCTCGCGTCGTCGGAAGGCGTCGCGGACGAGGTCGCGGTGTTCCACGGGGGGAACGGGAGCGGGAAGTCGAACGCGCTGGCGGCGCTGGAGTTGTTCTTCAGGGGGGCGCTCCTGTGGCTTCGCAGGCGTGCCAACCTGAAGTCTGAGACGCTCACGCTCGGCTGGGACAGCGCGGAAGCGACGTCAATCTTGTTCCTCTCCCATCGGGATTGGCCGCCCGGGATCCGCGAGCCCATGCGGATCGAAGTTCACTTCGAGGGGAATGATCAGACGCTCGCGGTGGACCTCATCCAGGCGGGTAGCGATTGCAACCTCATCGTGGACGGCGTCGCCCACCTAGGCGGCAACTTGAGTGTCGGTCTTCTACGAGACCCATATCTCGCGCCGCTCCGCACGAAACTGGAGTCACCCCTGGGAGCCGGCAGCCAACCACTCCTTCGACTGGATGCGCGTCGCCGGGAGTCGCGCTTTTACAGCAGCCTCAATCAGCAGCTTGGTCCCCAGAAGACGAGCGCCCCCGATAGCCCTCTGTCTCGCGAACTAGCCACACGCCTCCTCGATCTCGCGACCTCTCTCGAACCCCTCGACACCGAGCGCTGGCGCGCCTTTACGCAGCTCGTCTCGCGCTTCAAGACGCTCGCGGGTCGCGAGGTCAACATCCTGCGCCTCCCCGACGGCAGCGCCGATCTCCGCTTCGAGATCCGCGGCAAGCAGATCCTCCGCGTCTCGGAGCTCAGCTCGGGCGAACAGCAAGTCGTCGCCCTCTGCGCCGCCGTGCTCACGTCGCGCGCGGCCATCGTGGCGATCGAGGAGCCAGAGATCAGCCTGCACCCGGACTACCAGGAGCTCCTTCGCGACGTGCTGCGCGAGCAAGTGCGAAGCGGCCTCGTCGACCAAATCATCCTGGAGAGCCACGTCCCTATCTTCGATGGCCCCGAGGTCATCCGCTTCAGCCGATCCCCCGAGGGCGTGACGTCCGTCGTACGGCAGCCCTCCGACGCGCACGACGCGCTTCGACAACGTGCTCGTAAGAGCGGCGCCGAGGATCAGTGGGTGACACCCGACGGGTACACGAAGCTGCCGAAGGTCATGCTCGACAACCTCGGGCTACAAGCCGGTGGTTACCTCTGGTTCGCACGATCCACACCTGGGGGACGCTGGGAAGCCTGGAAGACCGAGGAGATCGACGACGCCCTCGGCCTGCCTGGCGACGACGCAGAGGACTAGTCCATGTTCCGTCTATGGCTCGATACGAACTGCGCGCGGAGCGCGCCGAGGCTCCGGAAGCTCCAGCCGCTCGCGCGAGAGAAGGGGGTTACGGTCGTCATCCACCCGCAGGTCTATCTCGAGCGGCGGCGCCAGATGCGCGTGGAGAAGGGTGATGCCTTCTCGTCGCAAGTGTTCGACGACCTCGTCGTGAAACAGCTGGGTATTGAGGTCTCCAAGCTCGAACTCGCTCAGTCGCTCGCCGCGGCCTGGGCAGACACGCTCTACGATCGGTATCCGACCGCTGA
Source organism: Polyangium spumosum (assembly GCF_009649845.1). NCBI lineage: Bacteria > Pseudomonadati > Myxococcota > Polyangiales > Polyangiaceae > Polyangium > Polyangium spumosum. Next base: position 201,372 of record NZ_WJIE01000001.1, read on the forward strand.
AGCGTGGGAAGGCGCCAAGCAAAAATCGCTCGGCGGTGAGCTCCGCAAGGGCTTCGAGGTCCCTCCCGGCGACATGCCCATGACCACGGACTGGCTCGTCTCCCTCCTCGTGGAGAGCGACCCCACCGCGCGGATCGTCACGCACGACGACGGCGAAGAGTGGCGCGCGCTCCGTGAAGCCAAGCGTGTCCTCTCCTGGAACGAGGCGATCACGTGGCTCGAAGGCCTTCCCCCCGCCTGAGCCTGTAGGCCAGTCCGCACAATCGACGTTCCCCTCCGTCGCAACGCTCCCAGAGCCGGTTCCAGAGCGATTCCCACGCGTCGCAACGCTCCCGGATCCGGTTCCGGGGCGATTCCCACACGTCGCAACGACCCCCAGATCCGGATCCCGGACGGTTCCCACGCGTCGCAACGCTCCCAGATCCGGATCCGGGACGATTCCCACACGTCGCAACGCTCCCAGAGCCGGATCCGGGACGGTTCCCCCGCGTCGCAACGACCTCCAGATCCGGATCCCAGACGATTCCCACACGTCGCAACGCTCCCAGAGCCGGATGGTAGTGGCTGGATCCGGCCAGTCCTGAAAAGTGGCCGGGTTTGAACCGGCGCCCGGCACACGCCCGCTCTACTCCCGAACGCCCGCCGCGGACCGTTCGCGTCCGATCCTCGCACGTCGCGCTTGACCTTCGCTTCGGCTCGATTCCGCGTCGACGCGTACCCGGACGAACCTCTCAAGATGAGACATTCACTGTCCTAGCCGAGCGCGAAACACCGCAAAACGCGGGCGATCCGTGCTATTGTCCCTTCATCACTTGAACCGCTCCGATGAGTCGCCGCGAGAGACGCGCGACGCCGGAGCGCTGGCGAGGGGACCATGGCGAACGTCCTGGATCCGGAGAAGCGTCTGCGCGTGCTTGCCGCCCTGGTAGAGGGCAACAGCGAGCGCGCGGTCGAGCGCATGACGGGCGTCAACCGCGAGACCGTCGGGCGCCTCTCGCTCATGTTCGGCGAGGGCGCGATCCGGCTGCACAACCGCGTCGCCCGCGATCTCGCGTGCTCGCTCGTGACCGTCGACGAGCAGTGGTCGTTCGTGAAGAAGAAGCAAGCCCGCGTAACCATCGACGATTCATCGGACGTCGGCGAGGCGTACACCTTCGTGGCGCTCGACGCGTCGAGCCGCTTCGTCATCGCGTGGCACGTGGGGAAGCGCGACCAGGCGTCGACGGACATCTTCATGAACGACGTCCGCGCCCGGCTCGTCGTCATGCCCGCCATGACCTCGGACGGCTTCGCCCCGTATATCAGCGCGATCGGCGCGTCCTTCGGTCCGAGCATCGACTATGCGCAGACCGTCAAGAACTACACGAAGCGCGGACGGCGCGAGGGAGGGCCGGATCATCGGTACGAGCCGCCCCGCGATCCCTTCATCACGAAGAAGGTCGTCTACGGGGCGCCGAACCTGGACGCGGCGAGCACGGCCTACGTCGAGCGCAACAACGCCACGATGCGCCACCACATCGGCCGCATGCGTCGCCTCTGCTTGGCGTTCTCGAAGAAGCTCGCCAATCACCGCGCCGCGGTCGCCCTGAACTACGCCTGGTATAACCTAGGAACGATCGTGAAGACCCTCCGCGTGACGCCCGCCATGGCCGCCGGAGTCACGGATCACGTCTGGTCGCTGGAGGAGTTCATGGCGGCGTTGCTCGACGAGACGCCGTGCGAGGCGCCCACGAAGCGGGAGCTACGCCCGCGGACGCCCGAAGGGACGGCGCGAGAGCTCCCCGGCGGGCGCGGCTTCCTCCGCGTCGTCGACGGCGGGAAGGGCAAGGCGAACGAGGCGCCGAAGCCTCCCCAGCCTCCCCGGCCTCCCGCTCCGGTCCGCTACGCGACGCCGCACGTGGACGATCACGAGGCGCACTGGGAGCAGATGGATCTCCTCGCGTGGCGTGCGCGGGAGCGGCAACTGTCGTTCTTCGACGACGAGCCGGACGACGAGTAGCGCTCTCGAAAGTTGGTTCGAATTCGAACACTCCTTACATGAGTGTGAATTCGAAGACCAGGCCACAGCACGAACACACTGGACAGCCCTCGAACCATGGACTAAGCCGTGGTCGTGGTCGCTTGCCGTACAGACGGTCGCCTTCGTCCAGGGATGTTCTCTAGACTTTGGCAGATTGTCTCAACTTGAGATTAGTCGCAACTTAAAAGTTGTTGACCGGCGACGCGGCGAACGACCCACGGAGGCCGGAACCAAAAAGAAAGGCGAGCAGCAGAGACGTAAACATCCCCACAACTCGCCTATCACCCGATTGGACCCGGATGGTAGGCAGGTAGCACGAAGGCTAACTTCGTCAAGGGGTCGTTTTGTCCAACGGCTGCGGCGCGTCTGGGAAGGTCCGGACAACGCAGTAGGTGGCTAAGCAGAGTACCAACCCCAAGAACATCAACTTCCGCACGTCGTACATCCACCACCGCACCGGGAAGCGAGTCTACGCCCGGCCCGGGCATCCATTCCCGATTCCGAGAGGTTCGAGGCGTAAAAAGCGCATCGAACCGGCTCCGTCCGAGCAACTTGTGCTTCCTGGGATGGAGATGTTCGTCGAAGCGCCCCGACCGCCGCGTCCTCCGGCGAAGGTGAGGACGCCGAAGAAAGCCCGCGGCAACCGGTAGCGGGCGGGTAGAGGGGGAGCGTCGGGCGTCTGGGCTTCGGCCTGGGCGCCCGACGCCTTTTCAGCGCTTCTGCTTCCGCGACCAGCGGGGCCGACCGTACCTCGCGGCGAGCTGCCGTCGGGCGGTCATGGTCGCGTTGTAGACCGTGTGCAGTTCGATTCCGAGCCGCGCGGCGATGTCCTCCGCGCTCTCGCCCTGCACGACGAGCAGAAGGACGCGCATCGGCCGTGCCTTCGACCGTGCGAGGTGACGGAGCACGCGCCGCGCCTCCGCGATGTCCTCCGGACGCGCCGCGGGATCGGAAAGGTCGCGCTCGTGCTCCTCGCCGATCGGGACGTGCCGGGCGTCCTTGCGGCGCAGCCGGGCGGCCTGGTTGCCCGCGACGCGCCACGCGATGTTGACGAGGAGCGAACGGATCACGACGTCGGGCGGGTCGGTGTACGCGCCGCGCACGCGCCCCTCATCGACCATCTGCCAGAGAACGTAGAGCGCGTCCTGCGTCACCTCGTCGGCGTCCGCCTCGCCGAGCACGGGCCACTTCGCGCGGAGGTAGGAGCGGGCGAAGCCGCGGTAGGCGTCGAGATCGCGCGGCGTCGCTTCGACGACGGGCTCGCCGGGGCGCTCGGGATCGTGGCGGTACCGGATCACGGCCCACCTCCGCAAACGAGCCCGAGAAGGACCGCCAGATCGATCCGCGTCACGCGCGCCACCTGCGCGGCGAAGTGAACCGACGCGCGGATCTCGCCCGCGACGACCGCGCGCATGTACCGGCGCGAGTAGCCGAGCGAGCGCGCGGCGATGCGGACGCTCGTTCCGCGGGCGAAGCGTTCGAGCCTCGCGCGGACGCGTTCGTTCTGCTCCTCCGTGAGCGTCGCGGGGACGCTCATCGGCTCCCGATCTTGCTCGCTCATGACGCGCCTCCCTTCCGACGAGGGGAGGACACGAGGACGAGCGCGGGCGCCTTCCGCGGGGGAGCCTTCCCGACGAGCGCGTCTTCGAGCGACAGACCGACCGCGCGGGCGATGCTCCGGGCGAGAGCGATGTTGCCGGGCTCGATCCCGTCGCAGAACGCAAGCACGAACGACCGGCGGAAGCTCACGAGGTGAGCGACCTTCGTCCACGTCCCGTGCTCGCGGTGAAGGTGGCGCAGGAGGGCGCGGAGGTTCGAGCGCTGGATCTCGATCAGGTCCGAGCCGCGGAGGGGACGGACGCGGTACTTCGAGGTCGTCATCGCGCCGCCCCCTTCCCGCAGAGGGGACACGCGTCGGCGACGACGGGCGGGCCGATCAGTCGTTCGACCGTCGAGCCCACCGATCGGGCGACGGCGAGCACGAAGCCGAGCGAGACGCGCCCGGTGCTCCCGGCCTTCTCGACCGTGGAGAGCGAGAGGCCCGTCGCGGCGGCGAAGCACGGGTACGAACCGAACGCGCGCCGGAGATTCCGGATCGCCGCGCGGAGGCGGGCGCGTTCGGCGGAAGACAGGGAAAGCTTGGGGTTCTTCTTCGGGCGACGACGGGACGGACGTCCGCCGTCTTGCCCCTCGCGCGAGGGACGAACTAGGGTGAGCGTCACGATCGTGACCTCCGGTGAGAGGTTGCGGTCGAGCCGCCTCGGGGGATGTAGGAGTCCTCCGAGGCGGCGCCTTTTCAGGCCCACTCACCGTACGGCATCGCGATCGCGTTGTGGCCGAACCCGGCCACTTTCAATCAAAACCGGCCACTACCAGCCGGATCCGGGACGATTCCCACACGTCGCAACCTCGATGGCTCCGCTTCCGGGCGCGTTCCGCCTTCGCGGCCCCGCCTTCTTGGCTAGAGTGTCGCCCGTGCGGCTCCGGATCCTCGCCTGCGCGCTCGCCCTCGCCGCGCCGCTCGCCCTCGCAACCTTGCTCGGCGCGGGCTGCGACCTGCCTTCCTCCGATGTCGACGGCGGGGATCTGCGCGGCGTCTTCGATCGAGACGCCGCAGCCGCCGACGCCGCGGCGAGCGACGCAGGCCGGAAGGACGCAGGCCGGAAGGACGGCGGAGCCACGCCCGCCCTGCCGGCGTCGGCCGTCGCCAAGCCGGTCACGCGTCCCCCGACCGAAGGGAGCTGCGTCGCGGTCGACGGGCTGCCGGACAAGGACATCAAGCGCACCCTCGGACGGCCACCTTGCCCCGGCGCCGAGGTCCTCGAGTGGAAGGACGCCGCAGGCGCGCCGCGTTACGCCTGCGTCATCACGCCCAAGGGCATCGAGACACGTGCTCCCTTGCCGCTGCTCGTCTTCTTCCACGACGCCGGCGACAACCCGCGCAGCGTCGACAAGGAGACCTCCCTGCGCAAGCTCGGCGCTCGCTTCGACCTCACAGGCGACCCCGCGCACGCAGGGTTCATCGTCCTCTCCCCGCAAGGCCGCGCCCTGCACGGCAACCGCGAGGGCGCCATGTTCGACATCGACTACACCGGCGAGGACAACGTCGACGTCGCCACGACCGACCACTTCATCTCCGTGCTCACGACGCGCGGACACGTCGATCGACGCCGGATCTACGCCGTCGGCGCCGGGCACGGCGGGCACATGGCCGCGACCTACGCGATGATGCGCGCCGATCGCGTCGCCGCGTTCGCCACGTACGGCAGCGACGCGCCACGCGCCGCGTGGTCCTGCCCAGGTCCGCCGCCGCCCGCGTTCGTGATGTACCGGGCCTGCGATCAGATCTCGCCTTGCGCCTCGGTCGAGCGCTGGCTGCGCTCGCGCGACGCGCTCGCGGCCGAGACCACGGGCCTCCGGCTCGGCGCCGCGAACGCCGAGGAGCCCTCGTGCGCGATCGACAAGAAATGCACGAAGATCGTCGGGACGGCCCTCCACCGCCGCTGGCCCAAGGGGCGCGAGGCGGACCTGCTCCGGTCCCTGTCGCGCCACACGCTCTCCGTCGCGCCCTGATCGAGGAGCCTCGAAATTGGCTCGGATCGAGCCCCGGGTGGTACCCTTCGAACGCGATGTCGTTGCGACCGACCTACACCTCGGACCTCGCGCTCGAAACGCTGCTCGACGTCCTCGACGAGGCGGCGCTCGTCTTCGATGAAGGGCTCGTCTGCCGCGCCGCGGGGCGACGCGTGGCGGCGCTGCTCGGGCTCGACCCGAGCTCGTGCGTGGGGCAGGGGCGCGCGAGCTTGCTCGGGCGGGTCGGCGAGGGCGCGCCGGAGATCGCAGGGCAACTCGCGGCGCTCGATGTCTCCACGCGCGCGGCCGAGCGCGTGGAGATCGATCCGCTGGAGGTCGCGGGGCCGCCGTCGCGCTCGTTCGTGTGGACGAGCGCGCCCGTCGTGAAGGACGGCGTGGTGGTGGGGCGGATCGACGTGGTGCGTGATCAGAGCGCGTCCGCGGCGATGGCGCACAAGCTCGACGAGGTGTCGCGGGTCGACACGCTGACGGGGCTCGCGAACCGGCGTCGCTTCGAGGAGGAGTGCGAGCGCGAGCATCGGCGCGCGCAACGCGTGTGGGACTCGTACGCCGTGGCGCGCGTGGACGTCGACGGCATGCGGGCGGTGAACGAGGCGCGCGGGCGGGACGAGGGAGACGCGCTGCTCCGGCTGCTCGGCGCGGCGCTGCGCGCGTCACGAAGGCAGTACGACGTGGTCGCGCGGTGGGGGGACGACGAGTTCGTGGTGCTCTTGCCCTGCGTGGATCACGGCGCCGTGGAGAGCGTGCTGTCACGCGCGGCGGCGCAGATGGTCGCGGCGGCGAAGGACGCGGGCTTCGTGATCACCTTGAGCGTCGGCGTCGCCGTGTGGAGGCCGCCGTCGGCCGATGGCAGCGCGGACGTGCTCGGCCGCGCGACGGCCGCCCTCGACGCCGCGAAGCGCCGCGGCGCGGGCGCGATCCTCGTCGATCTCGGCGGGACGAACATCAAGAGCGACCTCGAGCACGTCGCGGACGAACCTCCCGAGCGGATCGAGTAACGAGCGCCGGGGCCTCCGCGCGCCTCTTGCGGAGCTGTGTGGTACGACTCGCCGCATGGGTGGGGGATCCTGTGACGAGCTCCTCGGCGAGCTCGAAGGGCGAGGCGTTCGAAGGGCGAAGATCGGCGGGTTCGACGTCGATGGCGTGCTTCGAGGCAAGTACGTGTCGCTGGAGAAGCTGCGCTCGGCGCTGTCGAGCGGCTTCGGGTTCTGCGACGTCATCTTCGGCTGGGACATCGGCGACGTCCTCTACGACAACACGCGCGTGACCGGCTGGCACACGGGCTATCCCGACGCGCACGCCGTGCTCGATCCATCGACGCGGCGGATCATGCCGTGGGAGCCGGACACGGTGGCGATGCTCGCGGACTTCCGCGACGAGGGCGGCGGCCCGCACCCGGCGTGCCCGCGCGGGGCGCTGAAGCGCGTGATCACGCACGCGGAGTCGCTCGGCTACCACCCGAAGCTCGCCTGCGAGTACGAGTTCTTCCTGTTCAAGGAGTCGCCGGCGTCGCTCCACGAAAAACGCTTCCAGAAGCTCGAGCCGCTCTCGCCGGGGATGTTCGGCTACTCGTGGGTGCGCGAGGGCCAGAACAAGGACCTGATGACCGCGATCTTCGAGGGGATGCGCGCCTTCGACATCGAGCTCGAGGGGCTACACACGGAGACGGGGCCGGGCGTGTACGAGGCGGCGATCCGGTACGACGACGCCTTGCGCGCGGCCGACAAGGCGGCGCTCTTCAAGGTCGCGATGAAGCAGATCGCCCACGAGCACGGGCTCAGCGTGACCTTCATGGCGAAGTGGAACGCGAGCCTGCCGGGCTCGTCCGGGCACCTGCACCAGAGCCTGTGGAAGGACGGCGAGAACGTGTTCTCGGGGCCCGCATCGGAGGGCGGGATCTCGAAGCACCTGCGCCACTACATCGGCGGGCAGCTCGCGTGCATGCGGGAGCTGACGGCGCTCGTGTCGCCGACGATCAACGCGTACAAGCGGTACGTGCCCGGCGTGTGGGCGCCGCTCACGGCGACGTGGGGCTTCGAGAACCGCACGACGGCGCTCCGGGTCGTGGGCGCCGGGACGAAGGCCGCGCGGGTCGAGGTGCGGCAGGCGGCGGCGGACATCAACCCGCACATCGCGATGGCGGCGACGCTCGGCGCAGGGCTCTACGGCATGGAGAACACGATCGAGCCGGGCGCGCCGATCACGGGCGACGCGGGCGAGGGTGGTGAAGGGCGCGAGCGGCTGCCGCGTACGCTGGCCGAGGCCACGGCGTTGCTCGCGGAGAGCGGGCGCATGCGGAAGATCCTCGGCGAGGCGTTCGTCGATCACTACGTGCGCACCCGTCAGTGGGAGGTACGCCAGTACGAGCGCGCGGTGACGGACTGGGAGCTCGCGCGATATTTCGAGGCCATCTGAAGGACGAAGGCGGGGGAGACGCATGGGACAACTTTCGACGTGGAGCTTTCCGACGCGTATCGTGTTCGGGGCAGGGGCCACGAAGCAGGCGGGCGCCGAGGCCACGCAGCTCGGGTGCAAGCACGCGCTCGTCGTGACGGACAAGGGGGTCGTCGGTGCGGGGCTGCTCGCGCCGATCGAGGCGTCGCTGCGCGAGGCAGGGATCACGTGGACGGTCTTCGACGGCGTGCTCGGCAACCCCGTCGAGGCAAACGTACACGACGGCGTGCGCGTGTTCCGTGAATGCGGCGCCGATCTCGTGGTCGCGGTCGGAGGTGGATCGCCGCTCGACGTGGGCAAGCTCGTGCGCCTCGGCGTCCACCACAACCGCCCGCTCGCCGAGTACGACGACGCGATCGGCGGCGATCGGCACATCACAGCGAACGTGCCGCCGATGCTCGCGCTGCCCACGACCGCGGGGACGGGGAGCGAGGTGGGTCGATCAGGCGTGGTGACGCTCGACGCCACGCATCGAAAGACCGTGATCTTCTCGCCGCACCTGCTCGCGAACGTGGCGCTCCTCGATCCCGAGCTCACGCGCTCGATGCCAGCGTTCCTCACGGCCGCGACGGGGATGGACGCGCTCACGCATTGCCTGGAGGCGTACGTGGCGAAGGGGGATCACCCGATGGCAGACGGCATCGCGCTCGAAGGGATCCGTCACGTCGGGCGCTGCCTCGAGCGGGCCGTGAAGAACGGCGACGACCTCGAGGCGCGCGGCGGCATGATGAAGGCAGCGATGATGGGCGCGGTCGCGTTCCAGAAGGGGCTCGGCGCGTGCCACTCGCTGGCGCACCCCTTGTCGAGCGAGCACGGGACGCACCACGGCCTCGCAAACGCGATCTGCCTGCCCGCAGTCTGCGCGTTCAACGGAGAGGTCGTCGGCGCGCGCCTCGCCGAAATCTCGGTCCTGCTCGGCGGCAATCCAAGCCCCTCCGGCTGCGTCGAGGCCCTGCGCCGGCTGCGCGATCGGATCGGCTTGCCGCCAACCCTCACGCAGGCAGGTGTGCCGCGCTCGAACCTCGAGAGGCTCGCCGATCTCGCCTTCCAGGACGCCTGCCACGCGTCGAACCCACGCCTCTGCACCCGGGATGACCTCCGCGCGCTCTACGAGGTTTGTTTCTGAGCGGTTTTTTTTCTGGGAGGCGCTGCGCTGGGGCTTTGCCCCAGCGCGAGGCTCCTTTCGACTGCTGGCGGATTTCCTCGGAATGCGTTAGGTGTCGGGGCGATGGCTTCTGCCACGGCTCCGGGTCGCGTCGAATCGTCGAAGCCGGCGACTTGCCGGATGTTCGAAACTCCGCTCATCGAGCGGTTTTCCCGCATCCATCCGGCGACGCCGTTCGTGTTCTGGATACCGGTCTACAGCTACCTCGCGTTCCGCGGGTACGAGAACGGCGTGGGGCTCGGGGCTGGCCTCGGGCTTGGGTTCCTCGGCCTCTTCGCGTGGACGCTGGCCGAGTACGTGCTGCACCGCTGGGTCTTCCACTATGTGGGGCCGCGGCTCTGGCAGCGCCGGGTGCATTTCGTCCTGCACGGCGTCCACCACGACTTCCCCCAGGATGCCGATCGCCTGGTGTTCCCGCTCGGCGCGAGTATCCCCTTGGGGATCACGTTTTATCTGCTCTTCCGCGCGATCGTGGGCCCCGTGCTGGTGGATCCGCTCTTTGCGGGCTTCGGGTTCGGCTATCTCGTCTACGATGGCACGCACTACGCGATTCACCACTTCCGGATGAGCTCGCGCTGGGGCAAGTGGATCAAGCGCCACCACATGATCCACCACCATACGGGCCAGCACGCGCGCTGGGGCGTCTCGTCGCCGCTCTGGGACTACGTGTTCCGGACGATGAAATCGTCCTGAACAGCGCCCGCCGGCTGGAACGGGCCCTGCTGAGCGCCCGGCATGAGCCGGAAGGGTGGGCGGAGTGTGCGCGCCAATGCTGGCGTGCGGGAAGTGCGGACGGTTCATCGGCCGGACGGGGAGCTCGATCAGGTCGAGGGGTTGATCTACCGGGCGCGAAAGCTGCGTCGGCGAGGGGATACGCGGGGCGCGATCGTGCTGCTGCGGCAGGCTTGCTCGCAGGATGAGTGGCGCGCGCGGACGTTCACGTTGCTCGGGGCGCTCTTGTCGGAGGACGGTCGCCACGACGAGGCGGTGATGGCGTTGACACACGCGCGCTGGCTGCGGCAACGAGCCGGGGAGGGGCGACGCGCGGCGGTGACGGCGCGGCTGCTCGAAGCGGAGCTGGCGGCGCGTTAGGACGCGGCGCGGACGGGGCGCAGGGCGCCTACGTGGATGGTGCGCAGGGTGTTGCGGCCGCAGAAGGGGCAGGCCCACCCGATGTCGAAGCGCTCGTCCGAGGCCCCGATGCTGTGCGCGGGCGCGACCTCACGCGTCCGCCCCCGCGACGCCGTCCCCGAGACGACGTGATGCTTCTCGTCGAGCGTGGCAGTCAGGATCGCCTGGCACTCGCATCGGCTCTGCACGCTGAACTGGCTCATGGATCTCCCGCATGGGCGAGCCGCCCCGGACGATCGGGGCCTCGGCTTCGCCGGTGATTCGACCGCGCCGCTTATAAAGCGTGGAGTGATCAGGCTCAAGGGGGTTAACCTCGCCCTGGCTTCTGTCGCTTGTCGGGAGGGAAGGGAATATGGGGGCGCGTGGGGGGTTCCGAGCGGCGATGATCGAAACACGAACGGACGTCGAGGCGCGAGGCCGCCGGATCCTGGTGGCCAGGGATTCGCGCCTCTCGACGTGTGATGCGCTCGTCCAGGGGCTCGAGCCGCTGATCGAGGATGTCGAGCTGGTCGAGGCGTACTCCGTGGAGGCGGCGCGCTCCTGGGCGAGGGGAGGTCCCTTCGATCTCTGCCTGGTTTGTCTGGATTTGCCGCCGGCGCCGCGGGGCGCGGCGAGGCTCGCCAAGGAGCTCTGCGCGCGCAACCAGCGCGTCGTCTTGATCACGCGCAGCCTGCGATGGTTGCCGGCCGATGACCTGGAGCTCCGGGCCCTGCCGTGGATCGTGCCCGAGGCGGATCCGACGAGCGTGCTCCCGTTCCTGCAGAAGGACGCGGCGCCCGCGGCCTCGCAGACGCGTGGTCGCGCGAAGACGTTGCCTCCGCGCGAGCTGCCCGCCGCGAACGAGCGTTAGTCCGAGCCGACCGGCAGGACCTCGATGAAGCGGATCGTCGCCGAGCCCGGCCCTTCGAGGCCGATCACGAGCTCGACGTCTTCCTTCCCCGTCACATCCAGGCTGCGGCCACCTTCGAGCGAGAGCGTGCGGATCCTCGATCGTTCGCCCGCGGCGGCGCGGAGCGCGAGGTAGAGGTGGCTCGCGGGTTTTCCGAGGACGAGTTTGTCGCCCTCGCCCGACTCGCAGCGGAACGAGGCCTTGCCCGCGAGCGCCTTCGTCTTGCTCGTGCTGCAGGTCGACGCGAGGTGCGGCTCGCTCGCCGCCTCGGCGCGCGCCGCGAGGATCACGGCGTTGTTCTGCACGACCTCCACGTCGTCGAACTCGACCGTGCCTGCGCCACGCGCGCCGATCCCCACGTAAAACCCGCTCGATCCAGGCGTGGCCGTGAGCGTCGTCGTCTGCGTGCCGGCGCCCGCGGCGACGCGGAACACGACCGTGCTCTCGACGGCCTCCGGGTCCTCGATCGAGCGGAGCGCGACCTGGAGCTCGCCCGCCTGCGCGGCGCGGTACTTGAAACGAATGGTGAGCTCGTCGCCGGCGGCGATGAGCGGCGACGGCGACGGCGTGTACGAGCCGAGGACACGCACGCGCGTGCGGCCCCCCAGGGAGCGGAGCTCCTCGGCGGGCACACGGAGCGCGTCGTGCGTGCCTGCGGCCGTCGACTTGATGGTGACGTTGCCGTCGGACGTGGTGACGGTGACGCCCGCGCCTTCGATCCGCGCGAGCGCCTCGCCGCGTTTGCTCTTCTTCGTGGGCCTGCTCGGCGCCGGGGCCGCGCCGTCCGCGCCCGGGGCCGCGTTCGCCCCGTCGAGCTTGGCGGCGATCTTGGCGACGCCTTCACGGAAGCGAGCGACGTCTTGCGCCTCGACGAACTTGCGCGCGTCCCAGAGATCGATGAGCTCCTTCATGAGGCCCGCGAGGCGCTGATCCTCGGCGGCGTGCTCGGCGGGCTTCGTCTTGCACGTGTTGTAGGACTCGCAGAGCGTGACGCGCTCTCCCTTCAGCTTGGCGGCGAGATCGGCGGCGGCGCGGATCGCCTCGATGCGTTGCTCGGCGCCGCGGCTCGCGCCGGCGATCTTGAGGGAGCTCGACACGTCGAAGGAGCCGAAGTCGTCGGCGATCTCGGCGCAGCTCTCCCGAGGGATCGTGCCGACCGGCTCCGGGCACTCGATCTCGGGGCTCTGCGCGGACGCGCCGCCGGCCGAGGTCTGAGCGCCGCCGCAGCCGCTCGTGGTCGCGGTCGCGGTCGCGAGGGCGAGGCAAGGGAAGAAGAGCGCTGCCGCGAGAAATCTGGGACGAGCGGGAGGCACGGAGAGCGAAGGTAATACAGGTCGGGCCACGTGCGGGGAGAGAGCTCGGGTCCGCGTCGTCGGCCGGGGCGGAAATTCGAGGTGTCCGAGGGTCTTGCCAAGCTCCGCGGGATTGGCTAAACATGCGTTCGCAGTTCGCGGGACTAGCTCAGTTGGTAGAGCATCAGCTTCCCAAGCTGAGGGTCGCGAGTTCGAGCCTCGTGTCCCGCTCCAGGTAGAAGACGCCGCGTTCCGGGAAAACGCAGCGCACGCAGAGAACGTGGCGGCTACGGCCGCCACGTTGCTTTTGTGCTCCCGAAGGCCGCCTGGAAGCGTCACGACGCGCCGAGGCGGGCTCGAGCATCGAAGCGCCTGTCCGCGTTCGCGGAGCGGGGGCGCGCAGGATGCACCAGGGACAAAGGGTGGCGTGGAACGCCGCCTTGATGATCGCAAAGCAGGCCATCATGGCCGTCCTGAGCGTCGTCTACGTGGGCTACCTGGCGCGTCGGCTGGGCGTCTCCGCGTGGGGGGAGCTGCAGGCGTCGCTGGCGATCACGTCGATGGCCGCCGTGGTCGCGGGCCTCGGGGTGCGCGGATATCTGGCGCGCGAGATCGCGGTGACGCCGGAGCTCGGGCCGAGGCACCTGGGGTCGGCGCTCGTCGTGCGCGGCGCGATGGGCGCGACGACGCTGCTCTGCGCGACGGCGTTCACGGCGGCGACGCGGTCGGGCGAAGGCGCGTGGCTCGTGGTGATCGCGGCCGCGTCGCAGCTCGCCACGATCCTCTACACGACGATGTGGCTGAGCTTCGAGGCGCACGAGCGCTTCCAGTACATCCTGTACGTGGAGCTCGGCGCGCGGCTCTTCGTCATCGCGCTGTCCGTCGCGCTCGTCGCGTCGGGCCTGGGCGTGCTCGCGGCCGCAGGAGCGCTCGCGCTCGGCAACGCGCTCGAGCTCCTGCTCACGTATCACTTCCTGCGAAAGCGGCTCTATCAGCCGCGGCTCGAGGTGGGCCTCGACGAGCTCGTGGCCATCGCGAAGAAGAGCATCCCGCTCGGGCTCATCGGCGCGCTGCTCGGCGTCATCCGGCAGGCCGATCGCGTGATCCTGCGCTGGCTCGACGGGGAAGCGGCGGTCGGCGTGTTCAGCGCGGCGTGGGTGCTGGTCGAGCAGCTCGAGCTGATCTCCGATCTCGTGCTCGGCGCGGCGTTCGCGGCCGGGATGCGGCTCTACGCGCACGATCAACCAGGCTTCGTGAAGCTCTTCCGGACGGCGCTCGTGGTGGCGGCGGCGCTCGGGCTGCCGCTCGCGGCGGGGGTGAGCCTCGTGGCGCCGGACGTGGTCGCGCTCGTGTACGAGGGCCGCGACTTCGCGGGCACGTCGGACGTCTTGCGGGTGCTCGCGTGGCACGTGCCGGCGACGTTCGCGTTCCAGGTGGCCGCGCTGCCGCTGCTCGCGTCGAAGCGCGAGAGGCACCTCGCCGCGGTGCTCGCGCCCGCGCTCGTCGCGAACGTGGCGCTCGACATCTGGCTCGTGCCGGAGCACGGCGCGCTCGGCGCCGCGTTCGCCGCGCTCGTGGCCTCGGCGGGGATGTTCGTCGCGACGGGGTTGCTCGCGCTGCGCTTCATGCGAGAGGCGCCGCTCGGGCGGCTCGGTCGAGCCACGCTGGCGACGGTGATCATGACGCTGGTGGCGCTCGCGGCGCTACGCGCGGTGGGGCTCTGGGCCGCGGTGCTCGCGGGCGCGATCACGCACGCGGCGCTGCTGCTCGCGCTGCGCGTGGTGACGCTCGCGGAGGTCCGCGCGCTCGCGCGACGCAAGCCGGAGAAGGGTCACGAGGCCGCGGTGACGTGAGCCCCGAAGGCGCGGACGGATGAGGTTCGTTCGCGCGGAACGAGGCCCCGCGAAACGCAGAGGAGGGCACGCGGACGGCGCGCTCGTCAGCCCGAACATCACGCGCCGTCCGGCCTCTTTCTCGCGCGTGGATCGAGCAAGCGAGCCTACGAATGACGCTGGCGAGCGAGGGAGCTTGCGCCATGATGATCTCGTGGCGGAGGGGGGTGATTTCAAGGTGCGACCAAGGCGGAGGCGCGATCGCGGTCCGAGCCGAGCGCGCCCGATGGACAGGCGATCACGCACGGCGACGGCGACGTCGGCGAGGTGGCCCTTCCCCGCATCGAAGCCGGCGTCGCGCGGCGCGCTGCCGGAGCGTCTGCCGATGGGCGCAGGAGGCTACGAGCTCCTCGAGCAGCTCGGCTGCGGCGGGATGGCGGAGGTCTTCCTCGCGCGAAGGCGAGGGCTCTACGCCATCGAGCACATGGTGGTGGTGAAGCGGCTGCGCGACGAGTTCCGCGCCGCGCCGTCGGTGGTGAAGATGTTCGCCTGGGAGGCGTGGATCTCGGCGCGCCTCTGCCACCCGAACATCGCGCGGTTCTACGACTTCGTCTCGCACCGCGGGCGCGATCACCTCGTGCTCGAGCACGTGCGCGGCCCGGACCTCGCGACGCTCTGCCGCGCGCTGCACGCGAGCGGGCGATCACTCCCGTTCCGCGCGGTGATCGAGGTCGGCGCCGCGGCCGCGCGCGCGCTCGCGCACGCCCACGCGCTCGAGGACGACGACGGCGTGCCGATCGGCCTCGTCCACCGCGACGTGAGCCCGCAGAACATCCTCGTGTCCGTGGACGGCGAGATCAAGCTCATCGATTTCGGCGTGGCGAAGACGACGAGCGCGCACGTCCCGCGCGACACGGTGCCGGGCCTGGTGAAGGGGAAAATGGGGTACATCGCGCCGGAACATCTGCGAGGACAGCCGCTCGACGCGCGCGGGGACGTCTACGCGCTCGGCGTGGTGCTCTTCGAGATGCTGACGGGCCGCCCGCTCTTCCGGCGCGGCGGGGACGAGGAGATGATCCGGCAGGCGCTCGACGCGGAGATCCCGCCGCTCACGTCGCTCCGGCCGGACTGTCCCGCCACGCTCGAGGCCGTCGTGCGGCGCGCGCTGGCGCAAGATCCGCGGGACCGATTCGAGAGCGCGGCGGCGATGGAGCAGGCGCTCCGCGTGGTGGACGCGGAGCTCGCGGACGAGAGCGGGTCCCTCTCGCTCGCGGAGCTCGCGCGCGAGGTCCACGAGGCCGGCCACGCGCCGGACACGTGGCCGGAGCCGAACTCGCCACGACGAACGACGTCGCCCGCAATGTCGGCGCCGACGGACGATCCCGCGGCGGAGGACACGCGGCCCGAAGGGTTCCGGCGAGCGCGGGTGGTGACGGGCGCGCCCGCGGAGATCGCCGCGGAGACGAACGTCCGGTGCGACGCGACGCGGCCGGACGTGCCGCCGCGGGTCGACGAGCCCGACACGATGATCGCGGCTCCGCCTCCGCAGAGGCGCTTCACCTTCTCTCCGCGCTTCGTGCCGCTCGTGGTCGCGTTCGTGATGGGCGTGCTCGTCGCGGCCGCCGCGCGCGGCAGCACGCGGCCCCTCGGTCCGGCGCGTGACGCGTCCGCCGACGCGACGGACCGTTCGAGCTCAAAATAAAAAGCGCCCCGCGCGGGACCAGCCCGCCGCGGGGCACGCCTTCGAACCACGATCGGGACGCGGTCCTAGGCGGTTCGACGGCTCGTCGCGATGTTGTAGATCGCGAGGATCAGGATCGCGCCGATGATCGACATGATGAAGCCGCCGGTCGACTGGTACGACGGGTAGATGCCGAGCACGCGTCCGAGGAAGCCGCCGAGCAGCGCGCCGCCGATGCCGAGCAGCACCGTGATGATGAACCCTCCGGGATCACGTCCCGGCGTCAACAGCTTCGCGATCACGCCAACGACGAGACCAAACAGAATCCAGAGCAGAATGTACATGCTCGTCAACCTCCCTCTCGCGCGGCACGCGCGGCGCACACGTCGTGCCGCGCAGGCGGGGTTACGCCGCGAGGACGTCCGCCCGCATGTCGTCGATGCAGCCTGCGTGCCGGGCAGAGCGTGCACCCCCAGGCAGCACGAACGTCACGGTTTTTCCTGTTCTTCAGGACAAGGAGGTTTGCCCTCGACGCCACACGCGGGCGCGTCGCCAGGGCTCGTCGGTCCGCCATGCCCAGGGCCGTAGCCGTGCGACGAGCCGTACCCTTGATCGCGCTCCTCGCCACGTGGGCGCGCGCGGCGCGAGACACCTCGGCGCTTGGCGTGCGGGCGCATCTGGATCTCGTGCGCGCCGGCGGGCAACGTGCCGGCGACGAGCTCGGCGCCGCACGCGCATCGCGGCGCCGCCGTCGCGCCCTCGGCGGCGACCACGAGGAAAAGGCGGCTGCACTCGGAGCAACGGAACACCTGCCCCGAGGTCGGGCTCGCCGCGGCCTCGACGACGGATCGAGGCGAGGCGCTTCGCGCGGGGGACGTTCCCTCCGAGCCTGGAATCGCTCTGCGTGTAGTGCTGGACATGAGGCCTGAAGGTTCAGCACGTCCGGTGCCATCCCTCGTCACCGTGTGCCGGTGATACGTGCGGACGCAGCGAGGCGCGTCGCTCGGGAAGCGACCCGCTCGTCCGTCACCTGCGAGAGCCGCGCGAGGAAGTCCGAGGCCCAGCCTTCCACGGAGAGCCGGGAGACCCTGGCCTTCAGCGCGTCCATCCGCGCGGCGTCGCCGGGCGTCTCGGGAGCGAGCGCGACGTGCTCGATCGCCGAGACGAGCCCCTCGTCGTCGTAGGGGTTGACGAGGTGCGCCTCGGGCATCACGTCCGCCGCGCCCGCGGTCGTGCTGAGCAGGAGCCGACCGTTCGGCCTGGGCCGCGTGGCGACGTACTCGAAGGCGACGAGGTTCATGCCGTCGCGCCTGGGCGTGACGAGCGCGGCGTCGGCCGCGAGGTAATACGCGGCGAGCTCGGTCGACTCGAAGCTCCGCGCGAAGAGGTGCACGGGCTTCCTGCGCAGCGCGCCGAAGCGGCCCTGGATGCGGCCGACCGCGGCCTCGATCCGCTGCCGGAGCTCACGATACGCCGGCACCGTCTCGCGGCTCGGCACGCCGATCTGCACGAAGGTGACGCGCTCGCGGGCCTCGGCGCTCTGCTCGAGCAGGCGCTCGAAGGCCTCGAGCCGCTCGGCGATGCCCTTCGCGTAGTCCATACGATCCACCGCGAGAAGCACACGCCCGCCGCCGAGATCGGCCCGGATCCGCGCGGCCTCTGCGGCCACGTCCTCGTCGCGCCCGAGCTTCGCCCACCCCTCGACGTCGATGCCGATCGGCCACGCCTCGATCCGCGCGGCGCGCGAGCCCCGCGGCACGACGATCGATCCTCCGTCGCTCGTGTGCGTGATGCCGAGCTCGTCGAGCGCGTCGCGGAAGGCGCGCACGTACCGCGGCACGTGCAGGCCCACGAGGTCCGCGCCGAGCAGGCCCTCGATGAGCTCGGAGGCCCAGGGCAACACCCGGAGGCTCTCGGCGGCGGGCCAGGGGATGTGCCAGAAGAAGCCGATCGTGAGGTCGGGCCTTCGCGCGCGGAGCAGGGCAGGGACGAGCGCGAGCTGGTAGTCGTGGATCCACACGATCGCGCCCGGCGGGGCGTTCTCGGCGGCCGCGTCCGCGGCCGCGCGGCAGACGTCGAGATACGCGCGCGTTTGCTCGGCCTGGAAACGGCAGACCTCGACGAAGCCGTGCGCGAGCGGCCAGAGCGCGCCGTTCGAGGCGCCTGCGTACCAGGCCGCGCGCATGGACGAAGGGATGGAGAGGGCACGAACGCGGAAGGGCAGCTCGCTCGTGTCGCAAGCGTCGTGATCGGCGCCCGTCGCGATCCAGGTGCCGCGCGCCCTCCGCATGAGCGGTAACAGCGCAGAGATGAGGCCGCCCGGCGCGCGGACGATGCCGTTCGGCGTGCTCACGAACGGCGCGCGCGCGCTCACGATGACGAGGCGGCGCGGGGATCGAGTCTTCATGGGGGACGGCCATGCGAAAGCGATGCCGTCGTGGGCGGTCTCGCGTACGAGGGGATGCCCGGCGCGGGATTTGCTCGACGCGCCTGCTCGTGTGGTAGGGTCGGAGATCGAGGAGACAACGTCCCGTGCGCCTGCATCGCTTCGCCCCGATCGCCACCGTCGCCGCCGTCGCGCTCGCCCTCCTGTCCTCTCGCCCTGCTTCGTCGCAGACGGCCGAGGAGAAGGCGGCCGCGCGCTCCCTGGCGCAGCAAGGCGCCGAAGCCCTGCAGAACAAGAACTACAGCGAGGCGATCGACCTGCTCAGCCGGGCCGAGGCGATCATCCACGCGCCGCCGCACCTGCTCTTGATCGGGCGCGGGCAGGTGGGTCTCGGCAAGCTGGTCGCCGCGCGCGAGACGTTCCTCAAGATCATCCGCGAGGAGCTGCCCGCGAACGCGCCCGCCGCGTTCAAGCGAGCCCAGGAGGACGCGCAGACCGAGCTCTCGGCGATCGAGCCCCGCATCGGCTCGTTGCGGATCGTGCTCACGGGGCCAGGCGCGGCGGATCCCTCGAAGGTGACGGTCAAGCTCGACGAGCAAGGCGTCACGTCCGCGCTCATCGGTGTGCACCGCCCGATCGATCCGGGGAAACACGTGGTGACCGCGACGGCGGCCGGGCGTAGCCCGGTCACGCAGGAGGTCACGCTCGGCGACGGCGAGAAAAAAGAAGTGTCGCTCGAGGTCGAGGCGCCCGCGGCGAACGCGCCGCCCGACGGACAAACCGGCGGGGGGGTCGGCCCGACGGGCCCGGAAAAACCGCAGAAGTCGAGCCCGCTCAAGTACGTGGGCATCGCCGGGATGGGCCTCGGCGGCGCGGGGATCATCACGGGCGCCGTGTTCACGGCGATGTTCGTGAGCAAGTCGAACGAGGCGGACGAAGCGTTCGCGGCCTGCCCCAGGCCGTGCCCCGACGCCGAGAAGGCGAAGATCGACGAGCTCGACAACGCCGCGGCCTCGCGCGGGACGGGCGCGATCGTGGGCTTCGCGGCCGGCGCCGCGCTGGCCGGCGCAGGCGTCGCGTTGTTCCTGATCGGGAGTAAGAAGCAGGACAAACCCGCGAGCGCGCTGGTGGTGCCGTACGTCGCGCCGAACAGCCTGGGGTTCGTCGGGCGGTTCTGACGTGGGCCTCACGCCTCATCCCGAGGAAGAGACGGGATGAGGTGAGGGAGCCGGTCAATACCCGAAGTCGCCGGTCGTACCGCCCTTGTTTGGCTTGGTCGTCGCCGTGGCGGAGGGCTTGGGGAGCGTGCCCCAGAGCTTGGTGGACGGCGTCCCGAGTGGTGCCGCGCTGCTCGTCGTCGGCGCCCCGCTCGCGACGGGATCCGTGGTCGTCGCCTCGGGCGGCGTCGGGTCGTCGAGGTCGATGGCGCTCGCGGTCGGCTCCGCGGTGGGGGGCGTGGCTGCGGGCGTTTCGACGGGCGCGGCGACGCTCGTCGCGATGGGCGGAGCGGCGCTCGTGGTGGCGGTCGGGATCGATCCGCCGGCCTGCGCCGAGTCTTTTTTGCCGAGCATCAGGTAACCCGCGACGCCGAGCCCCGCGATCAGGACGACCCCGACGAGCCCACCCACGACGGCGCCCGCGCGTGATGGCTTCGGCGCGGCGGCGCCCGAGGTGTGACCCCACGCGTTCGCCGTGCCTTGCGAGCCGTCGAGCGAGTGCCCGGTTTGTCCCGTCACGTGCATGCCGGGGATCACGCCGGGCGGAGGTGTCGCCATGCCGACGCCGGGGATCATGCCGGGCAGCGGCGTGTGCGCCATCGGGCCCGGGGCGACGAGCAAACCCGGCGGCATCGTGGGAGGACGCGCGCCGGGGACGATCATGGGCGGGCCTCCGCCGCGCGCGGCTTGCCACGCGAACAGCGCCTCCTTGAACTCGGCGCAGGACTGGAAGCGGTTCGCCTGCTCGCGCGCCATCGCGCGCTGGATGATCATGCAGAACTCGGGATCGAGGTCCGGGACGAACTGCTGCGGGGGCGGCGGCAGCTCGAGCGCGATCTTGAAGAGCAGCTCGTTGAACGTCTCGGCGCGGAAGGGGACCTGGCCCGTCGTCGCCTGGTAGAGCACGACGCCGAGCGCGTAGATGTCGCTGCGCGCGTCGACGACGGCCATGCCACGCGCCTGCTCGGGGGACATGTAATACGGTGTGCCCACGACCGAGCCGGCCCGCGTGACGTTCATCTCCTCGCCGTCGCCGCTGAGCTGCGAGAACTTGGAGACGCCGAAGTCGAGGATCTTCACGAAGTCGGCGCGGCCCGCCTTGTTCGGCAGGATGAAGATGTTGTCGGGCTTGAGATCGCGATGGATGATCCCCGCGGCGTGCGCGGCGGCGAGCGCGTCGAGCACCTGCGCCATGATCGGGATGCTCTGCGGCGGCGCGAGGCGGCCGGATCGCTTGATCCGGGCGCTCAAGGTCTCGCCGTCGAGGTACTCCATGACCATGTAACGCGCCCCGTCGGACAGGACGCCGAGGTCGAGCACCTCGCAGATGTGCTCCGAGCCGATCCTCCCTGCGGCCTGCGCCTCGCGTTCGAAGCGCGCGACGGTCTCACCCGAGCCGGAGACGCTCGCGTGCAGGACCTTGATGGCGACGCGGCGCTTGATCCGCGTGTTCTCGCCCTCGAAGACCGCGCCCATCCCTCCCGTGCCGAGGAGACGGACGATGCGGTACTTGTCGTCGATGACTTGGCCGGGGGTGAGGGTCATCTGGCCGTCGCTCGCGAGAAGCGGAAGGAATCCAACACGTATCGAGCTTACCACGGGTGCCGGGCGCGAGCCCAGGAGGCGCGAGGGGATCCGGGCACGAAAGGCCGCATCGACCCGGGGCGCCCCGGGGCCCGCTCTCACCGGGGCCTCGGGTCGACAAAGCGCCTTTGCCGGGACCGCGCATGTTCGTGTTAAGGTCGCCCCCGTATGTCGCTCTACGAGCTGTCGATCGACGACGCCCACCTTCGCGAGGCCGAGAGGCTCACATCGCTCGAGGGGAGGGGCTTTCCGACGCTGGTGACACGGTGGGAGTCGCGCCTGTTCGATCAGCCCTGGTCCACCACGCTGGTGCTCGACTACACGATCCCCCTGCCTCCGCTGCCCGCCTCGCAGCAGTTCATCGAGGTGAGGATCGCCGCGTATGTGGGCGGCGCGCCGACGAAGTTCCTCTACTTCGGCACGGAGATGAACTCGAGCGTGCCCCGCATCGGGCCCGAGATGGAGAACCAGATCGGGTGGACGAAGCAGTACCAGGAGTACCGGCTCGACGAACACACCTCGCCCGTCCCGTACCTCAAGCTGATCCAGACGACGCCGCGCATCTACGGCGCAGGCGCGCAGGACTATTACAGCCCCGCGATCAAGGTGGAGCGGTACGACGGGACCGCGTCGAGTGATCACCTCGCCGATCTGTTCCCGACGGTGGTGGCGAACCTGCCCTGCGTGAAGGGGCACCTGCTCACCGATCCCTCGGCCGGCCTCTGGAACGGCGCGCGGTACGTGGGGCAAACGGCGATCGCGATCCTGCGCCAGGGCAAGGTCGTCGGCATCCACCGGCGGATCGGGCGCACGGACAAGGACGCGGTGCCGCCGGAGATCAAGCGGCGTGATCCGAAGCTCGACGTGCTCAAGGAGTGGGTGTCGATCGATCTCGGATCGAGCACGACGGTCGTCGCCCTGCGCGGCGATCGCAGCGCGCCGGAGCTCGTGCGTATCGGCGCGACGAGCGCGCCCGTGGTCTCGGCCGACTACGAGAACCCGAGCGAGATCTCGTTCGAGCAGCTCGGGCGCACGCTGAAGGCATGGCGCGATCGCGTGATCCTGCCGATGACGCGCTGGGGCGAGGTCTCGATCGGGCACGCGGCGCGGGCCGCACGCAAGCGCGGCGGCGAGGAGACGATCGCGATCAGCGCGGCGACGCTCACGCACCTGCCGATGCTCCGCGAGCGCGTGGATCGCAAGGAGAAGATCTCGCTCCGCGGCCGCGGTGATCCCGAGACGCAGGAGACGCTCAAGAAGCCGGCGCCGCCGATCATCGACGAGGACGGGATCGGCGCGCACGATCCCTTCGATCCGATCGAGCTCTACGCCTATTACATCGGCCTGCACGTCAACCACAGGACGCGCGGCATCCACACGCGTTACCTCGTGGCGATGCCCTCGGGCTGGAGCGACGACCGGCGCAAGAGCGCGCTCGTCGCCGTTCGTCGCGGCATCTTCCGCAGCTTGCCCGCCGGCATGCTCGAGTTCCACGACATGGACATGCTGAACGTGGTCGACGCGGGCCCCGCGGCGATCCCCTTCGCCGCCTTCGCGTTCCGCGCGTTCGCCGTGCAGCCGAAGCCCGATCCGGTGCCCTTCGTGGCGATCGACGCGGGCGCGAGCGAGACGGGCGTGGTCTACGGCCTGTTCCGCAACGCCAAGCCCGACGAGCAGATGGAGGGCGGCTACGAGCGGATGATCGAGTACCTCGACCCGACGAGCATCCCGTGGTTCGGCGGCGAGCGGCTCCTGCACAGGCTCGCGTATCGGCTCTACGTGGCCGCGGAGGCGAGCGTGGGCGCGGCGCGCGTGCCCTTCGATCGTCCGAGCGAGGAGACGCCCGTGGGCGCGCTCGAGCACCTGCTCATCGCGAGCCCGGAGGGGCGCGCGAACGCCGAGGCCTTGAAGGACGCGATCCGGCCGCTGCTCGAGGGCGGCGACGCGCGCATGCCCAAGTCGATCAAGCTCGCGACGCTCGACGGGCCGTTCTTCGATTTCCCGCTCGAGGTGGATCGGCAATCGATCGCCGCGGAGATCGACGGCTGGTTCTCCGAGGCGGTCGAGGAGGTGCGCGTGGGCCTGGAGAAGGCGCTCGAGAAGATCGGGCGCGATCCGGATCCGTACGATGGTCTGCGCGTGATGCTCGGCGGCCGCATGAGCATGCACCCGGCGCTGCTCGACAAGCTCACGGCGACCTTGCCGAAGAACGTGAAGATTCACCGCTTCATCGAGCCCGATCGGCTGAACCTCGGCGCGCCGACCGTGAAGACGGCGTGCGCGCTCGGCGCCCTCGCGATGAAGTTCGAGCGCATCGGCGCGAACGTGCGCGCCGAGAAGCGGGACGCCTTCAAGTATCGCGTGGGGCGGAACCGCCACGGCCAGCTCGCCGACGTGCTCGATCCCGCGGTCGAGTACGACGTGTGGCGCGAGGTCGGCGCGTGCACGAAGCCGAACGTCGAGGTGCTCTACATGCGCGCCGAGGACGACGGCGAGGTCGCCGCCGACGATCCGCGCGTGGAGGTGTCGATCTGCAAGCTCGGCGCGACGGCCGTCGGGCAGCGGATCTACATGCGCGCGGTCGGCCCGATCCGCGTCGAGGTCAGCGTCGGTCCTCCCGGCGGCGAGCCTGCCGCGGGCGCGCCGGTGTGGTGGATCGATCTGAAGGAGAACCTCGCCCGGCCCAAGGCGTAGCTTCGTTCTCTCGAGGGAAGGGTGCGCTCGTCATGGGCGCACCCTTTTTCATTGGAGTTCCAACGATTATGGATGGCGCCGCGCAACGTAGAAAAAGTCGCGCGGCGACGGGTCCTTCACGTAGTCGGTCTCGCGGTAGTCGATCTTCGGCACGAGCGACGCGGCGAGGCTGCGCTCGGCGCCGGGCGGGTGATCGAAGAGCAGGAAGCGCGGAAAGGCGTAGTTGACGTCGAGCTGCGCCGCGGCGTGCGCGCCGGCGGCCTTTATCGCGCGCGCCAGCGATTGCGCCGTGACGGCCTCGCCGAGCGCGTAAAAGAGCGTGCGCCCCGTCGCGTCGACGCCGATCGCGGACCTGCGGATCACCGTCTCGCCGCTGACCGTCGCGCCCCAGTTCCTGTTGTACTCGGTGAGCTTCTTGTTGAGCTCGCCGCCTTCGACGAGGCACGCAGGTGTCTGCCGGTACGCCGCCATCTCGGGCTCGGTCGGCGCGAGCGCGGGCCAGGTGCCGATGCGGACCGAGCCGTCGCGGTAGAGGCCCACGGTGCAGGCGAATTTGCGCGGGGGCAGGAAGGTCTTGCCCTCGATCATCATGCCGTACTGCCCGTGCAGCGCCTTGAACCCGCCGTTGAAGGCCGCGACGAGATCCGGATGCTCGGCGCGCGGGATGAGGCCGGGTCGCGCGGAGAGCGGCACGTTTTCCGAGACGGGCTCGGTCGTGCCCGCGACGAGGCGGATCGTGACGCGTTGCAGGTCCATCGCGACCACGGCGACCGCGGCGAAACCGCGCTTCCGATCGGGGTGGACCACGGCCTTGGCCATGCTCGGCGGTTCGCCCTCGCGGCTGCCCTCGGCCATCACGAGCCACGTGCCGTCGCCCTTCGCCGCGACGTTGGCGAAGGGCGGATCGAAGCGCGGCGGGGGAAAACCCGGTGCATCGGGCGCGGACGCGTCGGGCGCGCCGTCGACCTTCGCAGGCACGAGCTCGGGCGCCGGCGCGGCGGGCAGGGCGGCCGGGGTCTCCCAGAACGTCGTCGGCGCCTCGTCGCCGTGGCGCCAGACGTTGACGCGGTCCGCGACGCCGTAGGCCGTGTCCTCGATCCACGCGACCACGGAGGGCCCGAGCACCGCGCGCACGCCGTCGGCGAGGGCGGGGCCGAAGCCGGGCACGTTGTGGATCGCCCACCACGTCGCGCCCCCTGCGACGAGCGTGACGCCGAGGCCGATGCCCAGGCGCCTTCGCCAGCGTCGCGGCTTCTTTTTCTTGTCTGTCTCGGGGCCGGTCACGGGGGCGGGAGGGTAGCCCAGGAAGCCCCGGGGACCCAAGCGGAGGCGTGTGTGCGGAACCTCAAACGACCTGGCCGTGCGCCATCGTTTTCGGCCCGTCCTTGAAGAGGATCTCGACCTTGCCGCGATCGATCACGCGCGCGACGACGCCGTCGCCGAACTTCGGATGACGGATGAGCTCGCCGGGGCCGAGCGTGAGCGTGACGCGGTAGGGCTTGAAGGCGCCCATCGGTTGCCCGGCGATCGCGTGCTCCCACTGCATCGTCTGGTCACGCTCGCGTTGCGCGGCGGCGCTCGCGCGGGCGCCCGACGTCTTGCGCTCCTCGCCGCCTTCGCGTCTCGTCGCGCTGGCCGACTTCGTCTTCGGCGCGAGCGGCGCGAGCTTCTCGCTCTTCGGGCGGCGGTAGAGGTGATGTGAGCCGCACGTCTTGCACTCGACCTTCTTCACCTCGTCGCCGACCATGGCGATGATGCGATGAGTCAGGTCGAGCTTGCATTTCGTGCAATAAGAATCGATCTCGCCACCGGTCTTCGGCTTCTTCGTGATCACGTACCCTCGCGTCTCTTGCGCTCGCGCCGCGTCTCTTTTCCTCGATCCTTGACCGTCACGTGCGCGGAGACGGACGGCTTCGGCAGACCCCTCTGGCTCTCCGTGGCTGCCGCCTCGCCCTCCTCCGGCTCCTCGGCGTCGGGCTCCGCGGCCGGCGCTTTTTCGGCCGGGCGCGCGTCGTTCGGGACGAAGCGGATCTCCGTCTTGATCTCGAACGAGAGCTTCGTGAGCACCTTCGTCAGCTCGTCGGCGAACTGCGTGTGCTCGAGGACGTCGCGGATCTCCTTCGCGACGACGCGGTAGAGCCCCGTCTTCGTGTCGTCGATCTGCTGGTAGAGGTAGTTCAGGACCTCTTTCGGCAGCTTCATGTCCCCCACGAAATGCCGAAGGGTGTCGGGGCCTTCGCTCAGCTTGCCGACGCCGGTCTCCACGGCGCGCTCGACGGCGCGCTTGAGCAGCTCCGGGATGGCGCGGTCGAAGGTGCGCCGCCGCTCCGTCTCCGGCTTCTCCCCCTCGGGCGGCTGCTCTTCACGGTGCGGAAGATCGTCGATGTCGCCCATCCGCCGGCTCACTAGCCAGGAAGGGGGGTGTCGTCAATCGGACATCGACACCCGGAGCCCCCAAACCTCCGCGACGACCGTTCCCTTTCCGCGCCGGGCGGCAAGCTCCACCGTCAGGGTATCGTCCTCCAGCGGACAGAACGGCCGATCAGGCTGGACGATGGGCCACCGATCCTCGCCATGATCCTTGGCGATCGACGTGCCCCGGCTCGATCGGACCACGACGTCGAGGTCGGTCACCGTCGGGTCGGCCACGGCAAAAACCCGATAACATTCGCCTTTTTTGGCCTTCAGCGGGAACGAAACCGGCGCGCCCCCCTCGGCGACCTCCCCCTCGAACGCCTCCTTCGTGACCCGCCGCATTCCGTTTGCAGGCCCACAGAGCATGGTCAGCCGGGTGAGGTCCTTCCGTGGATCCCCTTCGAGGCGAAAGTTGCCGTAACAACGAACCCAGGGACCACCCACACGAACGGGCGAGGCGACGGGATCTTCTTCGCGGGCGAGGGGACGCCCCGCTTCGGCGACGCCGCCGTCGGCGTCGGTCGGGGCCTCGCCGAGCATCGAGGGCGGGAGCTTGGGCAGGGGCGGGGTGGGCGGCGGGGACGAGGCGTCGACGGCGCCGCCGGCCTGCTCCCAGGGGCGCGGGCGGTCGCGGCAGGCGGCGAGGGAGAGGCACGCGAGCGCGACGAGCAGCGACGCGCGGCGCGGCGGGTTTGGCCGGGGAGGGTTCTGCGCTAGAGTCCGCGTCCCATGAACGTCTTCGCCGAGCGTCGCAGGCAACTCCTCGAGCGACTCCCGGGTGTGCTCGTCCTCCCGGCGGCGCCGGAGCTCATCCGCAACAACAGCGTCCACCACGAGTACCGCCAGGACTCCGACTTCCACTACCTCACGGGCTTCGGGGAGCCCGAGGCCGTGCTGGTTCTGGCCCCGAAGCACCCGGAACACAAGGTGGTTCTGTTCGTCCGGAAGCGAGACCCGGAGCGGGAGAAATACGACGGGTCGCGGGCCGGCGTGGAGGGCGCGAAGGCGGACTACGGCGCGGACGCGGCGTTCACCATCGACGAGCTCGACGACAAGCTGCTCGAGTACATGGAGGGCAACCGGAGGCTCTACTACCGGCTCGGTCAGCATCGATCCCTCGACGAGCGCGTGCTCCGCGCGAGGGAGCTCATCCGGCTGAAGGGGACGCGGACGAAGAAGACGTGGCCGACCGAGATCGTGGAGCCGGGCGACGTGCTGCACGAGATGCGCGCCTCGAAGTCGGAGGCCGAGCTCGGGTGGATGCGGCGCGCCGCGGCGATCACGCGCGACGCGCACCTCGGCGCGATGCGGCTCGCGGCGCCGGGTCGCTACGAGTACGAGGTCGAAGCTTTGATCCGCGAGGTGTTCCGGAAGAACGGCGCCGAGCGCACGGCGTATCAGCCCATCGTGGGATCGGGAGCGAACGCGACGATCCTGCACTACCACGCGAACAGGAAGCGGCTCGGCGAGGGAGAGCTGCTGCTCATCGATGCGGGCTGCGAGTACGAGTATTACGCGAGCGACGTGACGCGTACGTTCCCCGTGAGCGGCACGTTCTCGCCCCTGCAACGCAGGCTCTACGAGGTCGTGCTCGCCGCGCAGCTCGCCGCGATCGCGTCGGTGAAGCCGGGGACGACGGTGGACGCGATCCACGACATCACGGTGCGCACGCTGGTCTCGGGGCTCGTCCGCGAGGGACTGCTCTCGGGCGACGTGAACGAGATCATCGAGAAGGAGACGTACAAGCGGCTCTACCCGCACCGCACGAGCCACTGGCTCGGCATGGACGTGCACGACGTCGGGCACTACTACCGCGACGGCGAGGCGCGGCTGCTCGAGCCGGGGATGGTGCTGACGATCGAGCCGGGTCTCTACGTGGCGCCGGACGACGAGAAGGCGCCGGCGGAGTGCCGCGGGATCGGCATCCGCATCGAGGACGACATCCTGGTCACGGCCACGGGCTACGAGGTCCTGACGGCCGACATCCCGAAGGCGCCGGACGAGGTCGAGCGCGCCTGTCGAGACGCTTGAAGCAAAAAACGAAGGGCCACGCAGGGGAAGCGGCGTCGCGAGCCGTGACGCTCGTCGCGGAGCTCGCGGGCTGGTTCCGGAAGAGCGCGCGGGATCTGCCGTGGCGCAGGACGCGGGATCCCTACGCGATCTGGTTGTCCGAGGTGATGCTGCAGCAGACACGCGTGGAGACGGTGATCCCGTACTACGAGCGGTTCTTGCGGCGGTTTCCGGACGTGCGCGCGCTCGCGTCCGCCGAGCTCGACGAGGTGCTCTCGCTCTGGAGCGGGCTCGGCTACTACCGCCGCGCGCGGGAGCTGCATCGTTGCGCGCAGGAGGTCGCGGACAAACACGGAGGCGTCTTCCCCGCGGAGGCCGCGGAGCTGCGTAAGCTGCGCGGGATCGGCCCGTACACCGCGGGGGCCGTGTCGAGCATCGCGTATGGCAGGCCCGCGGCGCTCGTGGACGGCAACGTCGCGCGGGTGCTCGCGCGCCTCGAGGCGATCGAGGACGACGTGAAGAGCACTGCGGGCATGAAGCGAATCTGGAGCGTGGCGGAGGAGCTCGTGCCGCGGGAAGAGCCCGGCGCGTGGAACCAGGCGCTCATGGAGCTCGGCGCGACGATCTGCACGCCGCAGAGCCCCGCCTGCTTGATCTGCCCGGTGCGTGACGCGTGTTCGGCGCGGGCGCAGGGCAGGGAGCGCGAGCTGCCGGTCGTGGGCGAGAAACGAGCGTCGCCACGCGTGACGATGGTGGCGGCGGTGGTGGAGCACGAGGGGCGCTTCCTGTTCGCGCGGCGCAAGGAAGGTGGGCTCTTCGGCGGGTTGTGGGAGCCGCCGATGGTCGAGGCGAAGACGGCCGAAGACGCGAAGGCCTCGCTCTGCGGCGCGGGCGTCGCGATCGAGGCGAAGCTCGTGGAGGCGGGGCGCGTCGAGCACGTGCTCACGCACCGCGAGCTCGACGTGCTCGTCCTGCGCGCGCGCGTGGATCGGCCATGGCCCCTCGAGGCGCCGACGACGGCGCCTTACGAGAGGCTCGCGTGGATGGAGCGAGGCGCCGAGGGCGTCGGCGTCTCCACGCTGGCGCGCAAGATCCTGGCCGCGGCGAAGCCGGAGAAGAAGGGCGCTCCGCGGAGCAAGAAGGCTCGCGCGTAGCGCCCCGCCCGCTCCCTCACTCCGTCGGCCCTGCGCGCTTGCGCGAGGCTGGCTTGTGTTGCTCGCGCGCCGCGTCTTCCAGGCCGGCGCGCTCGTCCTCCGAGAAGTACACGTCCTCGGCCTCGGCGCCGATCTCCTCGACGAGGAAGGGCGTGTCGAGGTCCTGGCCCTCGTCCGACATGATCATGTCGCTCATGTCGCGGCCACGCGTCGCGCCCTCGAGGAACTCGGCCCCGAGGTCACCGGCGAGATCCGCGGCCGCGTCGGCATT
Organism: Polyangium spumosum; assembly: GCF_009649845.1. NCBI lineage: Bacteria > Pseudomonadati > Myxococcota > Polyangiales > Polyangiaceae > Polyangium > Polyangium spumosum. Next base: position 231,161 of record NZ_WJIE01000001.1, read on the forward strand.
GTCGGGATCGAAGGAAAAACCCTCGCTGACCTGATCGTTCGGGTGATGCCGGAAGACCCGGTCGCTGTCGTCGAGCGTGTGCACGGGCTCGTCCATGGCGTCGGCCGGATGCACCTTGCCCGGCAGAGGCGGCGCGGCGAACTCGTCGAGGTCTTCGAGCACGGGCCGCGGGGCCCGCTCCTCGAACGACATCCCGGCGCGCAGCGAGGGGACGTCGCTGTGACGGCTCTGGCTGCTGCGTACGCTCGATGCGGGGGGCTGTGCCTCGGTAGACGAGGCGGACGCCCGCGCGTGTTTCGCCCCGGATCGGGCCGGCTTGAGGGGTTTGTTGCTGTTCACGTCGGGCCCGAATGCAAGAGTCGCGCGCGTGATTTGACGTGCGAAGAACGCACGTTACGCGGTAAGACCCGAGGGCCCCAGCATGCGCGAAAAACGCCCGCGGCCCCGCCGTTCGACGGCCCTCGTGACGACGGTCATGACAGGGTGCATCCTCGCCTGGGCGAAGGTCGCGTCCGCGGGTGAGGCCGCGCCGGCCTCGGGGGAAGAGGACGAGGCAGCGGCGAGGCGAGCGCTCCTCTACGAAACGCTCTCGGCGAAGCCCAAGGGGTACGTGCGCACGCTCGCTGGCCTCTCGTTTGGCTCCGGGCTGCGCTTCAACAACCCGTATCGTCTCGCCACGCAGCTCGGCGCGTCGGCCGAGTCGCCGAGCGCGACCGCTCCGTACCTGATGCTCACGGGCGCGCTCGCGTTCGGGCCGCCCGATGGCTTGCAGCATGGAGGGACGCTCGGGCTCTCCATCGCGCTCTCGGGCGTCGGGCAAACCGTGCTCACCCCCGGGTACACCCTGATGTACCGCGGCCCGGGTCGACTGCTCGTGTACGGGCGAGCCGGCCCTTCGATCGTGCTCTCGCCCGACCTCAACGTGGGCCTCGAGGTCGCCGGCGGCACCGCGTTTTTCGTGACGGGCGGGCTCGGGCTCGTGCTCGACGTGGCGGGCAACCTGTTTTACGGCGCGAGCACGTGGGAGAAAAAATACCCGACGTATCCCGTGCTCTCGGCGTCGCTCGGCGTGATCGTCGACGTGGAGTTCTTGCCATGACGCGTGACCGGACACGGCCGCGCCGCGTGATCGGTCGCGCCGAGATCCTTCGCCTCGCCGCGACGCTCGTCCTCGTCGTCGCCGCGCCGACCGTGGGCGACATCGGGAGCTGCGGCGAGCCGCCCGCGGATCTCGACGCGGCCGCGTTCTTCCGCGAGAAGGCCGCCGTCGACTGCGCGCGTTGCCAGGCGTGTGACCTCAGCACCGCCGCGTGCACGCGCGCCTGTGATCCGGCGCAGCCGCTTCCGACCTTCCCCGAGGGCTGTTTCCCCATCGTGCACGACGGCGAGGTTTGTCTACGCGCGCTCGAAGCGGCCTCGTGCGACACGTACGCGAGCTTCGTCGCCGACGAGGGATCGACGATCTCGACCGAGTGCAACTTCTGTCCCCCGGAGGCGAAGCCGTGAGGCTCGCGCGGCGCCTCGACGCACGAGGGCTCGTCCTCGCGGCGCTCCTCGCCGGCCTCGCCTCGGGCTGCGCCGCGTTGCGCCCCGTGACGACGTCCGCGGCCGAGTACAGCGCGTACCGCACGACGCGCGTCTCGCCCACGCTCGAAGGCCGCATCGTCGCGGCGGCGCGTTACCTCGCGCGTTACCCCGACGGCGCGTTCGTGACGGAGGTCCGCGGCTTCTACACGATGGCCGAGCCGCTCTACTTCGAGGAGCACCGCGCGACGGCCGAGGGCCTACACGTCTACCTCGCTGCGCTCCCGCGTGGCCCCCACGCCGCGGAGGCGCGTCAAAGGCTCGAGCGCCTCGCCGAGAAGGGACCCCGCGCGGAGGGTGGCTTCGATCGAGCCGTCATGGACACGAACGCGAGGCTCGCGAGGCTCGCCGGCGAGCGCGGCGCCGCGCGCGAGCAGATCACGACGTCGCTCCGCATGTGGCTCGATCCGGACGCGTTCGCGCGCCCTCTCTCGGAGGCCAAGGCGGAGCTCGTCGTCCCGTGGAGCCTCTCGCTCCCGAGGCCGCGGTGCACGTGGAACGACGAGGCCCCCGGCGGAGAGATGCGCTGCGAGAAGCTCTTCGAGTTGCCTTACGAGGTCAGGAGAGGCGAAGGCACGGAGGAGCGTCAAGCGACCGTCGAGGTCGTGGTCGTCGAGGACGCGCGTGGCAGGCCGCGACGCGTCACGATCGGCGGACCGGATCTCTTCGTGCGCCTCGAGGAGACGTTCAGCGGACGCGCGATCGAACCCGGGGATCCGAGCGGCCGCGCGGCGGGCGTCTCCCGCGCGACGGCGCTCGTGCGGCGGGAGTTTTTCGCGCGGATCTCGGACGATCCGTCGTGTCGCAAGCGCTCCCGCGCGCCGAAGATCCTCGAGCTCGCCTGCGGCGGCGTACGTGCCACCGTGGAGGCCGCCCTCGACAGCACCGACGACGACCACATCGTGATCACCCCGATGTCCTCCGACTGAGCCCGAGGCGCGCATCGGGGACCCCGCGGCTCCCCGGATACGAGCCTCGTGTGATACACCTTCGTGCAGTGGAGATCGGCCGCGTCCTCGCCGAGCGTTACGCGCTGGTCCGCCCCCTCGCGGAGGGAGCGATGGCGACCGTTTGGGTCGCAGAGGATCGCGACACCGGCGGCGAGGTCGCGATCAAGTCGATCTCGCTCGACGCAGCCGGATGGCGCGCCGAGGTGCGTGACCGCTTCATGAAGGAGGCGCGCCTGCTCGCGCTCGCCCGGCACGAGCACCTCGTCGGCGTGCGCGACGTGGGCGAGACCGAGGACGGCTTCCTCTACCTCGTCCTCGACCTGCTCGACGGCGAGACGCTCGCCGATCGCATCACCCGCGATCCGCCCCTCGACTGGAAGGAAGCCGGCGCGATCTCGCTGGCGATCACGCGAGGCGTCGCCGCCCTGCACCACGCTGGGATCGTCCATCGCGACCTCAAGCCCGCAAACATCGTCCTGCATCAAACGAAGGAAGGGACGGTGCCGAAGATCATCGATCTCGGCATCAGCAAGGTGCGCGCAGCGGCGGCGGATCCCGAGCTCTGCGCGACCCTCACGGCGACGGGGCAGGTGCTCGGCACGCCGCAGTACATGAGCTACGAGCAGGCCCTCGGAGATCCAGACGTCGACGCGCGCAGCGACGTCTGGGCGCTCGGCGTGATCCTCTACGAGATGCTCGCGCGCAGGCGCCCGTTCGAAGCGCCCAACGCGAACGCGGTGCTCGCCGCGATCCGCCGCAAGGACGCGCCCGCGCTCGCCGAGGTCGCGAGCGACGTGCCCGCCGCGCTCGCGAAGCTCGTCGATCGATGCCTGCTCACCGAGCGCGAAGGGCGCTTCAAGGACGCCGCCGAGATGGCCGAAGCCCTGGAGATCGCGCTCTGCTCGGCCGCCGCGGACCCGACGCCCGCAGAGCCGCCGCCCGAGGCGAAGAAACCCGCGAGCACATCCTCCCCGAGGCTCTCGCCACCGCCCATCACGACGCCGAAGCCACGCCGCTCCCGCGCCGTCGCCGCCCTCTTCCTCGCCGCCGGCGCGGCCGTCCTGGGCGCGACGATCGCCGTCGTCGTCACGAAGGATCGAGCCCCGACGCCGCTCGCCCCCACGAAGCCAACGAGCAGCGCCGCCGCGGCGACCACGCAGCCCGAAGCCCCTCGAGCGAAGCCCACGCCGATCCCGACACAAGCGGGAGCGACCCCGACGTCCGCGCCCGCAATACGCCCCGTGGTGCAAGCAACCAGCACGACCGCCACTTCAGCCTCGCCCCCGGCCACGCGCCCCGCGCTCACCACGACGCGAGGCGGCACGAAACCCCTCACGCAGGTGAACGAGGCGGGTTTCTAGAGTACACGGCGCCCGTTCATGATACCCACGGGTGGACCGTGAGCGACACCGCTTCCCCCAAGCTGCCCGCGACCGAAATCGCGCCCCGCCAAGCAAAACAAGGCGGCGGCGTTGCGCGCCTCGTCGTCACCCAGGGACCGGGTGCCGGCAAGACGCTGCTCGTCACGCGCGCCCGCGCCACCGTGGGCCGACACCAGACCAACGACCTCGTCCTACCCGACCCACGCGTCTCCGCGACGCACCTCGAGCTCGAGCGCAGGCCCGAGGGCCGCGTGCTCGTGCGAGACCTCGGCACGACGAACGGCACGTGGCTCGGACCGCACCGCCTCAGCGAAGCCGAGCTCGGCCCGGGCGCGCTGCTCAAGCTCGGCGACTCGCTCGTCCGCGTGGAGGTCGACGACCGCGCCGAGCCCGAGCGCGGCAGCGAAGGCGGCCGATTCGGCGGCCTCATCGGCATCTCCGCCGAGATGCGTGAGCTCTTCGCGACACTCGAGCGCGTCGCGCCGAGCCAGCTCACCGTGCTCGCGCAAGGCGAGACCGGCACGGGCAAGGAGGAGCTTGCCCGCGCGATCCACAAGCACTCGCCGCGACGCGAGGGCCCGTTCGTCGTGCTCGACGCAGCCACGATCCCGCCGACGCTCGCCGAGAGCGTACTCTTCGGCCACGAGCGCGGCGCATTCACCGGCGCCGACACACGCCACATCGGCACGTTCGAGCGCGCCCACGGCGGCACGTTGTTCATCGACGAGATCGGCGAGCTGCCGATGGACCTGCAGCCAAAGCTCCTGCGTGTCCTCGAGAGCCGCTCATTCTCCCGCGTAGGCGGCCACGAGCTCATCCCGGTCGACTTCCGCCTGATCGCCGCGACCCACCGAGACCTCCGCGCCGAGATCGAGGCGCACCACTTCCGCGAAGACCTCTACTTCCGCCTCGCCGAAGCACGCGTCTTCCTGCCGCCGCTCCGCGGCCGCCCCGCCGACATCCCGCTGCTCGCGCGCCATTTCCTGGAGGAACTCTCCACCTCCGAGCGCCCACTCTCCATCACGGAGGAGGCGCTGCGAAGCCTCACGCTGCGCAAGTGGCCAGGCAACGTGCGCGAGCTGCGCAACGTGATCGCGCGCGCGGCAGCACTCTGCCAGGACGGCACCATCACGGAGAACGACCTCGCCGGCGAAGGTTTTGGTTTCCGCGGCAGCGAGGCCGAGCGCGAACCGTTGGACCTCCAAGGAACGTTCGCCGAAGCAAAGTCCCGCGCAATCGATCGTTTCGAGCGCGCCTACCTCGACGCCCTCGTCCGCCGCTGCGGCGGCAACCTCTCGAAGGCCTCACGCCAAGCCGACGTCGCCCGCAACCACCTGCGCGCCTTGCTCAAGAAGCGCGGCCTGTACGACCCCGGCGATACCTGAGCCTCCACGCGCGTTCGTCGACCCGCAAGGACACGATCCGAGGTCCAAACGTGACCTTGCGAGTCGTCAAGAGCGCACTCGCCGTCCCCACACGTTCCTGCCACCTCGCCAGGACGTGATCCGTGTGCCGTTTGTACTCCTGTCCACTCACCAGAGCGCAATCGGACCTCCCAGCGCGCACTCGTCAACTCGCCAGCGCAGGATCCCGACGCCCAGCGCGCACTCGTCAGTTGACGAGTTCACACTCCGACGCGGTTCGCGTGCCTGTCGACTCGCGAGGACACGCGGGCAGCTCGGATCGCGCCCTCGTCGACACGCAAACGAGTGAGTTAGGCCGGAGGAGAGGGAAGGGGCGCTGCCCCTTCGACCCCGGGAGGGGGCTGTCCGCCCCCTCCACCCCGGACCAGGCAGGGCCTGGACCCAGGGTGGATGGCCCGATGGGCCATCCAAGGGATCAGATCGTCAGGATTTCGGTGTGTTCGCCCCAGGCCGCGCGCAGCACGTCGCTGATCTCGCCAACCGTCGCGCCCACCTTCACCGCCGCAAGGATCGGCGGCAGTAGATTTTCCCGACCCCGCGCCGCGCGATCAATCACGCCGAGAGACTCCGCCTTCGCCGGCGTGTCGTGCTCGGCCCGCCACGCGCGCGTCCGCTCGGACTGCTCACGCTCGATGCGTGGATCAATCTTCATCACCGGTACAGGCGGGCTCTCCGAGGCGAACTCGTTCAGCCCCACGATGATCCGCTTCTTCTCCTCGATCTCGAGCTGATAACGATACGCCGCCGCCTGGATCTCGCGCTGCACGTAGCCCTGCTCGATCGCCGCGACCATCCCGCCAAGCTCGTCGATCCTGCGGATGTAGTCGCGCGCCGCCTCCTCGAGCCGCGTCGTCAGCGCCTCGACCACATAACTGCCGCCGAGCGGATCCACGAAGTCCGTCACACCCGACTCGTAGCCAATCACCTGCTGCGTCCGAAGCGCCAAGGTCGCCGCCTCCGCCGTCGGCAACCCGAGCGCCTCGTCGAAGCCGTTGGTGTGCAAACTCTGGCAACCCCCGAGCACCGCCGCGAGCGCCTGCATCGCCACCCGCACCACATTCACCATCGGCTGCTGCGCGAGCAGCGTCATGCCCGCCGTCTGGCAGTGGAACTTGAGCGCCCGCGCCCGATCCGTCTTCGCGCCGAAGCGCGTCTGCATGATCGAAGACCACAACCTGCGCGCCGCCCGAAACTTCGCGATCTCCTCGAGCAAGTTGTTGTGCCCGTTGAAGAAAAACGAGAGCTGCCCGCCGAAGTCGTCCACGTCGAGCCCAGCCTCGACGGCAGCCTTCACGTAGGCAATCCCGTCAGCGAGCGTGAACGCGATCTCCTGCGCCGCGTCGCAGCCAGCCTCACGCATGTGGTAGCCGCTGATCGAGATCGTGTTCCAGTGCGGCACGTCCTTCGAACAAAACGCGAAGATGTCGCTGATGAGCCGGAGCGAAGGCCGCGGCGGATAGATGTACGTCCCGCGCGCCACGTACTCCTTGAGGATGTCGTTCTGGATCGTGCCACGCAGCTTGTCCCTCGGGACCCCAGCCTCGTCCGCGACGGCGACGTAAAGCGAGAGCAACGTCGCCGCCGTCGCGTTGATCGTCATCGACGTCGAGATCGTGTCGAGCGGCAACCCCGCGAGCAGCCGCCGCATGTCACCGAGCGAGTCGATCGCCACACCCACGCGCCCCACCTCGCCAGCCGCGAGCGCATGATCCGAGTCGCGCCCCATCTGCGTCGGCAGATCAAACGCGACCGAGAGGCCCGTTTGTCCTTGCGAGAGCAGGTAGTGGTAACGCTTGTTCGACTCCTCCGCGGTGCCGAACCCCGCGTACTGACGCATCGTCCAGAGGCGCCCGCGGTACATGTTCGGCTGCACGCCACGCGTGAACGGAGGCATCCCCGGGAAGCCGAGATCCCGCGCAGGATCGAAGCCCAGACGCTCGAGCGTCTCCTCGTCGTAGAGATCGTCCGCGTCGATCCCCACCGATCCCGGAGGCCCCGAGAGCAACGGAGCACGTGGCCTCGCCGCCTTGCGCGCCTTCGCGAGACGCTTTCCAAACTCGTCGCGCTTCGATCGATCGTCGTTGCTGCTGCTCATCGTTCGTCGTCCTCGACGTTCATCCTCGCGCGGACAGGAGCCGCGCGAGCGCCTCACCCACGGCGCGGGCAAGCTCATCCATCCTGCGCGTGCCCGTCAACGTGTCGCCGAGCTCGTCGACCATGAGCACCGCCGCCGGCCGCCCCGCCACGCGCACCGCCACGACCGCCACGTCCGGGCTCGCTCGCTCCATCACCTCGAGCAACCCCGCATGCGCCTGCGTCTCGGGCACGGGGCCGAGGTAGATCGACGTCGCCGTCGCCGTCGCGAACACGCTCGGCACGTCGTGCGGGATCGAGAGCGCTCGCAGCGCCTCCTCGTCCCCGAACTCCTCGTTGCACGTCCAGCCGTGGAACCCGTCGCGCTTGACCGCGAAGAGCGCCACCCGACGCGCGAAGAGCGCCGCACCCCCGAGCGCGAGCGACACGATCTCGTCACGCGTCGCAGCTCGCCCGAGCGCCCCGAGGATCGCGCTCGGATCCGGAAAGGGCAGGGGAGGCGGCCCCACGAACGTCTGGCGTTGCGGCTCCTCCTCGTCGTGCCCCTCGGCCGGCACAGGCGCCGGCGCCTGGCCCTTCGCGGGCACCGGGAGCGACATCGCAGGCGGCGGCACCGACACGCCACCCCGACGCGCCGACGGCGCAGGCGCAAACGAGTTCGGCCCCGCGATCGGCTCCGCGATCGGAGCCCCCAGCACCGGCGCGAGCGGACCCGCGACGGGCGCGTCGTGGGTCGTCCAGATCGACGCCGAGCGCGGCGCCTTCTCGTCGCTCGACGCGTCCTCCACGACGCGCGGCGCCGTGCCCCCGTCGCTCGACGGCACACGCGAAAAGACCGACGGATCCAGGGTCGGACGTGTCGCGCCGCGCCACGCCGTGAGCTCGGGCGGCGCCACCGCGAGCGGCGACGGCACCGACGCCGGGCCGGGCGGCGGCGTCGACGGAAACGACACTCGCGGCGGATCGTCCGGAGCCGCCGACGCAGCCGCGGCCTTCGTCGTCGGCAACGCCGATCGAACGGCTCGCTCGACCGGCGCAGCGCCACGCAGCGTCCCCGGCGTCCCGCGTCGTGTCGCGGGCGCGGACGCGTGCGCCGCGTCCACGTCGCTCCCCTCCGGCACACGTTTGACCAGCGGGATCGGCGTGCTGATCGTCGGCGGCGGCGGGAGCGACGACACCGGCGCGCCGTACGGCGATGCAGGCGTCGCCCGCCGTGATCGATTCTTCTTCGGGGCCTCGGGGTGCGCCGCCGTGAGCTCGATCCGCCGGATCGCCTCCTCGACCGCGCCGATCGGCGCCCGCAGCACCCGCACCGGCGCGCCGAGGTGAAACGACATCTCCGACTCGATGTGCGTATCCAGCGGATCGGCCGCGGCCACGTCGACCGTCCCCGTGAACGGATCGAGCCGCGTCGGCAGCGCGCAGAGCCTGCGACAGAGCGCGCGCGGAAGCTTCGCCACGAGATCCGGCGCGCCTTGCACGTGACGTAGCCCCGGCCCTGCGTACCGCGCGATCTCCTCGTCGAGCTCGGCCTCCGTGATCGCCCCGCGATCCACGAGCGCGCGCGTGAACGGGATCCCTCGCACGACCGACAGGAGAAGCGCCGCCTGCACCTTCTCCCGCGTCACCAGGTTCGCCGCGATCAGGCGTCGCCCCAACTCGACCGACACGGGGCGAACGATATCACTCTTCATGTCGGCGAGGGGCCCGATGGCCCCTCAACGCGACGCTGGAAACTGGAAGACGACCTCGGTCTGTCGCACGAGCCCGAGGTTGTCCCGCGCGATGCGCTCGACCGCCGTCGGATCGTCCCGCAGCCGCTCGACCCGCCCGCGCAGCGCGTCGATCTCGCGCCTGAGCTCGGCGCTCTCCTCTTCCACCTGCTCGAGCTCCCGCTCGAGGCCCCGCAGCCGCGGCAAGCCCTCGGGGGAGAGGATCATCACAGGCACCCCGATGACGGCCACGACGAGGATCCCGACCGGCAGCACCCGCTCGATCGCCAAGGTGAGTCGACGCACGTCTCCCTCCCTGCCATGGCCGGGGGCGTTCGGTCAACTTTCCGGGCTCCCGCCGTCCGGAAAGCGCACGCTTTTTTGGATCGGTTGTTCTTCGCGAACGACCGGACCTTTGGCTAGCATACGCCCGGCCGCGGGCGCCCTGGTCGGTTTGGCTGGACCGGACGTTGACCAGATGAGGGCGCCGCCGCGAAGGATCCGAGGAGATTGCATGTCGATCGATATCGTCCGAGGTGAGCTCGAGCGCCTCTTCTCGCTCGATGAAATGACCGCGCTGTCGAGCGAGCTGCTCGGGCTCGATCCGGCCCAGGTGGGAGGCGCCGCCTCGAAGGCATCCTTCGCGCGCGCGCTCGCGGACCGTTGCTTCGAGAACGACGCAGAGGCCGCGCTGGTCGACGCGATCCTCGCAGCGAGGCCCGAGGCCGGCGCGTCGCTCCGCGAGCTCGCGAAGAAGGGCGCGATCGCCGAAGCCGAGCTCAAGAACGGCGAGGCGTTTGGCTCCTTCACGGTGACGCGCAAGATCGGCGAGGGCCCGCGCGCCTTCGTCTACGCGGCGACGCGCAAGGCCGAGGGCGAAGGCAAGCCCGAGGAGCGGATCCTCAAGGTCTTCCGCAAGGACGCCGCGTCGGGTCCACGCGCGCTCCATCGTTTCCTCACGGCCGTGCGGCTCGCCGCGAAGGTCGAGCACGAGAGCCTGCCCGCCTCGCTCGAGGCCGGCGTCGTCTCGGGTCGCGCGTACGTCGCGTACGCGCCCATCGACGGCCAGCCGCTCGCCGCGCGCGTCACGCGCACGGGCGCGCTGCACATCAACGAGGCGCGCGAGATCGTCCGGCAGGTCCTCTCGGCGCTCGCCGCGCTGCACGAGGCTCGCTTCGTGCACGGCAACGTCAAGCTCGACAACGTGCTCGTCGGCCGCGGCGAAGGCGGCAAGGTCCGCGCGTACCTCGTCGACGCCGGCTGCGATCGCATGATCCGCGCGGGCTGGCCCGAGGGCGTCCCTCAGATCACGCGGAACCTCTCTCCGGAGCAGATCCGCGGCGGGCTCGTCGACACGCAGAGCGACGTCTACGCCTTCGGCACCCTGCTCTTCGAGCTGCTCGCGGGCAAGCCGGCGTTCACCGGCGAGACGTCCGCCGACGTCGCTGCCGCGCACCTCGTCCGCGAAGCGCCCGCCGCGTCCACGGTCGCGCCGAAGGGCTGGGTCAACAAGGAGCTCGACGAGATCATCACGAAGCTGCTCCAGAAGGACCCGAGCGCTCGCCCCAAGGGCGCGCGCGGCGCGCTCGATCTCGTCGATCCCAAGGCCAAGGAGGCCGAAGAGGCGCCCAAGGGCAAGACGTTCACGGACGAGGAGATCAACGACCTCGCCGACCTCCTGCTCGCCGATCCGACGGATCACGACTCGGCCCTCGCGCTGGAGAGCGCGTCGCGTGACGGCGCCGATCCGCACAAGGTCGCCGAGGCCTTCGTGATCGCGGCCTCCGAGGTCGACGAGGGCGAGAGCGCGGGCGAGAAGATCAAGGCCGCGGAGACGAAGAAGCAGCTCCTCTTCCGCGCCGCCCGCACCTACGAGAACGTCGCGAAGGATCTGGAGAAGGCCGAGGGCGTGCTCCAGCAGATCGTCGAGCTCGACGAGGACGACGACGTCGCGTTCAGCGCGCTCGAGGACGTGCGCCGGCAGCTCGGCAAGCACGAGGAGGTCGTCGAGATGCTCCTCGAGCGCAGCGAGAAGGCGCAGGATCCGCCGGCTCGAGCGCGCGCGCTGAACGAGATCGGCCGCCTGTACGTGCGCGAGCTCGAGGACGTCGAGCAGGGCGTCTTCGCCTTCGCGCAGGCGCTCTCCATCCTCCCCGAGAACCAGGACTACTCGAAGGATCTCGAGCGCGCGGCCGGCAGCGACATGAAGATCTGGGCCGAGGCGCTGCAGATCCTCAGCACCGCGACGACCAGCGCCGAGATGTCGACCGAGTCGAAGATCGCGCTCTTCAACCTGCTCGGGCGCTGGTACTCCGAGAAGATCGCGCGCCCCGACATGGGCCTGCCTTGCTTCCAGGCCGTGCTCTCGGCCGAGCCCGGGCACGACGGCGCGCTCGACGGCATGGCGCAGCTCTACCGCCGCGCGCAGCAGTGGCAGGAGCTCTGCCAGATCCTCCAGACCCGCGCCGATCGCGCCGCCACGCCGGAGCGCTCGCGCGAGATCCGCGCCGAGGCCGCCGAGGTGCTGGAGACGCGGCTCAACGACGCCTCGCGCGCCCGCGACCTCTACGAGCACATCTTCCAGGAAGATCCGAGCAACGACAAAGCCGCCGACGCGCTCGGCCGCATCTACCACCGCCAGGAGGACTGGGCCGGCTACGCGAAGATCCTCGAGCGCCGCGCCGACGCGCTCCGCGGCGAGGCTCGCGTCGACGCCATCTGCAAGGTCGCCGAGCTCTACGAGGATCAGCTCAACGACCTCGGCGAGGCCACGCGCCGCTACGAGGCCGCGCTCGACGTCGACCCGCACAGCCTCACCGCGCTGCGCGGCCTCGACCGCATCTACAACCGCACGGGCCGCTACAAGGAGCTCGTCGGCAACCTGGAGAAGCAGATCTCGATCAGCGCGACGCCTCGCCAGAAGATCAACCTCTACGAGCGGCTCGCCGGCATCCACGACGAGCAGTTCCTCGATCACGGCAAGGCCGCCGAGGCGTACGAGGCGATCCTCCAGATCGATCCGGCGCACGAGGGCACGCTCACCGCGCTCATGCGGCATTACCGCGCGCTCGAGCGCTGGGAGGACGTCGTCTCGCTCTACGAGCGCCTCCTCCGCATCGTCACCGAGGACAAGCGCGTGATCGAGCTGCTCCTCGCGATGGGCCGCGTGCTCGTCGAGCAGGTCGGATCGCCCGAGCGCGCCTCCAAGGCCTACGAGAAGGTCATGGAGATCGATCCGCAACACGGCGGCGCGCTCGAGTCGCTCGCCAACGTCCGCGCCGCGTCCGGCGACGCGATGGCGGCGCTCTCCGCGATCGAGTCGCTCGCCGTGAAGGCCACGACGCCCGAGACGCGCGCCGACCTCTGGATCCGCGCCGCCAAGCTCCTCGACGACAAGGGCGATCGCGACGGCGCGATCGAGCGTTACAAGAAGGCCCTCGACGCCCAGCCGGGCAACGTCGCGGCCTCCACCGCGCTGCGCGCCGCCTACCTCGCGCGCGGCGACGCCACGAGCGCCGTCGAGCTCCTCGGCCGCGAGATCGACGCCGCCGAGGGCAACCTCGCCAAGGCGCGCCTCTACGGCGAGATGGCCTTCCTCCTCCACGAGAAGCTGAAGGACACCGAGCGCGCCCAGGCCGCCGCGACGAAGGCGATCGACCTCGACCCGACGAACATGAAGGCGCTCTACGTCTCGGGCGAGATCGCCTTCAACGCGACCCGCTTCGTCGAGGCCGCGAAGCACTTCGAGTCGCTGGCGAACCGCTCCGACGCGATGCCGAAGGACCTCGCGCTCGACGTGGTCAGCCACTACATCGACGCGCTCAGCAAGAGCGGATCGACCGAGAAGGCCGTCTCCGTCCTGCCGACCCTGCTCGCGCTCGCGCCCGACGTCCCGGAGGCGATCCGCCGCGCGGCGAAGGTCCGCTACGACGCCAAGCAGTACAAGGAGAGCGCCGCGCTCTACGTCGATCTCACGAACCGGTTCGGCGACAAGCTCGAGCCCTCGGATCGCGCCGAGGCGATGCTCTACCTCGGCCAGGCGCGGCTCTCGCTCGGCGAGGTCGAGGAGGCGGTCCTGCCGCTGCTCGACGCGGCCGACCTCATGCCCGAGGCCCCCGAGCCCATCGCGGCGCTCGTGCGCCTCTACGAGGCGAAGAAGGACTGGGAGGAGGTCATCCGCCTCAAGATGCGCCGCATCGACGTCGTCAGCGGCGAAGAGCGCGTCGCGCTGCTGCTCGACGTCGGCGACATCATGGCGGCGCAGCTCGGCGATCGCACGCGCGCGGCGAAGAGCTACGTGGCCGCGCTCGACGAGAGGCCGGACGATCGGAAGATCCTGACCAAGCTGATGCAGCTCTACAGCGAGGAGAAGGACTGGTCGAAGCTCATCGAGGTCGTCCTCAAGCTCGCGAGCAAGATCGACGACAAGCGGCAAAAGGCGAAGTACATGCACACCGCCGCGATCGTGAGCGCCCGTCAGCTCGGCGACATCGACAAGGCGATCGAGTACTACGACCAGGTCCTCGAGCTCGATCCTTCGCTCGACAAGGCGCTCACCGAGGCGATCGAGGTCCGCGAGCAGAAGGGCGATTGGGAGGGCGTGGAGCGCCTCTACCGCGTCGATCTCGAGCGAGCGACCGATCACAACGACACGCCGAAGATGCTCGCCACGATGGAGAAGCTCGGCGCGCTCTACAAGGACAAGCTCGGCGCGATCGCCGACGCGATCGACGCCTACGAGGCCGCGCAGACGCTCGATCCCGAGAACCACGAGCGCGAGGAGCAGCTCGCCAAGCTCTACGCGAGCGACCCGGCGCAGTACCTCGACAAGGCCGTGTCCGCGCAGGCGATCCTGCTCCGCAGAAACCCGTACCGCCCCGAGCCCTACAAGCTCCTGCGCAAGCTCTACACCGAGTCGAAGCGAGCGGACGCGGCCTTCTGCCTCTGCCAGGCGCTCACGCTGATGAGCTTCGCCGAGCCCGACGAGGAGCGCTTCTTCAAGCGCATGCGCTCGGACACGGCCGCCGCGGCGCAGGTCCCGCTCGGCGAGGAGGACTGGTTCGCGAACCTCACGCACCCGGACGCCGACCCGCTGCTGACGAACGTCTTCGCCGTCATCCAGCCGGCCGTGATCATGAAGAACGGCCAGCCGCTCGAGGCGCTCGGTTATCAGATGGCGTACGCGATCGACCTCATGCGGCACCCGTATCCGCTCTCGCAGACGATCGTGTTCTCGGCGGGCGTGCTGGGCCTCGAGTTGCCGCTCTGCTTCCAGAATCCCATGGATCCTGGAGGGATGAGCTTCCTGCACGCGCACACGCCCTCGATCGTGCTCGGCGCCGCCGCGCTCGCCGCGGAGGTGCCCCCGCAGATGGGCGCGTTCATCGCGAGCCGCCACCTCACGTACTACCGGTCCGGCATGTACCTTCGGCACCTCGTCCCCACGGGCACGGGGCTCCGCGCGTGGCTCTTCGCGGCGATCAAGCTCATCTCGCCGAACTTCCCGATCTCCAAGGACATCGAAGGTCCGGTGAAGGAGAACCTCGCGGTGATCGAGTCGACGATCACGGGCGCGCGCCGCGACGAGCTCGCGAGCGCAGTGACGAAGCTGCTTCAGGCCGGCGCCATCGACCTGAAGAAGTGGGTCGCGGGTGTCGACCTCACGGCCGATCGTGCGGGCTTCATCGTGGCGAACGACCTCGAGATCGCGCACGAGATCATCAAGGCTGCCGACGACGCCTCGACCGCCGTGCCGCAGAAGGAGCGCCTCAAGGAGCTCACGCTCTTCGCGGTCAGCGAGGACTACTTCGCCATCCGCCAGAAGCTCGGCATCAACATCGACGCCTGAGCATCGCCCCAAACGCCCGGTCCAGGCCGTGCCTGGTCCGGGTCCAGGGGTGGACAACCCCTGGTCGGGGTCCGGGGTGAAACCCCGGGCGTTGCGCTTTGGCCCCCCAACGGTACGAATTGGCGCGACGCGGCCGCGCCATTCGTGCAAGAACAGCGGTTGACGGGCAAAATCCTTGGTTGCTACCCTCACGCCCCGTCGAAGGGGGCCGAGGGGCCCGACAGACTCATCGTGCCGTGTCGCCGCGGGGGGTTCTCCGAGCGACCGCTGGAATCACGCTCCATGGCGGCTAAAAAGACCCGTAAATTGGCCAAGAACACCAAGAAGAAGGCAGCTCCCCGAGCCAAGGCGAGTCGGCGCGCGGCCCCGCCGCGAAAAACCGCAGCGGCGAAGCTCAAAAAGAAGCCGCGCGCGCAGGCCACGAAGCGGGCGAAGCCAGCCGCCAAGAAGGCCGTCCGCAAGGTGGCCTCGACCACTGCCTCGCGCGCGAAACGCGTGGCCGTGGTGAAGAAACGCGCGGCCGTCAAGAAGGCCAAGGCCGCCGCGAAGCCGAAGAAAAAAGCGGCGGTCGTCCGCGCCAAACGCGCGCCGGTCCGAAAAGCGCAAAGCCCCGCGAAGAAGAGGGTCAAGCGCGCCATCACGAAGAAGAAGTCGAAGAAGGTCGCGCGTAAGCCCGTCCGCGCGGTCGAGCGCCGCGCGGCCCGCGTGATCCCGCGCAAGAAGAAGGCGGCGGTCACCAAGGTCAAGCGCGCCGCGCGCCCGGCCGCGAAGGCCACGAAGGCCCGCGCGGCCAAACGTGTCGCCAAGCCGGCACGTCCCAAGCGCCCCGCTCGCCCCGCCGCGAAGGCCCGCACGGTCGAGAAGGCCCGCAAGAAGGCCGAGCTGCGGGAGGCGCGGGAGGCCAGGGAGGCGCGGGAGGCCAAGGAGGCCAAGGAGGCCAAGGCCGCCGCCAAGGCTCGCGCCGCGCGCGAGGCGGAGGAGGCCGAGCGGCTCGCCGCCAAGGAGGCGCGCCGGGCGAAGAAGGACAAAGCGGCCCGCAAGGAGCGCAAGGAGAAGGAGGCCGAGAGGGCCCCGGCTCCGAAGGAGAAGGCCAAGGCCCTCCCGCTCAAGGAGAAGGGCAAAGTCGGCAAGGAGAAGCCGGCCGAGGAGCGGGCGCCCGCCGCCAAGGAAAAGGGCGGCAAGGCCAAGAAGAAGGGCAAGGAGGGCAAGCTCCTCAAGGCCGACAAGCCGCGTGAGGGTCGCCTCATCGCGGTGCGCGAGCCTGCCCCGCGTGTCGTGACCCTGCCGCTGCCGCTCCTGCCGCCGCAGCGCCGCGCGACCATCGAGGAGCGCTCCGAGATCATCGAGAAGCGCCTCGCTGCGCAGACCGAGGAGTTCCAGAAGAACTACACGGACCGCTTCGACATGTCGTGGATCTTCCACGACAGCGCGCTCGAGGGCGTCGTGTACACCTTCGAGGAGCTACGGACGGCGCTCTCCGGGTATGCCCCGCCGGTCTCGGACACGAACCTTCAGCCCACGTACGACGACATTCGCCGCCACAAGGAGGCGATCGAGTTCGTCCGCGATTACGGCAAGAAGAAGCTGCCCGTCACGATCGACGTGATCAAGAAGATCTACCTCATCCTCCATCCGGAAGAGGGAGACATCAAGACCGTCAAGTACCGGAAGGACATCCCGCAGCACCGGCTGTATTTCCACGAGTATGCGCCGCCGGACAAGATCGCCTACAAGGTGCGGCAAATCGTGGATTGGCTGAACGATCCCGAGACGCGCAAGACCCGCAATGGCCTGCGCATCGCGGCCCGCGCCCACTACGACCTGCTCCGCGTCTATCCCTTCCAGTCGGACAGCGGCAAGGTCGCGCGCCTGTTCATGAACCTCCTGCTCATCCGCTCGGGCCTGCCGCCGTCGATCATCCACTCGACCGAGCGGCAGCGGTACTACGAGGCCCTCAAGGGCTCGGCCACGACCGTGCTCCAGATGGTGCAGGAGGCGGTCGAGAACGCCCTCTCCAGCGTGGAGAAGCTCCTCGACGAGTACGAGACCCGAAAGCGCGCTTTCGTGAGCTGATCCGGAGACAAACGCGGCCCCTTTTCAGGAAGGGTTCCAGAAGGTAAAACCATCGCCCCGAAGGTGACGCTCTCTCGAGCGTGATCCCGGGGCGATGGCCATTTCACCGGGACCTCTGCCATGACCGCGACGAACCAGGCCCGAGCGCGCGCGCAGGACACCTTCAGGCGTCTGCGCCTGATCCACACCGACGCACACTGCGAGCTCGACCATGTGAACCCGTTCCAGCTCCTCGTCGCCACCGTGCTCAGCGCGCAGACGACGGACGTGCTCGTCAATCAGATCACGCCGAAGCTGTTCGCCCGCTGGCCCGACGCGAGATCACTCGCGGCGGCGCCGGTCGCCGAGGTCTCGGCGGTGCTGCGCGAGCGGCTCGGGATGTTCAACCAGAAGGGGAAAAACATCGTCGGGCTCGCGAAGAAGCTCGCGGAGAAGCACGGCGGCGAGGTGCCGCGGACACTCGCCGAGCTCGTGGAGCTGCCCGGCGTGGGGCGAAAAACGGCGAACGTGGTGCTCGGCGTCGCGTTTGGCAGGCCCGAGGGCGTCGTCGTGGACACGCACGTGCAGCGGCTCGCGCAGCGGCTCGGCTGGACCACGGAGACGAAGCCCGAGAAGATCGAGCCGGCGCTCTGCGCGCTCTTCCCGCCCGAAGACTGGAACATGGTGTCGCTCGTCTTGATCTTTCACGGGCGAAGGGTGTGCTTCGCGAAGAAGCCCGCGTGCGCCGCGTGCGGGGTGAACGACGCCTGTCCGAGCGCGTTCGCCGCGGAGAACGTGGGGCGCAAGCCGCCGAAGAAGCGGCCGGCCGTGGTCATCGAGGCGCCGAAGAAGAAGGCGACGGCGAAGAAGGTCGCGACGAAGAAGGCGGCCACGAAGAAGGCGGCCACGAAGAAGGCCGCGGCGAAAGGGAAGGGGAGCCGGAAGGGTTAACGGCCGCGGAAGGCCGTGACGAGCCGCTCGGCCGCCGTGTACGGATCGGTCTGCCGATGCGCCACGGCCTGCGCGGCCTCGTCGAGCGCGCCGCCGAGCTCGGCCATGGCCGCTTCGAGCAGCGCCTCGCGGAGCTGCGTGCGCATCGCCTCGCGCAGCCGCTCGAACCGCCGCGCCGCGCCGGCCTCCGTGCCCGTGAGCCACGCGTGATGCGCTTCGAGCTGCGTCACGAGCGCGGCCACGCCTTCGTCTCGCGTCGACACGGTGCGCGTCACGGGCGGGATCCACTTGTTCGCGTCGTGCCGCACCACCTGTTTCTGGATGTCGAGCGCGCCGGCCGCGTGTCCTCGGCTGTGCACGCCTGCCTTCACGACCTCACCACCGAGCGCGATCATCAGCTCGAGGTCTCGCACCGCGGCGTCTGCGCCCTCGCGATCCGCCTTGTTCACGGCGAAGACGTCTGCGCATTCGAGCAGGCCTGCCTTGATGGCCTGCACGTCGTCGCCGAGGCCCGGGGCCATCACCACGAGCGTCGTGTCCGCGGTGCGCGTGATCTCGAGCTCGTCCTGCCCGACGCCCACGGTCTCGACGAGGATCACGTCCGCGCCCCACGCGTCGAGCACGCGGATCACGTCCGCGGCAGAGCGAGACAAACCGCCGAGCGCGCCGCGCGTCGCGAGCGAGCGGATGAACACGTCGGGATCGCTGAAATGTGCCTGCATCCGGATGCGATCGCCGAGGATCGCGCCGCCGGAGAAGGGGCTCGTCGGATCGATCGCAACGACGGCGACGCGCTTGCCTTGCTTGCGCAAGACCGCGATGAGCCGATCCGTCAGCGTGCTCTTTCCCGCGCCGGGGTTGCCCGTGACGCCGATGGTCCAAGCGCGGCCCGTGTGCGGGAAGAGATCCTTCAGGATCGTGAGGTAGTCGCCGGCGCGATCGTCGGCCAGACGGCAGGCCCGGGCCGTGCCCCGCATGTCCCGGGCGAGCACCTTCTCGGCGAGCGGATGCACGGCGTGTCCGCTCCTAGACCCGCCGGAGATCGGGCTTCTTCGCGAGAATCCGATCGAGCCACATGTTCGTGATCTTCTCCTGCGCGCTGTTCGCGCGGAGGCGCGCCGAGAGGTTCTTGAAGTCGACGCGATCGATGGGTTGGTCCTGGTTGTAGCAGGTGAAGACGAACTGCTCCTTGCCCGTCTCCGGATCCACCCAGCGCTGCAGGCACTGCGCGCAGACCTCTTTCATCATGCACTGCATCGGCGAGTTGATGCTCACGATGCCCACGTGCTTCGGGTTCAGGTGCCGCGCGAGCACGCCGTGCCGCGCCTCGCGCACCGCGTTCATCATGCGATCGGAGCCGATGGCGATGATGCGGCTCACCTGCGCGAGCTTGAACATCTCGCCGCCGAGCGCGCCCTCGGCGTAGGCCTTCATCGCCTGCACGATGTTGCCGCGGAAGTGCCGATCCACGGGCCTGCGCGGGGCGATCTCCGCGCCGGCGTCCGTGCACCACACGACCTGATCCGTCGCGGCCTCGATCTCCTCCTGCTTGAAGAGATCCTCGCCGTTCTTGTAGCCCGCGAAGTACACGACGTTCGCGCCGCACGCCTTGAGCGCCTTCGCGATGGAGAAGAGCACCGCATTGCCGAGGCCGCCGCCCGCGAGCAGCACGGTCTCGCCCGTGGGGATCTCGGTCGGCGTGCCGGTCGGGCCCATGACGACGACCTCCTCGCCCACGCGGAGCGAAGAGAGCAGGCGCGTCGAGGTGCCCATCTCCAGCGCGACGAGCGAGAGCAGGCCCTTCTCCTTGTCGACCCACGCGCCCGTGAGCGCGATGCCCTCCATCGCGAGGCGCGTGTCGTCGACGACCTTCGAGGAGGCCTCGTAGTTCTGCAGCCGATAGAACTGGCCCGGCTCGAACTTCCGCGCCGCGGCGGGCGCGCGCACGACCACGTCGATGATCGTCGGCGTCAAGCGCTCGACCTTCACCACCACGGCCTTGAGGTCGTCGTCGAGCGACGCGAAGAGCGCGCGCCGCCGCTCGTCGCGCGTGGCCTGCGGCTCCTCGGCGAGGCGCTCGATGTCCTTCGCGAAGAGCGAGACCACGTGCGGGTAGGCGTCCTTCGCGCTCGCCATCGCCTTGACCACGCTGCCGGCGTAGTGCGGGTGGTTGTCGCCGTAGAAGCTCACCGCGTGCGCGCCGTCGCTGTAGCTCGTGAAGAAGCCCTCGCGCGGATCCGCGACGGCCTCGACCTTCAGCTTGCCCGACTCGTCGACGAACGCCTTGTGCGGCTGGAAGTACTGCTTCTTCTTGTCGAAGGCGAAGGTGCCGGGTTTTTCCTTCTCGTACATCACGTTCGGGCTCGTGCCCGCCGCGACACACACGCTGCGCGCCGCGAGCTCCACCATCTCGCCGCTCGCCGTCCACTTGCCGGCCTCGTCGACCTTCTGGCGCTCGAAGATCATGGCGCGCACGTGGCCGCGCTCGTCGAGGACCGCCTCGACCGGCGCCATGTTCTCGATGTACCGCACGCCCTCCTCGAGCGACTTCGCCACCTCTTCGTGGTTCAAGCGGTAGGCCGGCGAGTCGATCACGCGCTTGCGGTACACGAGCGAGACGCCGCCCCACGCGTCGAGCAGCTTCTGCAGGTTCGGCGCGCGCCCCTCGCGCTCGGCCTTCTCGCGCTCCTCGCGGATCTGCGCCGCGTGCGCGCGTTGCTCCAGGACGAACTCGCGCTCCTCCTCGTCGAAGGACGCCATCACCGCGGCCTCGCCGCGCTCGGCGATGAGCTTCGTGATACGCGTGTCGGTCTTCTCCGCCTGGATCATGTAGTAGGCGATGAGCTCGGTCGCGGTGTCGATCGCCGTGAGGCCGCCGCCGATCACGATCGCCGGCAGGCGCACCTGCAGGTTCGCCAGCGACGAGCGCTTGTAAGCGCCCGTGAGCTGCAGGGCCATGAGGAAGTCGCTCGCCTTGCGGATACCACGCGCGACGTTGTTCTTGAGCGGGATGATCGTCGGCCGCCCCGCGCCCGCTGCGATCGCGACGTGGTCGAAGCCGAGTTTCCACGCGTCGTCGAGATCGAGCGTGCCGCCGAACCGCACGCCGCCGTAGGCGCGGAAGTTCTGGTGCCGCGCGAGCGTGACGTAGAGGACCGTGAGGAAGTTCTTGTCCCAGCGAACCGTGATGCCGTACTCGCTCACGCCGCCGAACCCGAGCAGGATGCGCTCGTCGAGCTCCGTGTAGAGTCTTTTGTAGTCCTTCACGGGCCGCGGCGGCCGCGTCGCGTCACCCGTGAGCTCGACCGGGAGCGGCTCGATCTTGAGCCCGTCGACGGCCGCGACGGCAAATCCTTCGAGCGCCAGGTGGTGCGAGAGCGTGTACCCCGCGGGCCCGAGGCCCACGACGAGCACGTTCTTGCCGATGTACGGGCGCGGGTGCGGCCGCTTCACGTTGAGCGGGTTCCAGCGCGAGAGCAGGCCGTAGATCTCGAAGCCCCAGGGCAAACCGAGCACGTCCGTGAGCACGCTCGTCTCGATCTGCGGGATGTTGACCGGCTCCTGCTTCTGGTAGACGCACGCCTTCATGCAGTCGTTGCAGATGCGGTGACCGGTGCCGGGCAGCATCGGGTTGTCGATGCAGACGAGCGCGAGCGAGGCGATCGAGTCGCCCGCCCGACGCATCACGTGCATCTCGCTGATCTTCTCGTGCAGCGGGCAGCCGTTCAGCGCCACGCCGATCGGGTTCGGCTTGATCGCGCCGGTCTTGTTGTCGCGCAGGCCCTTCGAGCACGAGTCCTTGTCGCGGTCGTGGCAGTAGAGGCAGTAGTCGACCTCGCTCTCGACCTCGCGCGCGGTGCCGCGCCGATCGGTGAGCGCGAAGCCGTCGCGATGGCGGCGCTCGTGCTCGGGGCCGACGAAGAGCTCGGGCAGCTTCTCGTCGGCGCGGCGGAGCTGGACGAGCTGGTTGTGATCGAGGTTGTGCGGCGCCTTGAGCGAGGACCAGCGCCGCGCCGGGTCGTGATGATCGGCGCGCCGCGCCGCGAGCCAAGCCTCCACCGCGTCGAGCGCAAACGCGACGACGACGCCGTCCTCCGCGTCGGTGGGCGCATCCCCCGCGACGGAAACGGCCGCCGCGGCGACCTGCGAGAGCATCGGATCCGCGACGATCGCGGCCCGCACCTTCGCCGCCTTCTCGTGCAGCTCCGGCGTCCACGAGGCGCCGCCGGACTTCGCCGCCTTGCGCGCGACCTCGTCGATCTCGACGAGCGCGATCGTCGCCCGCGCGACCGCGAGCTCCTCCGCCTCGGAGCCACACTCGAGCCGGCTCGACTCCGCGCCGACCGCGGCGAGCGCGCGCCGCGCCGCGTGCGCAGCCTCGACGGCCGTGCCTTTCCACGCCTTGCCCGCGCCGGGCTTGAAGAGGCGCTTCTTCGCGAAATCCTTCTTGAAGGCCCAGAGCGGCGAGCGCTCCTCGGCGCCCGCGGCGAGGGCCTCCACTTCACGCTCCACGCCGAAGAGGCGCGCGACGAACCGCGACAGGTGCGGCGCGCCGGCGAGCAAGGCCTCCGAGATCTCCTCGGCGCTCATGCCGCTCCCCTGGCACGCGCGGTAGCTCGAGAACCGCGCGTACCCCGTGGGATCCGCGGCCTCGAAGTACGCGTAAAACCGCCCCGTGAGCTCGGCCAACCGGCCGGCGTCGAAGAGATCGGCGTACTCGAACCCTGGCTCGCCGAGGGCGAGGTCGGAGGGCTCGGAGGTGGCGTTCACCCAGGAGGAGAAGTCGACTTGCAGACCGTCTTGCATCACCAGCGTTCCTGTCGTGACTGCTGTCTTTAGCGATGAAATATGGGGAAGCCACCCCGGCGAATGAAGGGGACGCGTGGAGATTCGCTCACGCCTGTCCGGCCCGTTCGCCTTATTCGGGGCCTCCTAGAACCGTAGTCGTTCGATCGTGCGGGTAGACATCTTGCCGGCGACCACGTCCGGATCCCGGAGGAGAGCCTGGTGCAGCGGGATGTTCGTGCGGATGCCGCCGATGATGAACTCGTCGAGCGCAGCGCGCATGCGAGCGATCGCTTCCGCGCGCGTGGCGCCGTGCGTGATCACCTTCGCGAGCATGGGGTCGTAGCTGTTCGGCACGCGGAAGCCGCCGTAGACGCCCGAGTCGACGCGCACGCCGCCGCCGCCGGGCGGCAGGTACTCGGTGATGAGGCCGGGCCAGGGGACGAACGTGCGCGGATCTTCCGCGTTGATCCGGCATTCCATGGCGTGCCCGCGCAGGCCGAGCGCGCGCCCGCTCGGGAGCGTGAGCGCCTCCCCCGCGGCGGCGCGGATCTGGTTCTCCACGAGATCGATGCCCGTCACCATCTCCGTGACCGGATGCTCGACCTGCACGCGGGTGTTCATCTCCATGAAGTAGAGATGGCCCTGCTCATCCATCAGGAACTCGAGCGTCCCGAGCGAGGTGTAACCCGTCTCGACGAGCGCGCGGGTGCAGGCCGCGGAGAGCTCGGCGCGTTTGTCCGGGGTCATGGCCGGGCTCGGCGCCTCCTCGATGACCTTCTGGTGCCGCCGCTGCAGGGAGCACTCGCGCTCGCCGAACGTGAAGATGTGGCCGTGGTTGTCGCCGAGCACCTGCAGCTCGATGTGCCGCGGCTCCTCGACGAACTTCTCGAGGTAGACGTCCGGGTTCTTGAAGCCCGCCTGCGCCTCGCTCGTCGCCGTCTCGAACGCGCGCCGGATCTCGCTGTCGTCACGCACGACCCGCATGCCGCGACCGCCGCCGCCGCCCGCGGCCTTGAGGATCACGGGGTAGCCGATCTGCGCGGCCTGCACCGCGGCGTCCTCGGCGTCACGCAGCACGGTCGTGCCCGGGAGGAGCGGCAGGCCGAACCGCTTCGCAGCTTCCCGCGCGCGGACCTTGTCGCCCCAGAGGCGCATCGCCGCGGGCGTGGGGCCGATGAAGGTCAGGCCGCAGCGCCGGCAGAGCTCGGCGAACTCGGCGTTCTCCGAGAGGAACCCGTAGCCCGGGTGGACCGCCTCGGCGCCCGTGATCTCGGCCGCGGCGATGATCTGCGGGATGTTGAGGTAGCTGCGCCGCGGATCGGCCGGACCCACGCACACGGCCTCGTCGGCGAAGCGCACGTGCGGCGCGCTCGCGTCGACGTCCGAGTGGATGGCAACCGTACGGATGCCGAGGGTGCGGCACGCCCGCACGACGCGCATCGCGATCTCGCCGCGGTTGGCGATGAGGATCTTGCCGAACAAGGCGCTTACCTCTCTGCCGCGGCGGCCCTACGCGCGCCTGAGCTTGAAGAGCTTCTGCCCGAACTCCACCGGCTTGCCGTTCTCGACGAGGATCTCGACGATCGTGCCCGACTGCTCGGACTCGATCTCGTTCATCAGCTTCATCGCCTCGACGATGCAGAGCGTCTGTCCTTCTCGAACCACGCTCCCGACCTCGACGAAGGCCGGCGCGTCCGGGGAAGGGGAGCGATAGAAGGTGCCGACGAAGGGCGACGTCACGTAGTCGACCGGCTCCGTGGGCGCCGCCGGCTGAGCCGCACCGGCGACGGGCGGCGCGACACCAGCGACCGGCGCGGCGCGCTCCTCGTAGGCGACGACGCGCGCGCCGCTCGTCCCGCGCACGAGCCGGATGCGCGCGTGTTCGTCCTCGAACTCGAACTCGGTGACGTTGCGCTTCTCGAGGACACGAAGCAGCGTCCGGAGCTGCTTGAGGTCGATGTTCATGCCGATCCCGTTCCCGCGCATGAGGCGGCCCTTCGTCCGAGAAGCAGCCGCCCGAGCCGGGGTGTTTTCTAGCGGAAGACCGCCAAAAAGGAAGGAGATTCGAGGGCAAGGGACGTCACGGGCGTGACGTCCTACGTCAGCGGCCTCGGTGCTGCAGGTGATACACGAGCCCCAGCAAACCGAGGACGTACGACGCAGGGCCGAAGCCCGCGACCGTGCCGAGACACGCGCCGGCCGTGATCGAGTGGTGACGGAATGGCTCGCGCGCCGCGGTGTTCGTGATGTGCACCTCGACCACGGGTAGGCCACTCGCGCGGATGGCGTCGTGCAGCACGACCGAGGTGTGGGTGAGGCCGGCCCCGTTCATGACGATGCCGTCGAAGCCCTCGTCTGCGGCGCGGCCGATCGCGGTCACGAGCTCGCCTTCGTGGTTCGACTGAAGGAAGGCGACGTCGACACCCTCGCTCCGCGCGACCTCCTCGACGGCTTTGTGGATGTCGTCGAGGGTGGTCGTTCCGTAGATGGAAGGCTCGCGCTTGCCGAGCCGGTCGAGGTTCGGCCCCGAGACCACGAGGACCCGCTTGCGCGCTTCGCCGGCGCTCACATGTCCTTGAGCAGCACGGGCGCCTTGACGCGGAGCATGTACCTCGCTTTGCCGACGTTGCCGTCCGGCCGCACGGAGACCGCGACGAAGTGCCGCTCGTTCAGCACGCGGATCACCGTCGTGACCTTCGCCGCCTGGATCGCGATCTCGGCGGTGTCGCCGGCCTCGAGCATCTGGGCCGCGCGCTGGATCGACTTGATGACGACGCTGAACTCCGCGCCGATCGTGTTGATGTCGAAGGGGGCGTCGGGCTTCGAGTAGCTGTCGACCGGGATGCCCTCGAAATCCATGAGGAGGCTGGCGATGCCACCCTCGGTGCCTTCGACGACCTCCTTGAGGACGCTCTGGAACATGGGCTGAAACCTTAGCGAAACCAGAGGCGGACGGGAAAAAGAAAGGGGAGGTTCGTTCGAAGACCCGCGGATTTGCGGTGAGCCCCCCCCGGCCCCCCGTCCGTCCGGCCGCTCTTTTCGTCTTCCGGTCGTCTCTGGAGTCTGGGGGGAGCCACTTTTGCCTCTTGCATCCCGATGCCAACCGGGCCATTCCCGCACCTACGGGCCCGCCCCAACCGGCGCTTGACCCTCGTCCCGCCGAGCGGCTAACGTGCGTCGCGGCTACGTGCCCATCGCGCCCTTGCGATGGCACCTGGTTTGTCCACACGTCTCCGAACGACCGAACGAGAAGGACGGCCCAAAGAAATGCGCGCACGAGCCGGGGATCCCCCCCGCACGATGCCCCAGAAGATCCTCGCGGGACGCGCCGCCGATCCGCAGCTCCGAGGCGATCTGGTCCAGGTCAAGGTCGACCAGATCATCCTCTCGCGATCGCCCGGCAGGGCCCTCGGCGAGGCGCTCTCGGCTGGGATGAAGAAGACCCCGGTCGAGATGGCCGTGGCCTACGACGGTACGTGCGTGACCGACGCGCGCGCGCTCGCCGACGTGGCCGCGGGCGCGCCTCAGGCCGTCTCGCCGGAGTTCCCCGCGTACAACGTGCCCATCGCGCGCGGCGGCATCGGCTTCCCCGCGCCCGTGCACCTCGAGCGCTTCGCCGCGCCGGCGAGGCTCGCGCTCACGGACGACGCGCGCCTCGCGCCGGTCGGCGGGGTCGGGATGCTGACGCTCGTGGTCTCGCCGAGCCAGCTCGGTCAGGCCCTCGCGACCGGCTCGACCTGGGTGCGCCCGCCGCGCAGCGTGCAGATCCACCTCTCGGGCCGCGTGCGCCCGTTCGTCTGCGCGCGCGACGTCGCGCTCGAGCTCTTGCGCCGGGGCATCGACGAGGTCGTGCGGCGCATCGAGTCGGAGCACCACGCGCCGGTCGTGCTGGAGTTCGCGGGCCCGAGCGCGCGGCTGCTCTCGGTCGCGGAGCGCGCGGTGCTCTGCGGCATCGCGCCGCAGGTCGGCGCGGCTGCGGCCCTGTTCGTGAGTGACGAGAAGACCGAGGTCTTCCTGCGGGATCAGCGCCGCTCCAAGGCGCACCGCGCCCTCGTCCCGGATCCGGGCGCGCCGTGCGAGGAGGTCGTCTCCATCGATCTCAGCACGGTCGATCCGCTGCTCATGGACGAGGCGGGCGTCGTGCGTCCCGTGCGGGATCTCGCGGGCAAACCCGTGGGTCAGGTCGTGCTCGGCGGCGACTCGGGCGTGACCCTGCGCGACATGCTCGCGGCTGCGATGCTGCTCAAGTCGAAGCGCGTCCCGTCGCGCCTCGACCTGCTCGTGGCGCCGCCTTCGCGGCAGGTGCTCGAGGTCCTCGCGCAGTCGGGCGCGCTCGTGGATCTCGTGGCCACGGGGGCTCGTATCATCGAGCCTGATCGGCGCGTCACGACGTGTGAGCTTTATCCGCCGCCCGCGGGGACGATCTCGCTGCGCACGGCGGAGCCGGCTCCGCGTGTGCCGGGTGTGCCTTCGTTCGTCGTGGCCTCGGCCGAGACGCTCGCGTATGCGGTGGCCACGGGGACCGTGGGGGATCCGCGATCGTTCAAGCGCCCGGTGCGCGTGACCGTGCCGCGCGCGTTGCCCACGGACGACGTGCTCGTGCTCCGCGACAAGAAGGGCGAGGGCGCGGCGGCGGGCAAGTCGCCTGCGTTGCCGCCGGCTGCGTCGTGGAAGGGGCCGCTCGTCCTCGATCTGGTCGAGGGTGCGTCGCGCTCGGGCTCCAACGGCAAAGTCGCGGAGGTCTCTCCTGGGGGTGCGCCCGTCGCGGGTGGCGTCGTGGTCGTGCTGCGCTCGCTCGACGAGGTGCGGGCCGTCGTGGAAAAGACGATCGACCTGCCTTCGCTCCGCGCCGTCGTCGCTCCCTTCGTGCCGAGCACTGCGGTCGCCGCGCTCGCGAGTGAAGGCATCGCGACGTTCGAGGTGCCGCCAGCTTCGCTCGAGGGCTTGAAGGGACAAAAAAGCCTCTCCTTGCCTGAGCCTGCGGCCTGGGGTGACAAGGTCGGCGTGATCGTTGGAGAACAAACGATCGAGCTGACCTGGCTCGCGCTCGGCGCCGAGCGGACGTGGACGCACGCGGGCACCTCACGCTCGCCTGGCTCTTCCAAGGCCTCCAAATCCTGATCGCTCCCCGCTGGATGAACTGCGCGCTGCGCAGTTCATCCACCATCGGTCCAGGCCGTGCCTGGTCCGGGGTGGAGGGGGCGGACAGCCCCCTCCTGGGGTCCGGGGTGAAACCCCGGCGGCGCTCCGCTCACGGACTCGACAGCGGCTTCTCCAGCTTGATCGAGGCGAGGATGTCGCGCAGGCGCACGGACTGCTCGTTCACCTCGATCTCGAGGATCGTCAGGCGCTTCGTGATCTCGCCGAGGCGGGACGAGGCCTTGCCGAGACGCTCCGTGAAGTCCTGACGCATCTTCTCGGTGTTCTGCCGCGACACCGTGTCGCGCGGGTCGTCCTTGATCTTCTCGATCGCCTTGAGGTTTCGCCGGACTTGCTCGCTCTCGCGCTCGAGCGTCGCCTGCTCCGACTGGAGCTTGTTCCGCTCGTCGAGCGCCGTGCGCAGGCGCCCGCGCGCGTCCCACGCCTTCTTCAGCTCTGCCACCACGAGTTTGTCGGCGCGCGCGTCGTTCATGTAGGCCTTCACCGCGTCGTCTGCGAGCGGCGAGAGCGCGTCGATCTGGCGCGTGAAGCTGCGGCGCTCCTCCACGTCGAGCACGTTCGTCGCGCGCTTCGGCGTCGTCTGCGGGACGAGCGCGCTGCCCGTGCCCACGTTGTCCTCGGTGCCTTTGGGCGGGTTTTCGAGCCGCGTGCCGGGGATGCGCGAGTGCTTGACGAGTGTCTTTGCGTCGAAGTCCGTGCCGTTCTTGATCGTGTACTTCGTGTGGTAGACCCAGTCGCGCTCGATGTAGAGCTGGCCGCCGTCGATCTTCGCGAGGCGCGCGCTGAGCTCGTCCTCCTTGCGGTCCGTGGTCACGGCGAGGCCTCGCTCGAGGGCGAAGGGCACCGTGGCGACGGCGCCGGGTGGCAGCGGATCGACCATGCCTTGCCCGAGGAAGGCGCCGTCGTCGAAGACCGCGATCGGGCCTTTTTCGAGCAGGCCCTTCGTGTTGTTGGTGAAGCGCGCGACGCGGAACGGATGCGAGAACGAGTCACGCACGCCGCCGTCCGGCGAGAAGAGGAAGATCGCCTCGCCGGGCACGCGTTGCGCGAGCAGGAGGACCATCGTCGCGCTCTTGTTCGGGATGTCGACGGGGAAGGGGAGATCGTAACGCGTGGTGCCGCCTTCCACCGCGACGGCCGCCAGCGCGTTCACGTTGCGCGGGTTCGACGGTGTCACCGGGCGCGGCATCTCCGTCGGATACGGCGCGGGCGCGGCGGAGCCGGCTGGAACTCCGCCGCCGTAGTTCGCGCCCATGCGGCCCTTCTTCGCGGGCGCCGAGCGCGTCGCCGTCGATCGTGTCGCGCCCGTCGTCGGCGCGCGGTCGTACTCCGCGAAGGCCTCGTCCTTCGCGGACTCGGCCTCCGCGAGCAGATCATCGAGGCGCTCGCCGCCCTCTTCCTGCGGCGCGGCCATCGGAGGCGGCGGCGGGGCCGCCGGCGCCATCGTGGGCAGGCTCGTCTCGCCGACGGGCACCGACGCGATCACCTCGCCTTGATCCGTCACCACCGGGCGCGGCGGCACGACGGGTTTGTCCAGGGTCGCCTGGAACGCGAGCGGCGCGCCTGCGACGAGCGAGAGCCGCACGCCGTTCCAGTCCTCGCCGGACTGGTTCTGCACGATGCCCCAGGCCTGCAGATCCGCCTTCGTTTCGCCGGCGCTGCCGGCCTTCGCGATCACCAGGCGGTACGAGGGCCGCCAGACCGGCGTCTCCGCGACGTATCCGACCACGAGATCGTGCTCCTCGCCGTCGAGCGTGAGCCGCACCGTCTCGCGATCGTCTGCCTTCTTCTTTTTCTTCTTCGGCGGAGGTGGCGGCATCGGCATGCCGATCCGGTGCTCGGCGATGGGCTCGGCCTCGCCGTCCTCGCCGTCCTCTTCGTCGTCTTCGGCGTCCTTGTCCTTGTCCAGCTCGACCGGGAACGACGCGCTGCGCACGCTGCTCCCGCCTTGCTCCATCACCGCGAGCGTGGCGAGGAAGTCGCCGATGCGCTCCGTGCGGACCTTGAACGCGACCTCGGGCTCGTCCACGTGCCCTGCGCGCTCGTAGTAGCCGACGCCGTTGCGGTAGATGATCACGCGGCGGAGCGCGAGTCCGCTCGCGACGTCCGGCCCACGCGCGCAACCCGCGAGGGGGAGCGCCGAGGTCAGAAGGAGAAGTCCACCCACCGTGCCCAGTCGAAAGCGAGAAAAGCGGCTCATTCGTTGCCTCGAACGCGCGAGGATACGCCGCCTTACAGCAAAATGTGCGGTTTTCGCGGCCGTCCGGCACGAACGGGGGTAGAACCCCGGCGCCATGCCCTCTGCTCTGCGTCGTACCGCGCTCCTGGCCCTGCTCGGGGCCTCCGCTGCCTGCACCCAGAACGGCGAATCCCAGCCTCCGAAGCCTGCTTCCACGCCTGCGGCCGAGGCCACGAGTGCTGCTGCGCCTGTGGCCTCGAGCGCGCCCGCGACGAGCGCGGCCGCCGCGGCTCCGACCGCCTCCGAGGCCGCCAAGGCCGGGGCGCCCGAGGCGAAGGGCCTGCCCAAGGACCTCAACGTCCTCGTGGTCACGGTCGACAGCTTGCGGGCCGACATGCCCTGGCTCGGCTATCCGCGCGACATCGCGCCGGTGCTCACGAAGTTCGCGAAGAGCGCGGTCTCGTACTCGCGCTTCTACGCCGTCTCCTCGTACACCGCGATGAGCCTCGGCGGCTTCCTCGCGGGCCGGTATCCGAGCGAGCTCGAGCGGAGCGGCTACTTCTTCGGCAACTACCCCGACAGCGTGCTCATGTTCCCGGAGCTCTTGCAGAAGGCCGGCGTGCGCACGTTGACCGCCCACGCGCACTTCTATTTCGACCAGAAGGCCGGCTTCCGACAGGGTTTTGATGTCTACGAGATCATCCCGGGCCTCTCGGTCGACAACACCACGGACAAGAACGTCACGAGCCCGCAGCACGTCGATCTCGCGAAGAAGATCCTCTCGGAGAAGGCGAACACGGGCGGCCGCTTCTTCGCCTGGTTCCACTTCCTCGACCCGCACGATCAGTACATGCCGCACGACGGCATCGGCCCGTACGGCAAGTCGACGCGGGACAAGTACGACGCGG
The DNA here is from genome assembly GCF_009649845.1 of Polyangium spumosum. Taxonomy (NCBI): domain Bacteria; kingdom Pseudomonadati; phylum Myxococcota; order Polyangiales; family Polyangiaceae; genus Polyangium; species Polyangium spumosum. The sequence goes on from NZ_WJIE01000001.1 coordinate 262,193, forward strand.
AGGTCACGTTCACCGACGGGCACCTCGGCAAGCTCTTCGAGTTCGTCGAGTCGCAGGAGTGGGGCAAGCGCACGGCGATCATCATCTCGAGTGATCACGGCGAGGGGTTCGGCGAGCACGGCCTGTACCGCCACGGCTTCGAGCTCTGGGACAACCTCACGCACGTGCCGCTCATGATCCGCGCGCCGGGCATCACGCCGCGCCAGATCGACGAGCCGCGCAGCGGGGTCGATCTCGCGCCGACGATCCTCGAGATGTTCGGTCAGCCCAAGGATCCGGCCATGCAGGGCACGAGCCTCGTGCCCGAGCTCTACGGCGCGGAGCCCGAGAAGCGCGACGTGATCATGGATCTGCCGCGCACGAGTGACAACGACCGCCGCCGCGCGTTCGTCCGCGGGGACTGGAAGCTCATCGCCGAGGGCGACGACTCCGGTTACCGCTTCTTCAACCTGAAGGACGACCCCGCCGAGAAGGTGGACCTCAAGAAAAAAAACGCGGACGAGTTCGAGAAGATCAAAGCCGCGTACAAGGAAAAGAGCGGCACGATCAAGGACGTTTGTCCGAAGATGCGCGAGAAGCTCAAGGGCAGGAACAAGAAGAAGCCCTGCTGAGGAGGCGGCCTTGGACAAACTCACGCGAGGCGCCTCGGGGCTGCGCCACCTCCGGTGGGCGCGGGAGATTTACGCGACGCTCGCCGCGCACGTGGAGCGGACCGGGCTCCCGGGCGAGAAGAAGGAGGCGCTGAAGAAGGAGCTCGTGCGGCTCGACGCGAGCATCCAGGAGCTCTCCAGCGCCGTGAAGGCGTATCGCGATTTCCTGGAGCGCGAGCGCGTGCGGTACCGCGGCGCGATCCGCGCGGCGACGTTCCAGCAACACGCCTCCGACGGCGATCGCCTCGGGGAGGCGAGGGCCGCGATGGAACGCGAGTCGCTGCCGCGCCAGCGCACGCTGAAGGCCGCGCTCGAGCTCGCCATCGGCGATCTGCGGGCCCACCTCTGCGAGATGGACACGCGGATCGCAGGCGTCATGAACGAGGCCTTCGTCGACAACCTCTACCCGCCGCTCACGAAGGACCGCTCCCGCGTCGCCGACGACGCGGACGACGACGACGACGCGACCGATCGCGACGATTGACTCAGTGGAAGATCGAGGCGAGCAGCCCGAGCGCCGCCTTCTTTCGGATCCCGTCTCCGCTCGTCGCGCCCACGCACATCGGACAGCCCGCCTGGCACGTGCAACGTGAGACGAGCTGCCGCGTCCGCGCCACGAGCTCGTGCGCCGACTCGTAGATCCGCTCCGCCAAACCCACGCCGCCGGGCACGTTGTCGAAGAGGAAGATCGTCGGATCGAACCCCGCGTGCGGCCCGCCCGACGCCTGCGGCGGCTGGTTCTCGTCGTCGCCGCCGTCGCCGAGCGTCTGCCCGAGATCCCGCGGATCACACATCAAGGCGAGCGTCGAGACCGTCTCCAGCGCGACCGCGATCCCGCGCATCCCCTCGATCGCCGCGGCGCGACCGAGCCCGAGCTCCATGCAGACCTCTTCGGGCACCGTCAGCCAGAAGCTCGTCGTGTGCATCTGCATGTCCGGCAGCCGCACGTCGCCGTAGCCCGTGTTCTCGTGCGTGTGGAACTTGATCTTCTTGTACCCGACGATCTTCTCCACGACGCTCACCTCGCCCCAGCCGCTCGTGGCCCGGCCGAGCGCCGCGCGCGCGCTCTCCTCGATGACGGCCACCTTTCGCTTTGTCATCGCCGTCGTGAAGTAGTCGGGCTCGACCTTCGTGACGAACGCCTTGTGGTTCTCGTAGTCGAGCTTCTCCACCTGGTACTGCTCGCCGTCGTGCTGGTAGATCGCCTGCTCGTGCAGCATCGTGTGTGTCGAGCGGAAGTCGAGCTCGGCGAGGACCTTGCCCTGGGCGCGATCGATGATCACGAAGTTGTCCCAGCCCACGGTCCGTAGGCTCACGTGGTTCGCCGGGTACGCGTCCGTCGACCAGTGGAACCGATCGTCGGACTCGTGCACCACGCCGTGCCCCGCGAGGAAACGCAGCGCCGCCTCCGTGTTCTCGGGGTCCATGCCGCGGTAGTCCTCGCCGCGCAAAAACGGCATCTCGAAGGCCGCGCACTTGAGGTGCTGGATCAGGATCTCGGTGTTCTCCGGATCGATCCGCGCCTGCTCGATCTCCCCGCGCAGGAGGTACTCGGGGTTCGTCGCGAGGTACTGATCGAGCGCCGTCGAGTTCGCGACCATCACTGCGATGCTCGTGCCGCCTCGACGCCCCGCGCGGCCGAAGCGTTGCCACGTCGCCGCGATGCTGCCCGGGTAACCCGCGCAGACGACCGCGTCGAGCTCGCCGATGTCGATGCCGAGCTCGAGCGCGTTCGTGGCCACGACGCAGAGGATCTCTCCCTCCCGCAAGCCGTGCTCCACGCGCCGCCGCGTCTCCGGCAGGTAACCGCCGCGGTACGCCATGATCGCGTCGGGACCGACCTCGTCGCCCACGCGATCGCGCAGGTACTTCAGCATGATCTCGACCGAGTTGCGCGACTGGCCGAACACGATCGTCGGCACCCGCGCCCGGATGAGAGCCACCGCCAGGTGCACCGACGCCTTCAGCGTGCTCGCCCGCACGCCGAGCTCGGCGTTCACCACGGGCGGGTTGTAGACGAAGAGCCGCCGCGCCCCCCGCGGCGCGCCCGACTCGCCGAGCACGCAGATCCGATCCTCCGGCACCCCGAGCAGGCGCGACGCGTGCTCGCCCGGGTTGCCGATCGTCGCCGTCGCACACAAAAACACGGGATCCGAGCCGTGGAACTGGGCCACGCGCCGCACGCGCGCGAGCACGTGCGCCACGTGCGAGCCGAAGACCCCGCGGTAGGTGTGCAGCTCGTCGAGCACCACGTACTTGAGCCGCTGGAACGTGCGCGCCCAGTGCGCGTGGTGCGGCAAGATCCCCGCGTGTAACATGTCGGGGTTCGTCATCACGATCGGGCTCCGCTCCCGCGCCGCCCGCCGCGCGTCGCCCGGCGTGTCCCCGTCGTAGACGATCGCCGGGATCGAGAGCCCCGCGTCGCGGATGAGCTTCTGCACCCCGGCCTCCTGATCCCGGGAGAGCGCCTTCGTCGGGTAGAGGTAGATCGCGCTCGCGTCGGGATCGGCCATCAGCGCCGAGAGCACGGGCAGGTGGAAGCACATGCTCTTGCCGCTCGCGGTCGGCGTGGCGACGACCACGTGCTTGCCGCTCTGCGCCGCCCGGAGCGCCTCCGCCTGGTGCGCGTAGAGCTTCGTGATCCCGCGGGAGGCGAGGGCCCGGCGCAGCGCGTCGGGCAGGCTGGCGGGGATCTCGCGGTAGTCGCCCTCGGACGCGGGCAGGGCCCGATCGGCGGTGAGGCAAGGGCGCACGTACCCCGAGGCGAGCCAGCCTTCGATCACGGCATCGACGCCCACGGGCTGCTTCCACGGCGGCAGCGGCATGGCGCGCATACTAAACGGATGTATCGCGGTGCGCTACCACGCCCCGGGGAACAAGGGGCCCCCCTGGGCGGCTTTGCAGGTCCGTGGCGCATCGCGTACAACCGTCCGACTCCATGACCGGCACCGGCGAAGACCCCGAGGAAAAGCGCGCGGAGGCGCCTCCGAACGACGCCTACCGGCCTTCCATGCTTTTCCTCACCGTGGTCACGGTCGTGTCCGCCGCGGCCGATCTCGCCTCGAAGGGCTGGGCGAAGGCCGCGCTCTCCGGGGAGAAGGGGCGCACGCGCAGCATCGAGGTGATCAAGGATCACTTCGACTTCATCTACACGCTCAACCCGGGCGGAGCCTGGAGCTTCCTCCGCAGCCTGCCCGAGAACCTGCGCCGCCCTTTTTTCCTCTTCGTCTCCTCGGCCGCGATCGTCTTCATCGTCTCGGTCTACCGCCGCATCCACCGCGATCAGTGGGCGATGCGCTGGGGCCTGCCGCTCGCGCTCGGCGGCGCGGTCGGCAACCTCGTCGATCGCATCCGTTACGGCTCGGTCATCGACTTCATCGACTTCTACGTCATCCGCAACGGCCGCGAGATGCACTGGCCGACGTTCAACGTCGCAGACATCGCCATCGTCGCCGGCGTCGCGCTCATGGCCCTCGACACGTTCCTCTCGCGCAAGACACACGGCGGATCGGGCGAGCTGGCCGCGCCGGCCGAGCCCTCTCCGCCCGCGGCGACCGCGCCTCCCGAAGAGGCGTGAGCGCATTCGACACTGGACAGCCGACACGCCTCGCGGTACCGCCGAACACGCGAGATTCGGCGCTCCCCCGGGGCGCACCATCACGAAGACCATGACGGAAGAGAAATCCGAGGAGCTAGAGGCCGCCGGGGCGACGGGCGAGGGCGCGAAAGAGCCAAACGCGGAGCCCGCGGAGAAGGGCGGCGGCGAGGCGCTGCAGGCCTCGAAGGCCGCTCCTCATCGCTCCTCGTACGTCTTCCTCGCCGTGATCGCGACCGTCACGCTCGCGCTCGATCTCGGCAGCAAGTGGTGGGCGGTCGAGAACCTCGACAAGCCGTTCGCCCGCGTCGAGCTCATCAAGGGTTACCTCGCGCTCGCGCTCGCGCACAACCGCGGCGGCGCCTGGGGCCTCTTGCAGAACGAGAGCGAGAACGTGCGCAGGCCGTTCTTCGTGATCGTCTCGATCGTCGCGGTCGCCTTCATCGTCTCGCTCTACCGCAAGCTCACCCCGAGCCAGACGGCGCTCAAGTGGGGCCTGCCCCTCGTGCTCGGCGGCGCGCTCGGCAACCTCGTCGATCGCATCCGTTACGGGCACGTCATCGACTTCATCGACATGTACATCGGCAACGGCACGGGGCTCGACAAGCTGGTCGAGAAGATCTCGGGGCCGATGCGCGAGTACCACTGGCCCACGTACAACATCGCCGACATCGCGATCGTAGCCGGCGTGATCCTGATGGGCGTCGACATGTTCACGGCGCGCAAGAAGGACGAGCCGCCGAAGAAGGCCGAAGAAACCTCTCCCTGAGGAGTCATGCGACCCGAGCTCTTCCGCGTCTTCTACCTCGACATCGGGTTCCCGGCCTATTTCGGCCTGCTGCTCGCGGGCTTCCTGTTCGCCACGGCGATCGGCTCCATGTGGGCCCGGCGCATCGGGCAGGACCCGGACGTCGTCGTCGATCTCGGCCTCGCGTGCTTGCTCATGGGCGTCGTCGGCGGGCGCCTGCTCCACGTGATCGCGGACGGCTACTTCTGGGACTACGTGCACCTCTGCACGGATCCTTCGAAGGTCGACTGGCCCTACACCGAGGCCCAGTGCAACCAGCTCGTCCCGCGTGGATCGGGCGTGAACCTCTTCGGCTGGTATCCGTTCGGCGAGGAGGTGCGGGCGGCGCGCGGGGTCTGGGACGCTTCGCGCGGGGTCTGTCATCCGCCGGCGCAAGATTGCTTCGCGTGGGCGAAGTTCTGGCAGGGCGGGCTCGCGTATTACGGCGGGTTCATCGGCTCGTCGCTGATGGCGGTGTACCTGCTCAAGCGTGACCGTTTTCCCTTCTGGAAAGCCGCGGACATGGCCGGGTTCGCCGTGCCGCTCGGGCTCGGCTTCGGGCGCATGGGTTGCCTGCTCGCGGGTTGTTGCTTCGGCGTGCGCACGGACGGCCCGCTCGGGCTCGCGTTCCCGCCGAACAGCCCGGCGAGTGAGGCGCAGTGGAAGCTCCACGAGCTGCCCGGCCTGAACCACGTCTCGCACCCCGTGCATCCGACGCAGATTTACGAGTCGGCCGTCTCGTTCGCGATCGCGGCCTTCTGCCTGCTCTACGTGCACGGCCGCAAGCGCTACGACGGCCAGGTCTTCGTCGCCTTCCTCGGCCTCTACGCCATCGGCCGCTTCCTGCTCGAGTTCTTGCGCGCCGACGATCGCGGCGCCCTGCTCGGCCTCTCCACCTCCCAGCTCATCGGCCTGCTGATCTGCGGGCTCGCCTTCGCCCTGCACAAGCAGCGCCTCCGCGCCTCCGCCGCGCCTCCGCGCCCCCCGACCGTCAAGACGGCGGCGGCCTGAGAGAGGGTGTTCCACAGGCGTCGCGAGCGGCGCGAGGCTAGGGAGGACGAGCGAGGCGTACTTTGTACGGTGAGCGAGTCCGACCGACGCATCGCGCCGCGCAGCAGCCTGTGGAATACCCTCGGAGCGTCCCGCCTGGATCCCGAGCGAGGCCTTTTGCAGCGCTCGGGAAGCGGCATATCCTGGCGACATGATGTCGCTCTCTTCGCTTCGTTTTTCCGCGCTCCTGAGCCTCGTCTTCGCCGCGGCGGCGTGTAGCTCCGCCGATACCGACCTCGACCCGCGCCCGCCTTGCACCGGCGAGGGCTGCGTCAACCCGTCCGGAGGAGGCACCAACACCGGCGGCGGCGGTGGCGCGGGCGGGCAGGGCGGACAAGGCGGCGAGCTCTCGAGCGACGTCACCGGCAACGTCGGCGTGCTCAACGAGGCGTCGTTCACGGTGATCGGCCCCTACGCCGGCGCCGCCACGATCTTCGCCACCTCGAGCAGCGGCCAGCTCCTCGAGGCGCCTTACAGCGACACGATCACGAGCTTCACGCTGCCGTCCGTGGTGAGCGGGACGCCGTGGATCTTCGTGCGTGACGAGACCGTCGGAGGCACGGGCATCCTCTCCACGCACTCGGCCGTGCAGGTGCCCCGCCTCGGCTCCGTGACCTTGCCCGTCGTCGATCGCAACGTGCTCCAGTCGATCGCGTCGACCTTGCCCGCGCCCCTCGTCATCGACTCGTCGCGCGCGCAGCTCATCATCAAGATCACGCGGGGCGGCCTGCCGCTCTCCGGGGTCACGCTCACGACGCCGCTGCCTGGCGCGGAGATCGTCTACGACACGGGCGTCGGGCTCTACTCGAACCAGATCACGCAGACGGGGCCGGCCGGCGTGATCCTCGCCCTCAACGTCGTCGCCCCCGATGTCGCCGAGATCCGGACGTTCACGCTCACGGACGCGGCGCAGATCGGGTTCGTGGTCGAGCTCCCGATCCAGGCGGGTGCAGCGACGGTCGCAGGCTTCGCGTTCTAGGCGTCCTTGACGGGATCGGAGCCATCCTCGAAAGTACGCGCCCCCATGAAGACATCGAAGGGCAAGGCGCGGCCGGACGAGGGCGTCTCTCGGGAAGAAGCGCCTGCGCGGTCCGCCGAGGAGGCGCCCGACCAGGGCTCCGCGCCTCTGCCCGCAGACACCACGAGCGACATCGCGCCCGTGGTCAGCGGCAACCTGAAGCGCCTGCGCACCGAGCGTGGACTCTCGCTGGAGAAGCTCGCGCGCGCCTCGGGCGTCAGCCGCGCGATGCTCGGGCAGATCGAGCTCGGCCAGAGCACGCCGACCATCAGCGTGCTCTGGAAGATCGCGCGCGCGCTCGACGTGCCCTTCTCGGCGCTCATCAACCCCGAGTCCGGCCCCGGCGCGATGGTCCTGCCCGCCGCGCGCGCCCGCGTCCTGCGCAGCGCCTCCGGCACCTTCCAGTCTCGCGCCCTCTTCCCGATGGATCGCCCGCGCAGCGTGGAGTTCTACGAGTTACGCCTCTCGCCCCACGCCGAGGAGCAGGCCGATCCACACCCGCCCGGCACGATGGAGAACCTCGTGGTGAACACGGGCCGATGCGAGGTCACGATCGGCCCGGAGAAACGTTTGCTCGAGACGGGTGACGCCATCGTCTTCGAGGCCGACGTCCCGCACGTCTACCGCAACCCGGACGCGAGCGAGACGATCATGTACCTCGTGATGACGTACGCGCAGCGCCTCTAGGCCTTCCGCGCCCACGCGGCGCGCGCCGTATTCTGCAGCAAACACGCGATCGTCATCGGACCGACCCCGCCGGGCACCGGCGTGATGAACGAGGCGCGCGCGCGTGCGCTCTCCGTGTCCACGTCGCCGCAGAGCTTCCCCGCCTCGTCGCGGTTCATGCCCACGTCGATCACGACGGCGCCTTCCTTGATCCAGTCGCCCTTCACCATCTTCGCGCGGCCCACGGCGACGACGAGCACGTCGGCCTCGCGGCAGACGGCGGGCAGATCCTTCGTCCGCGAGTGCGCCATCGTCACGGTCGCGTTCGCCCCGAGCAGCAGCATCGCCATCGGCTTGCCCACGATGTTGCTCCGGCCGACCACGACCGCGCGCGCGCCTTCGAGCGAGCGGCCCGTCTCCGCGATGAGCCGCATGCAGCCCGTGGGCGTACACGGGACCAGCGACGACTTGCCCGTCGCCAGGCGCCCTGCGTTGATCGGGTGGAAGCCGTCCACGTCCTTGGCCGGCGAGACCGCGTCGATCACGCGATCTTCGCGGATGTGCTTCGGCAACGGGAGCTGCACGAGGATGCCGTCGACCGTCTCGTCTGCGTTCAGGGCGGCGATCCGATCGAGCAGCTCGGCCTCGCTCGTCTCGACGGGCAGCCGGTGGAGCCGCCCGCGCATGCCGACCTCGTTCGAGGCTTTTTCCTTGTTGCGCGTGTAGACCACGCTCGCGGGATCTTCGCCCACGAGGATCACGTCGAGGCCGGGGGGACGACCGTGCTGGGCGACGAAGCGCGCGACGTCTTCGCGCACCTCGTCGCGCACCTTTTGCGCCAGGGCTTTCCCGTCGAGGAGGGCTGCAACCATGGGCCGGAGTCTAGGGCGCTTTCGTGACTAGGCCACGTGTGCGCGCCGAGGATCGGCCCCGGCTGCGCGGTCGATCCAGGCGACGAGCTGCGCGGCGCTGACGAGCCCGGCCTGCGAGACGACCACCTCGCCCCCCTGGAGCACCACGAAATGTGGGATCCCGCGGACGCCGAAGCGGCTCGCCAGCTCCGGGTGTGCGTCCGTGTTGACCTTGAGCACGACCGCCTTGCCGGCGCGTTGCGCGGCGGCGCGCGCGACCTCGGGCGTGGCCATGCGACAAGGGCCGCACCAGGGGGCCCAGAAATCCACGAGGACCGGCACCTTCGTGGTGCGTACGATCTCCCCGAACTCCCGCGCGTCGACCTCGAGCGCCTCGGCGAGCGGCGGGAGCGTGGCCTTGCAGGCGCCGCAACGACCGGTGTCGCTCAGGCGCTCGGGCGGGATGCGGTTTCGGGTCTGGCAAGAGGGACAAGTGCGGATCACGGGGAACCTCGGCGTCGAGCGGGCGGGCGCGCATCAACAGCACGCTCGTCGAGGGCGGTATGCGAAGGACGTGCCGCCTAGCAATATTCGGCGATGATGTCCCAGCAGGCGTGCGCGAACTCCCGGTAAAGGGAGCGATCGAGCTCGCGGGGTGGCTCGTTCATCACGCCGTGGCTCTCGGAGAAGAGCGAGCCCAGGGCGCCTTCGATCTCGTTGGCCGTCTCGACCCAGAGGAACTCCTCGATCGCGTGGCAGATCTGGTCGCGGATCAGCGTCGGGACCTCGCGGAGCTCGACTTTGCCTTGCATGCGGCGCGAGACCATCGACGCGATACGCTCGGCGTGCTCGGGCCAGCCGCGCAGCGCCTTGTGGAACGTCGAGCCGACGAGGCGCAAAATCTGCTGGGCCAGGCGCCGGACGCGCGGCCTTTGCACCCGCTCCTCGTGCTCGGCGACCATCGCGAGGTAGTCGTCCGTGAGCAGCCGCTTCAGGTCCTCGGAGAGCATGCTCTGCGACTCCTGCGTCAGCTTGAGCTCCACGATCTGCGCGAGGAAGACGTCCCGCAGCATGGAGAGGCGCGAGATGATCGTGCCTTCGGGCGTCGTGTCGAGGATCAGCGCGAGGGGATCGATGAGGTGCCGACCGAAGGTCGTGAGCACGTGGTCGAGGATGCGCTTCTGGTGTTGCTCGCGGGCGAGGACGGAGAGCGCGCGCGTGAGGATCTGTCGGTTCGGCGCGTCGACGAGCACGTCCCCGGCGGCGGAGCCGTAGTCGTACATGCGGAGCGACGTGAGCATCTCGCGGAAGGCCTCGATGTTCTCGGCCGTCCCGCCCTCCTCGCCGTAGACGCGGATGACGAGGCCCGAGCCGGCCTGAGCGAGGAACAGGCGCTGGATCTCCTGCTCCACGTCCTGCTCGCTGATCAGGCCCGGCGGCGGGGGCGTAGACGGCTGCGGCATGAGGTCTTTTTCCTTCACGAAACGGGTTTACGGCCTCTGGCGACCTATCACGGCACGAGGAGCCGCTGCGCGAAATCGCGCAACGTCGTGGGCAGTTGCCGATCCTCGGCCACGCGGCGGAGATCGTCTTGCACGTCGCGTAGCTCCGACGGCCGGAGCCACGCGAGCGCCAGGCGGGTCGTGTAGTGCATGTTCTTCGCGAGCACCGCGCGCACGATGCCGGACACGGGAAAAGCGAAGCTCACCTCGACCGCGGAGAGCCCCAGCGCGCGCGCGGCGTCCTCGAGCGTGTCATCGAAGAGGCTACGTTTCCACTCCAGGACCTCGTGGAAAACATGCGCATCTTCCGCCGTGTACACCACGATCGTGTCGCCCTCGGCCCTCGCGAGCACGAAGCGCCCCTCGCCGTCGAGCCCCACGCGGGCGCCCGAGTCGAGCGTCACGAGCGGAAAAAATCGAGCCGTCCCGATCGTCTCGCCCTTGCCTTCCTCGACGAGCGCGCGGAGCCGCGCGACGATGGATCCGTCCATCGCCCGATTCTCTCACATCAGGGCAGATCGATCATCCGGTAGTGATGCCGGTAATCGAAGAGTGGTGAGCTCGCGTGGACGGAGAGGCGCAGGAGCTCGGCGACACGTGGCTCGTGCGAGATGAACAGGACGAAATCCTGATGCACCTCGGGGAAGAGCTCGAAGAGGGTCGTGCGCTGGACCTGGGCGAGGGTGGATGGTTTGGGGCGGTGTTTCGTGGGGTCGGCGCGGAAGCGCCTGGAGAAGAAGGGGCGGTCGTCGTTCTTCACGCAGCGCAGGATCCGCTCGAGCTCCTGGGGTCCGACACGATCGGGGACGAGGCCGCAGAGGGTGATGCCCGGGGCCAAACGCGCCTCGTCGAGCTCTTCGAGTTCGGTCGAGATACAGGTCTCGGCGGCGAGCCCGGCGGCTTTCATGCGGGAGAGCTCGGCGCTCAAGGCGGCCTTGTACATCGCGGGAGACGTGTGCTCCTGCGACGCGGGGACATACCCGAAAATGAGCCCACCACGCATGGACCCGCGGATCAGGTCCTCCATCCGGTACGCCATGCCCCCCCTCCGACGTGACGCGCTGACCCGGGAATTTGTACTGCCGGGGAGCGGAGTGGCAACCCGGGCAAGCGCGTCGCGAGAGAGGGGAGGGGAGGGAGCGACCGGGGCGTTTGGCGGGGGAGAGGCGGGTGGGGCGGGGCGGACGGGAGGGTTCGTGCGGGGTGGAATGGGGTGGGGCGTCGTCGACGATCAGGTTCTGCGGGCGGAAGGGGGGCGCGAGGCGTCGACGATCGGGTTTTGTGATGGGGAGGGTGGACGTGGGCCGTCGACGATCGAGTTTTGTGATGGCGGAAGGGGGGCGTGAAGCGTCGACGATCGGGTTTTGTGACGGCGGAAGGGGGGCGTGAGGCGTCGACGATCGGGTTTTGCGCGCGGAGGGGAGGCGGGGGCGGGGAGCGGGGGCGGGTTGTGATGGCGGAAGGGGGCGTTGACGGGGGACGGGGAATCCCTTGCATCCTTCCTGCCGCAGGCCTCATCTTGGGGCCGGGACCGGCGATGGAGTGGGCAGATTTCCAGCATCATGGCGAGAGCCCGGACGCGGCCTTCGAGGCGTTCACGGGGCTGCTCTTCGAGCGCTTCTGCCGCCGCGAGTACGGATCGCGCCTACGTGGAGTCCGCTTCCCCGAAGGAGCCGGGGGGGATGGCGGGGTCGAGGCGTATGCGGTCCTGACGTCGGGGGACGAGGTCGGGCTTCAGGCGAAGTGGTTTCGGGAGGCCTTCGGAGCGAACCAAATCAAGCAAATTGACGAGTCGTTCCGCACGGCCCTCTCCGTGCACCCGCGCCTCACGCGATATCTCGTCGCGATCCCGCGAAAACTCGGGGACGACCGGACCAAGAAAAAGCCCGGCGCCCGCAAGGAGACGTCGCAACGCGAGCGCTGGGACGCTTGGGTCGCGGAAGTTCAAGCCCAACCCGACACCGCGCACGTCGCCGTCGAGCTCTGGGACGAGGCCCAGCTCGAAAAGCTCCTCGCCGAGCCCGAAAACGAAGGCCTGCACGCCTACTGGTTCTCGCGAAGCGTCTTTACGCTCGACGACCTGAAGAACCGATTCGAGCGCCACAAAGACGGGTGGCTCCACGAGCGGTACGTGCCCGACGTCCATGCGACGAGTGAGCTGGAACGCGACCTCGCCCTGCGACTCGGCGAGCCGCGGGCGCGCGCGGAGATCCTCGGATGGGTCCGCGACGTGAAGAGCATCCTCGAAGCGGCCCGCGACGCGGTGGCGCGCCTCCCTCGTTACCCGGCCTTCGTGGCGCACGTTCCTGGTGCGGAGGCATTACAAAGGGATGCGCTCGCGGACCTCCGCGCGGCCACCGACGCCGCGCAGGCATTGGCGGAGGGGCTGCAAAAGGGCGAGCGTTGTCCGGGAGACATCCCCCAGCAGGCGGAGCACGGGCGCTCCGCGCGGCTGCTGCATCGGACGCTCGACGAGCTGAAGAGCAGGCGAACGCTCCACGGCGTGGAGGAGATCCGCGCGCGGCTCGGCGAATGCTTCACGGGGATGTATCCCGCGTGGGAGCGGCTACGCGAGTATTGGGAGCTCCACTGGCTCGCTCCGACGACCAAGATCGCAGCCTATACCGGGCGTCCGGGCGTCGGGAAAACGTATGGCCTCGCGAGCAAGGTCGAGGCGCGGCTCGAGGCGGGTCTGCCGGCGGCGCTGCTGCGCGCGAAGGAATGCCCGGTCCAAGGTGGCCTCCCGGCCATGCTCCGGTGGGCCTTCGAGGCGCCCGAGATGAGCAGCAAGCGGATCCTGAACGCGCTCGAAGCGACGGCGGCCCTCGCGGATGTCCGGCGGCAACAAAACGCCGCGCAGGAGAAGCTCCCGGAGGGCGTCGAGAACGAGCCCACGTGTTTTTTGCTCGCGATCGACGGGCTGGAGGAGTCGGGGCAGCCGACGCGGTGGGCGGAGCTACTCGGAGAGCTCGCGTCGGAGCTCGCGCGGCATCCGAGGATCCGCGTCGCGGTCAGTTTGAGGACGAGCGCGCGAGAGATCCTCACGAAGACGAGGAAATCGGCGTTCGTCGAGCTCCCCTTGCCCGAGGACGGCGAGGTGCAGGGGCTCGTGCAGACGTATTGCGACCATTACAGGATCCCGCGCCCCGAGCGTCGCCTCCGCTGGGCCATCCGGGATCCGCTGAGCCTTCGCCTGTTCTGCGAGCTGTCTCGCGACGGCGGATGGTCGCCGAGCCGAAAAAACGTCGCTTTGCCCAACCTGTTCAAGGCGAAGCTCCTGCGGGTCGAGGCGGCCGTCTGCGAACAAGAGGGGATCGGCCTGGAGGAGAGGCCGCTCCAGACGCTCCTGGGCATCATCGCGAAGACCTACGTGAACGCGAGCCCTCCGAGGTATGACGAGGCGATCGAGGCTGCGCGTGCGTCGGTGAAGGACCGTGTGTCGTCTGCGTCGTGGAGCCGGATCTTCGAGCGTGCGAAGAACGAAGGTCTCCTCCTGACGACAGAGCCCCCGGAGTCCGAGAGCTTGCTGGAGCGACCGGCCATCCATGTCGAGCCGGCCAACGAGCCACTCCTGGATTACCTGCTCGCCGCGGCGGCGCAGGCCGAGATCCGGAAGGTGCTCCCGGCGGGCGGCGCGGCGGCAGTCTTGCAGCGTCTCGCGCCGCGACCGGACGCGATCACCCAGGTCGCGGTGCTGCTGGCCGGTGAGGGTGTCGATCTTCGGCGGCCGGATCTGTGGCCGCCTGCGTGGGGTCCGGAGCAGATCGAGACCTCGGTGCTGCGAGCCATTGCCTCGATGGACGACGGTGCTGCGAACGCGTATCGAGAATGGGTCCGTGAGCGGCTCGTCGGGAGTTTGCCGTCCTGCAGGCGCGTGCTCGCCGAGCTCTGCATCCCCGTGGCGCGCGACGAGGCCCACCCGCTGGGTCCGCTTTTCGTGCACGAGGCGCTCCTGCCGTTCAAGCCGGCGAAGCGGGATCTTTTCTGGTCGGGCCCACCGGACCTCGTGGGCGAGGGGGAGCCCTGGGCCGGCCCCGGGGTGGAAGCGCTGGAGCGCGTGAAGCTCGTCGAGGACGACACGGCCGAGGGGCCGCCGTTGCTGCTCGGCTGGGCGCTCACGTCGGTCGACAATCGATGGCGGCGGCGGCTCCGGGCGGAGCTCGCGCGATGGGGGGCGAAGCGGATCGACGAGCTGATCCGCTGGCTCGAGCTGGTCTTTCAGACGAACGATCCGCAGATGGCGGAGGACGCGGCCATGGTCGCGTTCGGCGCGGCTTGCCTGGCGGGGACGGATGCGCGGCTGGCGCAGCTTTCGGCGTGGGTCGACGTGAACTTGCTGGCGCCGGATGCGCCGCGGAGGCGCGAGGACATCGTGGTGCTGCACGCGGCGCGGGGGGTCGTGGAGCGGGCGAACGTGATGGGGGTGCCGGTCCCAGCAGAGATGCTGGAGCATGCGCGGAAGCTTTATTCGACGAAGGATGAGCTTCTGGAGATGGATGCGGAAGCGGCGCGGGAGGCGGATGACCGGTGGGGGATAACGCCGATCACGGGGGATCTTGCGTGGTATGTGGTGCCGGGGGCGATCCGGCCGTTCTTTCCTCGGATCGACTCGTGGGGGAAGACGCTCGATCCACGCGCCGAACGGCTCCTGGAAGCGCACGCAGAACGGGCAGGACTCGATTCGCTGAGCCCCCAGAAATTCGCATTCGGCGCCTTGGCCGCCCAGTTGCACGCGATCGGGTGGAACGAGGCCCTGGCCGAGATGAGCGCAGCAATCGCTTCGCGACATGAGCAAGAAACCCATGGCGCCAGGAGCCCGGTGACTGCGGTCGACGAGAAGTATGTATGGACCGGCTGTCATGCTCTCCAAGCGTATCTCGCGGGACGTGTTCCCATCCAGGATTATGCAGGCGCAGGTACCCTGGAGTTGTTCGAGCCTCCCGTCGACCCGGTGCTCGTCGCTCGGCTGCCCCCCAACCCTGTATCCGATATGTCGCTCGTCGCGACGTCGGTTGATGATGACTGGACATCTTGGCCCGATGACGGACTCACGCCGCGGCTCGACCTCGATGCCACCGAACAACTGAAGCGTGCAGTCGAATGGGTCCAGCGCGCACCGGAGCCCAATCTATGCCCCTGGCTCATCCTCTCGGGCAGCGCAGGTCCCGAGCGTGCGGATGATTCGGAATGGCTCATGCTGTATTGCTCTGTGAATGCCCGCGAGGGGGACAGCCAGGGCGAATCGATACTCCGCGTGAGCTCGGCGAGCGTGGAAGAAGGCGACGCGGAAAGATTACGGTCGGGCGGAGGATTCCGCCGTGCTTACCGGCGCGGAAGCCACCCAAGAGAGCTGAGTGAATTCGGCGAATCGATTCAATGCAGCATATATGCCGACCCATCGGAGGTCGTCTGGGCGCCGTGGGCCAGGGCGCTGTATGGTGTAGAGCGAGTCGAGCCGGAGGAAGACTTCGATGATTCGGCGACGATCGAGCTTCTGGCGACGAAGGCGGGCTTGACCTGGGAGGCAGATGGAGGGGAAAGCAACGCCTGGTTGCCCGCGCACTGGCTGCGCAGCGCTCTCGGGATCGTCGATGTCGAACGCCGAGGTACTCAAGGTAGAGAGTGGCGTTTCAAGGATCGCGCCGGGAACGTGCATGCGATCCATGTGCAGGGGTACTGGGACGATAGACGTTTGGAAGCGCTGGTCATCCGGCGGGCCTCCCTCGAACAGGCGCTCGCCGGTACGGGGCGAACTATCGTTTGGCCCATCTGGTTATTCCGCAACCCGCGCCCATCCCTTATCGGGCGCGATCACCGTTTCGACTTCCCATGGGCTCGCCGCCACTCCGAATTCGTCGCGTTCATGCAACACGAGGGCGTGGATGTCCGTCTGTTTCATACGGAAATCGAAATTCATGAGGACGAGCGCCCCCAAGAACCCGAACCCCCCACCCCCAAACCCGCCTCCAGCGTCGTTCAAGTCGGCCCCACGAACCCCGATCTCGCCGTGCCGCTCGCAAGCGAGCTCGACGACGACGACGCCACCCCCTACTTCCTCTGGGACGACCCCATGACCGTCGCCGAGTTCCGGCGCCGCCTCCGGGAAGCGTCGGCGCCCGAGCGGGATCGCCTCCTCGGGCTCTTGCTACGGGAAGCGCGCGACCCCGACGTCTGGCGGTTCACGACGCCGGAAGAGGTGGACGCGCGGTTCGATTCGATCGCCAAGCACCTCGGCCGCAGGAAGGCGTTCTGGGTGTTCTTGCTCGATGCATGGCGCAAGGAGGGGCTTCTTGGTCAAAAGTCAGCTTAGCCCGCTGCAAGAGGAGATCCTGCAGGCGTTCTTCAAGCGGGACGATCGGTTCTTCCTGTCCGGCGGCGCAGCGCTCGCGGGGTTTCATCTCGGGCACCGGCGGACCGCGGATCTCGACATCTTCACGATCGTCACGACCTCGAACATCCTCGACGAGGCCGACGCCGCCCTGCGAGCCGTCGCGCGGGACCTGAGCGCCACCGTCGAGAACGAGCAAACCACGCCCGAGTTCCGCAGGCGACTCGTCCGCAGAGGCGCCGATCGCGTCAAGGTCGACCTCGTCGTCGAGCGTGTCCCCCAGATCTTCCCGGCGAAGCTCCGCAAAGGCGACGTGCTCGTCGACCCGCCCGAGGAGATCCTCGCGAACAAGCTGTGCACGCTCCTGTCGCGCTCGGAGATCCGTGATCTCGTCGACGTGTACGCGCTGGAACGAGCCGGGTACTCCATCGAGAGCGCCTTGCCGCACGCGATCCGCAAGGAGGGAGGGCTCACGCCGGCGAACCTGGCTTGGGTTCTGTCGGACATTCAAATCGGAGATGACGCGTCGCTGCCGGGAGGCGTAGCGGTGACGGAGCTGCGAGCGTTCATCGAGAGCCTCATCTCGCGGCTCACGCGGCTCGCGCACCCCGAAGCGCCAACCTGAGCGCGCCCCCCTCTTCCATCCGCCCCCAACACACAACACTTGCCCCCCCCCGCCCGCCTCCCGTACGCTCCCCTCCCATGGCCGCCCCCAACATCGACCCCACTTCCGCCATCCTCGCGCAGGGTGAAGAGCTCCTCCGTAACGAGGCCCGCATCCTCGTCCACCCCCTGACCGCCGCCTTTGCCCCCGACTTCACGGCGCTCTTCGAGCAGGAATGGGTCCCCCTCCAGGCGCAAGAGATCCAGCTCCTCCGCGCCGTCATCCACGCCGATGCCCGCGTCTGGTTTGCGGACATGCGCCTCGATGTTTTCGTGGACCGCCTCCACGCCGCCCTCTTCCTCGCCGTCAACAAGGACACCAACGACGCGCGGTATACGGCCATCTTCGCCAAGCGCCCCTCCGAGCTCAAGCGCCCCGTCCTCGGCGGCCAGCTCGCCGTCATGCTCAAATGGCCCGAGATCCTCTCCGGCGCGGCCTATCAAGGGTTCTCCGACGTCGTCGCCTTGCTCCCGGAGCTCCAGACGCACCTCACCTTCGCGCAGGACGCGGAGACGGCGCGTAATGCGGCCGTCGAGGCCAGCAAGAATTTCCGCACCCTCGGCGAGCGCAAGGCCTTCACCGACAAGTTCAATGCCCTCCGCAAGGCCACCCTCGGCAAGCTGCTCGAGATGCCTCACAAGCTCACGGCCGAGGCGCTCCCCAATGATTTCGCCGACTGGTTCTTCCCCCCGCGCCGCCGCAACGACGAGCTGAGCGTCAAGGAGCTCGCCGAGCGCACCGCCTCCCTGGAGACCGAGCTCGGCGCCCTCCGCCAGCAGCACCAGGCCGCCCTCGACAAGGAGCAGGCCGAGGCCGCGAAGAAGCAATCGAGGGAGGAGAAACGCGCCGAGCTGGAGGCCGCGCGCAAGGACGCCGCGGAGAGGGCGAAACGCGTGAAGGAGCTGGAAGCCGAGCTCGAAAAGGGGTGACAGGAACGGAGACCGCCCCCCGACCGGACCAGCTCCGCGAAACGCGCTTCCCCCCCGCCCGGACTTGTCGAACAATGTCCGCGATGAAGCCGCGCGTCAGGCGAGCGCTTTTGGTCTCCGGGGCCCTGCTCGGCGTGGCAGGCGTGCTCGGCGCGCTCGCCTCGCCCTCGATGCGCGCCTCGATCTCCGCGGGGTACCGCGCCTTCCGCGATCCCACCCTCCTCGAAAGGCCCGCCGCCGAGGACCCCGCCGCGCCGATCTCCCGGCGCGCGCCGGGCGAGGAGGAGAGCAGGCTGCTCGACGCGGCCATCGCCAAGGATTTCGAGAAGGCCACCGAGGGCGACCTCGACGACCCCGAGGGCGCCGCGCTCGCCACGCTCGTGATGCCGGATCTGCGCGTCCCCGTCACCCGGAGGACCATGCGCTTCGTCCGGTTCTTTGCGAAGACCGAGGGCGGCCGCGCGATCTTCGGCGACCGGTATCAGCGCAGCGGTCGGTACCGCCCGATGATCGAGCACACCCTGCGCGAGGCGGGTTTGCCCGAGGATCTCGTGTGGCTCGCGGCGGTCGAGAGTGGCTTCGATCCCCGCGCCGTCTCGCCCGCGGGCGCGGCCGGGCTCTTTCAGTTCATGCCCGAGACGGGCGCGCTCTACGGCCTCGATCAATCGCAGTGGGTCGACGAACGCAGGAGCCTGCGGCGCTCCACGGTCGCCGCCGTCGCGCACCTGCGTGACCTCTACGAGCGCTTCGGACGCTGGGATCTCGCGCTCGCCGCGTACAACGCGGGGATCGAGGCCGTGCTGCGTGGCATGGCGAAGGTCGCCGAGACGCGCCCGCCCGGCGCCCCGCAGACGCCCATCGGCTTCGCCGAGCTCGCGCAGCAGAAGCTCTTGCCCGAGGAGACGGCGAACTACGTGCCGCAGATCGTGGCCTTCGCGATCGTCGCGAGCAACCGCGCGCGCTTCGGGCTCGACGGGGTCTCCGCCGATCCCTCGCTCGAGATGGGCGAGATCGCCGTGCCCGAAGGCACACGCCTGCGCACGATCGCGCGCTCCGCCGGCATCCCCACGCGCCTCTTGCGCGAGTACAACCCCGAGCTCTTGCGGGATCGGACCCCGCCCTTCGGCGGCGACTACATCATCCACCTGCCCGCCGAGCGCGTGCAGCAGACACTCGCGGCGTTCCCGGCCTACCTCGAGCACGAGCGCGTCGACGATCCAGGCGCCGATCCGGTCGTCGAGACCGCGACGGCCATGCGAGCGCCGCAGGTCCCGGGCTTCGACGACGCCGAGGAGGACGACGCGCCGCTGCCGCCGCGGCCCTCGCCGATCGGCAGGAATCGCCTGCCCGATTTCGTCCTTCCAGGCCAGGGCCCGGCCGCGCTCTCCATGTCGAGCCTCGGCCCGATGGGCGCGAAGCTGCCGTACGTCTCGATCGGCGGCGGCGTCGGCTGGCAGCCGAACCGCCCGGACGATCCGCTCGCGGTCTTCGCCACCGAGGAGCGCCGCGCGCAAGCGGCGCACGCGAAGGGGCTCGGCGGCGCGGCCCTCGAGAAGCAGCTCGGCTTCATCCCGCCCGCCGCGCGCCTCGAGCCGCCGCCGGACAACTTCCAGCGGTTCGTGCTGCCAAGCGGCGTGGCGATGCGCGTGCGCGAGGACGCCGCGGCTCCGCGCGTGGCGATCACGATCCGCATCGCGCCGGACGAAGGGAAGTTCGCAGGCACGCGTGAACCCGCGGGCGAAGCGGGCGCGGGCGAGACGCGGCACACGATCACCGTGGGGAAGCGGGATCTCGATCTCGGCCTGGAGCTCGCGGCGGGTCGCTTGCGGCTCCTGCTCGGCGAGACGTCGGGCGCGCAGCTCGCGAGCTTGCGGCGCTTCTCGGCGCTGCCGCGGCGCCGCGCGCTCGAGTCGATGGCGTACGGTCCGGCGTGGCTCGCGCTCGGCGACGCGCTCTTCCCGGCGGGACATCCGCTCGAAGGGCACGTGCTCGGCGCTCGTGAAGACGCGGCCGTGGCGCGGGATCTGCTGCTCGCGGAGTCGATGGCCGCCGAGCGCACGCCGACGCGCGCGTCGGTGACGGTGATCGGCGACGTGAGCCGCTCGCGGGTCGAGGATCTCGCGAAGCGGATCTTCGCGACGATGCCCGCGCCGGCGGACACGCGGCCGATCGGCCCGCACCCGCGCGAGGAGCGGCTGACCGTGGAGCAAAACGTCCCCGCGGCGCGTGCGCTCTACGGCTGGATCGCGCCGGGCGAAGAGGACGTGCGGGATCACGCGGCGATGCGCGTGGCGATGTGGATCCTTTCGAGCACCAAAGGTGGTCGGCTCGATCGCGCGCTCGTGGAGAAGGGGTACGCCGCGGAGGTGCGCGCGATGCTCGACGCGGGCAGCCGCGCGAGCGTGGCCGTGGTGGAGATCGTGCCCGCGGTGCCGCACGATCTCGCGGCGGTGGAGCCGCAGCTCGACGCGGAGATCGACGCGTTCGTGCAGGGAGGGCCGACGGGCGTGGAGATCGCGTACGCGGTCGCGCACCTGAAGGCGGGGCTGAAGAAGGAGATCGCGAGCCAGCGCGGGCCGGTGGTGCAGAACGCGCCGAAGTTCGCGAACAGCGCGCGGATCCGCGAGGCGCTCGCGCCCGGCGCCGCGGAGGCGCTGATCGAGGAGCTCGACAAGATGAGCGTGCAGACGATGAAGACGGTGCTGCGAAGGACGCTCGCGCGCGGGCACCGGGTGGTGGTGACGACGGCGCCGAGGTGAGGCGGGGTCAGGGTTTGGTGCTCGCCGCCGTATTCTCCGGCGGCATCTCGAACGTCTCGATCACCTTCTCGAGCTCGTCCTTCACGCTGGGGAACACCTCGGCCCGCGCGAACGCGATCACCTGGAACCCCCGGTCGCCGCGCGCGAAGAGCCCGTAATAATACACGAGCTTCATGCCCTCCGTGTCGGCGCGGGCGTGCAAGAGGCGCGCGTTCTTCGGGTCCGTGCGCAAGGGCTCGCGCGACTCGATCGTCCCACCCATGCGCTCCTTGATCGTGCTCGCCACCGCGTCCGTGTACTTCTCGAGATCCACCACCGCGCCCGGCGCGTGCTCGGCCACCACGAAGACGTGCGCGTCCTTGTCCGGACGAACGATCCACCGATCCGCGAGCGGGTTGTCCTTCTTCGCGGCCTCGTCCTTGCGAAGCGCCCAGCGCTCGCTCGGGGGCAGCAGCGTGTAGTTCGTCGACACGCCCGTGAGCCTGCCGGCCGGCAGCGGCTCGGCGTCCGCGGGCAGGCCCGGCACCTCGTCGGTCGGCAGCTCGAACGACTCCACGAACGCGCGTAGCTCGGGCTCGGCCTGGGGGAACGACTTCTTCGGCGCGAACGCGAGGATCTGGTAGCCGCGCTCGTACGTCGCCACGACGCCCGTCAAGGTCTCGACCTCCATCCCGCTCGTCGTCGATCGCGTGTGCACGAGGCGCCCGTTCTCCGGGTGCGTGCGCAGCGGCTCGCGGCCCACGAGCTCGAAGGCCGTGGCGCTGGTCTTGCCGTTCTCGATCACCGCGTCGGCGAGGGCGTCGGGCAGCACCAGCATGCCGGGCACCTTCTCGGCGATGACCATCACGTGCGCGTCGAGATCGGGCCGCGTGATCCAGCGATCCGCGAGCGGGTTGTCCTTCTTCGCCGACTCGGGCTTGCGCATGCGCCAGCGATCCGAGGGCGCGCGGAGCTGGTAATGGGACGCGTCGCCCGTCACCACGCCCGCCGGCTCCGACTCGATGTCGCCCCGGGCCGTCCACACGAGCGCGGCGATCGGGTTCGTGCCCGTCAGCGTCGCGGACAGGCCGAGCACGTTGATGAGCGCGTAGACGCCGAAGAGCACGCCGCCCACGGCCACGCGAGGTTTGCCCGCGTCCCCGACGAGCAAGAGCAACAGCGAGCCGCTCACGACGACCTGCATCACGGCGAGGAACGGATCCTTGAACGCGAGCACGGCCGTCAGCACGATGAGCCCGAACACGACACGCACGATCGCCCACGGCAAGAACTTGCGATTCCTGGCGAGCAAAGAGATCCCGATCGCGACGTCGATGATCGCAGGGAGAAACGTCCGGCCGGGGGAGGTGAGGGGCGTCGGATCCGGGTCGGGCGGCAGGACGGCCGCCTCGATCAAGACGAGCACGGCGTTCACGATGAGCAGGCCGCCGGCGATACGCTGGCCCGTCGTCACCACGTCCGGCGACCGCAGGACGGGCGGCGCGGGCAGCGGCGCCGTGGGGGGTGCATACGCGTTCGTCTCGGGGGGCTTCGGCGCGTCGGAGGCCGGGTTTGTCATGGCGGGTGTGATGGTACGCCCGGTCCGGCCCGCCCGTCGATGGGGGATGGGCGCGTCAATCGCGGCAGCGTGGTTTTTCTGCCCAGCGAAGGACCTCGCGCTCGGCCACGGGCAAAAACCGGATCTTGCGGCCGCCGCCGCGGTCGGCGACGACGATCTCGACGGGTTCGTCCGCGTCGCCGTCGCGCTCGGCCGGCACCTTGGACGAAAGCACGAACGCCCCCTCCTCGAGGCCCGCGCGCGCGGCCGCCGAGCCGGGGACGAGGCCGCGGATCATGGCGGGCGTCTTTTGCAGGCTCGCCTCGTCGAAGCCGAGCTCGTGGACCTTCGACTTCGTACGAGCTCGGTGGAAGCAGGGGCCGAAGGCGTCGCCGTCCAGCGTGATCTCGCCGTGCCCGCGCACCATGACCCAGTCGAGCTCCTCGCCGCGGGCGGGGCCGAGCTCGCGCGCGATGAGCTCCCCCAGGGCCGCGACGGGCAGGTCGACCTTGTTCTCGGCGGCGGCGCGATCGACGAGCGCGCGCACGAGATCGTCGAGTGATTTTTTCCCGCGCGAGGCCTTCCGCAAGGCCGCGTCGAGGGCCGCGGCGTAACGCGCGCCGCGCTGGTAGTCCTGCCGCGAGCGGGCGTGCGCCGGAAGCGCGCCGGCCGTGTTCACCAGCGTGCGCTCGAGGTCCGCGGCGAAATCGCGCGGGCCGATGAGCTTCTCGGCGAGCGCGATCTTGCGGGCGTAATGAACGGAGAACCCCTCGGAGAACCAGACCTGCTCGCGGCCGCCTTCGACGAGGCGGACGGCGCCGCCGATCCAGCGGTGGGCGAGCTCGTGGGCCGCGGCGATGGTGACGGCCGCGTCGAAGGGTCGGTCCTCGCCGATCCAGAGCCCGAACGAGCGGCCGAGCAACGCGCCGTCGTGCCCCTTTCCGAGGCCGGGCTCGGCGACGAGGAGGTACGAAAAATCGCCACGTGTCGCCGGGCCGGATCGAGGCGCGCCGCCGAAGAGGCGCTCGAGCGCGGCATGGGCGCGCGTGATGGTCGCGTGCGTGGCCTCGGCGTCGAACGCGGGGCGGCCGAGCAAGACGAGCCGATGCTCCTCGGCCGAACCAAACGTCCGGAGCCTGCCCGCGAGGTAGACGGCGTTCGCGAGCTCGGCCGGCGTCGCGCGGGCCTCGACGTCGTCGCCGACGCCGAACGAGCTCGCCCCCGAGGCGCCGGGCGCGAGGGCGCCGGGGCGGATCTGGACGTGCACGGGGAGCGGCTCGTTCGCGCGGGGCAGGAGCAGGAAGGTGTGGCCGACGCCGGAGAGGCGCTCGCGATCGAGGTGCAAGGCGAAACGCGCGACGTCCCTGGGCGCGGAGGCGACGCGGTAGGTGATCGCGAGGTGGGAGGTCGGGGCGCGGCCGAGGACGAGGATACGCTCGGGGCCTTGGTCCGCGCTCTCCTGCGTGGCAATCACGCCCTCGCCGTCGCGGACGCGCACGCCGCGCAGCGCGGCCATTCCATCGATGCCGGCCCAGGCGCGGCTGATGGAGAGCTCCTTCGCGCGCGCGGCCTCCGGGCCGACGAGGTGAATTTCGACGTCGACCACGCCCCGATCAGGCCGCGGCGTGAGGCGCACGGTGAGGCCATCGGCGAGCGCGGGCAGGGGAGGGAGCGGCTCGGCGGGGCGCGCGGCGGCGGGATCTGCGGGCGCGGAGGAAGAGTCGCGGCAGGCGGGGAGCGCCATGGCGGCGAGGAGGACGGGAGGAAAAATGTTTTTCCAGGTGAAACGCACGGCCTTCCCCAACAGCGCGGAGCGGGCAGGGTGATAGCAGAGCCGGGCGGAGGGCGGAACGCGTCTCGGCGCCGCGATCGCCGATCCCTCGCGTTTTCCCGCGGATCGGCCGTACCATCGGGCGCGGAGGTCCCGATGCCCCGGCTTCGCTTCGCCCCGCTCTCGCTCGTGCTCCTCGCTTGTGGCTCCCAGGGCGCCCCGCCCGGCAATGGCAAACCACCACTCCCGCCTTGCACCGATTGCACGCCTTCCGGTGATCGCGCCTTCGTCCTGCCTTCGCCCGCGGGCGCGACGCTCTGGACCGCCACGCCCATGGACAAGGTCCTTCGCGAGGCCACGCCGCCCTCGCGGATGGGGGACGGCATCCGCATCTCAGCCGCCAAGAACGAGCTCGAGCCCTTCCAGATCGTCGTCCGCCCCGACGCGGCCGGGCCCGTCTCATTCAGCCTCAGCCCCCTCACCGGCCCCGGCACCCTCGACGACGTCCGCATTCACCGCGTCGGGTACGTCCGCATCACGGAGCCCTCCGATCCTTCGTCGATCGTGAGCCCCTATGTGCCCGATCCGCTCCATCCGACGAGCTTCGGCGCCTCGCACGAGCTCGCCGCGGGCGAGAACCAGCCTTTCTGGATCACCGTCCGTGTCCCGCCCGGCGCGGCCGCGGGGGAGTACACCGCGACCCTCACCGTCACGACGTCCGGCGGCACGGAGGTGATCCCCGTCTCGCTCCACGTCTACGATTTCGAGCTCCCCCAGAAGCTCGGCTTCGACGGCAACTGGAACACGAGCTTCCAGGCCCTCGGCGGCGGCGAGAGCCTGGAGAAGGTCCGCGAACTGAAGGACTTCTTCCACGAGCACCGCCTCGTCCCCGGCGGCGTCGCCTGGCCGGCCGGGCTCAATTACAATGGCGGCATCAACTACGATTGTGCGTCGGGCTCGTTCGTGGAGGAGAACAATCCTTACGACTTCTCCCAGCTCGGCCCCGAATACATCGACGGCGTGGGGTGGAACGGGGTCGGCTTCCCCTCGTTCCAGATCATGCAGTTCGTCGACAACTCGACCCCGCGGCCGCAGACGTTCTGCGGCGTCGATCGCGGTAGCGACCCCTTCGGCACGCCCGAGTACAACGCCGCGTGGCAGGAGCTGCTCGCCGCGATCGACGCCTACCTCGTGGCGAAGGGCTGGCAGGACAAGGGTTATTATTACGTGCAGAACGAGCCCCAGGGGCCGGAGGACTACGACGTCGCCGCGTTCCTCGCGAAGCTCGCCAAGGAGGCCGCGCCGAACCTGCGCATCGCGGTCAGCGAGGAGCCGAAGCCCGAGATCGCCGAGCACGCCTCGATCGGCTCCGGCCATTACGATCTCTGGTGGGCCGACCTCTCGCATTTCGATCCCAAGTACGCCGAGGTCCGCCAGGCGCTCGGCGAGGACGTGTGGTGGTATTTCCTCTACGGCGACCTCCCGCCGCATTTCAACCCCATCACGATCGATCACCCCGGCATCGAGACGCGTATCGCCTTCTGGGCCGCGTGGAAGTACCGGATCCGCGGCTTCGCTTATTACTCCGTCACGGGCTGGGGGAGCGATCCCTACGAGGATCCGCGGCCCCAAGGCACGAACCAGAACGGCGACGGCTTTCTGCTGTATCCGCCCGAGGACGGCGCGATCGTGAGCAGCATCCGCTGGGAGCTGCTCCGCGAGGGCGCCGAGGACTTCGAATACCTCCTGCGCGCGGCCGGCGGCACGATCCCCCAGACGCCCGCGCAGGCCGCGGGTTGTGACCTCTCGGCCGCGAGCGCGGTCTCCTCGCCGACCTCGTTCACGCGGGACGCATCCGCGCTCGCCCACCTGCGCGACGAGCTCGGCCTCTACCTCGAAGGCAAGGTCAACGGCTGCCCGACGCTCGTCTCCGCGCCCGAAGGCGCCCACCCGCGCGCCGCGTATCACATCAACTTCCAGGACCCGAACGGCGAGCCGTCCGCGAATCCGCTGGTTCTGGACGGCCACGAATGGATCAAGATCGGCTGGGAGGGTTATGACGCGAAGAAGGGGTACGGCTGGTCGGGCCCCCACATCGGCGATCCGGGGATCATGTTGTACAAATACCTCGCGGACGCCCCGGTCTCCGAGCTCCAGAAGAGCGTGATCTACAACGATTACGGGCGCACCGACACCTTCAACTGGGACATCGAGCAGGGTCAGTACGAAATCACGGTCTCCATCGGCTGGCACGATCGGACCTACGAGCAGCACCGCGTCCTCGTCGAGGGGCAGCCGCTCTTCGACTCCGTGGCCACGACGCCGGCCGAGCCCTACCGTGTCGCGTCGGTCGTCGTCGACGTGAATGACGGCAACGTCACGATGGAGGTCGGGCAGCAGGACCAATACACGATGCTGAACTGGATGCGCATCGTGCCCGTCCCTTGAGACGCAGCCGCATAACGCGTTACGCGGCCTCTTCCTCGTTTCCGGCGACTCCGCGATTTGTTACCGTCGCCGGTCATGCGACGATCGACCTCCAGTTTCGTGACGGCGCTCCCGGTGCTCGCCGCCCTCGCCGCCGGGTGCGGCAGCAGCGGCGGGGACCCGACCTCCTCGGGAAACCCACCCACCGGCAGCGGCGGCGCGGGCGGGGCCGGCGGCCAGGGCGGCGACGGCGGCGAAGGCGGAATCATCCTCGCCGGCTCGGGTGGCGCCGGCGGCGGCGGCGGCCAGGGCGGCGGCGTGGACCTGTGCGTCGGCATCCAGTGCCCGGACGATCAGCGCTGCGAGGTGCTGCCGGATGGAAAACCCGGCTGCGTGAACAACGAGTGCGGCATGCTGAATTGCCTGCCCACCGAGGTCTGCGAGGTGACGCCCGGCGGCGGCGCCTACTGCAAGGACATCGCCTGCGCGCAGGACGTCGAATGCCCGCAAAACCAGTATTGTAATGGCACGATCTGCGTGGACGACGCCTGCGTCCCCGGCACGACGAGCTGCGTGGGCGACGAGCTTCAGGCCTGCGACGCGAATGGCAGCGGGGTGTCGGCGCAGTTCACCTGCGGCAGCACCTCGTATTACACGAGCATCTGCACGGACGACGGCATGGGCGACGCGGCGTGCCCCTGCGAGGACGACTGGGATTGCCCGGCGGACACGGCCTGCGAGGCCGGCGAATGTGTCGGTACGGGCAAACCCGCGACCTGCACGCTGCCGCCCGTGCCCTTCGCGGAGGTCCTGCCGAAGAAGGAGATCCAGTGGGGCGGGACCGGCGTCGTGCCGAACAACGTCGCGGTGAACGCGCCGTTCGCGGGATCGGCCCAGGTGAGCATGACGCCCGTCGTCGTGAACCTCGATGACGACAATGGCGACGGCCTCATCAACGAGCTCGATTTCCCGGAGATCGTGTTCACCACCTACCACGGGACCTCGGCCACGGCGCACGGCGTGGTCCGCGCGATCCACGGCGGCGGGCCGAACAAGGGCAAAGACTATTTCGCGAACGCGGGGACGAACGTCTGGCACGAGGGCGAGCCGCTGAACAAGGCGTGGCTGAACACGGACGGGATCGCGAACTCGACCGCCTCCATCGCGGCCGGTGACCTCGACGGCGACGGCGTACCCGAGATCGTGGTGCCTTACGAGGTCGTCGCGGGTGTGTCGACCGGCGGCCTCGTCATCCTCGACAACAAGGGCGACATCATCACGCAGACGGCGGTCAATACGTGGCCCTCGGCGGGGCACAACGTCCCGGCCGTGGCGATCGCGAACGTCGACGGCAAGGGGTACGCGGAGATCGTCGTCGGCAAACACGTGTTCACGGTCGACAAGGACCCGATGACGAACGAGCTCGTCTTCGTCGACAAGTTCTCCGGGCAGATCACGGTCAATGGCAACAACGGGCAAGGGCCCATCGGCTGCATCGCGAACCTCGTCGGGGACAACAAGCAAGAAATCGTGGTGGGCACGACGGTGTACAGGTTCCCCACGCCGCCCGCGGGCGTGGGGAAACGCGCCGATTGCGCGGCGGGCGACACGAGCGCATTTTGCCTCGGCCAGCTCGAGGTCGTCTGGGACGCGCAGGTGGTGAACGGGGCCGTGGCCGTGCCGAACCTGCAACGCGAGGGTTTCTGCGCCGTGGCCGATATCCTCGGCGCGGACGAGGCCGCGCCGCCGGGGCCGGACAACCCGCCCGACGGCAAGGCCGAGGTCATCCTGATCTCGCGCGGATATCTGGCGATCTACAACGGCGAGACCGGCGCGCAGCGCCGCTTCACGAACCTCGGCGCGGGCGACAACGGCGGCGCGCCGAACGTCGACGATTTCGACGGCGACGGCTTCCCGGAGATCGGCACCGCGTTCGGCTTGCGGTACATGATGATCGACCTGCAGGCGACGTCGGCGAGCTGCCCGGCCTGGCCAAACGCCTTCGACGACGCGATCGCCGGCGACAACGGAAACCCCGCCCGCGACCCCGGCGGCGCGTGTACGACCGACGCCGAATGTCAGGCGGGCGCCGTTTGCAACACGGCGAAGGGCTCGTGCGTGTGCCTGCACAACGGCTGGATGCGCGTCACGGAGGACAACTCGAGCCGCGTCACGGCGTCGAGCGTCTTCGACTTCAACGGCGACGGCGCGGCCGAGACCATCTACAACGACGAGTGCTGGTTCCGCATTTACGACGGCGCGACGTCGGCGGTGCTCTTCAAGGAGCACTCCCCGAGCCGCACGCGCACGGAGAACCCGGTCATCGCGGACGTGGACAACGACGGCAACGCCGAGATCGTGTTCGCCTCGAACAACGACACGAGCTCGTGCTCGGCGGGCTACAATTATCCGAATGGCATCGCCGTCTGGGGCGACAGCAGCGACACGTGGGTGCCGGCGCGGCGCATCTGGAACCAGCACGCCTATCACGTGACGAACGTGCTGGAGAGCGGGGCGATCCCGCCGCTCGAGCCGGAGAGCTGGAAGCTCTACAATGGCCGCCGGTACAACACGTACCGCTCGAACCCGCGCTCGTCCGGCGTCGCGCCGGATCTCCGGGTCCCGGGCATGCAGATGTCGTCGCCGGACGCGGCGTGCGGGCAGCTCTCGACGAAGCTCGACATCACGGTGGAGATCCGCAACGACGGCGACGTGCGCGTGGGCCCGGGCGTGGTCGTCGCATTCTACGGCGAATGGATGGGCGGGGCGCCGAGCGAGCCGCTCTACGCGGACGCCGCGCAGACGCCGCTCACCGCGGTGCTCGGGACGAGCCTGGAGCCGGGGCAATCGATCCTGGTGACGGTGAACTACGACGCGACGAACAATTCGCCCGGCACGTTGCCGGAGAAGGTGCGCGTCGTGGTGGACGACACGAACCAGGAGCGTGAATGCGTCGAGGACAACAACACGCTCGAGGCCGCGGTGGAGCCGGGGCAGGTGCAGCCGGATCTGCGCATCGACGTCGGGGCGGCGTCCGAGGGCACGTGCCCGGCGCCGACGGTCTCGGCGACGCTGTACAACGACGGATCGGCGCCGGCGAGCGACATCCTCGTGCGATTCTACGCGGGTGATCCCAACCAGGGCGGCACGCCCGTCCACGAGGAGACGATCGCGGGGCCGCTGGATCCGGGGCAAAGCGTCATGTTGAGCCCGAAGATGTCGAACTTCCCGCCGGGGCTCCTGGTGCTCATCTACGCCGTGGTGGATCCGCAGAACACGGTGCTCGAGTGCAACGACGGAAACAACAAGGATGAGGCGAACGGGAAGGTGGTTTGCGGGATCAATTGATCCTCAGCCCCTGTACGCCTCGTCCTGCTCGATACGCGAGAGCACCCAGTCGAACTCGCCCGCCGTGATGTGCACGTTGCAATGGCCGCAGGCGCCGCTCATGTTGATCTCGGCGTTCGGGGCGCCGCAGCTCGGGCAGACGGGATCGACACGAGGGGCGCCGCGCCGCTCGGCGCCGCGGATGAGCGTCCAGTATTCGCTGTAAGCGCGCTCCTTCGTCCTGCTGCCCGACACGACCTCGCCGTCCTCGTCGACCGTGTAATCGCGGCACGAGGCGAAGACACGCACGGTGACGGCGTCGTAATACGTGTCGGAGAGGACGCGCGCGAGGTCGAGCGAGACGATCCGCGCGTCCTCCGTGACGTTGCGCAGGCCCTGCTTCTTGTAGGTCTCGATCCAGTACCGCTGCGCCTGGAAGAGGTTGTCCGAGAGGTACGGGCGGACGAGCTCGAGGTTTTGGCTCGACCAGCCCTCGTGGAACACTCGAAAGATGGCGTCCACGCGGGCCTTCCAGGACGACCAGCCGAGCTCTGGGTCCTTCTTCGTGAGCGCGGACCATTTCGCTTGCACGTCGGACGCGACGACGGTCGGAGCGTCCGTGCCCACCTCCTCGGTCGTGCCCGTGAGCAAGGGGCCGCGGGGCTCGCGGCCCTCGACGTCAATCGCAATCACGGTCCAGTCGAGCGCGCCGGCGGAGGCGACGGCGCCGCAATACCGGCATTTCGCGCCGATGGCCTTGCCCTGCGGCGCGCCGCAGCTCGGGCAGCCGAACACCCGCGTCTTCTCGGGCGGCCGCGATTGCACGTGCGGGTCGCGGACGAGGGTCCATCGCTCGTACACCCAGAAGCTCTGCTCGTGGCCGTCGGCGGAGACCTCCGTGTAGTTCACCTCGAAGGCGACCTCGAGCTCGATCCGGCGCGTGGGTTTGCTCTGCGCGACGATCGACCCGAAATGTATCGCGCCGATGACGACGTCCCGTACCTCCGCCGCGGGGTAAGGCGAATACGCGACGATCGCGCCCTCCGCGAGGTAAGCGCCGAGGGCATCGAGCGTGCCCTTGCCTCGCGCGGCCTGGACCTCGGTGTAGAGCGCATACAGAAAGTCTTCGAAGAGGACACGCGAGAAATGGCGATCCTCGCTGCCGAGCGCGGCGAGCGCGGCCTCGATGGTGCGGTGGGGCCTGCGCAGCCGTTTCTCTTTTTCTGCTTTCTTCCGAGCGCGCTCGCGGCGGCGGATCGCCTGCATACGCGCCTCGTGGGCGTCCGTCTGGCTCGACTCCCAGCCCTCGTGCGCCTCGCGATATTTCCGGAAGATTTGCCCGGCGGCGAAAAAGACGACGCCCATGCCGAGCACGACGAGCGCAAAAGGCCCCGAAAACCCGGGCGACTCACCGCCGTAATACGAGGTCCCGGACGACGACGAGGACGACGAGGAGCGGCTCCCGGACGAGCCCCCCCACGGCGACGAGGACGAGGACGAGGAGCGGCTCGACGAGGACGAGGAGCGGCTCGACGACGACGACGACGACGAGCCGCTCCCGCCGCCGAACGTATGACCGCCGCCGGGGCGCGCGCCCGCGTCCTCGGCGAGGAAGGGTGCCGCGAGGCCGAGCCCGGCCGCGAGGGCGAGGGCGGCGAAGCGCTTCGTTCGCCTCATGAATGCACCTCGTCCGCGAGCTCGTTTCTATCGTCCTCGGCGCGCGGGAGGGATCGCCCGAGCGCCTCGCCGAGCTCCCCGAGCGCCACGAGGAAGGCCGGGAGCCCGCCGGTCTTCTCCACCGATTCCTCGACGCGACGCCGCGCGGCGGCGAACGCTTCCCCGAGCGCCTCGAAATCGAGGCCGATGTCACCGACGAGCTCGACCTTTTGCTCGAAGACGGACACGTAAATCAAGAGCCCCGTGCGCCCGCGCGTGCGCGAGACGCCGCGCTCGACGAACGCCGCGCGGGCGGCGCAAAGGACGCTCTCCTCCATGAGCCGCCGCGAGGTGAGGGCGCGCCGGAGGGGCGGGAGGTTCGACGAGGCGAAGCCGCCGAGGACAAAAGCGAGGAGGACCTCGAAGGGCAAGAGGTGCTCGTCGAAGGGCGCGGGGTGAAAGAGGAAGACACAAACCACGACGATCACGAGGCCAAAACCCACGAACCCGTCGGTGTGCCGGTAGTGGCCGGAGACGGCGCGGACGACGACGACGACCTCGGCCGACGTCTTCGCCTCGAGGCCCCGAATGGCCCGCGTGACCTCGTCTTTGGCCTTGGAATCGAGCAAATCCCGAGCGCTCATCGTCGTCCGTCTGCTGGTCAAGAAACGGATATCCCTGCGCGTTCCGCGATTCGACGAGCAAGCCGCTCGAAATCACGAAAACATGCCTGCACCGCCGCTGCATGGCTGCCGATCGCTCCGTCGACGGCTCGCAACAGGAACATGGGCTTTCGGGCCTCCTGGGCCAACGACATCAGGCTCCGGTAATGGCGGATGGTGGCGAGCGGTTGCGTATCGGGGGACGGAGCTGGAGGCGACTCGCCGAGCAGGAGCTCGTGGTAGAGATCCGGAATCCGATCGATCCACCGCCGAGATGCCTTCACGGGGCGCTCTTCTCGAGCGGAATGCTGCATGATGACGTGGCCTATCAGGCACATCTCCCCTCTCGGCAGAGAGATGTTGTGCGGCCGAGGCGCACGGGCGAGGCGCTCCTGCCAACCCGTGCGCCATCGGGGCAGCGCTCGACCCAGGTTACGCAATGCCTGGAGCGAGAGCACATCGGCGCCGAGCGGCACCACGATACAATCGGCCGCGAGGAGGACGGCTCGATTGAGCGCCCCGAAGTCGGGCCCCACGTCGATCAGCGCCACGTCCGCGGTCGACGAGAGGAGCTTCATGACCCTGTGGAACGAGCTCACGACCTGGAACGCGTCGCCCGCTACCGCTCGATCGTCGGCAAGGCAGCCTTCCCACGCGCCCGCCAGCCGATCCTCGAGCATGCTCAGGCCAAGATCGCCGGGGATGAGCGAAAGAGAGCCCGGCGTCTCCGTCGCGACCGACTCCACGTGGGGACGTACGAGCTCGCCGGACCGATTCATGAGCGGCTGGACGGCCGCCAGCATGGTTCGACCGTTCCCGTGGTCCGTCCAGAGCTCTTCGCGTCGCTCGCGAGGCAGGAATGCGGCTGTCAGGTCCGACTGCGGATCCAGGTCCACGGCCAGAACGCTCCTGCCCAGCTCGTGGAACATCCACGCGAGGTGGTACACGAGCGACGTCTTGCCGACGCCGCTCCTGTTGTTGAAGAACGCGATCGTCTTCATGTCCGCCTCGGGACGGTCACGAGGAAGCGGTTGTAACCCGGCTCGAACACGGCCGGCGGAGATCCGTTTCGCGCGAGCTCGGCCTGGACGATGGCGATACCGCGGCCGAATCGATTGACGAACCCGAGGACCTTCGCGGACTCCGCGAGGACGGGGTTCCTGTACGAGGTCCCTCCGGGGAACTGATCGGGCGTGAGGTCGGGGTAGAGCCCTCCGGGGCTCAGGATCTCGATGCGATCCGAGAAATGGTTGACGCTCACGGGCGTGGACGATCCGTCGTAGTTCCGATGGATGACGGCATTCACGAGCAACTCGTGCATGGCGCGTCGAGGATAGTCGCAGATGGTTCGGTCACCGCCCTGCGGGAGCGCGACCGGCCTCGCGCCCTCGATGCTCGCCGCGAGATCGTCGAGGCCACGCAGCACCGAGAGGAGGTCGCCGGAGAACCGGCGCTCGCGCAGGACGTCCTCTGCCTGCGTCGGTCCGTCGTAATGGACGTACTGGACGTACGCTCCTGGGACGAAGAAGAGCGGATCCTTGGCGAAGAGGAGGACACCCGCGTTCGTGGGACAGGACTCGCGCGTGTCGAGGAATCGAAGCGCGGCGAGCTGCTGCTCGATGGACCGGTGGTTTTCCTCGATCACTTCGGGGGCCACCGCGTACGTCCGATAGGTGAGCGAGAACAGATCGAGCGATAAGTCTGCGAGCGAGGAGCCGCGGCAGGGGCGCGCGTCCCACGTGCGGGCGAGGAGGGCCCGTCGCTCCGAAAGGACCCGCTCATCCTGCTCGCTGGCCACGCCTTTTCGGGGCCCGATCCGTATCCAGACGAGCCCCTTGTAACGAACGGGCGGCAAATCGGAAGGGAGCACCTCCACGACCGCCATTTCCCCACCGGCGAGCGACCACTTCTGAACGTTGATGGATGGTATCGGCTGGATGTCGCCGTCCGATCGAAATGCAGCCAGCGATTGGAGGAGTTGATCTTTGATGACGAGTCCTGACGCCGATCCGTCGTCATTCGCCCCCATGAACAGGTAGCCCGGCTTGCGGCTGTTCGGCAGATCGTTCGCGAAGGCGCAGATGGCCTGACCGATCTTCTCCGCGTCTTTCGCGGAGCGCGTGCGCTCCACCCGATCGGACTCGACGTCCCGCAGCATCTCCTCGAGCTCTTCGCGTTCCATGGTCCGCACTCCCTTGTACACCCATCTCACCCCGTTGGCGACAACGTGCGCACCACGCCCGATCATCCGCACGCAGCAGGGACGAACGTCGGCAAGGCGCCCGAGCCCGGGGGGTTGACGCGCGGGAGCTCTGGCGATAGAGCGCACGCGTGAGCGAGTCGACCCAGCAGCAACAGCCGCAGCCCAAGAAGCCAGTCATCCTGTCGGGGATCCAGCCGAGCGGACAGCTCGCGCTCGGCAACTACGTGGGCGCCTTGAAGAACTGGGTGGAGCTGCAGCACACGCACGACTGCATCTTCCTCGTGGTCGATCTGCACGCGCTGACGGTGACGCAGGTGCCCGCGGAGCTCCGGAGCCGGTGCCTGTCGTTCGCGGCGCAATACATTGCCTGCGGGATCGATCCGGAGACGTCGACGATCGTGCTCCAATCCCACGTGCCGCAGCACGCCGAGCTCGCGTGGGTCCTCGGCACGATGACGTACATGGGCGAGCTGTCGCGCATGACGCAATTCAAGGACAAGTCGGCGCGGCACGAGGAGAACATCAATGCGGGTCTCTTCACGTACCCGGTGCTGATGGCGGCGGACATCCTGCTTTATCAGGCGAACCTGGTGCCGGTCGGGGCGGACCAGAAGCAGC
Source organism: Polyangium spumosum (assembly GCF_009649845.1). Lineage (NCBI taxonomy): Bacteria > Pseudomonadati > Myxococcota > Polyangiales > Polyangiaceae > Polyangium > Polyangium spumosum. The sequence continues at coordinate 297,193 of NZ_WJIE01000001.1, forward strand.
ACCTCGAGCTCACGCGGGACGTCGCGCAGCGCTTCAACCAGCGTTACTCGGAGACGTTCGTGATGCCGGAGCCCTTCATCCCGAAGATGGGGGCGCGGATCATGAGCCTGCAGGATCCGACGAAGAAGATGTCGAAGAGCGACGACAACCCGGACAATTACATCGCGGTGCTGGATACGCCGGACGTCATCCGCCGGAAGTTCAAGCGCGCGGTGACGGACTCGGAGACGGAGATCCGCTTCGATGTCGAGAAGAAGCCGGGGGTGTCGAACCTCTTGACCATTCACGCGGCGCTGACGAACCAGCCGGTGGAGGCGGTGGAGGCGCATTTCGCGGGGAAGGGCTACGGCGACCTGAAGAGCGAGGTCGCGGACGTGGTGGTGGCGACGCTCGAGCCGTTCCAGAAGCGGTATCAAGAGGTCATGTCCGACAAGGCGGGGCTCGAGCAGATCCTGGCGCGCGGCGCGGAGAAGGCGCGGGCGCGGGCGTGGAAGACGCTTTCGAAGGTGTACCGGAAGGTCGGGCTCGTGCCGGCGGTGGCGGTGGCGAAGGGGTAGGGGGCCACACCGGGCGGGGTGCAAACGGCGCTCGGCGTGGTCCGAGAGGTGTTTGCACGCGGTGCAAAGGGCGATCGGAGTGTGTGAGAGGCGTTTGCACGGCGTGCAGACGGGTCTCGTGACGCTACGAGAGGCGTTTGCACCGCGTGCAGAGGGGTCTCGTGACAGTACGAGAGGGGTTTGCACCGCGTGCAGACGGGTCTCGTGACGTCTGAAAGGCGTTTGCACGGCGTGCAGACGGGTCTTGTGACGGTACGAGAGGCGTTTGCACCGCGTGCAGACGGGTCTTGGGGCGCTCGGGGTGGCGGTTGCCTCACCCCCCAGCCCCCTCTCCACATTCGTGGAGAGGGGGGGATCGGTGGAAGTGGGGCCGGGTTTCCTTTCTGTATCACGTTGGCGTGATCGAATCGGGGAACGGCGCGCTTGCCAGCGCCCTCGGGCAGGGTGGTAGGCTCTGCGCGGACTGACCATGCCCCGCTTCCTCCTCGCGATCATCGGTGACGGCGCTGCTCTCCCTGGATCTCCCGCCTACGAGGCCGCCTACGAGGCCGGGCTCGCGGCCGTGGAGGTGGGCTTTCGGGTCCTGACGGGGGGGCTCGGAGGCGTCATGGAGGCCGCTTGCCGCGGGGCGCGGGCCTCGAGTCGGTACAAGGAGGGCGATACCGTCGGCCTCCTTCCAGGGCACGACCCACGCGCCGCCAATACCTACGTCGATATCGCGATCCCCACCGGGCTCGGACATTTGCGGAATGCACTCGTCGCCCACGCCGACGCGGTCGTCGCCATCGGCGGCGGCGCAGGCACGCTCTCCGAAATGGCCATGGCCTGGATCCACGATCGAATCGTCGTCGGTCTCGAAATCGCCGGATGGAGCGGCGAGCTCGCCGGCGTCCGGATCGACGACAGACAACGATTCCCGGACGTACCCGATGATTACGTGATCCCCGCCACCAGCGGCACGGACGCCATCCGCCAGGTCGTCACGGCCATGGCCGAACGAGCCAGCCGCTGAGCCGGGCAGAGCGTTCGCGCCATCGAGCGCGACACCCTCGACGAAACTGTGGCAGTATTGGGCGGGATTCCATCGCATGAAGGCTTTGCTCGTCGCTTCTCCCAAGGCCGATCCACAACCGGTCGAGCGGTTGCTTCGTGATCAGTGCAGTGACGTGACCGTCTTGCCTGCCTTGGAGCTCGAGGCGGCTTCGAGCGCCGGCGTCGGCTTCGTCGTGCTCCTCTCGTCCGAGGACGAGCAGGACGTCGCCGCGAGCCTCGCGGCCTGTCGACTCCTGCGGAGCGCCCCGGACGGCGGGCCCGTCATCTTCGCGATGGCCACCACGCCCGAGCACGTCGAGGCGCTCTGCGACGAAGGCGTCGACGACTTCATGATCTGGCCGGCCATCGAGAGCCTCTTGACCTCACGCGTCGAGCTGCTCTTCCGGCGCGTCGCGCAGCGGAAGAAGGAGGCCGTCCGCGCAGGCATGCTCGGCGACGCGCTCCGGCACGCCGAGCGCAGCGAGCAGCGCTTCCGCCACCTCGCCGAGAGCTCCACCGAGATCCTCGCGCGTTTCTCGCCAGGCGGCGTCAGGCTCTACATCTCACCAGCATGTCGCACCGTGCTCGGCTACGAGCCCGACGAGCTGCTCGGATCGAGCATCCTCGACATCCTCCATCCCTCCGATGTCTCGAAGCTGCTCGAGGCGCTCGGCGCGCTCGACGCAGGCGCGCAGGTCGCAGGCGCGATCATCCGCCTGCAGCGCAAGGACGGCGAGTACGCGTGGCTCGAGACGATCAGCCGGCCCGTGCGTGATCCTCGCACCGACGTGATCGAGGAGCTCGTCACCGTCTCGCGAGACATCACGGCGATGATCCACGCCGAGCACGAGAAGATCGAGGCCGAGGCGCGCCTCGCCGTGATCGACGCGATCCCGGATCCGCTCTCGGTCGAGGACGACACGGGGCGGATCACGATCGCCAACCGCGCGTTTTGCACCCTCGTGGGCAAGCCACGCGAGGAGGTCCTCGGGCAGTCGGCCGACGCGCTCAAGCCAAAGCCGCTCGGCGGCAAGCCGGATCGATGGCCGCAGTCCGCAGACGAGCGGGAGGTCGCGCTGAGCACGCCCGACGGCGCGACGCACGTGCTCGTCGAGAAGCGAGCGCTGCTGCAGGTCCGCAAGGAGGAGCGGCTGCTCGTGTCGATCCTGCGCGACATGAGCGAGCAACGAAAGCGCGAGGCCGAGGCCCGGATCGCCACCGCGGCCACGCTCGCCTCGGGCATCTCGCACGAGATCAACAACCCGCTCGCGTACGTGCTCAACAACCTGGGCTTCGTGTCCGAGTCGCTCGGAGCCACGAAGAGCCCGGAGGTGGCCAAGGCGCTCGACGAGGCCGTCGAAGGCGCGAAGCGGATCAAGGTGGTCGTGCGGGACCTGCGTATCCTCGGCGAGGTCTCACGCGAGGCGCCTCCGACCACGAACGTGGCGCGCGCCGTCGAGGCGGCGCTGCTGCTCACGCGGGGCGCGATCGAGGCGCGCGCGCAGCTCTCGTCCGAGGTGGCCGATGTGCCGCCGGTCGCAGGGGAGCCGGCGCGGATCGCGCTGGCGATCGTGGGCCTCTTGCTCCGCACGACACGCGTGTTGCCCGAGGGGGATCCGAAGGCGAACGAGGTGCGCGTCGTGCTCGCGCCCGCGGAGGGCGGGTCGGTGGTCGTGGAGGTGCACGACACGGGGCGCGGCGTGTCGCACGGCGCGGATCTCTCGCTCTGGGAGAGCGTCGTGGCCAGCCACGGCGGGCGGATCGACGTGCAGAGCGCGCCGGGGCGAGGGAACCGGATCCGGTTGTTCTTGCCCGTCGCGTCCTGATCGTCCGCCGACCGGGACACGTCAGAGGATCGTGCAGGCCTCGTCGAAGGCGAAGCGGGGGCTCCGCGGGAAGACCTTCGAGGCGTCGCCGTAGCCGAGGTTCACGAGGAAGTTCGAGGCGAAGCGGCCGTCGGGGAAGAACGCTCGGTCGAGTTTGTCGTTGTCGAAGCCCGACATGGGGCCGCAGTCGAGGCCGAGCGCGCGCGCGGCCATCATGAGGTAGGCGCCCTGGAGCGTGCCGTTGCGGAAGGCGGTCGTGTCGATCAGCGCCTGGTTGCCGACGAACCACGCGCGCGCGTCGGTGTGCGGGAAGAGCTTGGGCAGCTCGTCGTAGAAGCGGCGGTCGTGGGCGATGATCGCCGTGACCGGCGCGGTGCGGGTCTTGTCCTGGTTGCCGGCGGAGACGACGGCGAGCAGCCGCGCCTTCGCCTCGGGGCTCTTCACGAAGACGACACGCATGGGGGAGCAGTTGGCGCTCGTGGGCGCCATCTTCGCGAGGTCGTAGATCTCGCGGAGCACGTCGTCCTCGACCGGTCGCTCGAGCCAGACGTTGTGGGTGCGCGCAGCGCGGAACAGTTGATCGAGGGCCTCTTCGCCGAGCCGATTCGCCATGGAGCAGTCACCTCGCTGAGACGGTTTACTGTTGCGTCAGAAAAAACACGAGCGCGCCAACGGTGATGCCGACGAGGACCGCGATCGGGACGAGGAGCCAGAAGCTCGTCCCGCCCTTCTTCTTGCGCGTGATCGGGCGCGGTTTGTCGGCGGCGAGGGAGGCCTGGCCTGGCTTGCGCGCCTTGTCCTCGGAGGGCGCCTTCACGACGAGCGGCGGCTTGGGGGACGGCGCCTTCTTCAGGGCCGGCGGAGGCTCGCGGCCCGTGGTGAGGGTGTCCGTGACCGAAGGCGCAGCAGGGATGGTGGGCGAGGAGCCGAGCACGGGCTCGGCGTCCGCCGGGACGCGGATGATGACGCCGTCCTTCGAGGCCTTGCCGCCCTCGGGATCGGTGTCGTGCTCGACGTCGACGGACGCCGGGGCCTTCAGCGCCTTGCGCTTGAGCGTGAGCTGCTCGGACGGGAGCGTCGATTGCTCGGGGATCGTGGCGTGCGCGAAGCGGACCGACTCGACCGGGACCTCGGCGATGTTGCGGCGCGAGGGCGGAAGAGGCGGCGCGTCGTCCCGCGCGGTGCCGCCGAGGCGATGCGGCGTGGCGCGGAGCTCGGGCAGGACCTTCTCGAGCGCGGCCTTGAGCTCGGCGGCGTTCTGCTGCCGCTGCGCGGGCCACTTCTCGAGCGCCGTCAGGATGATGGCCTCGAGCCCTTTGTGCATGAAGGGCGTGAGGGCGCTCGGCCGCGGCGGAGGCTGGCGGATGTGCTTGAGGGCGATGTCGATGATGGAGTCGCCGCTGAAGGGGATCTGCCCGGTGACGAGCTGGTAGAGGAGGACGCCGCAGGCGTAGATGTCGCTGCGCGCGTCGACGGACTCGCCGCGGCACTGCTCGGGGGACATGTACTCGGGCGTGCCCACGATGACGCCGACGCTGGTGATCGCCGAGCTCGGCGCGGCGCTCGGCGGCGGGTTGTCGCCGCCTTCGCCCTCCTTCAGCTCCTTGTCGAGGATCTTGGCGATGCCGAAGTCGAGGACCTTGATGCGCTCGCGGCCGGCCGCGTCGGGCTGGCCGAGGATCATGATGTTCTCGGGCTTGAGGTCGCGGTGCACGACGCCCTGCTCGTGCGCGATCGTGAGGACGTCGCAGACCTCCATCAGGATCCGCGCCGCGCGTGCCTCGGCGAGGCGCCGCTCGACCGTGAGGATCTCGAAGAGATCGCGGCCCTGGAGCAGCTCCATCGCGATGTACGCGATGTTCCCGTCGACGCCGTAGTCGATGATCTGGACGGTGTTCTTGTGGTTGAGCCGCGAGGCAGCCTTGGCCTCGCGGCGGAAGCGCCTGGCGAAGGTGGTGTCGCGCGCGAGCTCGGGGTGCATGACCTTGACCGCGACCTCGCGCGGATCGGCGTCCTGCACGCCGCGGTACACGGTCGCCATCGCCCCCTCCCCGAGGAACGACGTGATCCGGAACCGACCTGCCAGGGTGCTTCCGATGAGGGCCGCGGCGGTGCTCATACGAACGGGAACATCGGGGAGCCTAACGCGATAAGATGCATCGTATGGTGAAAATGTGCCGTTCGGCTTCGTCTCACGGGTCCGTCTGGCCCATGGTCGCCGCGCTCGTCCTGGGCCTCTCGAGCGTCGGATGTTCGACAGTCGAGTACGCCGACAGCGTGAGCCAGGCAAATCCGCTGGACGCGGTGGAGAGTGATCTCGTCGGTCGGCTGAACGACCTGCGCGCAGACGCAGGCGTGCCAGCGCTGAAGGTCTGCGCGTCGCTGAACGTGTCGGCGTCGGGGCACAGCGACGACATGCGGGACAACGGTTACCTGAAGGAGGTCGGGCCGGACGGATCGACGACGGCGAGCCGCGCATGCGAGGCCGGGTTCTCCGCGGCATGCGAGGGGACGCTGGGGATGGCCGAGCTCCTGGCGAAAGGGTTCGCCGGCGGCGAGCAGACGCTCACGCAGTGGGCGATGGATCCGGGGACAGAACCCGCGCTCGTGAACGCGCTGTTCGTGACGCTCGGCGTGGGTCGATCGATGGGCGGAGAGTCGGCGATCTGGACGCTGGATCTCGCAGCCGCGGATGACCCGAGCTGCGAGAGTGCGGCGCCGTAGCGGCTAGCTGCTCTTCAGATCGAGCGCCGCCTCGAGGATGGGGCGCGCGCCCTGGATCGCGGCGCGGTGGGAGTAAAACGCGAGGCCACGGCGCCCGCCGAGCTCCTCGCCGCCACCCGCGCGACCAGGGCCGCCGTGCACGCTCTGCGGGAGGACGGTGCCAGGGCCGGGCGTCTGATCGGCGATCTTCTCGCTGCCGAAGTAGAGGCGGCCGTGGTACGGGGACAAACCGAAGATCATGTCGGTGACGAAGGCCCGATCGTCGCTGTACACGGAGCCGACGAGCATGCCGCCGCCACGACGAACGAGGTCCGTCGCGCGGGCCGAGGAGCCGTCGTAGGGGACGATCGTGGCGCAGGGGCCAAAGACCTCGTGCTGGTGGACGTCACGCGCGGCGTCGGGGTCCTTGCAGTGGAGGAGCGTGGGCGGCACGAAGTAACCCTTGCCGTCCTGCGCGCCGACGCGCTGGAAGGCGCCGTCGCCGAGGACGATCGAGGCCTCGGCCGATAGCTTCTGGATGCCGGCGCGGATGTCGCGGAGCTGCGCGGCCGTGGCGAGCGGGCCGACGGTGACACCCTCGAGCGCAGGGTCGCCGACCTTGACGTCGCGGAGGAGGGCGACGAGCTCGTCCTTGATCTCGGCCTCGATCGCGGAGGGGACGAGGATGCGGCGAATGGCGGTGCACTTCTGCCCGGCCTTCTGCGTGATGTCGCGGCTGACCTCGCGGAGGAACATGCGGTACGTGTCGGAGCCCGAGGCGACGTCGGGCCCGAGGACGGCCGTGTTGAGGCTGTCGGCCTCGATGTTGAGGCGCACGGAGCCGTGGACGACGGCCGGCATGGCGCGGAGGCGCGCGCCGGTGTCGGCGGAGCCGGTGAAGGCGAGGACGTCCTGACCGCCGAGGTGATCGAGCATGTCGCCGGGCGCGCCGGCGATGAAGGAGAAGGCCCCCTCGGGGAGGATGTTCGCCTCGACGAAGAGGCGCGCGATCCGGGAGGCGAGGAGGGCGGTGCTCGTCGCGGGCTTGGAGACGACGGGCATGCCGGCGAGCAGGGCACACGCGAGCTTCTCGCCGAGGCCCCAGGCCGGGAAGTTGAAGGCGTTGATGTGGACGGCGACGCCCGCGCGGGGGACGAGGACGTGGTAGCCGAAGAAACGAGGGCTCCTGCCGAGCTTCTCGCCCTCACCGTCGACGAGGAAACGCGCGTCGCCGAGCTGCTTGCCGAGCTCGGCGTAATACGCGAGCGTGCCGGAGGCGCCGTCGATGTCGAACTTCGCGTCGCTGCGGGTGTTGCCGCCGTTCTGGATGGCGACGTCGATCAGGGCGTCGCGGTTCGCGTGGATGACGCGGGACAAGGCGAGGAGCAGCTCGCCGCGCTGCGCGAACGAGAGGGCGCGGAGCCGAGGGCCGCCGACGTCACGCGCGTGCGAGAGAGCTCGGGCGAAGTCGATCCCCTCGGTGCTCGCCTCCGCGATCGGCTCCTCGGTCGTCGGGTTGACGAGCGTGGCGGCCTTGCCGGAGCCGGAAACCCAGGCACCTGATACGTAGCTGGCGAGTCGTTCCATCGGTCCGCGCTCTATACCGCGGACACGCGTCTCGCGGAACCCGGGAGCGAGGACTAGTCCATGAACTCGGGGTCGTCGCAGCGGGCCTGGCGCAGGGCGCGCTTGGTGACCGACTTGTTCGACTTGTCGCCCTTCTTCGTCTTGATCTCGACGCTCTCGGGTGTGTCCTTGAACCAGAACTCGATCTTCGTGGGCAGCTCCCAGAGGTTCTTCGTGGGATCGAGCGTCTTGAAGCGGTCCTTCTGGCCGAGGCCGATGTTGATGGTCTTGTACTCGTCCGTCTGGAGGACGAAACAAGTCTTGGAGTCGGCCGTACGACCCGGGGCGTACACGTAGCCGTTCGAGCCCGATTGGAACTCGAAGGTGAAGCTCTCGAGCACCTTGCCGCTCGCGTCCTTCGCCTCGAGCTTGTGCGAGCCGCTGGACACGTTCTTCGTGACCACGACCGAGGCGTTCTCCGTGGCCGCGTTTTTCAGGTCCTTGGCGAGCTCCTCACCGTCGAGCGTGACGGAGACGCCGTCCTGGCCCGTGACGTTGATGATGCGGACCGACGGGTGCGTGTGGCCCCACCACAGGAAGCCGACGACCCCGATGACTCCGAGAAGCCCCACGACGCCGATGGCCACGACCTTGAGGATGTTGAAGCCGGCCGCCTGGGCCTGCTGCTGCGGCATCGGCGCGCCCATGGGAAACCCCATCGGCGGCGCGCCCATCGGCATGCCAGGCTGCGGGCCGTATCCCATGCCGGGTTGACCACCATACCCCTGCTGCGGATCTCCGCCCATCGGAGGGCCGTACCCCGGCTGCGGAGCGCCGTACCCCGGCTGCTGCTGCTGCTGCGGAGGACCGTACCCCGGCTGCTGCTGCTGCTGCTGCGGAGGGCCGTACCCCTGCTGTTGCTGCTGCGGCTGCTGCGGCTGCGGAGGGCCGTACGCGCCTCCCTGCTGCGGATACGTTCCTTGCGGCGGGTAGCCGGGCGGACCTCCCGGGGGATACCCCCCGCCCGGGGGAGGCATGTTGGCCATGGCGGTTTCTCCTTCGATCGAGCGTCGGCGCGCCGCGTCAGGCAGCACGCATGCCGCGATGATAGGAGCGATCCGAATCGGCTGTCTCGGTCAAAGAGGAAAACGAAGCGAGGTGGTCAGCCATCACAAACGGCCGACGCGAGGAGGGCCGCCATCCTCGCGCGGACGAGCTCGAGCTCCCGGACCGCGAGGTCGAGCTCGGCCTGGCGAAGGCGCTGCGCCGAGTCGACGAGCTCGAAGCTCGTGGCCGTGCCCGCCTCGTACGCGATCTGCGTGAGCCGCGCCGTCTCGCGCGCGAGATCCCGCGCCTTCTGCGAGATGACGAGGGCCTGGTCCGCGACCTCGACGCCCCGCATGGTCTGCTGCACGTCGAGCCGCGCCTGCCGCTCGGCCGCCTCGAGCCGCGCCTCCTGCTGCTGCACGGTCGCGCGCGCCGTCCGGACCTCGCCGTAGCGGCTGCCCTCGTAGAGGGGGATCGTGAGGACCGCGCCGATGGTCCACGTGTAGTTCTTGAGGTTGCCCTGGCCGAGGTTCATGGCCGTGAGCGTCGTGGTCGCGTCCGCCGTGGGCAGGAAGCCGAGCCGGGTCTCCCGGACCTGGCGCTTGGCCACCTCGAGCTGCTGGCGCGCCGCGACGACGTCGGGGCGATCCTCGGGTTTGCCCACGGAGCACGTGCTCTCGATGCTGTGTTTCATGTCATCGAGCGAGATCGTGGGCGGCAAGCCATAAGGGACGTTGTCGCCGAGCGCGAGGCCAAGCGCCTCACGCGCGCGCCGGAGCGCCTCGTCACTCTGGACGATCTGCGTGCGAGCGAGGTTCACGTCCTGCTCGGCGCGCACGACGTCGAGCTGCGTGCCCGTGCCGAGCCGCGCCCTGCGCTTGGTGAGCTCGAGGCGCTCGAGCGAGGTGCGGAGGCCGCTGCGGTTGATCTCACTCGTACGCTCGGTCGTGACGACATTGACGATCGCGCTCGCCAGGTTCGCGAGGAGCTGCCGTCGCCGATCCGAGGCGGTGGCGCGCGCCGCGTCGGCGTTCTTTTTGGCCGTGCCGATGGCGTACCAGTTGCGGAGCGAGAGGAGGGGGACACGCGCCGTGACGTCGCCGCGGAGGATGGGCGTGTAGGGCACGGGGATGTACTGCGCCGGCGTGTTGTCGATGATGCACGTGCCCGCCGTCCTCTCCGGGTTCGAAGGGAGCGCCGGGCCCACCGGGCAGAAGAGGTACCTGCCGTCGGACAGGATCATGTTGTGGTTGACGCTGCCCGTGGCGGTGACCGTGGGCAACGCGCGTCCGAGCGCCTGCGCGCTCAGCCCCTCCGCGCGAGCGACCTCCGCCTCCACGATGCGCAGATCCGGCGCGCGCGTCTCGACGAGCGTGACCGCCTCGCGCCAGTTCGAAAGCGTCTTCGGCGCAGCAGGGACCGGCGCGAGCAGCGGATCGTCCACGGCGATCGTCGGAGGCGCCGCGGGCGCTTGCGGCGCAGCCGGGGCCGGGGCCGGCGGCGCCGGTTGCTGCGCCGCGAGCGGCGCCGACACGAACAAAGCAGAGGACAGGAGCGACGTGGCGAGGGAGGCTCGCATCCAGCGAGGACGGCGCATGGCGCATCGATGTACCACCACGCGCGCGACGACAAGCGGGAAGCGAGATCCGAGCAGCAGTTAGTCGCGCGCGACAGGCCTCGGGCGGGCTCGCTGCTTCTTCGGTTTGCCGCGCCGCTCGCGGCCCGAGCCTTCCTCGCTCTCGGGCGCGCCCGCGTCGAGCCAGCGCCAGAGCGCCATCTGATCGGCGGTGGCGCCACGCCGGATGGCGCGCTTGAGCACGCGCTTGGCGAGAACGAGCTTGCCCGAGCGCGCCAGGGCGTGCGCGTAACTCGCGGCGATGTCCACCTCCTCGGGCTCCGCCTCGCTGGCCTTCGCGAGCAAGGGGAGCGCGTCGTGGGGCCTGTCCAAGGCGACGTCGTAGAGGTGGCCGAGGTTGTGCGCGTACCAGGGGTTGTCCGGCGAGAGCGCGAGGGCCCGCTCGTAGGCGCGCGCGGCATACCGGAAGTTGCGCAGGAGCGACTGCGCGAGGCCCATGACGGCCCAGGCGCCATCGTCCCGGCCGTCGTGCGCGAGGACCTTGCGCGCGAAGAGCGCGGCGCGCCAAGGGTCGTGCTCGACGCCGAGCTCGGCGAGCTGGCGATGCGCCGCGACCCAAGGCTCGCTGCCCGGCTCGGCGATGCGAGTGATACGCGCGAGCAGAGGGAGGATGTCTTCGACGCCGAGGCCCGCGGCGATCGCGCCGTCGACCTCGCGCCGGAGCCTTCCGACCTCGTCCTCCCATCCACGCCGCGCCATATCCAAGGGGATACGACCTTCGCGCGCGCTCCGCCAGCAGGGCTTTTGGTGAGCAAAACGCCGATGGCAGACGCCCCCCCGAGCGTCGACCGAGGGCGGAGAGCCCTCGCTCAGGGCTCGACGGCGCCGGCAGCGTCCGCGTCGATTTCGCCGCCCGCGCCGGTGCGCTCGCGCGCCGGCTCGGCGCTCACGGTGCGACCGGCAAGCGTCGCGCCCGACAAGCCCGCGACAGCACGCGCGAGCTCGGCGCGACGAACACTGACGAAGGCGTTGCGCTCGCGGACGCGGATCCGCTTGACATCGGCCTTGTCGAGGCCGATCTGGTCGAGCAGGAGCGCCTGGAGGTCGGCCGCGCGCACGCCGTCACGGCGGCCCACGCTGACGAAGACCTCGGCGTAGTCCCCGGACGAACCCTCCTGCGAACGACCCGGATCCGTGTCGTCGAGGCCCACCTCGCGCGGGACCTCACGCGCAGGCTCACGCGCGGTCGCGTGCGCCGCGTCGCCGAGGATCGGCTCGTCGTCGCCCTCCTCCTCCGGCGGCTGCCAGCTCGTGAAATCGGAGTGACGAACGGGCGCCGCCGCGCGCGTCTTCGGCGGCGGCAAGGGCTCGGCCGCGCTCACGGGCGTCGGCGCGACCTCCTCGCCCGCGCGCGCGCGGACGGGCCGCGGCATCTCGGGCCGACCCTCACGACGACCCCGCGGCCGACGCTCCCGCGGCTCGCGCTCCTCGCCGGCGGCGCGCTCCTCACGCTCCTCGCGACGAGGACGATCCTCGCGCTCCTCGCGACGAGGACGATCCTCACTCACGACGCGTGGCTCACGCTCGCGGCGCGGCCTCTCTTCACGCGGCTCGCGCGGCGCCTTGGCCTCGGCCTTCGCCGGAGCAGGCGCCGCCTCCTCGACGCGCTTCGGCGCAGGACCCGTGCGCCGCGCGGCCGCCGCTTCGTCACGCGCCGTGGGCCGCGCGCCCAGGTGATCCCGCAAGAGCCCCGCGAGGATCCGCTCGGAGGCGTCGTGCGAGAGGATGCGCCGCGCGAGGGAGAGATCGTCCGGGTGCGTCCCCTTCGGCGCGAACGCCTCGGCGAGCATGTTGACGAGATCGGCCTCGGCCCGCGTCTTGAGCTCGCCCTCGGTCGGGATCTGCCGCTCGATCGGCTTGATCTTGTAGGTGAGCCGCATCAGGTAGAGGCCGCCGATGTCCTGCGGCGCGATGAGCGAGATCGCGGTGCCCGTTCGGCCCGCGCGTCCGGTGCGGCCCGTGCGGTGGACGTAGGACTCGGCGTCCTGCGGGAAGTCGTAGTTGATGACGTGCGTGAGCAGCGAGATGTCGATCCCGCGCGCGGCCACGTCGGTGGCGACGAGGAAGCGCAGCCGCCCCTCGCGCGTCGCGCTCATGACCCTCTCGCGATCCGCCTGCGCAAGCTCGCCGCTCAGCCAGTCGGCGTCGAAGCCCTGGCGTTGCAGCGCGCTCGCCACGCGCTCGGTCTCGTCGCGCGTGTTGCAGAAGATGACCGCGCTCTCCGGGTTCTCGACCTCGATCACGCGGACGAGCGCGCCGAGTTTGTCGCCCGCGACCATGTACACGAAGTGATCGATGGAGAGCGCGCCGACGTGATCACCCGAGAGCGTGACGAACTCGGGGTTCTTGAGCTTGCTCTTCGCCATCCGCTCGATGTCGGGCGGCAAGGTGGCCGAGAAGAGGAGCGTCTGGCGGTTCTCGGGCAAACGCTCGAGGATCGCGCTGAGCTCGCGCTCGAAGCCCATCGAGAGCATCTCGTCACACTCGTCGAGCACGAGCAGGCGGATGCCCTTCGGATCGAGCGTGCCGCGGCGCAGGTGATCGAGCACGCGACCGGGCGTGCCCACGATGACCTGCGCGCCCGCCGCGATCGCGTCGATCTGCCGCGGCATCGGCGCGCCGCCGTACACGGGCACGACACGCACGCCCTTGCGCTTGCCGAGCCGCTCGATCTCGGCCGTCACCTGGAGCGCGAGCTCACGCGTGGGGCAAAGCGCCAAGACCTGCACGTGCGCGACCGAGCGCTTCACGAGGTGATCGACGATCGGGAGCCCGAAGGCCGCCGTCTTTCCGGTGCCGGTGCGCGCTTGCACCACGGCGTCGCGCCCGCGCGTCGCGGGCTCCCACACGGCGACCTGCACCGGCGTGGGGTTCATGTAGCCGATCTCGGCCAGCGTCTCGCGCAGCTCGCTCGAGAGGGGCAAGACCTCGAAGGTCGGCGCGGTCGCGGCCGCCTGGCCGGCCGTCGCTGCGGGATCACTCGTGCGAGCCTCGGAGGCGTTCGCGCCCTGGGAGGTGGGATTCTGGTCTGTCATTCGTCGCCGCTCTGGATATCAGGGGCCCTTGGGGGGTGCGCTGGCTTTCGCGAGATCGGTGTTCACGATCTCCTGCACCTGGCGCCGCAGCGGGGCCAGGTCCGAAGCCTCCCGCCGCGCTGCATGTTCCTCCGCATAGCGGAGCCGCTCGATGGCGTCGAGAGCGCCCTTGTCCTTCGCCGACGCCTTGCAGGTGGTCGCGACGCCCTCGAAGTACTGCCACTCGGGCTCGAGCGCCGCCCGAAACCGCGCGATCGCCCCGTCCTCGCCGTCCGTGCCGGGCGCCGCCGCCCGGGCCCGATCGACGGCCCCGATGAGCGCCCGGAGGCCCTCATGGCAAGCCCCGTACGGGGAAGGGGGGTGCTCCGTGAAGAACACCTGCACGGAGATCTGGATGGTGCCCGCGAGGCAGGTCGCGCCGATGATGCCGTAATAAATCGCCCCCGCGACCGTGCGGCCGCGCCTTCGGGCGGATACGGGCCTCTTCGGCCTCTCGGGAGCGGCATCCATCGGCGAACGATCCGCGCCCGTCAGTTGAGCTCGCTCTCCGGGCGTTCGGCCTGCTCGGCCTCGAGGAAGGTCGCGGTGATCTCCCGCTCGAGCGCGAGGCTGATCTCCCGCTCGATGCCCTCGACGCTGCCAGCGAGCCTGGCCACGTTGATCGCATACACGAAGATCCGCGCGCAAGGCACATCCGCGCGCCCGCCACGAGAGAGGTCGTCCGACATGAGCCCATCCAGCAAGACGAGCGCTCGCGGGTCGACGCCCTCGGCCACGAGCTCCATGCCGGGGACGTCGGAGACGTACACGTCGGCCGCATCGACGTACCGACGCAAGACCGGGTTCAGCCCGGCGATCGCCTTCTGCGCGATCCCGGCGAACGCCTCGCGCCCCGGCGCCCAGGGAGGCAGCCCCATCTCGATGTCGAGCTCACGCGCATGCAAGAAGGCCTGCGTCGCGCCCCGCATGTCGCCGCGTTCGTCGCGCACGAGCCCGAGGTAGTAGTACGCCTCCACGTGCCGCGGATCCTTCATCGCCGCCTCTTCCACGAGCCGCGCGGCCCGCTCCGTCTGCCCGATCTCGTAAAGCGCGCGCCCGACGAGGAAGGTATGATTGGGGTTGTCGTACGGCCCGCTCGGAATCCGCTCGACGACACGAGCGGCCTCCTCCGTGTCCCCCTTCGCGAGGAGGGCATCGAACTTGAGGAGGAGGGCATCGATGATCTCCTCGTCGACCTCGGCGAGATCGAGGGCCTGGTCGCACATCTCGATCGCCTGGTCGTACTCGCCGAGCGGATGGATGTACACCTCGGCCGCGTTGAGCATGGCCTCGAGGTAGGTGTCATCGAGGGCGATGGCCTGCCGATAATTCTCGATCGCCTCCTCGCCGTCGCCTTCGAGGGCCGCGACGTAACCCAGGAGGTTGTGAGCCTCGGGAGAATTGGGATCGAGCTCCAGCGCTCGGCGCGCCGAAGCCTCGGCGCCGCGGGTATCCCCACGCTGAACGAGATCCCACCCGCGATCGAGGTGGGCCGAGAACTGGTCCATGACGGCCTCAACAACTGTTCCCTCCTCCGCCCCGCGTCAAGTTGTTCAAGAGGGGGCGGGCTCGATGGCCCGCCCCCTACGGCCCTCACTCCGCTGCGCTTCGTTCGGGCCTACCCCGGGTAGGGGCTGCTGGCTCGGCTGGTATGTCCAGAGGGGCCAGGGAGGTTGGGTTCTCGGATTTTTCGGGAGCGTCAATCGTGGACGACGATGAGCGTGCCGCGGTTCTCGGGCGTGGACCAGACCGCGTGCCAGCCGCGCGGCAGGCGAGGCTCGCTCCAGAAGAAGATCTTCTTCGCGTCGAGCGGCGAGAGGTTCACGCAGCCGTGGCTCATCTCGCGGCCGAAGTTCGAGTGCCAGAAGGCACCATGCAGCGCGTACGAACCCTCGAAGTACGCGACGTACGGGACGTCCTCGATGCTGTACGGCAAGTCGCCCGCGACCGTGCCGTCGCCATCCATGGTCACGGCGACGTGCTTCTCGCGGATCCGGAACGTGCCCTTCACCGTCGAGTGATCCTTCTTCTTGTTCTTCGACCTCCGACCCGGCGACACGAGCGCCGCGTAGACGGGTTTGTCCCCCTCCATCGCGAGCAGCGTCTTCCGCGTGAGGTTGACGTCGATCCACTTCTCGCCGGGCGCGAGATCCGCGGGCGGAGGCCCAGGCTCGGTGTACGTGGCGTCGACGCCCTTCATCCACCAGCCCTCGGTGGTCTGCCGGTACACGACCGACTTCACCGTCGCCGTGACGCCCGTGAGCCCGACCGCGGTGAACCGAGGCGCCGGCCCCTTCACCTTCACGGTCTTCTGCTCTTCGTCGATCTCGAACTTCGACGACTTGGTCGCGAGGATGAAGCCGACCTGCTTCGCGCCCTCGGGGACGTCGATGCCCTGCGAGGTCGGCGGCTTGACGATGTACATGCGGTCGCTCGGCGCGACGAGGCCCGCGGTCGTCTTGTACCAGCTACGGCTGTTCCACGAGAACGTCTTGTCCACCGCGACGAAGAAGCCCTTCACCATGCGCTTGGCGACGGTGCCGTCCGCCTCGGACTCGAGCTCCTTCAGCGTGACGTTGACAGGCTTGCCCGGCTCGATCTGCTGCCACCAGGGCTTCGCCGGCTCCTCGACCGGAGGACCCGCGTCGAGCATCGCCGCGACCTCCGCCGAAGGCATGGCCGACGGCGCGCTCGGAGCGCTCGGAGCGCCTTCCTGGCTCGCCGGCGTCGTCGGGGCGTCAGCCGCCGCCGAGGCGCTCGCCGAGGGCGTCGCCGATGCCGAAGCCGTCTGATCCTTCGCCGCCGCGGCCTCTTCCTCGGCGGCCTTCGCAGCCTCCTCGGCGGCCTTCTTCTTGCGCTTGGCCTTCTTGGCCATCTCCAGGTACGGCTCGTACCTGATCATGTCCTCCTTCGAGGGGACGGATCGGTAGAGCGGCGTGCCATGCGCCGTGTTGTAGGCGTAGCGGTAGGGGAGCACCTCCTCGAGGTTCGGGGCGGTGATGCCCATGCGGACCTGAGGATTGTTGAGGTCCGTGGTCGCGTACTTGCCGCAGACGTAGCCGCCGTCGAGCAAGCGGTACCAGCCAGCCTGGCAGGAGGCGTTTTTCGTGGGGTTCGGATCCACCGGGACCTTGCCGCCGAGCCGGATGTAGCCGAGCCGCTTCTTGCTCGACTCCATCGACGGATAGACCGGCGTCTGCACCGCCAGCGCCCCGAGGAGCGGGCCGGTGTAGGGCTTCTCGGCTTCGGCGACGCTCGCGTCGGCCGCTGCGTCGACGCCCGCGTCCTGCGCGTCGGCCGGGGTCGCCGCGGCGACACGCGCCGAGGACCTGGGGGCCGGCGGGGTCGTGGGCGGCGGAGCCGGGAGCTGGCTCGCGCGAGCGGGCTTGTCGACGGAGGCGCCAGGCGGCGCGTCTCCATGGCAACCGCTGGCCCACGCGACCGCGCCCGCGAGCCCCGCGGCCACCGCGAAGCCGAAGGCGCTCGCCATGACGGTCGAAGGCGCCTTGACCTCGGGAGAGGGCGCAGGCGCAGGTTCACGAACGGCGGGCACGCGCGAGTTCATCGCCGCGCGGGGCCGATCTTGTTCACGCCGAGGCCGATCCACTGGAGAGCTTCCCATCGCCGAAAAAAGCGCCTCGTCTTCTCGAACAGACGGGCTCGGGGGTCTTCGTACCCGGTCTTGCATCGTCGATCCAGTTCTCTGCAAAAGGGAGAACAAAGGCCCGTGGAAGGACCGTGCCAAGGAGCACGCACGCCCATGACGCCCGGCGCAGCGCTGCTACCGTAGGGTCCGTGGAGCAGCGGACGCGGCCCCGTGGCCGGCAAGACACGAAAGCGGCGCCGGCCACACCCCTCTCGCGGGTGCGCGCGGCCGCTCCGCGCGCCTTCGTGGTTGCCCTGACGGTCGCGCTCCTCCTGCACGTGCCGCTGCTCCCGACGCGGCTGTTCGCATGGCTCTCGCTGCTCTTCGGCGAAGAGATGTCGATGGTCGACATGGATGGAGAGGTCGTGATCCCGATCGATCTCGACCTCGTGCCCGGAGAAACCGCAGAGCCCGCGCCCGCGCCGGACCCGGAGCCCGGCGTCGCAGAGCCCGATCCCAGCGCCGAACCCACGAAAGCAGCCGAGCCAAAGCCCAAGCCCAAGAAGAAGCCAGAGCCGGCCGACGCAGGCCCGGACGCAGAGGCGCCGGACGCAGGCCCGGACGCAGACGACGCAGACGCAGGCGCGCCCGACGCCGCGCCGCTCGAAGCGGATGCAGGCGCGGAGACCCCGGACGCGGGAGCGCCGATCGCGGAGCTGCCCGACGCCGGCCCGGATGCGGAAGCGGTCGCCGCCGCGGACGCAGGTCCCGACGCAGAGGCCCCGGCGCCCGTCGCGGCGCTGCCCGACGCGGGCGCGGACGCCGGCGGGCCAAAGCTCAAGGATCCACTCGCGGTCGCAGGTTCGGCCGCGAATGTCGCCGCGAAGAACCCGAACGTCCAGGTGCTCATCGCCGGCGACAGGATCCGCAAGCACGAGCTCGGGACGTGGTTCAGCCGGATCCTCGTGGGCATCCCGCAGTGGCAGTCGTTCTTCAAGGACACGCCGATCGATCCGATCCGCGACCTCGATCACCTGCTCATCGCCGGGCCGCAGTTCCGGGACTCGCGCAAGGTCGTGGCGGTGATGGACTTCAACGTGCCCGAGCCGAAGATCCGCGCCGCGGTCGACGCCATCGTCAAGCGCAGCGATCCGCCGGGGCGCTGGCTCGAGGACACGCCCGTGCCCGCGGCGATCGCCAAGGCCGACAAGGGCGAGCGCATCTTCGCGCTGGTCCCGGGCAAACGGATGCTCGTCGTCCTGCCCGCCGACGCGAAGGGCGAGCTCGCCAAGGTGAAGTCGACCAAGGGCTTCAACAAGTCGAGCGCCGTCGGGATCGCGCTCTCGATGGTCACGCCGCACCGGGCCTTCAAGGGCCTGCCCTTCCAGATCCCCGACACGTTCAAGTGGCTGCGGCTCTCGGTGACGCCGACGGACGACGGCGGGGCCGACGTGCTGCTCGAGGCCCTGGACAAGGACGCGGCCCTCGCCCAGAAGCACGCCGACGAGCTCGGCCCGATCGTCGAGGGCTTCCGGAAGGTGGAAATCCCCTTCATCGGCCGGTTCGAGGTCCTCGGTCCGACGCCGTTCACCGCCGAGGGAGACCTGGTCCGCGCCACCACGCACGTGACGAACAAGCAGCTCAAATACATCATGAGCGCCGTCGAGCAGCAGCTCGCAAAACAAGCGAAGGCCGCGGAAGAGGCCGGGAAAAAGGCGCCTTGATGCGCGCTGGCCCAGGCCACACGACCTTCGAAAGGACCGGAAGACTAGCCAGGACGCGCGCGTTCGGTTAAGTCGACCCGCGCGCGACGCGCGACAGAGCACGCCATGCCTGCCGATCAAACGCCTCACGAAGTCCTCGCCGAGCTCGCCAGTCATCCGCGCGGCGACGATCTGGCCCGCCTCGTCCACGCCATCGCGTTCGCCTGCGCCGACGAGCGAAGGACCTCGCTGCCCGACGGGGCCCGTGACGCCGCCGCGCGCCTCGGGCTCTCGAGCGAGGACGCCGAGACCCCCTTCGGCAACGTGCTCGCCGCCCTCGAGAGGAGCCCGAACGAGCCCACGGGGCCCGCGACACGCGCGCTCCTGTCCGCGCTCCTCGCCCGCGGCATCGCGCTCGCCCCGCCGGAAGGCGTGGAGGCCGAGCGGCGCGTGATCGAGGCGCTCGCGTGGGTCGCCGCGCACACGCCGCTCGACGCGCTCTCCGCGATCGACGCGGCGCTCGGCCCGAAGGCCGACGGGCTCTGGCGAGAAGCCGCGGCCCTCGTGAAGAGAGCCGACGAAGGCGCCGCGCCGCTCGTCGGCCGAGCTGGGGCGCTCGTGGTGGCCGCAGCGCTCGGCGCGAGCTCGTCGCTCGCAGCGCGGGACGAGGCCCAGACGCTCGCAGCCGAGGCGCGTGATCCCGTGGTGCGCGCGCTCCTCCAGGACGCGCGCAAGCCCGGCGCCGCCGCGGCCGCCGGTGAGCTCGTGCCGCCGCCGCGAGGGCCGCTGGCGCTCGTGCTGCTCGCCGTGACGGGGCTGCTCTTCGTTCTCCCGGTCGCCCGCCTGCTCGGGCGCTTCGTGCTGCGGTACCGCTGTCCCGCGGAGATGCGGGTCTCGCCGCGATCGATCACGGTGCTCGCGAAGACGGAGCTGCTCGGGCGTACGGTGCGCGAGCGGGAGATGGTCTTCCCGGTCGAGGGGCTCACGCGCGTGGCGCGCGAGGTGCGGTATCCGCGGCTCGCGATGTACGCGGGCCTGTTCGCGCTGGCGATCGGCAGCTACGTGGGCATCTCGCTCTTCGTCGACGGTGCGCGCGCGGGCTCGCCGGATCTGCTCGGCATGGGCGCGCTGCTCGTGGCCGTCTCCATCGCGATCGACTTCGCCCTGACGAACCTGATGCCCGCCGCGCGAGGTCGCTGCCGGGTGGTGCTCGTGCCGCAGAAGGGCCCGACGGTCGCGCTCGGCCGCCTCGATCCGACGCTCGCGGACAGCGCGCTCGGCCGCCTGGCCCAGGGCAGCTCGTCCTGAGCGTCGAGCCCGACCTGCTCGGAAAAACGATCGACAATTTGGCCCGACGCGCGCGCCTCGGATAGGGGACGACGTGTACCGGCGATCCGGCGCGCCGTCGCGCGGCCGGGTGGCGAGGACCGACCCAGGAGCCTGCGCGTGGTGCGCGGCCGAGGCGGCAGCCTGCCGGATCGGGAGAGGTGTCTCATGCGACGCAAGAGCGAGATGCTGGCGGAGCTCAAGCTGATGTTGAACGAGGCCCTCCGCGCGCAAGGCGCGGGCGAGAGCTACACGAAGCTCGCCAAGGCGCAGGGCGCGGTCGACGGGTACATGCGGGCGCTGCTCGACTCCGGCGTCGCCACGAAGCAGGAGCTGCTCGAGCTCGTCGCCGCGGAGCGGGCGCGGGTGAACGGCCCGGCCACGCGCGAGATGCTGCTGGAGACGGCCGCGGAGATCGCCGCGGCGTGAGTTGAAGGGCAGGGGAGGGCGCGCCCCTGCAGAGCGCGCCCTCGTCGTGGTTCAGGGCTTGACGATCGCGACGTCGCCGCGCGGGGCGCCCTCCGCGTCGAGGTGGCGCCACCAGTTGACGAGCATCAACTGGCCCTCGACCGTAATCGGACGCGAGAACGCGCCGGCGAAGCCAGCCTGATCGATCGCGCGCACCTTCCAGGTGATCTGATCACCGGTCGGCGTGCCGACGGCATAACGCAGCTTCCCGGCCGTCGCGTCCTGGTAGCTGATGTGGATCTCGCCGCTCGGACCGACGAAGATCGACGAGTCGTCGCCGACGAGGTGTTGCCCGTCGTCGAAGTTCATCATCCCGTCGACCGTGAGGCCGTTGTCCACGATGCCCGTGAGCTTCACGGTCGCGCCCTTCGTGACCTGCGCGTAACGCAGGCCCTCGGACAAACCGTCGACGTAGGAGATGTGCCAGTCGCCCTTCTCGTCGATGAAAAGCGAAGCGCCGATGCCCATGTCACCGGTGTCCGTGCCGTCGGCCGCTTGCCCGTCGACGATCATGGTCTGCCACATGCCCATGTTCTTCGAGGCGATCACCAGGTTGCCCCGGATGCGATCGTAGAACGCGAGGCCGAGGTTGCCCGAGGGATCCTGCGCGAGGGAGATGTAGTCGCCCGCGGCCTCGGGGTAGGTGTCGATCTTCGAGGCGTCGAACGTGTCCGCGCAGGTCGTCTGACCGGCGATGTCGACGCACGCCGAGCCCGAACCGCACTTGGGATCGCAGGTCGTGAGCTTCGCCTGGCATCGACCCGTCTCCTGCACGCACACGTCGCCGAGGCTGCAGTAGTAGGCGCGGCAGGGCGTGGCGTCGTCGACCGCCACGTCCTCGAACGTCCAGTCGGCGTCCGTGGGCGTGGCGCTCGTCGCCGTGGCGAGGCGGACCTTCGAGCTGATGGCGCCGTCCTTGCCAGGCTCGATCGAGAGGTACGCGATCGTGGGTTTGTCGCCGCCGGTGATGAGCAGCTTCGCGTACCGGCCGATGTCGGCCTGGGCCTTCTTCTCGACCGTGACGATGTTCCACGCTTCGCCCCTGCGCTGGGCGAACTTGAGGGCGCGGTTCGTACGATCATAATAGGCGACGGCGGGGTTGTTGTTCCCGTCGATGGCGATGCTCGTCCACGTGCCGACGTCGTCGCCCGGCTCGAGCTGGCCGCCCCGAAAGTCGTTCTTGTTGAACTTCGTCGGGTCGACCGGAGGATCGGCAGGCACGCCGTCGATCGCTTTCCAGCCGACGCTCGTGCCGTCCCATGTGCCGACGGCGAGATCACCCCAGCTATTTTCGTTCGACCAGTCCGCCTCGACGTACCCGGCGACCCAGATCGTCGAGCCAGAGACCGCGACCGACGTGTACGCGCCGATCAGGCCCGGATCGAGCGTGACGCAGGCCGGCGCGACGCAGGTGTACCCCGACGCGACGTCGGTGTCGGGGTCGCTGCTGCAACCAGCGAACGAGCCCACCGCGCCGAGGACCACGAGCCCGGAGAGGGCGCGCATCGTGCGGCGCGACGAGGCGCGACGGGCAGGCGCCGCCGCCGCGGGCTCCGCGGAAGCGGGCTTCTGCGCGCGACGACGGCCGAACCGGAGCGCCACGCCGAGCAGCGCGAGCCCCACGAGCCACATCGGCTTGCCCTGCGTGCGATCGTCGCCGACGACGGAGCAGCCGCAGCCCTCGGCCACGTCGGTCACGCGACCACGGATGAGCGCCTGCGAAGCCTCGGCCACGTTGCCCTCGGCGTCCTCGGCCTCGACGTCGATCTCGGCCGACTCGCCCACGTCGATCGCCCCGAGCTCGCTCGCGGGCTTCCACGCGGACCACGCGCCGCCGTCGAGCCGGTAACGCGCGCGGGTCTCGCCGCCACCGCCGACGACGTCACGCACCTCGACGATCACGCGGTCATCCGCCTGCACCTCGCTGACCTGGATGACCGGCGGCTCGGCGTCGATCACCAGCTCGATCTCGGCCGGCGTCTCGTCGAGCGTCTCGGGCTTGCCCACGATGCGCGAGCGCACGCTCACCGTGTGCGGACCCTGCAGGCGCAGCCACTCGTCGCGCACGTCCACCGTACGCTCGCGGGTGAACGGCTTCCACATGCCGCGATCGACGCGGTACGAGTACTCGACGGGCACCACGCCCGTGTCGGTCGGCGACGCGAACTCGAGCGTCACGAGCGGCGCGTTCTCCTCGTCCACCGTGCCGAGACGGAAGCCCGTGCGATCGAGCTTCTTCTCGATCACGCGCGCCGTCGTCTCGATCGGCTCCGCCTTCACCGCCGAGCCGGGGCTCGGGGCCGCGGGGTTGGCCGCGCCGACGCCGAGCGTCGCGAAGACGCCGAGGTAGCTGTCGCTCTCCTTCGAGAGCTTGCGCAGGCCGGGCGAGCCCTGGCCTTCGACCGTCTCGGGGATCGTGAGCGTGAGGCCGAGCGACTCGAGCGCGCCCGCCAGATCGATCGCGCTGATCCCGCCGAGGAACTGCGAACCGAGGCCGCCGAGCAGGCCCCCGAGCGCGCCCGCGATGACCGCCGGATCCTCCTTGAGGAGCTCGGAGTTCGTGACCACGCCGTTCGACACGCCGATCTTGTCGAGCACCGGCAAGAGGCCGTCCGGCGTCACCGTGAGGTTCACGGGGACGTCGAGATCGAAGGTCGCGGTCATGAAGCGGATGAAGCGATCCGTCGACCAGATGTAGAAGTCGAACGACGCCTGCTCGAGCTTCACGCGGATGAGCGGATCCGCGTTGATGTCCGTGCCGTTGCCGAACGTGACCGTCGGGGGTTTGCCCGGCCGGATGACGAGCGCGACCTGCTGCGGCTCGCGCTGCAGGCCGAGGTCCTTGAGCGAGTTCGCGAGCAACGAGAGCGTGCCCGAGGCGAGCTGCGGCACCGTCTCGGTCGAGATGCCGAGGCAGAGGAAGCCGCTGTTGTACAAGCCGTTCATCGCGTAGTTCGCGAACCGCTCGGAGACCGCGATCCCGACGTGCGGGCCGTCGAGCCCCGCGGGCCAGTTCGAGACCGTGTTGCTCACGAGCTCGTCGGGGATCGGTATGCCCGTGGGCAGCGGCATGTCCGAGAACTTCACGCACTGCGAGATGGGCGTGGGCTCCGCGCCGCCGTACATGCCGAGCGTCGCGCCGCCGTCGATCGGGTTGAGATCACCCCACGCGAAGCCGCTGTTGTCCGTCCGCTGGCTCGCGCCGCCGACGGCGAAGAGGATGTCGAGGCCGCCCTTCGAGCCCGGCGACACGCTCGCGAGCGCGCTGCTCAGATCCACGTTGCCGTCGGTGCCGAGGATGATCGAGGCGCACTCGTCTCCCTCGTTCGTTCCATAACGACAAACGCCGCCCACGTCGTTCGTGCCGAGCGGGCAGGGGGGGTTGAGCTCGGGGTTCGCCTGCTGGCAGAGCTGCTCCTCGACCGTGCCCTGGAGCGTGCCGATGAGCTCGCCGACGAGCAGATCGAAGACGACGCCCTTCATCGTGTTGAGGATGAAGTTCGAGAAGCCGCCGCCGCAGAACTCGAGCGAGTTCTCGAGCTGGCTCTCGTTGATGTTCAGGGCGTTGACCTTGACGCGCGAGTAGCCGTACCGCGAGTGCGCCTCGTTCGTGTCGACCTCGATCGAGATGTCGACGTTCAGATCGACGTTGGCGAACGCGGCCGGCGTGGTGCAGCCGTTGCCCGTGAGGCGCGCCGTGGCGCTGTCGGGGATGCCGAAGTACGAGACGTCGATCGGCAGATCCTGGAGCCGGATCGGCAGCGGGCCCGTGATCTTGATGTTGTGCGGAGTCGCGGTGTCGATGTTGAGCTGGGCGTTGCCGACGTCGATCTCCGCGACGCACTTCGGCGGGCTCGCGTTCTCGTTGGGGCCGCCGGGGCAAACGTCGTACCCGATGCCAGCGGTCGACCCGCTCGTCGAAGGCACGGGGAACGTGACGATGCCGCCGCTCCCGCTGCCGCCGAGGAGGCTCTTGGCCAGAGGCCCGAGGTTCTGCTCGAGGAAGGTGAGCCCGGATTGCGTGAGCCGCACGGAGCCGGCGTTCTCGATCCGCGCGTTGGGATCGAAGCCGCCGGGCAGGGGTGTCATGCCGCAGCCCGAGCACCCGCTCGAGCAACCACCACCGGCACAGCCGGCGATGAGGATCACGACCATGATCCCGATGAGATGTCTTAGAAAGCGAGGCATGGCGAAGACCTCCGAAAGCGCTACCGATGACGGCCCCTCGCCCACGCCAGAGGCCGTTTTTCACCGGATTTGCGCGATCGTACGCGTCATCCCGCGCACGCCGCAAGCGCGACGGACGTCGCGCGCGCGCTTCAGAGCGGACAGCCGCCGTTGATCTTCACCGCGCTCGCCGCGAACTCCGCGCCGAGGGCCACCGAGTCCGCGCACATCGCGTCCGCAGCGGCATTCGTGGCGTCGCACCAGTCGCCCTGGTAATCGATTTTTCCGTTCATGTCGCGAACACACTTCGCGATCGGCGTGGCGCCGTCGTCCGTGCCCGTGAGGATCGCGCAGAGCGTCTTGTTCGCGAGATCGACGATCACTTCGTCGGCCTGCTCGAGCGTGATGTACCCCTCGATCTTGCCGGCGTTCTTGTAGGTGAACTGGTTCTGCGCCGGGTCGGGACGGCAGAGGTTCAGCGGATCGAGCGCCTCGGCGTCGTACGAGCCGACGCAGTTGTTGCTGGACGAGAGCTTCGCCCCGATGATCCGCGCCTTCTTGAGCGGCAAGAGGACGGGCGGGCTGTTCGGCTCCGCGGTGTAGATCGGGACGACGATGTCTTGCCCCACCTCGACCTCGAACGTGCCCTGCGCGAGCTCGGGCGCCGTGAACTTGATCGGCGTGATCTGGAAGCCGCCGATCATCTCGTTCACGAACGTGAAGCCGTCGGCGGGATCCGTGACGGGCTTCGCGCCGCCCGTGCAGACCGTGTTCGTGGCCGTGTCGAAGTGCAAGAGCCACGAGAACGTGCCCTGGCCAGCGAGGTTGCAGTCCGTGTCGTTCAGCGCGACGCCGCCGCCGACGACGCCACCGACGAAGGTCGCCGGCGCGAGGGTCGCCGGCTTGCTGATGAGGATCTGCGACATGCGCAGGCCGAACTCGGCCTGGCCGGCGTTGTCGACGAGCGCGATGCACGTGGGATCGGCCGTGACGCATTTCTCCGTGAGCGCGCAAGCCGCCCCCGACGGCGGCGGAGGAGGAGGCTGCGTCGTGTCATCGCCGCAGCCGCTGCCGAGCATTCCGAGAGACAAAAGCCCGAAGGCCGCGAGCGACGCGGCCACGTTCGAAAAGCGCATCCGTGTTTCCTCCACGCAAAAAGGAGCGCGGAGACTATCACGGACAGCACGGCATCCGCGCAGGATGCCGCGCCCGGCTCACATCGTGCTGGCGCCGAACTCGTAGAGCTTCTGGATCTCGGCGACGCGCGTGGTGACCTCGTCGCGCACGAGCGCGCCGACCTTCGCGGTGCCTACCGCCTCGACGCAAAACGACGCCGTCGCCGTCGCGTGCACCATCGCGCGCCGGAGCGCGAGCGGCGACACCTCGGGCTGCGTCGCGAGATAACCGAGGAAGCCGCCCGCGAACGAGTCGCCCGCGCCCGTCGGATCCACCTCGTCCTCGAGCGGGAAGCCGTGAGCCGCGAACACGCCCTCCTCGTCGAAGAGGAGCGCGCCGTGCTCGCCGCGCTTGATCACGAGCCGCTTCGGGCCCCGCGCGAGGATGTCGCGCGCCGCGCGGCGGATGTTGTGGATGCCCGAGAGCTGCCGCGCCTCCTCGTCGTTCACGATGAGCACGTCGATGCGCTTCAGCATCGACGCGAGCAGCGAGGGCTCGCCGGTGATCCAGAAGTTCATCGTGTCGGCGACGACGAGCCGCGGCGCGCGCACCTGCTCGAGCACGTCGAGCTGGAGGCCCGGATGGATGTTGCCGAGCAAGACGAACGGCGTGTCGCGGTAGCCCTCGGGCAGCCGCGGGCGGAAGTCGGCGAAGACGTTGAGCTGCGTGTCGAGCGTGGTGCGGTGGACGAGATCCTGATCGTAGCGGCCTGCCCAGCGGAACGTCTTTCCGCTCGCCCGCTCGATGCCACGCGTGTCGATGCCGCGCGTCTGCATCGCGATGAGCACGTGCTCCGGGAAGTCGTCCCCGACGACGGCGACGACGCGCACCGGCGCGAAGACGGACGCGGTCATGGCCGCGTACGTGGCCGAGCCGCCCACCACGTCTCGCGCCTTGCCCGAAGGCAGGTCGAGATCGTCGAAGGCCATGGATCCAACGATGAGAATCGGAGAGGACGTGCTCACGGCGGCCCCTTCTAGCACGAGAGATCCGGCAAAAGCCACGACAGCCGCGCCCGCGCCTGCTCGGGTACGAGATCCCGCCTCGTCATGACCGCGCTCGCGAGCGCGCCGTGCGCCGGGCTCGCCTCGGGATCGGGCAGCACGCGCGAGAGCGCACGCAGCGCGCGCCGCGCGTACACCACGTTCTCCCGGAGCACCGCGATCACGGCCTCCACCGTCACCGCCTCTTCCGTCGAATGCCAGCAATCGTAGTCGGTCGACATCGCGAGCAACGCGTAAGGCAGCTCCGCTTCCCGCGCGAGCTTGGCCTCGGGCATCGCGGTCATGCCGATGACGTGCACGCCCCAGCTTCGATAGAGCAGGCTCTCGGCGCGGGTCGAGAACTGCGGGCCCTCGATGCACACGTACGTGCCGCCGGCGTGGAGCTTCTTCTGCGTGCCCTCGAGCGCCTGCGCGGCCGCGCCCGCGAGCGCGCTCGACAGATGCGGGCAGACCGGATCGGCGAAGGCGACGTGCCCCACGACGCCCCCGTCGAAGAACGTGCTCGCGCGGCGCTTCGTGAGATCGATGAACTGATCGACGACCACGAGATCCCCCGGCGGGATCTCCTCGCGCATGGATCCCACCGCGCTCACGCTGACGAGGTGCGTCGCCCCGAGCTTCTTCAACGCGCACACGTTCGCCCGGTAGTTGATCTCCGTCGGCGAGAGCCGATGCCCACGGCCGTGGCGCGGCAAGAACAGGAGCGTCGTACCGGAGTCACGATCCCGGCCGCGAAGGACGAGATCACTCGGCGCGCCGTACGGCGTCTCGACCTCGACCTCCTCGACGTCGTCGAGATCTTCGAGCGCGTAGACGCCGCTGCCGCCGATGACCCCGAGGACGTGGCTCATGCGGAGCTCCCCACCTTGCCCTCGGCGAGCATCTGCTCGCAGAGCAGCGCGTGCCGGCCGCGACGACAACGCTCGGCGAACACCACCGATCGGAGCTGGTCGTACGCCCGCTGGAGGTCGTCGTTCACGATCACGTAGTCGAAGAACCCGTAGTGCTCGATCTCGCTCTTCGCAGCCTGGAGGCGCCGCAGCGTGGTCGGCTCGTCCTCGGTGCCGCGGCCGCGCAGCCTGCGCTCGAGCTCGGCGAGCGAGGGCGGCAAGATGAACACCGACGCGGCCTCGGGCATACGCGCCTTGATCTGCCGCGCGCCCTGGTAGTCGATGTCGAAGAGCACGCCGCGCGCCTCGCGCTTGGCGCTCTCGATCTCCGAGACGCTCGTGCCGTAGTAGTTGCCGTGCACGGGCGCCCACTCCGCGAAGGCGTGCTCGCCGATCATCCGATCGAACGTGTCCCTGTCGGTGAAGTGGTACTCGCGCCCGTCGACCTCGTTCGGGCGCGGCTTGCGTGTCGTGTGCGAGACCGAGAAGCGCAGATCCGGGAACTCCGCGCGCAGCCGGTTGCAGAGCGTCGTCTTCCCCGCCCCGGAAGGGGAGGAGACGATGAGGAGGAGGAAGTCGCTCATCATTCGTGTCGGTCTCGTGCTTGAGGTTAGCGGAGTGTCCGCGTCACTCGACGTTCTGCACCTGCTCGCGGAGCCGCTCGAGCTCGACCTTGATGCCGACGACGAGCTGGCTGACCGAGGCGTCCTGGGCCTTCGCGCCGAGCGTGTTGGCCTCGCGTACCATTTCCTGCAGAAGGAAGTCGAGCCGCCTCCCCACGGGCTCGCCCCCGCTCGCGGCGAGCACGCCCTCGAGCTGATCGAGGTGGCTCCGGAGGCGCGTGAGCTCTTCGGTGAAATCACTCTTGTCGACGAGGATCGCGAGCTCGAGCTCGAGCCGCCCCCGATCCACCATGAGCTCCGCGCCCGCCAGCAGCCGCTCCAGCCGCTCGTGCAGCCGCCGCTGCGCCGCCTCGCGCAAGCCGTCCGCCTGGGACGCGATCGACTCGATGAGGCGCCGCAAGGCCTGACACCGGCCCGATAGATCCACGAGCAGCGCCTCGCCCTCCGCCCGGCACATCGCGTCCATCGCCGCGATCGCCGCCTCGATCGCGCGCCTCACCGCGTCCCGCACCGCGGCGAGCTCCGGCCCCGCCGGCGGGATGAACAGATCCGGCACCGCCGAGAGCAGCGCGAGCGGTAGCTCCGCGCCCGGCGCGAGCTCGTCACGCAGCGCGACGAGCTGGCGGAACGCCGAACGCGCGCGCG
The DNA here is from genome assembly GCF_009649845.1 of Polyangium spumosum. Lineage (NCBI taxonomy): Bacteria > Pseudomonadati > Myxococcota > Polyangiales > Polyangiaceae > Polyangium > Polyangium spumosum. The sequence goes on from NZ_WJIE01000001.1 coordinate 326,222, forward strand.
CCACGTCGAGCGTCGCCGCCGTGAGGACAGGGCCCTCCGTGCGCACGACGAGCTCGACACGCCCGCGACGCAGCCGCTCGCGCACGACCTGCTCGGCGAAGAGCGCGATCTCGGCGAGCTCCCGCGGCAGCCGCGTCCGAACGTCGAGGAAACGCTGGTTGACGGAACGGATCTCGGCGAGCACTCGGCCCTCTCCGAGGGTCACCTCGCCGATCCCGAACCCCGTCATGCTCCGCATATGGCCCTGCCGGATACGTCGCTCACCGAAAGAGTGCAACAACGTTGGTTGCCGCACCCGTGCTACCCGCGCTCTGCCGCGGGCTTTGCGCTCGCATCTCGGCCGAGCGCCGAGCGGCCTCGGCCGGCCCCGCGGCCCGCAGCGCCTCGAGGTAGGCGACCGTCGGGGCGATCCCTTCTTCCCACCGCACGAGCGGCTCGTACCCGAGGATCTCCCGCGCGAGGCTCACGTCCGCGAGCGAATGCCGCACGTCTCCGGGGCGCGGAGGCCCGTGCTCGACGTCGAGCTTCCTGCCGAGCACACGACCGATCTCCACGCAAAGCGCGTTCAGCGACACGCGCCTCTCGCCCGCGATGTTGACGACCTCGCCCGCGAGCTTCCGCGGCGACGCGGCCGCGAGCAGGTTCGCGCGCACGGCGTTGTCGACGAAGCAGAAGTCGCGCGTCTGCTCGCCGTCGCCGAAGATGCGGATGGGCCTGCCCGCGAGCGCGGCGTCGACGAAGCGCGGGATCGCCGCGGCGTACGGCCCCTCGGGTGTCTGGTGCGGGCCGAAGACGTTGAAGTACCGGAGGCACATCGTCTCGATGCCGTAGATCGAAGAGAAGACGCGGCAGTAGCTCTCGCACGCGAGCTTCGTCACGGCGTACGGCGAGAGCGGCATCGCGGGCATGTCCTCGCGCTTCGGCAGCACGGGCGTCTCGCCGTACGCCGAGGACGACGCGGCGAAGATGACGCGGCGGACGGAGGCGCGGCGCGCGACGTCGAGCACGGTGACGGTGCCGCCGACGTTGACCGCGTCGCTCGTGACGGGGTCCTCGACGCTGCGCGGCACCGATCCCAGCGCGGCCTCGTGAAAGACGACCTCGACGCCCGCGGCGGCCTTGGCGACGGCCTCGGGATCACGGATGTCGCCCTCGAAGCGCTCGACCGCGGAGGAAGGGGAGATCCCGTCGAGGTTCTCCCACATCCCCGTGGCGAGGTTGTCGAGCACGCGGACGCGCTCGCCCGCGGCGACGAGCGCCGCGACGATGTTGCTGCCGATGAAGCCGGCGCCGCCGGTGACCAGGTAACGAGGCTTGGACATGCCCGATTCGATGCTCGAACGCGCGGGCGCTCTCGACCTACTTCTTCTTGAACAGATCGTCGAGGCGAGCCTTCGACTTGGCGATCTGCGCGGACGTATCTTCCGGCACGCCGTTCTTGAACGTGAAGAACGTGCAGAAGTTCGCCTTTTCCCGGTCCGGGATGTACTCGGCGATCCGCTCCTTGCACTGGTTGTGCGCGGACGGATCCCAGTACTCGCAGTTCTTGCAGCAGTGCATGTCGACGCCGCAGTGAGGGCACGTGTCGGCGCGCTGGAGCTTCACCTCGAAGACGAGCTCGTTCTTGCACTTGTGGCAGAAGTGGCGCTTCTGCTCGACCTTCGGAATCCAGCCCATCGGTCTCTACACTCCCTCAAACGAGGCCCTTGCGGCGCTGGATCTCGTTCTTGATCTTCTGGTACTCGACCTCCCAGGTCCGAGTCCCTTCCTGCAGGTTCTTCATCTTGTTCCGGACCTCGGCGTCGAGCTCGTCGTCGGCCGCCAGGTACTTCTTGAGCACCGGCCGCATGCGACGCCTGAGGTCGTGATCCTGTCCGAAGACCTCGTCGACGTTGCCCGAGTGCATGAGCATCTCGATACACTGGTCGAGCAGGTAGTCGAGGATATCCTCGCCGATCTTGATGCCCTTCTGCTCGGCGATGATCTTGCGGATCCGACCGAGCTCCGAGGGCGGAAGGCCACGCGACTCGAGCGTGGCCTTCGACTTGTCCATCACTTCCTTTTCCGTCGCCAGGTACTGAGAAAAGACGGACTCCAGATCGCGGACCACCTCTTTTCGGTCCGGGCACTCGATCTCCCCGTTGTCCGCCAGGGTTTTGACGATTTCTTCGCTGAGAGGGGCAATTTTACCGCTAAAGAGGCGCATCCAACGATCCGTAGCTTCAGGGGAGCGGGGCACCGGATCCCCGCCGACTTGGGTTCTTCGGCTGGGGCTTCGGCCCCCGAAAGGTACGGGCCGTACTTCGGAGATGTCAACGCAAGCCGCGTTCTTTTTCAGGGCCCGCACGGCGAAAAACGCACCTAGAGGAGCAGTCTCGATATGATGGGTAAGGATGCGATGGCACCGAACGTCCCGGCTCGTTCCGGCGCGGTCAGCAACGACGGGGGGCTCGATCCGGACGCTCGCAAGCGGCGGATTCTGCGGCGTGGAGCGGTCGGGAGCGCGGCTTCGCCCGCTTCGCAGACCCTCCTCGCCGATGCAGGCACGATCCAGCGAGTGACGCGCGGTCGGCCGCTCGTCACCCAGGGCGACCCCGCGAACTCGGTCGTGATGCTCGGCGGCGGACGCGTCCGCCTGGTCCGGGCGCTGAACGAGGGGCACACCCTCTCGCTTGGTTACCGCGGCGCGGGCGACCTGCTCGGTGAGGCCGCGCTCGGCGGCGTCCCGAACCACCGCGAGAGCGCGATCGCCACGGAGGACGTGGAAGCGCTCGTCGTCCCGATCGCGACGATCCGCGGGCTCATGGCCTCGGACCAGGCCTTCGCGAACGCGCTCGTCGGCGCGCTCGTCGAGCGCAACGCCGAGACGGAAGAGCGGCTCGCGTCGATGCTCTTCCGCAACGTGGAAGCGCGCCTCGCGGAGTTCCTGCTCAAGGCTGCTCAGCGCTGGGGCATCCCCGATCCGCGCGGCGTCCTGATCTCGGCGCCCTTCACGCACCAGGAGATGGCGAGCATGATCGGCTCCACGCGCGAGACCGTGACGCTCACCCTGGGCGAGCTCCGCCGCAAGGGCATCATCGAGGTCGACCGCCGCCGCATCGTCGTCCTCGACCGCGAAGGCCTCAAGACGAGGACCTGACCCTCGCGTGGGGGGCCCGAGCCCCCCGCTTCGATCCCGTCGGATGAACTGCGCGTTTGCGCAGTTCATCCACCTTCGGTCCAGGCCGTGCCTGGTCCGGGGTGCAGGGGGCGAACAGCCCCCTGCTGGGGTCCGGGGCAACGCCCCGCTCTCACCGCGGCCGCTTCGGCGGCACCCGCGCTGGAGCTCGCCCGCCGAGCTTCAACCTTCGCATCACCGCGACCTTCTGCCGTTCCTTGTACTTCGCGTGGCTCGCGTCTCCGAGCTCGTTGGCTGCTTCTGTCTCGCGGTCGATGAGCTGGAACTCGCAGAGCACGAACACGATCGGCCCGAGCGCCCATGCTGCGGGCGGCGCCAGCTCCATGATCTCGGGCGGCAGCCGCACGGGCAGATCCACGACGAAGTGGATCACGCGATAGCTCTGATCGCTGAACGTGTTGTTGCTGAGCGTCAGGCCGTCATCCACGCCTGCTTGCAGCTCTCGCAGCAGCATTCGCAGGAAGGGGTGACGCTCGCAGTAGCTACGGAAGTGGAAGATCGTGTTCGTGCTCTGCCCGGGCACGACGTAGTTGAACGGGAAGAGGCGCTCCGACAGGTAGAGCAGGACGGGCAGGATGTCGTCAGCCTCCCGCGTCACGATCCGGAAGCGCAGCTTGTCGTAGATCGCGGCTGCGGTCGTGTCGGTCTTCGAGAGCAGCTTCGTGTAGAGCGAGTCCTTGTTCTTCCGCCCGCCGATGAACTCCGTGATGGGGAAGCCGGCCGCGAGCATCCCGCCCACGATCCGGTAGACCTTCTCCTCGACCAGGTGAAAGACCTCCTGGTCGGACATCGGGATCGAGAAGAGCAGCTCGCGCCCCTCGAGGTGATGGATGATGTGCATCGCCTTCAGGATCGTGCAGGCGCAGAGCTGCCTGTGACCCTTGCCCGAGGCGAGGACCAGCATCTCCTCCACCGAGAGACGCGCGACGGGCTTGGGGATCGGGAACTCGAAGTGCCGCCGCAGATAGGCGATCGCTTCGTTCTTGATCGCCTCGAGTCGCGCGCGATCGGCGGGCTCCTCGGGTCGGAACTCCTGGGCTCGCAGCAGCGTGCGTGCCTCTTCCTCGTCACGGACGTGGAGCCTGTGCCAGTCGACGACGGAGTCGCCTCGCAGGATGAGACGCACCGCCTCGAGATCCATCAAGGAGAACTCGTCGAGGCCCTTGAGGGAGCCGACGGTGTCGTACGTCATGACCCGAGGTTATCAGCGCCGAGCGGGGCGCCGTTCACGCACGCGCGTTCGGCGGCGAGGGCGGCGGCGCGTTGGGCGTCCGGCCGAGCGAGAGCGTGCCAAAGAAGATACCGATCGTCAGAACGACGACGGCCGCGTGCCCCATATAAGCACCACTGCAACCGATCGCGGCGAAGGGAGCGAGAGCGGCCAGGTACCAGGGCGTGATCTTCATCGGTCCTCCATCAGTGCAGGCGACCCGTCCCTCGGATCGCCCTCCGCCGCTGCCGCGCTGCCCCCGTCCTCAACCGACAGGGTGCGCTCATCAGCGACAGATAAGAGCATGTAGGATAAGCTGCCACACCCCAAGCCAACGGGCCAAGAAGTAGCGGTGTCTGGGGCGCCGCATCAAGCGAATTCGTCACACGTTCCGTTCCCGACCAAAGCCCGAACGACACGAACCAAGAAACATCCAACAAATTCGTTGGATTAGAAGCCGTTTCGTAGGTCGTTTCTCGGCCGACGACCCGTGTCCTGGGAGACGCAAGTGATGCTTGAAGGACGCGGGCTGTCTCAGCGAAGCGGCACGGTGATCTTCTCCGTGTCGCCGAGCGTCAACGTGCGCTGGATCGAGTCGCTGCGATCCGCCCGGTCGACACGGATGTCCAGTGCATACGAACCGTCCGGCAAGTGTACGGTCGTGTGGACGATTTTTGGCGCGCGCCCGGGGTCGAAGCGGAACGAGCTCCCGCCTACGGCGTCCGCCTCGGCGCCCACGCGTGTCCACGTGACGTCGAAGCCCACGACCGAGGCGTGCTCTTCGTCGAGACGAAAATCGACCGAGCGCTCCTTCGGCCAGTGCGGCGCCATCGAAAGGAGCGCCGCGCCGCCGCCCGCGAGCAGGAGCAACGAGAGGAGCCGGCGCCTCCGCGGCGAAGGCGAAAACAACGTCGTGCCCGAGCCTTCGGCCTGCGGCGGCGTCTCCTCGTTCGTCGGCGTGTGCCCTTGCATCCGGCGCAACGTGGCCAGGAGGAGAGGGGAAGTCAACGCATGGAGGGTCAGGGCGAGCGGTTCGCGCGGATGCGACCGACGAGACCCGTGATGACTTGATCGGGGAGGTTGCCGAACGGGGGCATCCGGTTGCGACCTTTGCGGATGACGTCGGCCATCTGATCATCCGTCACCTGCGCCTGCCAGTCGGCGCGCGTGAGATCGGGCGCGCGCATCATCGGGCCTTGCGGGCCGTCGCCCTTGCCGCGCTGGCCGTGGCAGCTCGCGCAGTTGCGCTGCCAGGCGAGCTCCACGAGGCTCTGATCGGGCCCCTCTTGTGCGGAGCCTCGAGGACGCGCGGCGACCTGCCCCGGTTGTTGACCGAGCGGTTGTTCGTGATCCGTCGGCTTCCACTCGCGTACGTCGCGCGAGGAGCGATCACAACCCGCCGCGAAGGCGAGCGAGGAGCCGAGGAGCAACGTCGTGAGGACGAACGGGCGCATGGCCATGAAGGGATGATGGGCCCGGGGCGGGTTGGCCAGCGTTTTTCGAGGCTCGGTCGCCTCACCCCGGCGGTGGTTGGGAACGCGTGTGCGGGAAGGCGGGCGTGGGGGCGGGGAGAAGACGCGGGATCGTCAGGGCGCGCAGGCGTCGAGCACCTTGGGGGCGCCGCCGTCGACCGGCATCTTCATGATGGGCTTGCCGTTGATCGCCGCGTTGATGAAGTCGGTGCGGCGGTTCTGGGCCTTGCCCTCGGGGGTCTTGTTGTCGGCGACGGGCTTCGTCACGCCGAACCCGACCGCGATGAGGCGCTTGCAGTCGATGCCCTTGCCCACGAGGTACTTCGCCGCCGACTGGGCGCGCCGCGCGGAGAGGTCGAGGTTCTTCGCCGCGTCGCCGTCCGCGTCGGTATGGCCTTCGACGCGGAGCAGCGTGACGTTCGGCTTCGCGTCGAGGTACGACTTGACCTGATCGAGGACCGGGAAGCTGATCGGATCGAGCTCGGCGCTGCCCGTCTTGTAAACGATGGCGCCGGGGAGGAGGAGCTTGTTGCCCTCCATCTTGACCTCGGGGGCCGCGGCCGGCGGGGGCTCCGCAGCCGGCGGGGGCGGCGGGGGCGGCGGCGGGGGCGGCGGGGGCGGCGTCGTATCGGCGCCAGCACTACCGGCCGTGTGGATCGTGCAGCCAGTCATCGTGCCGACGGCACCAACCGTCAGCACGGCGCAAAGAACGGGAGCCAGGAACTTTTGCATAGAGATTGATCTCCTTCGAGAATCGCGGGCCGCGGCCAAGCCATGGTTCACCGGCGTGCAGGCAGCCGCCGAGCCGATCGGGGTCTTGGACGCGCTTCTATCAGGTTTCTTCAGGCGGTTTGGAGTTTTTCGTTCGCCGCTCGACCCTTCCCCGAACGTCGAAGCGCCGGGACGCCTTACGCGTCGTGCCGATGCTCCCTCGACGTTTCTCCCGGACCAAACGGCTCACCCGGGCACGTTCTCGCCTCACGCGCGCCGGTCCCCCCTTCCCATCACGTCCCCCCTGACAAACCAGAGGGCGCCGCCGGACCACACGCCGTCTCCCCCGCTGGCATGCGCCGGTTGCGCCCTCTGCTTCGTCTTCGTGCACCTCTCGTGGTCACGTCGGGCGCGAAGAGCCGGCCGAGACGCCGGCCCCTCGCGTCGACGTGGACCTTCACGGCATCGCGCAGGGGTCCGGCGGGGGCATGGCCGGCTCCGCCACCGGGCCGAGCTGAACGGCCTTCGCGTTGAAGCCGAGGCCGATCGAGATGCCGTCGCACTCCGCCTCGGGGTTCTGCGTGCCGTCCTTCATGATGTCGGACGCCTGGCGGATCAGGTTCAAGATGCTCTGCAGCGTCGGCGAGTTCGGATCACAGAACGACTCGTCGAACGCGGAGGCGACCTTCGAGATCTCCGTGATGAGCTGCTCGGTCTCGATGACGCCGGCGATCGTGCCGTTCTCGCCGCCGTTGCGGCTCTCGTCGAGGTCCACGGTGATGACCGCGCTGTTGATGTCGAGCGAGATCGTGAACCCGCTGACCGAGAGCGCGAGCTTGACCGTGCCCTTCGTGCCCGAGACCCACGTGTTCTTCACGACGTAGCTCTTCGGGAAGACGATCTTCGCCGAGGTCGGGTCCATCGTGTTGTTCAGGAGCTCGGGGATGAGCGGCCACTGGTCGGTGCCGTCCCACTTCGGCGCCATGCCGAGGTCCGCCCCGCCGTAGAGCTTCGTCGACAGGTTGTTGCAGTCCGACGCCGTGCCGAGCGTCGGCATGTCGAGCATGATCGTGAACTCGCCGTTCGCGATCGCCTCGTTCGCCTGCACGCTGATGTCCGACGAAAGGCTGATGATGGTGGGCAGGATGTTCTTGCCGAACGAGTTGTCCCGGCCCTCGTCGCCGTCCGGATAGACGGACGCCGGCGCGCCGCCCGCGCGCGGTTTGCACAGACCAACCGACGCCTTGGTCGAGGCACGACCGTCGAGATCGTAGCCGAACTCCCTCCAGGCACCCGTGGGATCCGGCGTGCCATCACGCTTCGTATCACCAAGGAAGATCTGGCTCATCGCCATGACCTTGCCGGCGCCCTCGCAGGCCGCCGAACCAGCGGCCTCTTCCGGAGGCGCGAGGCCCGCGGGGTCCTCGGGCGGAGGAGGCGGCGGCGGCGGGTTCTCGTTGGTGTCACCTCCGCAGCCCAGAACCGCGATGGAAGTTGCCGCGACGACGGCACAGAGAAGACGGGTGCAAAGCATAGAAACGTGACTCACTTTCCCGAACCCGATTCGCGGGTCGTTAAGCGCACGGCAGCCAGTCGAATGCCCGTGGATACGGCGCATGCTAGCCATGCTGCGGTCGTTTCATCAAGGGCGAACCCCGCGCGCGGAGGCTCGTGCACGACCAGAGTGCAGCCGTACGATGCAGCTTCACGAGCAACGCGAAGCATCATGATCACGCGCCAGCGAAGTGACGCGCTTATCCTGACGTGAAGCTCCCCCCGAGCGCGCCCCCGAAACCCCGAGGCTAGATCGATCGTGTCAGCCGAGTTCGTTCATCTGCACGTCCACTCGCAGTACTCGCTGCTCGACGGCGCCCTCAAGATCAAGGACCTCGTCACCAAGACGAAGGCGCTCGGCATGCGATCGGTGGCGCTCACCGATCACGGCAACATGTTCGGCGCGATCCAGCTCTACAAGACGTGCAAGGACGCGGGGGTCAGCGCCATCCTCGGCTGCGAGGTGAACGTCGCGCGGCCTCGCTCCGCGGAGCGCGCGGCGCCGAGCGGCAAGCACGAGGACGCGCCGGTCGATCACCTGGTCCTGCTCGCGTCGAACCTCGAGGGGTACAAGAGCCTCGTGCGGATCGTGTCCGAGGGGCACGTGACGCCCGCGAGCGGCGCCGCGCCGAGCGTGACGCTCGACTTCATCACCCAGCACAGCAAGGGCCTCATCGGCCTCACCGGATGCATGGGCGGCGTGCTCGCGCAGCGCGTGCTGGAGGAGGGCGAAGACGAGGGGCGCGCGGCGATGGATCGGCTCGTGGAGGCGTTCGAGCCGGGCAACCTGTACGTGGAGCTGCAGGATCACGGGCTCGTCGAGCAGCCGGTCCTGAACGGGATCCTCACGCGGCTGGCGAAGGATCGCGGGCTGCCGATCGTGGCGACGAACGACGCGCACTTCGGCAGCCGCGACGACGGCGAGGGGCACCTCTACCTGTCGTGCATCGCCGCGAACCGCTCGTACGCGGACGCGTTCGCGGCGCACCACCAGAGCTTCGAGATGTTCCTCAAGTCGCCGGACGAGATGGCGCACGTCTTCCGCGACCACCCCGAGGCCATCAAGAGCACGCTGGAGATCGCCGAGCGATGCGCGGGGCTGAAGCTGAAGCTCGGCCAGCCGATGCTGCCGACGTTCGCGCTGCCGGAGGGGTTCGATACGAACTCGTACTTCCGGCACGTCTCGCACGAGGGGCTGACGAAGCGCTTCGAGGAGTTCCGCCGCGGGGGAAAGAGCGTCGATCAGGAGGCGTATCGCAAGCGCCTCGACATGGAGCTCGACGTCATCATCGGGATGAAGTTCCCCGGCTACTTCCTGATCGTCTGGGACTTCATCCGGCAGGCGAAGGAGATGGGGATCCCGGTCGGACCGGGCCGCGGCTCGGGCGCGGGCTCGCTCGTGGCGTACGCGCTGCGCATCACGGACCTCGACCCGATCCCGTACAACCTGCTCTTCGAGCGCTTCCTGAACCCGGAGCGCGTGAGCATGCCGGACTTCGACGTCGACTTCTGCATGGACCGGCGCGACGAGGTGATCCGGTACGTCGCGGAGAAGTACGGCAAGACGAGCGTCGGTCAGATCGCGACGTTCCACGAGCTGAAGGCGAAGAGCGTCATCAAGGACGTGGCCCGCGCGATGGGCTTCCCGCCGGCCGAGGCGCAGAAGATCGCGAACCTCATCCCGCAGAAGGGGCCGGGGCAGACGTACACGATCCCCGAGTCGATCGAGATCGAGCCGAAGCTCAAGGCGCACATGGAGAGCGACCCCTCCGTGCGCGAGCTGCTCACGCAGGCGCAGAAGCTCGAGGGCCTCACGCGGCACGCCGGCATGCACGCGGCCGGCATCGTGATCAGCGAGGGCCCGCTCTGGGACCACGTGCCGTGCTTCCGGAACAACGAAGCGCTCGTCACGCAGTACTACAAGGACGACGTCGAGCAGGCGGGCCTCGTCAAGTTCGACTTCCTCGGCCTGAAGACGCTCACCGTGATCGACATCGCGGTGCGCCTCATCCGCGCGCGGCCCGATCAGAAGGGCAACAAAGACCCCTTCGACATCAACGCGATCTCGCTCGAGGACGAGGAGACGTTCCACCTCCTGCAGTCGGGCGAGACGACGGGCGTGTTCCAGCTCGAGTCGAGCGGCATGCAGCAGCTCTTCAAGGACCTGCGCCCGACGAACTTCGAGGACATCGTCGCCGCCGTCGCCCTCTACCGCCCGGGCCCGCTCGGCACGGGCATGGTGAAGGACTTCGTCGACTGCAAGCACGGGCGCAAGCCCATCACGAAGATGCACGACCTCGTCGACGGTCTGCTCGAGCCGACCTACGGCGTCATCGTCTACCAGGAGCAGGTCATGCAGATCGCGCAGCAGCTCGCGGGCTACACGCTCGGCGGCGCAGACCTGCTCCGGCGCGCGATGGGCAAGAAGAAGCCCGAGGAGATGGCCAAGCAGAAGTCCATCTTCGTCGAGGGATCCTTGAAGAACGGCGTGTCCGAGAAGGACGCCGATACCATCTTCGGGCTGCTCGAGTTCTTCGCGGGTTACGGCTTCAACAAGAGCCACTCGGCCGCGTACGCGCTCATCACCTACCAGACCGCGTACCTCAAGCGGCACTACCCCGTGGAGTTCCTCTGCGCGCTGATGACCGCGGATCGCGACAAGATCGAGAAGGTCGTGCGTATCATCGCGGAGGGCCGCGCCTGGGGCGTGGACATCCTGCCGCCCGACATCAACGAGTCGAACATCGACTTCTCGGTCGTCTACAGCGAGCCGGGCAAGGCCACGAAGAAGACCGGCCGGAAGGCGCCGAGCAAGATCAAGGACGCCGATCCCCACGACCCGAAGATCCGCTTCGGCCTCGGCGCGATCCGCGGCGTGGGCGAGTCGGCGCTCGAGGCGGTGCTCGAGGCGCGCACCTCGGGCGGCCCGTTCTCGGATCTGTTCGACTTCGCCCAGCGCGTGGACGCGCGGCGCGTGAACAAGGGCGTGCTCGAGGCGCTCACGCAGTCGGGGGCGTTCGACGCGACGCTCTTGCCGCGCGGGATCACGCGGGCGCGGGCGTTCGCCGCGCTCGATCAGGCGCTCGAGCGGGCGAGGAGCGCGAGCAAGGATCGGGAGCGCGGCCAGGGTTCACTCTTCAGCCTCTTCGCGAAGGCCGCGCCGGCCGACGAGCCGAAGCTCGACGAGTACCCGCAATGCGAGCCCTGGGATCTGCGCGAGATGCTGGTGCGCGAGAAGCAGTCGCTCGGCTTCTACGTCTCGGGGCACCCGCTCGAGCGGTACGGGACCGAGCTCGGCCGCTTCGACGTGACGCCCGCGAGCGCGCTCCCGCAGAAGGACGCGTGGTCGAAGGTGCGCGTGGCCGGGATGGTCGAGGGCTACCGCGAGCGCATCTTCAAGGGCGGCGGCGGGAAGATCGCGTTTTTCCACCTCGAAGACACGAGCGGTCGCGTCGAGGTGAAGGTGCGCGACAAGCAGATCGAGACCTACGGCACGCTCCTGCAGGGCACCGAGCCGGTGCTCGTCTCGGGCAAGGTGAGCTTCCCGCAAGTGGAGGAGGGCGCCGAGGAGGAGCAGGCCGCGCCGCGGGAGCCGACGTTGATGCTCGACGCGGTCGAGCTTCTCGCCGACGCGATCCGCGCCGAGACGAAGAGCGTGCGCATCCGCGTGCAGGCGCGGAAGGCGACGCGGGATCACATCGGCAAGCTCAGGGACGTGCTCTCGTCGAGCCGCGGCGTGTGTCCGGTGCAGCTCTTGATCCAGCTCGACGACGGTGCCGAGGCGGTGCTCGCGCTCGGACGGGATCTCACGGTGACGCCGAGCGACGAGATGCTCGCGCGGCTGGAGAAGCTGTTCGGGGAGAAGGTCGCGGAGCTGCGTTGACCGTAGCGCCGGGGTTTCACCCCGGACCCGACCAGGGGTTGTCCACCCCTGGACCCGGACCAGGGCAAGCCCTGGACCTCAGGTGCATCAACCGCGATGCGGTCGATGCACAGGCATGCGTTCGCCATGGCTCGGGACACGCGCGCCATGGTTCGGGACAGGTCCGCCATGGCCTGGGACGTGTGCGCCATGACTTGAAACACGTCCGCCATGGCTTGGGACAGGTCCGCCATGGCCTGGGACGTGTGCGCCATGACTCGAAACGCGTCCGCCATGGCTCGCGACGCGTCCGCCATGGCTCGCGACGCGTCCGCCATGGCCCGCGACGGATCCGCCTTGCTTCAGCCCGGCTCCGCCGCAGCCGCCCGCCTCCGCGTCGTGCCGAGCAGCCGCCGCGTCGTGATCGGCATGAGCTGCGGGATCGACGGATCCTGCTCGTGCGCGCGGTTCCACGCCTTCATCACCCGCTCCATGTACAGAAGGCAGATCCCGTCCTGCAGATCGAGATCCGCCTGCGTGACGCCGCCCTGCGTGCGCGCGCCGGCGGCCTTCTCGCTCGTCGACTTCACGCGGGCCGCGAGCGCCTCGCTCGCGTCGAGGTCCTCGGTCGTGAGACCTCCATCAAAGAGCTGAAGCGCGACCTTCGACTCCGCCTCGGCGATGAGCTCACGCGCGAGCATGACGAGCGCGGCGAGCGAGCTGGCGAGGGTCTGCGCGTCGACGACGCGGCTGCGCGCCTTGTCCACCCGCTCGGCGAGGCCAGCCGCATGATCCGCGACGCCCTCGAGCGTGGTCGCGAGGCGCTCGCGCTCGGCCATGCCCTCCGCATACGTCGCCTCGGCGATGGCGAGCGCGGCGGCGCGGTTCCGCTCGCGTCCCTCGATGGAGAGGCTGCGTTGCTCCACGAGATCCGCGAGCCTCTTGCCCGCATGCACGAAGACACGCAAGAGCGCATCCGAGAAGCCGAGGAGGAGCTTCCTCTGCGCCGGCGTGGCCTTGGGCCAGAACTCCGCCGTGATGCCGCCAAAGCGCACGAGATCCGTGAGGATCTTCTCGCTCCGGATACGCGTACCTCGCTCGATGAGATCGCCGGGCGCGACATCGATCGCGTAGAGGGCGGCCTGCGCCGGGGTGGGCGCGGGGACGGCCTGGAGGAGGTAAGACCAGGTGTAGGTGGCCTGCGCGGATGTCATGGGTTCGACAGTACCCGAGCGGCGACCATCGCGTCGAGCCGCGGCTCGACCGCGAGCTTGTCCTCCTGGTGCTTGAGCAAGAGGCCCAGCGTGTCCCGCGCGAGCTCGGGATCGAGCTTGCTCTTGCCGAGCAGGACGAGCGCGCGCGCCCAGTCGAGGGTCTCGCTGACGGCGGGCGCCTTGCGGAGGTCCATCTTGCGCAGCTCGCCGATGAACGCGACGAGGTGCGAAGCGAGCGTGTGATCGATGCCCGGGACGACGAGCTCGAGGATGGCGAGCTCGCGCGAGGACGACGGGTAGTCGAGGAAGGCGTGCAAGCAGCGACGACGGAGCGCCTCGGTCATCTCGCGCGTGGCGTTCGTCGTGAGCAGGACGAGCGGCGGATGCTTGGCGCGGAAGGTGCCGAGCTCGGGGATCGTGACCTGCAGCTCGGAGAGGATCTCGAGGAGGAACGCCTCGAACTCGGGATCGGCGCGATCGACCTCGTCGATGAGGAGCACGACGGGCGCGTCGCTGCGGATCGCGGCGAGCAGGGGACGCGAGAGGAGGAAGTGCTCGGTGAAGAACGAGGCCTCGCTCTTCGCCACGATCTGCGCGGCGCTGGCGAGGGTCGCGCCCTGCGTCTCCACGGCGATCGCGTCGCGCAGGAGCTGCGTGTAGAGCATCTGCTTGGCGTAGTCCCACTCGTAGAGGGCCTTGGCCTCGTCGAGGCCCTCGTAACACTGCAAGCGGACGAGCGGGCGGCCGAGGGCCTCTGCGGCGGCGCGGGCGAGGTCGGTCTTGCCGACCCCCGCGGGGCCTTCGAGCATGAGGGGCCGCTGCATGCGGAGGGCGAGCCAGAGGGAGAGCGCCGTCGGCGGGTCGCAGAGGTAGCGCGCCCCGCCAAGGGCGGCCGAGAGCGCCTGGGGAGAGGCGATCGGATCGGGGGAGGCGGTCACGGGCGCACCGTAGCATGGGCCTCCACGCGGAATGCCGCGCCATGTCCCGCTCGCGAGCTGCTATAAACCGAGCGGATGGGCGAGGACGGCCACGATGTCGTGCGCGTGGACGGCACGGGTACGGCGCACCCGGTCGGCAAGCTGGCGAGCCAGCGGATGCGCGCGCGGCAAGGCGCGTTCCGGCTGATGCCGTCGCCCACGCACGTGGTGGTGATGCGCCGCGTGGATCTGATCGACGCCCCGAGCCTGCGGCTCTCGGGCGAGATCACGAGCGCGAGCGCGCTCTGCGACATCGTGTCGATGATCGGGCAGAGCGCGTGGTCGGGCGAGCTCGCGATCTACGACGGCCCGACGAACCGGAGCGTGTTCTTCGAGCACGGCGCGGTGGTGGGGGCGCTGTCGAGCGCCGAAGGAGAGCGGCTCGGGGAGATGCTCTACCGCTACGGCGCGCTCTCGCTGGAGCAGGTGCAGGAGGTGGCGAAGGCCGTGACGGGCGACGTGCGCTTCGGGGAGATGGCCGTGCGTCTGGGTTACCTGTCGCGCGAGGCGCTCTTCCAGCTCATGGGGCGGCAGGTCGAGGAGATCGTCTACGCGGTGATGCGCGCCGAGAGCGGGATGTTCTACTTCCTCGACCGGTTCGACGAGTCGCGCCTGACGTCGCGGCAGAACCTGCCCGTGAGTGGCCTCTTGATGGAGGCGGTGCGTCGCATGGACGAGATGCGTTACTTCCGCGAGCGCATCCCGTCGGCGGAGCACGTGCCGGATCGCGTGCCGGATCGAGCTCCGCCGACGAAAGGGGACGTGGCGCGGGTCTTCGAGGCGATCGACGGCGTGCGCTCGGTGGCGGACATCTGTCGCGTGGTGGGGCAGGGGGAGTTCGACGTCACGCGGCAGGTCTTCCAGCTCGTGCAGGCGGGCTGCGTGACGGTGCGCGCGCCGCGGCCGACGGGGCCTGCGGCGATCGTCGCGCTCTTCAACGAGGCGATGACGATGGTGATGCGCGAGGTGGACGCAGTGAGGCGAGGCGACGAGGTGAGGCAACACCTCACGTCGTTCGCGACGGGCGCGGGCGTCTACGACGCGCTCTTCATGCGCGCAGGGCCGCGGCCGGACGGCACGCTCGACGAGGCGCAGACCATCGAGAACGTGGCGATGCTGGTGGGGCCGGATCAAGCGGAGGCGATGCTCGCGCAGTGGCTCTACGACTACGTGTCGTTCGCGATCTTCATCGCGGAGCCGGTGCTGCGCGAGGCGTCGACGCGGGGCGGGGCAGGGGCGCCGCAGCTCGCGAAGAGCGTGGCGGACATCATTTCCCCGCTCGTGGTGGGGGGCGCCGGTCGGCCCTGAGCCGATTCTCCGCTACGCGGAGAATCGTCGGGCCTTCCTCTGCCCCCCACACCCCCCGCTCGCGCCCTCGCACTAACCCCGACGGATGTCGTACGCGCGGATCTTCTTGTGCAGGTTCGTGCGCTCGACGCCGAGGACGATGGCGGCGCGCGAGATGTTCCATTCGAGGCTCTGCAGGACCTCGATGATGTAGCGGCGCTCGGCCTGATCGCGGAACTCGCGCAGCGTGAGCCTGCGGCCGGCGTCCGTGCGCGGGATGGCTTCGATCGAAGGCGGGAGCGGGCCGGGCGGCGCGCGCGTGGGCTCGCCCGGATCGGGCGCGTCGGGCGTGTCGTCGTCGAAGGGGCTCGCGTGGGGATCCTCGGGCAGGTCGGCGATCGTGACCGTGTCGCCCGAGAGGATCGCCGCGCGCTCGATGACGTTCTTCAGCTCGCGCACGTTGCCGGGGAAGCTGCGGCGCTCGAGCGCGGCGTGTACGGCCGGATCGATGCGCTTCGGCTTGAGGCCGTTCTCCTTGCAGAACGAGGCCATGAAGGCGTCGGCGAGCGGCCGGAGGTCCTCCATGCGCTCACGGAGCGATGGCACGCGGATCGGGAAGACCGCGAGGCGGAAGAAGAGGTCCTCGCGGAAGCGGCCGGCCGCGACCTCGCGGCTGAGGTCCTTGTTCGTCGCCGCGAGGACGCGCACGTCGACCTGCAAGGTCCGCTCGCTGCCGAGTCGGCCGACCTCGCCGGATTGGAGGGCGCGCAGCACCTTCGCCTGCGCCGAGGGCTCCATGTCGCCGATCTCGTCGAGGAACAAGGTGCCGCCGTGGGCCTGCTCGAAGAAGCCACGTTTCCTGGACTGGGCGCCCGTGAAGGCGCCGCGCTCGTGGCCGAAGAGCTCGCTCTCGATGAGCTCGCGCGGGATCGCCGCGCAGTTGACCTTCACGAAGGGGCCCGCGATGCGCGGCGAGAGGCGGTGGATCGCGCGGCTGACGAGCTCCTTGCCCGTGCCGCTCTCGCCCGTGATGAGCACGCTCGCCTTCGTCGGCGCGACGCGATCGATCTCCTTGTAGAGCTTCTGCATGACCGGCGCGCGGCCGATCATCTCGTAACGCGCGAGCAGCTCTGCCTCGAGATCGCGGACCTTGCGCGCGAGCTCCGACGAGTAGAGCGCGTTCTTCACGCTGACGAGCACGCGCTCGCGGCTCACGGGCTTCTCGAAGAAGTCACCCGCGCCGAGCTTGATCGCCTTCACCGCGTCGTGGACCGTCGCGTGCCCGCTGATGGCGACCACGGGCAGGCCCTTCATGGCCTCGTCGCGGCGGATGCGCTCGAGCAGCTCGAGCCCGCCCATGCCGGGCAGGAGCAGGTCGATGATCGCGAGATCGACGGGCCTGCCGCCGTTGGCGAGGATCTCGAGGGCCTCTTCGCCGCTCTCGGCCTCGATGACCTCGTAGCCCTCGCCGCGCAGGACGAGATCGAGCGTGCGACGGATGTTGCGCTCGTCGTCGACGACGAGGACCGTGGGGGCGACGGCGGCCCCCAGGGCCTCGCCGGGGGCCGCCTGGGGCGAAACGAACGAGCTTTCCATGCCGCGCCCATCCATACCTGCGGAAAGGCGGGGCAGGAAGCACTGGCGCGCCGGCCGAGGAAGGGCTACGGAGCGCGGGATGGGCAAGGTCTGCGGTTCGACGCTTTCGAAGTCCTCGGCGCGCTTCGCCCGGGCCTTCCGCCTCGTCGTGCCTCTTCTCCTCCTCGCGGCCGCGGGCTGTGACCTCCAGGTCGGCGACGGCCGCAAGGCGACCCTCACGTACACGGACGACGCGCGCGGCGCCTACGAAGAGGCGATGCGCTCGTACCGCAGCAAGGCCTGGGAGGACGCTCGCGCCCTGTTCGCCGAGGTGCGCAAGCTCTTCCCGTACAGCCGGTACGCGACGCTCGCGGAGCTGCGGATCGCGGACCTCGCGTTCGAGCAGGAGCAGTACGCGGACGCCGTCTCGGCCTACCGCGAGTTCATCCAGAACCACCGCACGGATCGGGACGTCGAGTACGCGCGTTACCGCATCGCGAAGTCGCTCTTCCGCGACATCGACGATACGTTCCTCCTCCCGCCGCAGGAGGAGCGTGATCAAGGCACGGCGCTCGAGGCGTACCGGGAGCTCGGCGCGTTCCTGCGCGACAACCCGCGGAGCCGCTACGCCGAGGACGTGCGCAAGATGCACGCGTCCGCGCAGGGCCGGCTGATGCGGCACGAGCTCTACGTGGCGCGTTTTTACCTGCGGAAAGACATCTACCCGGCGGTGCTCGCGCGGATCGATCACGCGCTGAAGCTCTTCCCCGGCTCGGCGCTCGAGCCCGAGGCGCTCGTGCTGAAGGGCGAGACGCTCATGCGGATGAACAAGCCCGACGAGGCGCGCGCCGTCTTCCAGAAGGTGGTCGACGGCTACGGCGGGCCCTTCGCCGTGACCGCGAAGGGGTTCCTCGCGGAGCTCGACGCGCAAAAGGCCACGCGCAAGCAGGGGACGTAGGGCCCATGGACGCGTCGCAGAAGCGCCCCACGGCGGGCGTGCGTTACGTGCTCGTGCGCGGGCAGGAAGAGGCGTCGGGCGCGACGTACCGGGGCTTCGCGCACCTGCCCGAGGTCGACCTGCCGCTCGAGATCCACGTCGAGCCGCCGAGCGAGGGCGGCGCGGAGGGCCGGACGAACGTGACCGCGCGGCTCGAGGGCGCACCCGAAGGGGTGGACGCCCTCGGCCTGGAGAAGGCGGGCGTGGCGCTGGTCAAGGCGGCGCTGCGCGCGGCGCGTGACGCCGGTCGGCCGATGCCGCGTCGGATCGTGCGCTGGCGGGGCCCGGCCTGACGGGGTGGCGCGGCTTCGGCGCGAACATGCTAAAGGGGTTCTTCGATCCGGCTCGGCGTGTCCGAGCGTCGTTCTCGAGGTGTTGCGATGTCTGAAAAGGTGCCCATGACGCCCGAAGGGCAGGCTCGGCTGCGCGAGGAGCTCGAGCGGCTCAAGAAGATCGAGCTGCCGCAGGTGGTCAAGGACATCAGCGTGGCCCGCGACCACGGCGACCTGTCGGAGAACGCCGAGTACCACGCAGCGAAGGAGCGTCAGGGGCTCATCGTGGCGCGGATCTCGTTCATCGAGCAGACGCTGAGCCGCGCCGAGGTCATCGATCCGAGCAAGCTGAGCGGAAGCAAAATTCAGTTTGGTGCGCGCGTAAAACTCGTGAACGTCGATACGGACGAAGAGGTCGTCTACCAGATCGTCGGCCCCGAGGAAGCGGACATCAAGCAGAACCGCATCTCGGTGTCGTCGCCGCTCGCGCGCGGGCTCATCGGCCGCGAGGTCGGCGAGGAGGTCCGCGTCGTCATGCCGGCCGGGCCGCGGACCTACGAGATCCTCGAGATCACCTACGCATGACGAACCGCGGCGGGGAGGGGGCGCACGTCCCGCCCGCCGCGCCCCGACCGAGCGGCGCGAAAGGTCGACTCGCGGTCTCGGCGCCGAAGCCGGACCGGGACACCTCGAGCGTGGCGCGGCCGCGCGCGCGGACGCGGGATCTGCCGCTCGGGTGGCGCATCGCAGACGGCTACCTCGCGATCGGCGTGCTCCTGCTGGTCGAGCTCGTGCTCATCGCGCTCGTCTTCCGCCGTGAGCTCGTCGGGCTGCACGAGCTCGGGCTCGCGCTCGTGGGGCTCTGGCCGATCGCGTTCGCGGCGGCGGCGCCGGCCGCGGCGATCGGCGGCGTGGTCGTCGAGCTCGCGCGGCACGCAGAGGGGCGCATCGGCAGGATCGGGCTCGCGCTCGCCGCGGCGGGTTTCGCGGGCGCGGTGGCGTTTGGCGTGTCCACGGGCCGGCTCCTCTCGGGGGGCCTCCGCGCGCCGTTCGTGGGGATCGTCGCGGCCGTCGCGTTCGCGGGTGCGCTCGTGGTCGGGCCGATCATCGCGCGCGCGCTCGCGCCGAAGCCGCGGCGCACGTTCGGCCTGGGCGTCTTCCTCGGCGTGCTCGCCGTGCTCTTCGTGGTCGAGCTCGTCAACCTGCTCGTCCTGCCGCGCCTCTATCCGGCCTTTCATCGTGGCCTCGCGCTGCTCGCGCTCCTCGTCGCGCCCTTCGCCACGGTCGCGTGGGACGCGCCGCGACGGACGAGGCCCGGCAGCCTGGACGAGCCGGAGGGCCCGATCGCGGCCTTCGGCTCGAAGCTCGCGCGCGCGGCGCTCGCGCTCGGCCTGTTCGCGCTCTCGGCGGCGGCCGCGCCCTCGGCGGCGGCGCGTCTCGCGCCCGCGGACAACGTGCGACTCGTGTACCTCACGCGCGCGCCGGTGCTCGCGAACGCCGTGGAGATCGCGGCCGCGCTCTCGCCGCCGCCTCCGCTCGACGACACCGAGCTCGTCGTGAGCCAGGCGCAGACGGGGCGCGCGGTGGACCTCTCGGGCCGCGACATCGTGCTCGTCACGATCGACGCGCTCCGCGCCGATCACGTGGGCGCCTACGGATACGAGCGCAAGACGACGCCGACGATCGACGCGCTCGCAGCCGAGGGCGTGGTCTTCGAGCGGGCCTACACGCCGACGCCGCACACATCGTACGCCGTCACCTCGCTGATGACGGGCAAGTACATCCGCCCGCTCGTGCTGCAGGGGCTCGGCGCCGACTCCGAGACGTGGGCCGGGCAGCTCCGCCGTTACGGCTACAAGACCGCGGCCTTCTTCCCGCCGGCGGTCTTCTTCATCGACGCCGAGCGCTTCGGCGCGATCCGCGAGCGCGGGCTCGACTTCGAGTACCGCAAGGTCGAGTTCGCGAGCGCCGAGCGCCGCGCCAGGCAGGTGGAGACGTACCTCGACGCCGTCGACAAGAGCAGCCGCGTCTTCCTGTGGGTGCACCTCTTCGAGCCGCACGAGCCGTACGAGGCGCACCCCGAGCACCCGTTCGGCGATCGTGACATCGATCGTTACGACGCCGAGATCGCCGCGGCGGACGCGGGCCTCGCCTCGATCCTCGCCGCGGTGCGCGCGCGTCGGCCGGGCGCGGTGGTGATCGTGAGCGCCGATCACGGCGAGGAGTTCCAGGATCACGGCGGCCGTTACCACGGCACCACGGTCTACGAAGAGCAGGTCCGCGTCCCGCTCGTGGTGCACGCGCCGGGGCTCCTCGCGCCGCGGCGCGTGCCCTCGCCGGTGCAGCTCGTCGATCTGCTGCCGACGGTGCTCTCGGGGCTCGACATCCCGAGGCCTGCGCGCGTGCGCGGCGCGGACCTCGGGCGCGCGCTCGCGGGCTCTGCCTCGAGCCCCGAGGACGCGCGGGGTTTTGCCTTCTCCGAGACGGAGACCATGACCATGCTCGCGCGCGGGTCCCTCCGGCTCGTTTGTGCTCGAAGGATCGGCGCGTGCGCGCTCTACGACATCGAGCGAGATCCCGCGCAGACGCGGGATCTCTCGGGCGCGCGCGCCGCCGACATGGCCGACATGCGGAGCGAGCTGCGCGGCGTGGAGGCCTCGCACGGGCGGTACGAGATCGCGGGGCTGCGCAGCGAGGGCAAGGGCTGGCCCGAGGCGCTCCGGCGCGGGATCGCAGGCGACGCGGACGCGGCGCTCGACGTCGCGGCCCTGCTCGACGACGCGGACGTGCTCATCCGGCGCAAGGCCGCCGAGGTGCTCTTCGAACTGCGCAGGCCCGAGGTCTCGCCGACGATGCGGCTCGCGCTCGTGCGCGACGAGGACGACGAGGTGCGGCGCTGGTCGGCGCTCACGCTCACGAGGCTCGGCGAGGGCGCGCCGCGCACGCGTGAGCTGCTCGAGGATCGGGATCCCCGCTGGCGGCGCCTCGCGGCGCTCGCGCTCGCCGAGGGCGGCGATGGACGCGGCGAGGACGATCTCGTCGCGTGGTTCCGCGAGGCCTACGGCAAACGCGCGGACAAGCGCGAGGTCATCCCCTTCGAACGCGCGAAGGAGATCGTCGCCGCGCTCGCGAAGATCCGGGCCAAATCCGCGCTGCCTTCGCTCATCAACGCGCTCGACGACGTCCGCCTGCGGCCCCACGTGGCCGAGGCCCTCGCGGCGATCGGCCAGGACGCGGCGCGGCCCGCGCTCGCCGAGCACCTCGCGACCGAGCGCTACCAGCACGCGCGCGTCGCGCTCTCCGAGGCGCTCGTCGCGCTCGGCGCCGGGCCCGAGCTCCGCGCGCCGCTCATCCGCCTGCTCGGCGTGCCCGATCCGCTGCCGAACGGCCTAAGAATCGCGCTCCAGGCGGACGTGCTCGAGCTCGTCGGCGGCCCGCGCGATCGAGACCTCCAGAAGCTCCGCCGGTTCGCGCGGAGCGGCGTGGCGGTCGGCATGGTCGTGCCGAAGTCCGAGGGCTCGGGCGACGCGCTCCGGGTCCTTTGCCGGGCGCGATCGAATGACGACCGGCCGGGCGAGATCCGCTTCGGCGTGGGGACCAGGCGCCTCGTGAGCAGCGGCGATCGCGAGACGGGCGGCCTCGTTCCGAAGCGCGCGCCCGAGCTCGATGCGCGCACGGCGGCGACGCTCTACGTGCCGCCGGGAGACAAGCCGCAGGAGGTCTTCGCGCCGCTGCCCGCGGCGGTGAAGGTGCGCCCCGGTCAACACGGCGAGTTCGTCGTCTACGCGACGCAGAACGTGGAGCTCTCGGCCTGCGCGGTCGTGCCGCTCGTCCCCGAGTTGCCTCCACCGCCGCCCGAGCCGTGGACGCCCGAGGAGGGCGAGGACGGCGGTTCTGGCGGCGATCCTCCGCGAAATCCGTGACTTTTGTTGCGAACGGCCGGGGCGCTCGGGCGGGGACCGAGGCCCCGGAAGGGCCGCGGAAGGCCCGCGGAAACCGCGATGAGGCCGATTGACGCCGGGGGCGGCGCGGCTAGAGTCCCGGGCGTGTCGCGAGAGGACAAGAAGTCGGAAGAGGGCCGCGCGAAGCGCGAGGACGAGGACGCGCGCGAGGCGGAGACCTCGGGAGACGACGAGCCTTCGAAGGCCCGCGCGTCGGATCCTGCAGAGGAAGGCGGCGACGAGGCCGCGAAGCGCGTCGCTGCTGCGCTCGGCGTCGGCGGCGAAGAGGACAGCGCGATCGAGGGCGGGGAAGCGGCCGCGGAGCCCGACGAGGACGAGAAGCAGGAGGCCGCGAAGCCGAACCGCGCGGCGCGGCGGCGCGAGGATGCGCTCGCGCGGCGCAAGAAGCGCGTCGGCGGCGCCGCGGAGGCCGCGGAGGACGACGCCTCGCTCCCTCGTGACAAGAATGCGCGCGCCAAGGAGCTCCTGAAGCGGCGCCGCGAGCAGGCGGACGAGGCCGAGCGTCGCCCGGTCGCGAGCTCTCTCGACGCCGGCGAGATGGTCGACGACGCGCTGGCGCGCACGGCGTCTGCCGTCACGAAGTGGCTCAAGGCGAACGTCGGCGTTTTGCAGTGGGTGGTCCTCGCGGCCATCGTCGGCGCGGGCGGGTATGCGTTCTGGTCGTCGCGTGTCGAGAAGAAGCTCGGCAACGCCTCGGAGGACCTCTTCGCGGGTGTGTCCGCCCGTCACGGGCTCGTGATGGAGGAGGACAAGCGCACCGACGAGGAGAAGGAGAACGACCCGACGCGTGTCTTCAAGACCGAGGCCGAGAAGGCGCAGGCCGCGCTCGACGCGTACACGAAGGTGATCGAACAGTACGCGGGCACGGGCGCGGCGCTGCTCGCGCGGCTCGGGCAGGGGGCCACGTACCTCGACAAACGCGAGTGGGACAAGGCGATCGAGGCCTACTCGTCCGTGCTCGCGTCGCCGCTCGCAGCCGCGGATCCGGACGTGAAGGGCCGCGCCACCGAGGGCATCGCCTACGCCAAGGAAGGCAAGGGGGATCTCGACGGCGCGATGGCGAGCTTCAAGGAGCTCTCGGGCATCGACGTGAAGGGGTACAAGGACCTCGCCACGTACCACGAGGCGCGCCTCCTCTTCGCCAAGGGCAACAAGGACAAGGCGAAGGAGATCCTGAAGCCGCTCTCCGACAAACTCGCGCTCCCGAGCAAGGAGCCCGAGCCGCTCGAGTACCTCAAGGGCGCGGTGCAGGATCTCATGGTCCAGATCGATCCCAGCGCTGCGGCCGCGCAGGTGTCTCCGTTCGGAGGCGGCGGGCCTCTGCCTGCCGACATCCAGGAGAAGGCGCGGCGCATGATGGAAGAGGCCAAGAAGAAGGCGATGCAGCAGGGCGGGACGCCGTGAAGGAGGGACGCGTGAGGGCATCCGTCGCGATCTCGCGCTCGGTTCTCGCGGCCGCCGCGGCCCTCGCGCTCCCGCTCCTCGGCTGCGAGAGCCTGAGCATCCCGGCCACGCCGCAAGTCCCAACGTGGCTCCACCATCCAGGCGGCACGCTCTCGATCACCTACCGGAGGCCACTCACGGCCGAGTCTCGCCAGCAGTCCGAGGTCTACGAGCGAGGCAAGCCAGCGATCGACGTCGCGGGCATGCGTGTCTTCGTCCCGTCGAGCGACAACGGCCTCTACGCGCTCCGCGTCGAGGACGGCTCGACCCTCTGGCGCTTCGAGACCATGGGCCCCGTGCAGAGCGAGCCGCTCTACGACGCCGACGAGGACGTCGTCTACTTCGGCTCGAACGACGGCGCGTTCTACAAGGTGAACGCGTCGAACGGCCGCTTGCTCTGGCGGTTCGCGACGAACGCCGTGGTGGCTCGGAAGCCGGCGCTGCGCAACGGCGTGGTGTACGTGAACAACGCCAACGACACGCTCATCGCGATGAACGCGGCGACCGGAGCGCTCAAGTGGCACCAGCACCGGACGCCGGCCTTCGGGATGGAGGTCTCCGGTTATGCCGGCGTCGCGCTCGGGCGAGACAAGATCTACACGGCGTTCTCGGACGGCGTCGTGCTCGCGTACGACCTCGAGGACGGCTCGGAGCAGTGGCCCGCCGTGGATCTCGCAGCCGAAGCGGAGCAGCAGACCGGCGGTGACACGCCGCGTTACCTGGACGTGGACACGACGCCGGTGGTAGCGCGGATCACCTCGGGTGAGGTCGTGTTCGTGGGCAGCTACGCGGGCGGCGTGTACGCGCTCGACGCGGAGAACGGCACGCGGGCGTGGGTGAACGAGAAGGCCGTGGGCGTGACGGAGCTCGTTTTGTGGGAGCAACCGGAGCACGCGCGGCGTACGGGGCCGCTGAAAGACGCTCTGACCGTGCCGGCGCAGCGGATCCTGTTCGCTGCGAGCGGGCTCACGGGACTCTGGGCGCTCGATCCAAACGACGGGCGGACGCTCTGGCGGCGGAACTTGCCGGAAGGCGGGATCACAGCGCCGGTGCCCGTGGCAGGAGCGCTGCTCGTGGGGACGACGCGGTACGGCTTGTTCCTGTTCTCACCCGTGACGGGTGGGCTCATCGACGGGATCCTGCCGGGCGGCAGCTTCGCGATGACGCCGGCCGCGTTCGGGGTGCGAGCGTTCGTGGTCGGGAACGGCGGATCGTTCCTGGGCGTGCAGGTAACGCCGCCAACACCGCAGCCGCAGTCCGACGGGACGCGCTGGCTCGGCGTGAAGGGCTGAAGAGCCGGCGAGGGGCGTCGAGGCGAGCCCCGGAAGGTCGAACGAGGACGGAACGGGCCAGAGCTCCAGCTTGGAGCTCGGCGCGTCGCGGTCGAGGTGCGCGTGCGCGTCGCCAGGGCGGCCGTGTGTCGAGACGAACCCGAAGAACGCCTGGTTTCGAGTCGGTTTCCGGCGTGGATCCCCCTCCTCCGGCCACCGTAGAATTTCGCATAAGATACATTATGTCAACTTTCGCGATCCGCCTCGAGGCGGACCGGTGGGTGCTCCACGGCGTCACGCCGGGGTTTCACCCCGGGCCCGACCAGGGGCTGTCCGCCCCTGGACCTGGACCAGGCACGGCCTGGACCGAACACATCGACCGCGATGCGGTCGATGCAAGAGGCAGAGCTCGAGCTAGGCGCGCCCCCGCGCACCCCGCCCTTCGCGCTCGACCTACCAGCCGGAGCTCACTGCGCCCGGAGCGACTTCCACATCAGGACCTCGCCCGGCCTCGTCAGCGGACGCGCGCCCGAACGCTCGTCGCGCCACCCGAGCACCTTCCGCGAAGCCTGGTCCCCCAGCGGCGAAAATCCGTGGTGGGCGTAAAACACCTGCGCCCACGTGGCCTTCTCGAAGGTACGCAACACGACGTCGTGCAAGTTACAACGCAGCGCGTCCTCCTCGAACGCCTGGAGCAGCCGCGTCCCCACACCAAAGCGCTGGAACCGCGGATGAACCGAGAGCTCCTCGAGGTACGCGACCCCCGGCGACTCGTCGCGCCACGCGAGGTAACCAGCGACCTCGTGATCAGCCTCGGCCACGAAGACGTTGTGGTGCCGCGGCAGGTGCGCGATGTCGTTCCAGGTGCGCGCCGGCACCTCGGCCGCGTCGAAGCCGATGTCGTGGTACATGGCCGTGCAGGCCTGCTCGAGCTCCACGAGGTCGCTGACCTGCGTCTCCTGGAGCCGCGTGATGCGGATGCGCTGCGGCGGCACTCGATCCGATGCGTCGGTCATGGGCGTGAACCTTTCGTCTGAGGAGTTCGGCGGCGGAGCTCGGCTCGCCTAAAGACCCACGAGGCGGCCGATCACAGCGGCATCCTCTTCCCCCGCAGGCACGAGCAAGGCCACGGCCGTGCCCGGCGGCGGGTTCTGGCCAGGAGCGAGCGGGACGACACGAATCTCCCCCTCCCGTCCCACGACCGCGACCCGAACCGCCACGACCGAAGCCACCCGAGCCGCCGAAGCAGGCGCAGGCGCAGCCGTCGGCGAAGGGGTCGGGGTCGTGATGGCGGGCGCCGCAGGGCGCACAGGAGCAGGCCCGACCGGGGCAACACGCGCCGGCGTGGGCGCAGCAGCCGGCGCGGACGCGGGCTCCTGCGCGACCGGGATGCGGCCGAGGTCCTTGCCCGAGAGCACGTTCGTCTCGCCGTCGAGGTCGTCGACCGGCATGTCCATCAGCGCGCTCCGCGCACGCGCGGCGGTGATCTCGTCCTCGAGGGGCGGCGGCGGCGGCGGCGCGACCGGCGGCGCCGAGGTGACGAAATCACCCCAGGCCTGATCGATCACGGTCGTCTTCGGGGCGTTGCGCTTCGGCGTGGCCTGCGCAGGCGCGGGGGACGCCGCGGCGGCCTTCGGCGCGACGGGCGCAGCCGGGGTGCGGGCGCCTCCAGGCGCGGCGGGAACGACCGCGGCCATGGCCGCTGCACTCTTGCGCGCGCCGGTGCGCGACGGCAGGCGCTTGCGAGGCCCCGGCGCCCCAGGAGCCTTGCCCGGCGCCGCGGCCGGCGCAGGGGCGGCGGGTGCAGGCGTGGCGGCGCGGGGCGCGACGCCCGCGGGCAACACGGCGGGCCCGACGGACGTCGGACCGGCCATGTTCGGGCGCACGTGGCTCTGCGGGCCGACCGAGGGCGGCGCGGGGGTCACCGCCGGCGGCGCCGCCGGGCGCGCGCCACGCGGCAAAGGCGGAGGCGGCGCGCTGCGCGTCACGGGGGCCTGCGAGACCGGCGCTTGCGAGACCGGAGGCTGGGTCACGAGCGGCGCGCGCGGCGGCGGCGCGGCGACACCTCGCCCCGGGAGCGGCGGCGGGCCCGGGCGACCCGGGGGCGGCGGCGGCGTCGAGCGGAGCGGAGCGGCCTGGGGCGCGGCCTGGGGCGCGGCCTGGGGCGCGGCCTGAGGCGCGGCCTGAGGCGCAGGCTCGGGCGCGGGCGCTTGCGACGCGGCTTGCGACGCGGCTTGCGACGCGGCGGCGAGCATGGGCGCGATGTCCGCCGCGGCCTTGAAGAGCTCGAGCGAACGCATGTCCCTGTCTGCGTCCGAGGCCTGCTCTGCGGCGCGTTTCAGCCAGCGCAGCGCTTCGGCGTGCTCCCCGCGCCCCCACAGCGCGGAGGCCGTCGACAGGGCCCAGTGGACATCCTCGTCGTCGTCGTCTTTCGGGGGCGGGATCGGGCTATCAACCATGGTCGTCGCGCTCGTTTGCCTCGCAGTTTGCCCATATCACGACTCCCGTCGCGCCGTCTCCCGCCGCGCACGGGCCCGCCCTCGCCCGCCGAGGCGCCGCCCTCGAAACCCCTCGAATTTTCTTCGCTCGCACGCTCGCCCCCGCGCTTTTGTGCCCCTCGTGGGCGATTCCGCTGCTTCCTCTTGAGCGGCGAGCGGCGATCGTGACACCCTCCCCTGCGCGGTAGCCTTCGCTCCCCTTTTCCCTCGCGGTCCCTCTGCCGCGGACGCATCCGAGAGGATCCTCGTTCGTGCTTCATAATCGAGATCTCAAGCCCGGCGTCACGCTAGGACGCTACGAGATCCTCATGCCCGTGGCGCAGGGCGGGATGGCCGCCGTGTGGGCCGCGCGCATGGTCGGCTCGCGCGGCTTCCAGAAGCTCGTCGCCATCAAGACGATGCTGCCGGGCCTCTCGGAAGATCCCGAGTTCGAGGCGATGTTCCTCGACGAGGCGCGGCTCGCGTCGCGCATCCGGCACCCGCACGTCGCCGAGATCCTCGACCTCGGCGACGAGAACGGCGTGCTCTACATCGTGATGGAGTGGATCAACGGAGAGTCGCTCTTCGTGATCAACCGCGCGGCCAAGGAGCAGGGCGGCTTTCCCCTCCCCTTGCTCCTGCGCATCCTCTCGAGCGCCTGCGCGGGCCTGAACGCCGCGCACGAGATGCGCGACGACGAGGGCCAACCGCTCGGCCTCGTGCACCGCGACGTGAACCCCGCGAACGTCATGGTCTCGTACGACGGCATCGTGAAGATCGTCGACTTCGGCGTCGCGAAGGCCACGGCGAACGTCACGATCACGCGCGTGCCCGGCATGATGAAGGGCAAAGCGCACTACATGTCGCCCGAGCAGATCCGCGGCGAGCGGCTCGATCGGCGCTCGGACATCTTCTCGCTCGGGATCCTCATGTACGTGATGATCACCGGGCGGCACCCGTTCAAGGCGAGCACGGACAAACAGACGATGGACAACATCGTCGGCAACGATCCCGTCCCGCTCCGCGAGCTCGTGCCCTCCGTGCGGCCGGACCTCGAGGCCGTGGTCATGCGCGCGCTCGCCAAGCGCGCCTCCGATCGCTGGATCGACTGCGCCGAGATGCAACGCGCGCTCGATCAGATCACGAACGCCATCGGCGCGGCCGTGACCGACGGCGACGTGGCTTCGTTCATGCGCAAGGTGATGGGCGAACGATCGTCGCAGCGGCGCGCCGAGATCGCCGCGTCGATCCAGGCTGCGGATGCGCGTGGGGTCGAGAGCAACGAGGTGCCTGCGTCGCGGCGGCGCGGCGGTCCTCCGTCGTCGCGTGGGGCTTCGCTCGAGGGCATCATCCCGGTCTCGCTCGACGGCGGGGGGGCTTCACCCGCGCCGCCGCCCGCGATCGTCGTCCCGAGCGTGCCCCCTCCCCCGGCTGCTGCGCCGACGGCGCTCGTCACGTCGAAGCGCAAGCGGTCCGTGTGGCCGTGGCTCGTGTTTTTGCTCTTCGTGTCGGTCGGGGGCGCGGCGGCTGCGCTTCGGCTCGGGCACTTGCCCATGGCCGAGCCGCTCGTCCCGCCTGCGCTTCGCTGGCTCCTGCCGCCTGCGAAGGTGGCGGCTGCGCCTGTTCCCGCTCCGACGGCGCCGGCGATCACGGCTGCGCCCTCTGCGAGCGCGGCTCCTCCTGCGAGCGCGGCTGCGCCGATCGACGACGCGGCCCTCGATGCAGGTGCGAGCGACGCGGCCCTCGATGCAGGTGCGAGCGACGCGGCCCTCGATGCGGATGCGAGCGACGCGGCCGCGCTCGACGCGGGCCTCGTGGACGGCGGCTCGCCGGGCTACAAATACCTCCCGCACAACGCTGGGGGTGGCTGGCAGCGCGTCGACGGCCTCTGGTATCCGCCTCCGTGGTGGAGGCCGCCGACGAAGGTGCCTGCGCCGACGGGCGGCAAAATCGACACCACCGACCCCTACGAATGACTCTCTTCGTCGACAGCGCGCTTGCGCGCTGTCGCCTTCGGTCCAGGCCGTGCCTGGTCCGGGGTGGAGGGGGCGGACAGCCCCCTCCTGGGGCGCGGGGCGATGCCCCGCCTCTCCCTCAGTACGTACCGGTCTGCTCGGGCAAACACACGCCCATCGCGCAGAGCAGCAGATCGATGTCTGCGCCTGCGCAGCTCACTTGCCGTGCGCAGTAATCATCGTATGCGCACAAACGATGGCATGACTGGTCCGAGCCCAGCGCGCGCACGTTCATCAGACATGCCCAACCGGCGGTCAGCCAGAGGCCCTCGCTGTTGTCGAAGAGGCAGACTTCCTTGCGCTCTTCCGGGTCGAAGACCTCGGCTGTGCAGGCGTCGCGCTCGATCTTCTCGCGCGCCTTGCCCATCGTGTTGAGCATGTACGTGAAGTCGCAGGCGCCGGCGGACGTCGTGTCGCGTGAGACGCGGTAGCGCAGCGCGGGGATGTCCAGCGAGCGCTGTCGTACGCCGCGGAGCATCGCGACGAACTGGTTGTTGCCGCCGTCTTCCTTCGGGGCTTCCTTCAGCGCGGCGAGGATTTGCTCGTTTTGCTGCTCGACGCCGGGGTCGTCTTTGTCGGTGTAGCCGAGGCGGATGTATTTCTCGGGCGTCTTCGACGTGCACGTCTTGGCGTGCTCCCAGAGCTTCTCGTTCACGATGGGCGGGCGCTTCGTCCCGTCGCGCTTGCATACGCCGATTGCGCCTGCGGGCACGGCGCCCGAGGCGCGGTCGGTTGGTTGTCCCGGCGGCTCCTGGATGAACTCCGTGGACGTGCAGCTCACGGCTCCCACGCTCACCACGAGCGCCGACATGGCGAGGGCGGCGACCCGATGCAACGCTCTCTTCGTTCCCACGAGCGCACGGTATCACCGTGGAGGGCCTGGACAGAAATCCTCGGTGACGAAAGGGCCCTGACGCCTCGCCAAGCCCTCGGATCTTTTGATTTTTCGGGTGGGTGAGCGGGAGCGGCCGAGGGCTCAGGCGCCCATGGCGGTCTGCTCGATGAGGTGATCGACGATGGCTTGCACGTTGCCGGTCTTGTTGAAGACGGCGAGCTGTTTGTCCGCGCTCGTCCCTTCCTTGAGGATGGCGCGGATGCGGTCGATATCGGCCTCGGACTTGAAGATCACCGCGGCTTCTTCGACGAAATCGAGCAGCTCGCCGATGAGCACGCGTACGGGTAGCTGCGCCTGCTTGCCGAAGTCGATGAGCTGGCCGTCGATGCCGTAGCGCAGCGCGCGCCACTTGTTCTCCTCGATGAGCTCGCGCGCGTACTCGCGGAAGCCCAGGTTCTTCCGGTAGAGCAGGTAGAGCTTGCCCATGAGCGCCTGGATGAGGGCCGTCAGCGCGACGGTGTCGTCGATGCGCGTCGTCATGTCGCAGATGCGCACCTCGACCGTGTCGAAGAATGGATGGGCGCGGACGTCCCACCAGATCTTCTTCGCGTTGTCGATGCAGCCCGTCTTCACGAGCAGTTCGACGTAGGACTGGAACTGCGCGTACGAGTCGAAGTGACCCGGGATGCCCGTGCGCGGGAAGCGCTTGAAGATCTCGCTGCGGATGCTCTTCAGGCCCGTGGCGCGGCCGAGCCAGAACGGCGAGCTCGTCGAGAGCGCGAGGAGGTGCGGCAGGAAGTAACGGACCTGGTTCGCGAGCGCCATCGCGACCTCCTTGTCCTTGATGCCGACGTGGACGTGGAGGCCGAAGATCAGGTTCGCGCGCGCGACGTCCTGCAGGTCCTCGACGATCACCTTGTAACGCTCGCCGTCGGTGATGTCTTGCTTCTTCCAGTCGCTGAACGGGTGCGTGCCGGCCGCGACGATCCGCAGGCCGTGCTTGCCCGCGAGGGCGCTGAGCTCGCCGCGGAGCTCGCAGATTTCCTGGCGGGCCTGCCGGATGTCGCGGCAGATGCCGGTGCCCGTCTCCACGACGGACTGGTGCATCTCGGGGCGCACGCGCTCGCGCAGGACCGAGTGTTTTCCCCCTTCGAGGAGCTGACTCACGTACGAGCGGAGCTCGCGCGTCTCGGGGTGGACGATCTGGAACTCCTCCTCGATGCCGAGCGTGAACTGACCGTCGAGCAGACCCTGGACCGTGGTGCTCATGAATCTCCCTCGATGATGAACGTGGGGACCGTTCCCGCCCCCGCATGAACGTTGCACATGTTCGTCGCGGATAACCTGCCCAGCATACCGCCGAGCTCGCCCCGGAACAGGATGGGATCGAGCTCGATGTGGCGCCGTGAGAAGTAGAGCTCGCCCGCCGCGCCGACCTCCGGGAACATCGACGTCGGGAGCGGAACGCGGAGCTGGAGAACGGACGGATCGACGAGCGCGAGCTTCAACGCTCGCTCCCACACGCTGCTCTCCACGTTCGCGCCGATCACCACGCCGCGACCGCCGACCTCGTCGTTCGGCTTGAGCACCAGGCGCGCGCGGTTGTCGCGAGCCCACGGGACGAGGTCGATCTCCGCGCCGTCGGGCCCCTCGGTCTTCATCTCCTCGACGCGCCTCGTCCACGGGATGACCTTCCGCACGGCGGCGGCTTCGTCCTTCGTGTAGAGCGCCGTCACGCGTGGATCGAAGAGCAGGGCGAAGAGGACCTTCTTGTCGAGGAGCTTGGCGCGGAAGCTGTTCACGACGCACACGACGCGCGCCTTGTACGCCTCGATGAGCGGGCGCACCTCGTCCTCGCGGCCGAGCAGCTCGCTCGTGAGGACGCGGCGGTAGACGAGATCGATCTCCTCGCCCTTCGCCGAGAGCTTGCCGTCGCGGTACTCGAGCTCGCGCGGATCGACGAAGCGGGCCGGGATGCCGTGCAGCCGGAAGCGCTCGCAGATCATGTCGAACTCGGTCCGCGTCGCGACCTCCTGCCAGTCGACGACCGCGACCTTGGGGACGTGCGTCCCGCCGAACTCGTGCCACGCGTCGAGGATCGAGCCGACGAGGGAGTTGCCCGCGTAGACGGGCGTGACGGGCGAGACGCGGGCGAACTCGCGCATCGGCTGGAAGGCTTCGAAGAGCTCGGTGAGCCTGTCGGCGTAGCTCGAGCCGAAGGCGCCCTCGGCGTTGAGCTCGACGAACGAGAGCTCGGGGCCCGAGAGGATCGCGTCGAGGCGCGTGACGACGCCGACGGACTCGAAGGCCGGGTTGTACGAGAAGAGCCTGCGCTCGCCGTCGGTCAGGCCCACGAGCTCGAGGAGCGCGGGGTCCGCGAGGACCTTGTCCTTCGCCTTGATGACGGCGCTACGGAAGTGCCGCAGCGCCCCGAGGAGCAGGTTGTGCTGGGCGCGGAGGACGAAGTTCGGGCGGAGGAAGGTGCAGAGGGGACGGCCTGCGAAGACGGCGCCTCGGGCCACCATGCGATCGAGGAGGGCGAGGTGATCCTCGCCTCCTCGATCCACGTAGGCCGTGAGCGCGTCGTGGTAGCGGTCGACGGCCGCGTCGAGCGCGGCGGTGAAGGGGTGCTTCGACGGCCGCTCGCGGAGCGTCACGTGCTTCTGTCCCACCGGATGGGGTCGACCTCGGCGGCCATCTTGCTCCAGGCGTAGCGGTCGCGGATCGTGCGGCCCTCCTTGGCGGCCTTGACGCAGAACTCGACCATCCAGTCGGTGACCGTGTCGAAGAAGCGCTGGCCGAGGTGCTCGATGTGCATGTCGGGCGCGGGGTTCGTGAAGTCGATGGCGTAGGGCACGCCGTCCTTGATGGCGAACTCGACCGAGTTCATGTCGTAGCCGAGCGCGTGGTTGAGGCGCAGGGCGTCGTTGACGATGCGGTCGTGCTGGTCCTGCGGGAGCCAGCGCTCCTGGTCGCGGAAGATGTACCGACCGCGGAGGCCCGTCGGGCCGATCTGCTTCGGGTCGTACTGGATCGTGAGCACGCGCTCGCGGCCGATGCAGATGCAGCGGGCGTAGTCGTCGAAGTCGATGAACTCCTGCAGGGTCATCACGTTGAGGTTCGAGTCGTTGTAGGCGCGGAGCAGCTCGGCCGGCGTACGCACGACGCTCACGTCCTTCCAGCCGCCGCCGTCGGCGGGCTTGAGGATCGCGGGGAACTTCACGTAGTCGACGATCGCCTCCCAGTTCAGGGGGTACTCGAGGTTGCGGAGCGAGCGGCTCTTGTCGATCGCGGGGATGTAGTCCTTCTGCGGGAGCATCACCGTGCGGGGCGTGGCGACGCCGAGGCGCGAGGCGAGCGAGTAGCCGAAGAACTTGTCGTCGGCGCTCCACCAGAAGGGATCGTTGATGACGTAGGCGCCGCCGAGGGCCGCGGCCTTGAGGTAGAAGCGGTAGTGCTTGACCTCCTGGCTGATGCGGTCGACGAGCACGCGGTACGGGGAGACGAAGCGCTCCGGCGTGCCTCCGATCTTCGCGAACTCCGCGTGGATGCCGGGGACCTTGTTGCACCGGTCGATGAACGCCTGGGGGAAGGACTGCTCCCAGCCAGCGAGAATGCCGATCCGCTCCGTCATGCGACTCTCCAATCCTCCTCGGGCCGCGCGACGCGGCCAGGGCGCACGAGATTTGCGTACGCCCGCGGCTCGACTCTAGCCCGATTGTCCGGGCAGGCGGAAGTTTGGCGTGGTGCGTTCCGCCCCAGAAAAATAATCCTTGACGGATGAGACCCCCCGAGTAGACTCCGCGGCCTCTCCGTCGGGGCGGGTAGCTCAGCGGTAGAGCGTTGGCCTTACAAGCCGATGGTCGCAGGTTCGACCCCTGTCCCGCCCACCCGGCTCGCTCCAACGAGCCGGACCGGGAAAGAAAAAAAGAAAACAGGGCTTGCAAAACGGAAACAAGGCTGGTAGATACCGGCGCCGTTCAGCAAGAACGAAACAGCGACGACGCAGTTGCCACATTGGGGTGGTAGTTAAGTCGGTTATAACGCCGGCCTGTCACGCCGGAGGCCGCGGGTTCGAGTCCCGTCCACCCCGCTCGACTGAATGCAGCAAACGAAACAGCCGATCCCGAAAGGGTTCGGCTGTTTCGCTTTTGTCTCCCCTCCCCCGGACACTCGACGCTCAGGACTCGGAGACGGCCCCGCCCTTCGAGACGTCGAACGAGAACGTCTTCGCGCCGCTCGTCAGGGTGACCTTGATCGTGTCCTCGTCGACGCGATCGAACGTCATCGAGAGCGAGCGCTCCTTGGGATCGGCGAGCCTGTAGGTCCCCGCCTGCGGCACGGGATCGGCCCAGCGGAACTGCACCCCTTCGATCGCGAGATCCCACGTCCCACCCTGGCTCGTCCACGACCGCGCGCCGTCGACCTGGAACCCCTCGACGAGCCCACCCTCGAGCGGCCGCTGCGTCCGATCCCCCGTCCCCTTGCCCGTCTTGCCGTCCGAGAGGCGCGTCCAGTCGAGCTCGTGCGCGACGTGCCGCGTCTCCTCGGCCGCGCTCCACGTGACCTCGGCCGTGCCGCTGACCTCCACGCGGCCGTTCGAAAGCTTCGTCCACGTATGGTTCACGACGACGTCGTCCATGTCGTTCTTCGTCACCGTGATCGCGTGCTTGCCGCTGTACGTGTTGCCCTTGTAGGTGCAGCTCCCGGGGTTCTTGCCGTACTCGACCTCGAGCGTCGCGCCCGTGAGGGTCACGGCCGCGCACGGGAGCTGCGAGGTCACGAAGTCGCGGATCTCTTGCGCCGCGGCCTCGGCGGCCTGACCGATGGTGAAGTCGGTGGTGATCTCGATGCTGCCCGCGGTGACGTTCTCCGCGTCGCCGGAGGTGCTGGCCTCCTGCACGGCTTGCAGCGCCTCGGCCGTCGTCATCTCGGCTTGCTTGCGGCAGGACGTGGTGGCGAGCGCGGCGGGGATCAAAAGGGCGATGGCGAGAGCGCGCGTGTGCATGCGAGTGCCTCCTCGATGGATGTCCGGGTGCATTCGACACGCGAAGAAGCGCGCAGGTAAAAACCAGACGAGCGCTCGAGCCGAAGGAAGAAGACCGGTTTTCCTTGACATGGCCCGGCCAAACCCTAGAGAGCAGTCTCACCCATGAAGATCGTGAGCTGGAACGTGAACGGGCTGCGCTCGGTCCTCGGCAAGGGTTTCTGCGACTGGCTCGCGAAGGAGCAGGCCGACATCGTGGGGATCCAGGAGGTACGCGCGCGCGAGGAGCAGCTCGGGCCGTGCCTCGCGTCGATCGGCGGCGGGTGGCTCTCGGCCTTCTCCGCGGCCGAGCGGCCGGGCTACAGCGGCGTGGGGCTCCTGTCGCGCCTGCCGGCGCATCGGATCACGACGTCGATGAAGGACACGTCGTTCGACGCCGAGGGGCGCGTGCAGATCGCGCGCTTCGGGCGGCTCACGCTGGCGAACGTGTACTTCCCGAACGGGAGCGGGCCGAACCGCGACAACAGCCGCATCCCGTTCAAGCTCGCGTTCTACCGGCGCCTCTTCGACGTGCTCGAGCCCGCGCGGCGCCGCGGCGAGCCGATCCTGGTGATGGGCGATTTCAACACGGCGCACCGCGAGATCGATCTCGCCCGGCCCAAGGAGAACGTGAAGACGAGCGGGTTCACGCCCGAGGAGCGCGAGGAGCTCGATCGGTGGATCCGCGCCGGCTACGTGGACACGTTCCGCGCATTCGAAAAGGGCCCCGGGCACTACTCGTGGTGGAGCCAGAGGTTCGGCGTGCGCGCGAAGAACGTGGGGTGGCGCATCGACTACGTGCTCGCGTCGGAAGGCGCAGCGAAGCACATGCGGCGCGCGTTCCTCTCGCCCCACGTGACGGGCAGCGATCACTGCCCCGTGGGCGTCGAGGTGGACGACGCGATCGTCGATTAGCCGCGCGCCGCGAGCGAGAACCAGCAAGCCGCGGCGAAGAGGTGCAGCGCAGAGCGCGGCGGCGTGCGCGTGCGACGCGTGGCTCGCTCGACCCAGGCGGTGATCGAGGCCGTCTCCGCGGGGACACGTGGCAAGATCGCCGGGCCTTCGGAGAGCCAGTCCTCGAGGTCCCGCTCATCGGCGAGCGTCGTGAGCGCGCCATCCACGAGGGCGCCGCTCCCGTCGACGTGGACACGGGCGAGCGTGAGCGACCCGTCGATCGGGCTCTCCACGGAGAGCACGGCCGTACGCGCGCCGTCCACGTCCGGATCGGAGGCGAACGCGAGGGCGCGCGGGCCCTCCTCCGCGGCAGCACGTCCCGACGAACGAAACACGCGGGCGAGGACGTCGGCCCAGCGCGCGCGCGAGGTGTCACTCGACGCCTCGTGCCAGAGCGACTCGCAGAGCCACAGGGCAGCCGCGCCGCCTTCCCCGACGATACGATCGACGGCCACGTCGCCGATGCCGAGGTCGTCGCGACGAACGAGGTCCTCGTAAAGGAAGGCCGCGGGGACCTTGGCTCGCTTGCGCAGGCGATCGATCTGCTCGAAGCGCGCGAGGCGGGACTCGCGCGGCTGGCGGGCGACCTTCTCGGTGATCTCGGGCAGGCGCGCGGGCGTCGCGGAGAGGCCCGCGATGACCACGAGGAGCTGCGCGTCGTTCATCGCGAGGAGCTCGGCCTGCGTGACGGATCGCGCGAGCTCCTGCGCGCGCCCGGGATCGACCGATCGCACGAGCGCGAGCGCGACGGCGCGACCCTCGATCGGCGCGCCCACGTCGAGCAACACGCGGGTGAGCGCAGGCAGATCCGAGGCCGTGAGGCCGACGAAGGAGAAGGCGCGTACGTAGATCGGGACCTCGCGCGGGAGCGCGCCGTGGGCCGCGAGGCGCGCGACGAGGTCCCTGCGGAGCTCGGCCGTCGAGATCTCCGCGAGGCGCTCGTAGAGCTCCTCGTCGGAGCGAGGTCGATGTCGGAACAGGCGTTCCGTTTCGTTCATGGCGCGCTCCCCTTCCCCTCCCCCGGACGTGACGGACGAGCGCGGCGAACGGCCCGCGTCACGACTCCAGGATCTTCTGCAGCGTAGCCTCGAGCTGGCGCGGATCGAAGCGCTTGGGCAGCACCGCTTGCACGCCCACCACGCGAGCCTCGGCCTCGAGCTCCGGCGTGATGTCGGAGGCGAGCAGGATGAACGGGACGTCCGCGAGGCGCGGGTTCTCCCGCATCGAATGGCAGAGCTCGAGCCCCGACATGCCCTGGAGCGTCCGCTGGCAGACGACCGCGTCGGGCACGGCGCCCCGCATCGCGGCCC
Organism: Polyangium spumosum; assembly: GCF_009649845.1. Lineage (NCBI taxonomy): Bacteria > Pseudomonadati > Myxococcota > Polyangiales > Polyangiaceae > Polyangium > Polyangium spumosum. Next base: position 363,824 of record NZ_WJIE01000001.1, read on the forward strand.
GTGCCTCGTCCCCCGTCGAGGCCTCGATGACGTTGTACCGCTGGCCGAGGCTCGCGCGGACGAGGGCGCGCAACGTGCGCGACTCGTCGACGACGATGACACGAGGTTTCGCCGGACGAACCGTGGCGCGATCGCGGGCCTCGTGACGGTGGATCGGGAAGAGGCGCGTGATGGTCTCCATGAGCAGCTCGCTCGGCGGCGGCGAGGTGTGGAGGCGGAGGTTGGCGATGGCGTCGACGATCTCGAGGCCACGCGAGGGGCGGTTGTCCGGGTCGCGATCGAGCAGGCGCCTCACGATCTCGTCGAACTCGGGCGGGACCGCGCGGTTCTGGCTCGACGCAGGAGGCAGATCCTCGGTCGTGACGCGCTGGATGGTGTGCGCCTCGGTCTCGCCGGTGAACGCGCTCTTGCCGGTGAGCATCTCGAAGAGGACCACGCCGAACGAGAAGAGATCGGAGCGCGCGTCGAGGCGGCCGCGGAGGATGGTCTCGGGCGCCATGTACGCGAATTTGCCCTTCAGCGTGCCGGCGCCGCCTTGCGTGGGCGAGAGCCGCTCGCGCGCGCGGGCGATGCCGAAGTCGGCGAGCTTCACGACGCCCTCGCGCGAGAGCAGGATGTTCGACGGGCTCACGTCGCGATGGACGATGAGCAAGGGCCTCCCGTCCTCGCCGAGCTTGTGGTGCGCGTAGTCGAGGCCGCGCGCGGTCTCGACGGCGATGTGCGCGACCTCCGGGATGCTGAGGCGCTCGCCGCGCTTGCGGAGCTCGTAGAGCGTGGCGCCGAGGCTCGGGCCGTCGACGTACTCGAGCACGAGGTAGTGCTGGCCCCCCTCCTCGGCGAACTCGACGACCTGCACGATGTTGCCGTGGTGAAGGCGCGACGTGATGCGCGCCTCGTCCCGGAACATCGCGATGAACTCGCTGTTCGACGCGTACTGCGGCAGCACGCGCTTGACGACGACCTCCTTGATGAAGCCGTCGGTCCCCGCGAGGCGACCGAGGAGCACCTCGGCCATGCCGCCATAGGCGAGCCTGCGAATGATCTGATACTTCCCGAGCCGCTCCGGGAGCTCCGGCTCCTGCATCGGGGGAACCATACCAGTTCTTGGCTCCTTCAATGACGCGAGCGCGCCGGTGCCCGGACGCGCTCGGCGATTTCGGGGCCGAGCTCGTCGAGAGAGAGCACGGCGTCCGCGTATCCACGAGAAATCGCGGCGCCAGGCATGCCGCTCACGACGCAGGAGTCCGGCGACTGGACGAGCACACTTCCGCCGGCCGCTTTGAGCGCGCGCAGGCCCTCGACGCCGTCGCTGCCCATCCCCGTGAGCATCACGCCGAGCGCGCCGTCGCCGAAATGACGCGCGAGCGACTCGAAGAGCGGCGTGCCCGAAGGTCGGTGGTTGCCGACGGGCGGGCCCTCGATGACGCCGATCGTGAGAGGCGACTGCGCGACGAGGTGCTTGCCTTCCGGGGCGAGCGCGATGACCCCACCGCGCAAGGGCATGCCGTGCGTGGCGAGGCGAACGGGGAGCTGCGTGACCTCCGCGAGCCACTCGGCGAGCGCCTCGTCGAAGCCCGCGAGCACGTGCTGAACGATGAGGATCGGGACCGAAGAGACGACCCCCGCGAGGCCCGGCAAGAGCGCGGCGATGGCCGCAGGGCCGCCCGTGGAGGCGCAGATGCCGATGGCCGTGGCGCGGTTGAAGGAGCGGAGGCTCGAGCCGCGTCGCGAGCGGACCGAACGTGGACCGTCGGCCCAGCGGCGGACCACGGGGATCTCGGCGAGCATCTTGATCTTGTCGCGCAACGCGACGGCCTGCGGGCCCATGGGATCCCCCCAGGCGGGCCGCGCGATCACGTCGAGCGCGCCGGCCTCGGTGGCCGCGAAGATCTGCGCGGCGGGGCGGCTGCCCTGCTGATCGGAGACGATGACGACGCGGGTCGGCGCGAGGGCCATGATGCGGCGGGTGGCCGCGACGCCGTCGAGGCCGGGCATCATCGCGTCGAGGAGGATGATCTGCGGGTTTTCGCGCACGGCGAGGTCGACGGCGCCCTGGCCGTCGCGGGCCATGCCGACGACGTCGATCTCGGGATCGGCCTTGAGGACACGCGCGAGGAGCGTGCGGCCGACCTCGGTGTCATCGGCGATGACCACGCGGATCACGGGGCGCGCGCGGCGACTCGAAGGGACGACGGGCGCAGACGGGACGGTGAGCGCGAGGATCATGGAGACCCGCGCGGCGAGCTGCGTGCCGTCGACGGGCTTCGGGAAGAAGGCGTCGACGTACCCCGTGGCCAGGAGATCCCGCTCGCGCAGCTCCTTGTTCGCGCTGATGAGGATGATCTTCGGCGCGAGCGTGCCTCCCCGCTCCTTCACGCGACGCGAGAGCTCGAGCCCGTTCATGTTGGGCATCGCGTAGTCGGTGATGACGAGATCGAAGGGCTGGCTCGCGCTGCCGATGCGCGCGAGCGCGTCCTCCCCGTTGCTCGCGACCTCGAGATCGAGCGCGAGTCCGGCGAGGTGCGCGCGCACGATGTCGCGCATCACGACCGAGTCGTCGACGATGAGAACGCGTGCCATCAAGCCCTCCCCACGAGCTCGTTCACGGTCTTCACGAACACCTCGTGATCGAACTCGCTCTTCACGATGTAGGCGTCGGCGCCGACGGCGAGACCGGCGCGGCGATCATCGTCGGAGCCGAGCGACGTGACCAGCACGACCGGGAGCCTGCGGAGCCGCTCGTTCTGCCGGATGTTGGCGCAGAGGTCGAGGCCGGACATCTCGGGCATCGAGACGTCGCTCACGACGATGTCGAACGTCTCGAGCTCGAGCGCAGAGAGCGCCTCGTTGCCATCGGCGACCGCGACGACGTCGAAGCCGGCGACCTCGAGCACCGATCGCTCCAGCGCGCGGGTGGTGAATGAATCGTCGACCAAAAGGAGCCTCGGCTTGGGGCGGTTTTCGACCCTCGGCAGCAGCGCCCGGAAGCGGTCGGCGTCGCGTCCGGAGGCCGAGCGGAGGAGATCGATGGGATTTAACATGAGCACGACGCGGCCGTCCCCCAGGATGGTCGCGCCGGCGATGTTTCGTACGCGAACGAGCGGCGGTTCGAGGTTTTTCGCCAGGACCGTTTGATCACTGACGATCTCCCGGACCGCGAGCGCGCAGCGAGTCTCGCCGATGCCGATGACGAGCACCGGGATCCGCTCGGGCGGCGGAGGCAACTCGACCGGGAGGCCGAGGAGCGTCGCCAGCGGGACGAGCGCGATCGGCCGGCCATCAACGACGATCGCGTGGGTGCGCTCGACCTCCAGCACGTCCGACGCGCTGATCCGCAAGATGCGCTGGATCGAGGAGATCGGCATGGCGAACTGCTCCTCGCCGACGCGCAGGAGCAACGAATGAACGACGTAGATCGTGAGGGGCAGGACGATGACGAAGGAGGTGCCCACGCCCTGCCGCGACTCGACGGTGACGGTGCCGTGGAGCCGCTCGATGTTGGTGCGGACCGCGTCGAGGCCGACGCCCCTGCCCGAGAGCTCGCCGACCTCGGATCGCGTGGTGAGGCCCGGCGCGAAGAGCAGCTCGAGGACACGATGCTCGGGCATCTCCGCCGCCTCGAGCTGGCTCGCGAGGCCCGAGGCGATCGCCGCGCGACGCACGCCGGCGATGTCCACGCCGGGGCCGTCGTCGCTCACCGTGATGGTGACGACGTCGCCGCGATGCTCGGCGCGGATGCGGATCGTGCCGCGTGAAGGTTTGCCCGCGGCCGAGCGGACGGACGGGTGCTCGCAGCCGTGATCGATCGCGTTGCGCAGGAGGTGGTAGAGCGGATCGCGCAGCTCCTCGAGGACCTTCTTGTCGAGCTCGAGCTCGGCGCCGGTGATGACGAGGTCGACCATCTTGCCGCTCTCGCGCGCCATGTTGCGGACCGCGCGCGGCAAGGGCTCGAGCACGCTCGCGAGGGGGAAGGTCTGGATGCGGCGGATGTCCTCCTGGAGCTGGCCCGAGAGGATCGTCGACTGGAGCGCGTCGGCCTCGAAGGCGCGCACGATCTCGCGCAGCCTGCGCACGAGCAGGCGCTCGTGCTCGAGGTCCTCGTTCTGGACCTCGACGAGCCGCTCGGACCAGCCCTCGAGCTTGGCCGGTGCCTCGTCGCGGACCATCGCGCGGATCGCAGTCTGCGCCTTGAGGCGCTCCTCCTCCGCAGAGAGGACGGCGCGCAGCTCGGCGAGGCGCTGATCGGTCCTCACGCGCGCGGCCAGCAACTCGCCGACCTGCGCCATGAGCGCCGAGAGTTTTTTCATCGAGACGCGCAGCGTCTCTTCGCTGCTCGCGCGGAGCGGCGTGGCGCTCTGGATACGCGGCAGTTGCCCCGTCGGGCTCGGGCTGCGCTCTCCGCCGGCCATCGAGCGGGCCGCCGAGACGGCGACACCCGCCGAGGTGCCGGGCGCGCCAGCCGAGGTGCCGGGCGCGCTTCCGCTCGAGGTGCCGGGCGCGCTGCCCGAGGGTCCGGACGTGAACGCAGGCGCGGGCGGCGGCGTGAGCCCGCCCTGGAGGGGCATCTCCCCGCGCGCCACGTACCCCGTCGGCGCGCCGTACGGGACCGCCGCGGGCGGGCTGAACCCGGCCGGCGGCGGCGCGAAGCCCGCGGGGAGCGGCGTATCGGCGTAATGCGGCGGCGCGAGGGGCACGCTCGCCTGCGGGTGCGGGGGCGGCTCGCTGTGCTTGGTCTTCGGCTCGCTGTAGCCCGCGCTCACGTTGCGCGACGGCGCGGAGCCCTCGGCCATCCGGTGCTGCCGCAGGATGGACTGCGGGCTCCTGGATCGCGTGGCGACCGTGATGCCGTCGGCCGGCCGCACGACGGGCGGCGGTGGAGGGGCAGGCAGGGGCAGGCCCGGCGAGGGCTTCGAGATGGAGAGCACGGCTTCGAGCCCCTCGATCGCTTCCATGATGACCGGATCCGCATCCGGGCTCGGATCCACGCGCAGCGCGTGGTGCACGGTCGAGAGGCCCGCGTTCAGCGTGTCGAAGACCTCGGGCGCGCGCTCGTGGTCCATGGCGCGCAGCGAGGCGAGGACCGACTCGATCGCGTGCGCGAGGCGCGCGGTGTGGCCGAAGCCGAGCGAGCTCGCGGCGCCCTTCATGTTGTGCGCCTGCCGGAAGGCCTCGTCGATGAGCTGCTCGCGCGCGCTGCCCTCGGCGCCGCGCTCCACGAGGAGCAGCGCCGTCCCGATGCGCTCGACCTGCTCGACGGCCTCGTTGCGGAGGGTCTCGCAGAGGGCCTCGAACGCCGCGTCGTCGAGGGCCATCAGCCGCGCTCCTCGACCCGCAAGGAGCGGTCGGAGAGGAGCGATCCGAGATCGAGGACGACGGTGCGATCCTCGAGCACGCCCAGCGTGTGACGCTGGACCAGCGGGGGGAACGTGGGCATGGCCTTGGCGATCGTGCGGCGGTTGACGTCGATGATGTTGTGCAGCGCGTCCGCCGCGACCGCGCAGACGACCTCTGCGTTGGACGCCATGACGAGGTGCTCGGCGTCCGTCTCGGAGCGCGCGTCGGGCGTGAAGAGCAGCGGCAGATCGACGACGGCGACGATACGACCGCGGCGCGCCGCGACGCCGAGAAAATACGCCGGCACGCCGGGGACACGCGTGATCCGGCTCATCGGCCCGACCTCGTCGACGGACTCGAGCTGCACCGCGTACCGCCGCCCGCTCCGCTCGAAGACGATGCAGCTTATCGAGTCGGGCGCGCGATCGAGGCGCGTCGGCTCGCGCGCGATGCGTCGGGTACGTTCGGCGAGGATGCGCGGGTGGACCTCACGCTCGCCGCTCTTGCCCTCGCGCAACTTCTCCTCGAGCTCGGCGAGCGAGGTGCGCAGCTTCTCGTAGACGCTCTCTTCCCGGGCGCTCATTGGATCTCGGTGTCTCGAAACAGCCGGAGCAACCGGCCCACGGTCATGCCGTCCCATCCCTCGATCGGCGCGTCGACGCTCCTGCCACGCGCGACCGTGAAGGCGCGCAGGCGTGCGGCGTGGCGTTCGACGAGATCGGGGCGGCCGAGGCGGAGCCCAGCGACGGCCGCGCCCGCGTGAGCGAGCATCATCGAGGGATCGAGGTACACGCAGCGGCGGAAGGCGTCGAGCGCTGCTTCGAAGCCGCCGAGCTCGACCAGGAGCAGCCCCTCGAGCAGGTGCGCGCGGGGCTCCTCGGGCTCCTCTTCGAGCAGCGCCTCGAGCTCCTCGAGGGCGGCCTGCAGATCCCCAGCGTCGGCGCGGGCGAAGGCGCTCGCGAGCGAGGGCGCGTCCTCCGGCGCAGGCTCGGGTGAGGCGGCAGGCGGCGTCGCGAACGCCGGAGGCTCGGCCGCGCCCTGCGCACGGAGCGCGGGCAAGGGCGGGATCGAGAGGCCCGCGTACCGTCGCCCGCGTGGCGAGGAAGGTGGCACGGACACGGGCCCGAAGCGCTCGTGGATCACCACCTCGCCGACGTGCACGGAGCGGCATCCGGGCACGTCGCCCGCGTGATCCACGGGGCCGAACATCAGGACGCCGCCCGGCGCGAGCGCGGCCGCGAGCGAGGCGATCACCTCGGGCCGCGCCTCGGGCTCCAGGTAGTAGAGGACGTTCTGGCAGAGGATGAGGTCGAAGCCCTGCGGGAAGACGTCGACGAGCGGGCCTTCGGTGAGCCCGAAGCGGCGGAAACGCACGAGGCGGCGCACGTCCTCGGAGAGGTGGAAGGTGTCGCCCTCGGTGCGGAAGTAGAGGCGGCGCGCGACCTCGGGCACGTCGCGGAGCGACCAGGCCGAGTACCGCGCGGCTTCGGCCTTCTGCAGAGCGCGCGCGTTGATGTCGATGCCGGTGACCTCGATCCGGAACGCGTCGTTCACGGCGGCCTCGCGCAGCACGATGGCGAGCGAGTAGGCCTCTTCGCCCGTGGCGCAGCCAGCCGAGAGCGCGGTGATCATGCGAGCGCCACGCCGCTTGTGCACGAGCGCGGGGGCGATCTCGTTGCGGAGCGCCTCGAACTGCGGAGGGCCGCGGAAGAAATGGGTCTCGCCGACCGTGAGCTCCGCGATGAAGTGCTCGAGCTCGGCCGTGTCGTGCGCGAGGATCACGTGCTCGAGGTAGGTGTCCGCGGTGGCGCCGCGCTCGGCGGCGCGACGCTCGGCCACGCGCTCGATGATCTCCAGGTTGCGAGGTCGCATCTGCAGGCGCGTCCGCGTGCGGACCAGATCGCCGAGGCGACGCACGACCCCCGGATCCGGGGCGCGCGGGCCCTCAGCTCGAGCCATGGTAGGCGTCCTCCGGACCGAGCACGAGCACGAGATCGTCCTCGATACGCACGACGCCCGGCGAACGTACCCCGCCGATCTCCCCCGGCTTCTCGATCGCGTCCTCCTGCACCGTCACCACGTCCCGGACCTCGTCGACCGCGAGCCCGAGGAGTTTTCCATTCGGGCCACGGACGATGACGAGGTGCTGGTAGAACGGCAGCGGCTTCTTCTGCGAGAGCCGCGGGCGGAGATCGATCACCGGCACCACGCGGCCGCGCAGGTTGATCACGCCGAGCACCTCGGAAGGCGCGTCGGGCACGTGATCGAGCTGCACACGCGGGATGATCTCGACCACGTGCTCGCACGAGATCGCGCACGGGCGGCCGCCCATCCGCGTGAGGACGAGGTTCGTCACCCCGCCGTCCAAGCTCAAGCCTCCGTGCCGTGGTCTTGGACCCGGATCGGCTCCGTCAACCGGCTCAGCCGATCGAGCGCCGCCTCGGCCTGCTCCACGCTGAGCTTCGTCTCCTGCGTGGCCATGTTGATCTGCTTCATGCCCTGGGCGATCTGCTCGAGGCCGAGGCTCTGCTGCCGCATCGCCCCCGTGATCTGTCGGGCCGCGCGGGTCGTCTGGTTGATCACGTAGACGAGCTGCCCGAGGCGCTCGCCGATGCGGCGCACCTTCGAGCTGCCCTCGGTCGCGGCCTTCGAGCCCTCCTCCGTGACCATCGCCGCGCTGTGGCTCGCCTTCTGGATCTCGCCGAGGATCGAGCGCACCTGCTGCGTCGCTTGCTTCGACTGCTCGGCGAGCGTCCGGATCTCGAGGGCGACGACGGCGAACCCGCGCCCGTGCTCGCCGGCCTTCGCGGCCTCGATCGACGCGTTCAGCGCGAGCAGCTTGCTCTGCTCGGCGATCTCGTTGACGCTGCTGATGATCTCGCCGATCTGCTGCGTGCGCTCGGTCAGATCGAGGATCTTGGCCGCGATGAGCTCGACCTGCTGGCGCAGGCGATCGATGCCCTCGATCGCGGCGACGACGTCGCGCTGGCCATCCTGGGAGATCTGCTCCGATTGCTCGGCGATCTGGATGATCCCTTCGGCCTTCTCGACGTTCTGGATCCCGACCTCGTTGAGCTCCTCGATGGTCGTCGTGATGTCGTTGACCATCGCGGCTTGCTGGCTGCCGCTCGCGGCCTGCTGGCGCGTGCTCGCGAGCAGCTCCGCCAAGGTGCCCGCGACCTGATGGCCGATCGTGCGCATCCGCGTCGCGGCGGTGACCCCGCGTCCGGCCTTCCGGTTCGACTCGACGAGCGTGGAGAGCGCCGCGTGCAGGCGCGCCGCGCGGGGCTCGTCGGACGGCGGGGCCGCGAGGTCGCGCCCGTCGTCGCCGCGCGCGATGGCCTCGACGTCCGCGACGATGCGATCGAGGTAGACGTCGATCTTGCGCCGCGTGACCGCGCGGCGGGCCGCAGGATCGCGCTCTTTTTGCTCGTTCGATTCCGTCTTGTCAGCCACTTGCTCTCCGCTTCTCAGCTTCGGATCGGTCGCCCCGTTTTTCAACCCGGAAAGTCGAACCGTCAATCGGGCAGGATCGCGACGACGGAGGTCGAGTTGTGCCACCCGGACTGCTGTCCCGGCGTGAGCGCGATTTCGCCGTACGTCTCCCAGCCGATCAGCGGCACGTCCTGGCCCACCACCGAGCGGAACGCGTCGACCTGACGTTTGTACTGCTCGCCGAGGAAGATCCGGCGGCAAATGCAGTCGAAGACCAGGACCGCGCCCGGCTTGCCGCCCGCGAGGTTCGCGAGCGCGCTGCGCGCCGCGTGCTCCGCCGCCGAGACGAGCTTCTCCTCGCTGCCCCGCATGATCGTGACGCTCGCGCCCACCGGCACCTCGGAGGCCATCACGATCGAGCCGTCCTCGTTCGCGGTGAGCGGCGCCCGGATCTTGTACTCGCCGCTCGACGTGAGCATGCCGAGCTCGTGCGTGATCATGAACGCGTCGCGGGTCGCCGGCGTGATCGGCTCGCCGATCCCCGCCGCGAACCGCTCGTAGGCCAAGAGCGCCGGGCGGCCGTCGATCTCGTGGATCACGTTCCCCGCGGCGCGCGTCACGATCATGCTCGGGCACGCGGGCGAGAGGCCGTGGCGCACGCCGATGCCGATCGGCGTCCTCGAGAACGCGTACACCACGACGAGCGCGTCCGTGTGGTGCCGATCGTCGAGGAACACGTCGGTCCGCGCGAACTTCGCGTCGTCCGCCGCGGCGCCGCCGACGACCTGCGCGAGCATGCCCGCGGACGCGTGCACGCCCTCCACGATGTCCTCGCCCTGCCCGGCGAGCCCGTCGCTCAGCACGATACACGTCGCGTGCGGGAAGCCGGCCGCGCGCGCGGCGCGGTGCTCCGCCGCGAACGCCTTGAGCGCCTCGAGGGTCGCGCCGTGCCGCTGGCCCTTGAGGTTCCGGCCGAAGCCCACGCGGAAGCGGATCGCGTCGCTCTTGATCGCCATCACGGCGACCGAGCCGTGCCCGACGTGCGCGCTCGTGAACTCGCCCGCGGTCGAGCAGCCGACGAGCGGCACCGGGCCCGTGATCTTCCGGATCGCGGGCAGGAGCTTGCCGTAGTCGTGGTTCGTCGACGCGAACACGAAGACGATGTCCGCCTCGCCTCCGCCGAGCGCGCGCAGCGCCTCTTGCGCGGCCGCGGTCCCCGCGTCTGTGGAGGACGATTCGTTCGAGAAACCGACACCCGCCCTTGTCGCCATGTGCGCCTCCCGTCGATCGACGAGCGCCCACGGTGCCCGACCTCGGGCCCCTCCGTCAACCGCCGCCCGGGCGGTCGTCGGGATGCGAGCCACGCCTCGCGAGCACCTACCTATCGGTCTTCGCGCGGGGCGCATGGATGATCGATGTACCCTGCGCCACCGGCTCGATGCGAGCCTGGATCCACGCTTCGGGCTCGAACGGTGTGCCCGTTTTTTTTTGCGTACCAAAAACTCGCATCGATTGCGATCCAGGGGCAATCTTCGGTAGCATGCTTTGCAGTGGGGGTGCGTACTGGAGCACGCACGCCCTCATCCGATCCGGCTCTCCAGCGAGGTGAATGTCGACCATGGAGGGGTCCAGCGTCACGAAGGGGCCCGAGGCCAATACCCTCGGCAAATACAGGCTCATCGCCGAGCTCGGCCATGGCGGTATGGCCGAGGTCTACCTGGCCGTCGTGCAGGGACCTGCAGGGTTCAACAAGCTCTGCGTGATCAAGCAGATCCGCCCGCAGCTCGCGACGGATCCCGAGTTCCTCGGCATGTTCCTCGATGAAGCGCGGCTCGCGGCGCGGCTGTCCCACCCGAACGTCGTGCAGACGAACGAGGTCGGTCAGGAGGGCGATCGGTACTTCATCGCGATGGAGTACCTCGAAGGCCAGCCGCTCAACCGCATCCTGCACCGGATCGGCCGCGACGGCGGGCTCACGCTCGCGATGCACCTGCGCATCATCGTCGACATGCTCTCCGGCCTGCACCACGCGCACGAGCTGACCGATTTCGATGGCACGCCGCTCAACGTCGTGCATCGCGACGTCACGCCGCACAACGTGTTCGTCACGTACGACGGGCAGGTCAAGGTCGTCGACTTCGGCATCGCGAAGGCGATGAACTCGTCGGCCGAGACGCGCCTCGGCGTGGTGAAGGGCAAAGTCGCGTACATGGCGCCCGAGCAGGCGCGCGGCGAGCGCGTCGACAGGCGCGCGGACATCTTCTCCGCGGGCGTGATGCTCTGGGAGGCCGCGACGGGCCGGCGCCTCTGGAAGGGCATCCCCGATCTCACGGTCCTGCATCGCCTCATCAACGGCGACATCCCCGCGCCGAGTTCGGTCGATCCGAACGTGCCCGAGGGCCTCGAGAAGATCGTGATGAAGGCGCTCGCGCTGCGCCGCGAGGACAGGTACGCGACCTCGACGGATCTCGCGACCGCGCTCGAGGAGCTGCTCGATGAGATGGGCGACAAGAGCTCGCTGCGCGAGGTCGGCAAGCTCGTCGCGAAGCACTTCGACGAGAACCGCTCGAAGATCAGGCAGATCGTCGAGGCGCAGCTCAAGGCCGCGAAGTCGCTGGCGACGACGGAGTTCCAGTCGATCAACCTGCCGCACCTCGACGGCAGCGCGGCGTCGGGCCCGATGTCGGTCGATCGGACGGGCGCGCGCGAGGCGATGTCGAGCCAGGATCTCTCCTCGCCCGGCACGCGGCGCACGAACGGCGTCTCGTCGCCCACCTCGCTCACGGCCTCGACGGCGGCCGCGACGAACACGGGCTCGCAGGCCGCCGCGGGATCGAAGCGCGGGCTGTTCGGCGCGGTCGCGCTCATCGGCGTGGCCGCGGTAGGCGTGGGCGTCTGGTTCATGACGCAAAAGCCCCCGCCCGCGCCGCCGCCCCAGGCGACGGTCGCGCCGGTCTCGAGCGAAGTCGAAGTCACGATCACCGTCACGCCACCCTCCGCGAAGATCTTCCTCGACGGCAAGGAGCTCGCGACGAACCCGTACGCCGGCAAGTTTCCCCGCGAGGACAAGACGCATATCATCAAGGCAGAGGCCACCGGTTTCACCGCGCGCAGCCGCGACGTGACGTTCGACAAGAACCGCACGATCGAGATGGTCCTCGAGCAGCAAGCCGCGACGCCCCTGGCGACGACGACGCCCCCCGCGGACACCGCGAAGGAAAAAACCAAGGTCATCTTCGTTCCGCAGCCGCCCCCGACCGCCGAAGATCCGATGAAGGCCGGCGGCACCAAGAAGACGAACCGCACCGTCGACCCGAACAACCCGTACCAGTGATGAAGAAATCCCGACGCATCGCCCTCGCGGTCGCCCTCTCGCTCCCCGTCATCCCCCTCGTCGTGTCGGCCCAGCAGCCCGCAGGCGGGGCCCCCACCCCGGCCCCCGCAGAGAAGCAGGCCGAGCCCACGAAGGAAGCCAAGGAAGAAGCGTCGCGGCGCTTCAAGCGTGGCATCGAGCTCTTCGGCGAAGGCGACTACCGCGCCGCGCTCGTCGAGTTCCGCCGCGCCAACGAGCTCGCCCCGAATTACAACGTCCTCTACAACATCGGGAACGTCTACTTCCAGCTTCAGGACTACGCGAACGCGCTCATCTCGTTCGAGAAGTACCTGGCCGCGGGCGGCGCCAACATCGATCCGAAGCGCCGCGCCGACGTGGAGAAGGACATCGAGAAGCTGCGCACCCGCGTCGCGCGCGTGGAGATCACGACGAGCGTCCCGGACGCCGACGTGACGATCGACGACGTGCCCGTCGGCAAGACGCCCTTCGCGAAGCCGATCCTCGTCAACCCCGGTCGCCACCGGATCGTGGCGACGAAAGAAGGGCGCACGAGCGCGTCGAAGCTCATCGAGGTCGCGAGCTTCGACTCCGAGCGGGTGACGCTCGACCTCGCCGAGATCACGAAGCCGACCGAGACCGGGACCGCCCCCACGGCGCTGCCCACGGCCACGGCGACGACGCCCGCGACGACGAGCACGGGGCCCGTGACCCCGCCGCCCCCGCCGCCCAAGTCGATCCCGTGGGCGGGATGGGGCGTGACGGGCGCGCTCGCGGTCGGCGCGATCGCCACGGGCGCGCTCGCGCTCTCGAAGAACAGCGAGCTCGCGGATCTGCGCACGCTCGAGGCCGGCGAGACGCCGCCGACGAAACAAGCGCTCGAGGACGCCGCGAGCTCGACGGGGACGATGGCGCTCGTGAGCGACATCTTCACGGGCGCAGCCGTCGTGGCCGGCGTCGTGACGCTGGTCTTCACCTTGCGTGATCCGGCGCCACCCGCGGGCACGGCGCCCGCGAAGACGGGCTTCGTCAAGCGCCTCGATCTCGGCGTGTCGCCGACGGGCGTGAACATCTCCGGCAGCTTCTGAGCGTCGCTCGCTGAAACACGAGAGGCCGCGGCGCCGCAGGGCATCGCGGCCTTTTTCGTGCCCGCTCGTCCGCGCGCGCGCCTTCGAAACGAAGACGCCGCCCCGGAGGACGGCGTCTCGTGCGCTTCAACGAGCTTCGTTCACTGACAGGCGGCGGCCGGCGTGCCCGCGAGCGCCTTCGTGTCGGCGTCGTAGTACTCGCCCGAGAGCTGATGCGCGGCCTTCCCGGTGCCGTCGTCCGCGAGGCAGAAGATCTGCACGTTCGCGGCGGGCTCACCCGTCGCCGAATCGAAGTTCAGCGGGCCGAAGGCGCCGCTGTAGTCGATCGACTCGTACGTCCCGTCGCTGAGCGCGTTCAGGGTCTTGCCGAGCGCACTCGAACCCGCGGGGATTTCGGCCTCCTCGGTAGCCGCGGACGACATCTTGGTCATGCCGACGGCGAGGTTCTGCCCGGAGAGCACCCCGTTCTTCACCGTGGCCGCGGCGTAAAAGAGCAGGTACGCCGCGTCGTACGCGCTGGCCGCGCCGAAGATCGAGGGATCCCCCTGCCCTTGCCCGAAGATCGAGCTGTACGAGAACCGGAACGATTTGTAGAGCGGATCGTCGTCCTGCGGCCCGGGGACGACGCCCGTCGTGCGCCTTCGCCAATCGGCGCGCGCCGTCGCGTTGCTCTCGGCGTTGACGGTGTCCGCAAGGGCGCCGGAGAAGTTCGCGTCGGAGAAGACGTAGCGGGGACGATAGGCCGCCGTGTTCCAACCGACCTCGATCGGCGCGAAGATCTCGGTGATCGCCTCGCCGGTCCCGAAGAGCAGGACGATGTGCGCGCCGGCCGTGATCGCGGCGCTCGTGGCCTCCCCGTATTTCGTCGGGTTGCCCATCACGTCGTCCGGATTGCCGTAATCGGACAGGATGTAATTGGCGCCGTTGTCGATCGCGGGCACGCCGTTGAAGACGAGGTTCTGCTGCAGCGCGTCCTTGAGGCCGGTCCCGTACGCGTCGCCCTTGTGGAGCACCGCGACCTTGATCTTGTCGCTCGCCTGCAAGGCGAGCTCGGCGCGGATCTCGTTTTCGAGCTGCGTCACGTATTTCGCGATGGCCTCGGCCTGGAAGTTGTCCGAGGGGACCGTGCGCCACACGAGGCCCGCGGGGGCGCCGGCGGGTTTGTCGGCGAGCTGGGTGATGGAGGGGCTCGTGCCCGAGGCGCTGATGAAGAGCACGCCCTTCGGGATGGTCACCTCCGTGGCCGTCTTGATGGCGATGCCGCTGAAGGCACCGCCGATGATCGCTTGCACGCCGACGTTGTCGATGAGGTGGTTGGCCGCCTCGACGCTCTTCTCCTCGAGGCCCTCGTCGCTGCAGCCGACCATCACGACTTCACGGACGCCCGTCTGGCCGGCCGGGTTCGGCAGGCCGTTCGCGGTCTTCTCGAGATCGTTGATGGCCAGCTTGATGCTGTTCTCCATCGAGATGCCGATCACGTCGTCGGGCGCGGGCGCCGTCGTCGGGTGGATCGAGCCGATCACGAAGGCGTTGTCGACGCGGTAATCTCCCTCGACGACCTGGCAGAGCGGCGAACGGATGGGCTTGCAGAGGCCGCTCTGCGCGCCGGGATCCTTGCGGCAGATGTCGGTCTCGTTCGCGCAATCGCTCGTCTTGGCGCACGTCACGCCGCTGCTCGCCACGCAGACGTTGCTCGCGTCGCACGTGTAGCCGCTCGGGCACGCCGTCTGCTCGTCGCATTGCTTCGTGCTCGTGTCGACGATGACGGAGCAGGAGGGCGTGGCCGCGACGATGCCGGACGCGAGCGCGAGCACGCCGAGGATGCCCCGTCGAAAAGAGTTCCGCTTCTGCACGTCACCGCTCCCGCCAAACAAGGAATCCATGATCTTGCCTCGATCCTGCAACATTCCAGAGGCGGGATGATACCCGGACGGACGCGGGCGATGGGTACGAAATACGCGGCGGCCGAGCCTCCAGAGCGTTTTTCCTGGGCCGGCTGGCTCACGCCTTCGCGGCGAGCGCGCTCTCGATCATCGCCGCGCGTTGCGAGAGGAGCGCGAAGGGCGCCGCGGGCAAGCCGACCTCCGCCGCGGCCACGAGCGCGGCCGCGAAGGCCACGATCGCAGCCTCGAGGACGCGCCCGAGCGGACGATCGACACGCTCGGCAGGCGCCGGGAGCGCCGCCACCGCGCCCATGAGCGCCGCGCGCACCGAAGCCCCGGCCGCAGGCGGCGCGGCGACGCCGGCGTGACGCGCGATCTCCTGCACGAGAGGGTCCGTGAGCCTGGCAACGAAGCGCTCTTCGACGTACGCCTCGAGCCCGGGATCGGTGCGCTTTCGTTCGTCGGTGAGATCGCCGAGCGGGCGCAGATCCGCGACGAGCGCGCGCCGCGCAGGCTCGAGGGCGTTCTCGATCGAGGCAGCGATCGTGCGGCGATCGTGGCGAAGCTTGGCCGCGGCCGCGCGGAGCGCCTCGTGCGTCGCCCGCGTCTCCTCGATCTTCGTGCGATCCTCCGCGGCGCGCGCGGCCGCGACCGTCGCGAGCTCGCGCGCGATGCGCAGCGCCCTGCGGCGGAGGGCGCGCTCGCGTAGCTGCGCGGAGCGATCGACGATCCGCTCGGCGAAGAGCGCCTCGACGCCCGCCCACCCCGAAGCCTCGAGCGCGGCGGCGTCGCCGAGCTTTCCCTTCAAGGAGAGCCGCGCGGAGAACGCGAGCGGCGGCGCGTACGAGCCGATCCCCGTCTCCTCGAGGCTCTTCTGCACGTGCACGAGGACGTGCGCGAGCTCCGCGGGCGAGAGGCGATCGGCCTTGTTGACGAGGATCTGCACGGGCACGCCGAGGCCCTCGATCTCGGAGAGCACGCGCCGCTCGCTCTCCTTCATCGGGCCGCTCGCGTCGAGGAGCCAGACGGCGACGTGCGCCTCGTCGAAGGCCTGCCTCGCCGCGGCGATGTGATCCGGATCGGGCGCGTTGAAGCCCGGCGTGTCGAGGATCTCCACGCGCTTGAGCCGCTCGATCGGCGCGTAGATGAAGACCCGCTCGACCCGCGCGCCATCGGCGGCGAGGCTCTTCAAAGCAGACTTCAAGCCGGCATGCGGTACGACGCGATCGGGCGCCCCACGCACCACGATGCGCGCGAACGGATCCGGCGCCCACGCGACCCAGTGCAGCGTCGCGGTCGTCGGCAAGACGCCCGTCGGCGCGACGTCCTCGCCGAGCAGCGCGTTCAGGAAGGTGCTCTTGCCGGCGTTGAACTCGCCCACGACGGCGACGCGCAGCGGTCGCTCGCGCTCGACGGCGATCGCCTCCACGCTCGTGACGAGGTCGAGCCGCTCGAGCGCGCGCGCGGAGCGGCCGAGCTCGTCGAGCAGATCGGGCCAGGCGGCGATCCCCTCCCCCGGGACCCAGCTCGTGATGACGCCGCTCGCGATCTCGGCGGCCCACGCGGCGGCCTCGCCCGAGACGCGCTCGAGCTTGGCGAGCGCCGCGCGATGACGGCCCTCGGCCGCGAGCACGGCGCCCTCGCGGAGCGTGCGCAGATCCTCGGGCAGGCGGCCCGGATCCCGCGCCGCGAGCGCGTGCAGAGCGTCGAGGTCTCGCGTCTCGGTGGCGAGCCTGAGCAGCGCGGCCGCGGCGCCTGCGTGCCCGGCAGAGAGGCCACGCGAGAGGGCCGCGCGCGCGTCGGCCCGGCGGCCCTCGGCGAACGCGAACGCCGCGGCCCACGCAGGCTCCTCGAGGAGCCCGGCTGCCGTCACGACGCGGCGCGCTCGATCGACGAGCACGACGTCGCGGCAGCTCGCGATGAGCGCGGTCAAGAGCTCCGCGGAGCCCGGCGCGTCGAGGATGCAGGCGCGCAGGCCGAGGTCGAGCGCGCTCGACCATTGCCCCTCCGCGAACGCGAGCCGCGCGAGGACGAGCGCGCCGCGACCGTCGATCCGCTCGGGATCGAGGACCGGCGCATACCGCGCAGCCGCGGCCACGTCGCCGAGCGCGAGCGCGCACTCGGCCCGCCGCAGCGCGACTTCGCGGTCCACGCTCGAGGGCTCCGCTCGGACGAGCCGAGCTGCGCCCCCGGCCCCCCCGGGCGCCGCAGGCAGCTCCGTCCCGCTCGCCATGATGACCGCGAGCGGCGTACCGATCCGATCGAGCCAGCGACCGGCCCGCGCCGGATCGCCGGCCCAGAGGTCACGATCACACAGGTCGAGCAGCGCGAGCCGCGCGGCTTCACGCTCTTCAGGCGCGTCGGCCGCGCGCTCGAGCGCCTCTGCGGCGCGCATGTCGCCCATGCGCGCCCGCGCCTGACCGAGCCTGAGCCACACGTCGGCGCGCCATGGCACGAGCGTCGCGAGCTCGGCGAGCGCCTCGGCGGCCTCGTGATCGAGGCCCGCGTCCTCGGCGGCGTCTGCCCAGAGCGCGAGTCCGAGCGGCGATCCAGGCACGCTCGCGAGGATCGTCCTCGCGAGGTCCCGCGCTTCGAGCGGACGGTCCCGCTGGAGCGCGAGCTCCGCGGCGCGGCGCTCGTTCTCGAGGCCACGCGCCAGGATTTCGACCCGCCCGAAGAAGTTCGATAGGCTTTCGACGAGCCGCGCCATGGCCGCATCAAAGGCCGGGTGTGGCTTCGGATCAAGGGGGTTCGGGGGCAGAGCGCGGCTCGTCCGCGCGGAGCCCCCGAGTGTTGACGGGTTCGGGGGCAGAGCGAGGCTCGTCCGCGCGGAGCCCCCGAGTGTTGACGGGTTCGGGGGCAGAGCGAGGCTCGTCCACGCGGAGCCCCCGAGCGTTGACGGGTTCGCCCCTGACGTCGCGCCTTCGCAGCACCACGTACGGCAAGCCGGGCACGCGGCTCTCCGCGGTCACCACGAAGCTCTCCGCCATTGCCGGAAAGCTCGCGATCCGCGCCTCGACGCCGCGATCGAACCTCGACGCCGTCCACGGCGCCTCGACGCGCGCGCCCCGCGCGAGCAGGAGGACGAGCGAGTCCACGCCACGCGCGTCGAGCATCGCCGGCGCGATCCGCTTCGTGGTGTGCCCGCCCGGCAAGGCGGCGATCGCCGGATCCGTGAGCCCCGCGAGATCGACGATGTTCGCCTCGGTCGCCGCGCCGACCCAGCCAGCATCGAGCGTCGCGACGACGCGAGCGCCCTCGAGCGCGGGGCCGATCTCCCGCACCAGGGCGGCCCGATCCCTGCCGACACGCGCGGCCGCGGGGCCGATCTTCACCATGACGAAGAGCTCGCCCGCAACCACGAGCGTGATCCGCAGCGCCGTCATGCGCGCGTCCGCGACGGCGGCGATGTGCGCAGCCGCGAGGATCACCGCGGGGAGCACGGGGACGACGAGGCGCGAGAGCGGCATCCAGTCGCCCCCCGCGACCGCCACCGCGGCGAAATGGACGGCGACGGCGAGCACGAGCCCACGCACGAACGCCGTCGATCGAAGGAACACACGCGGCGCGACGAGCGCGAGCGGGCCCGTGAGCAAGAAGCAGGCGAGCGCATACTTCGCCCCGAGCCACGGATCCGAGGGCTTGGCGAGCACGGCGAGAGGCGTCGGACGACCAAACACGGCGAGGCGGATGGCGACGACGCAAAAAAAGGGCGCCGCGGCGAGGGCTACGCGGACCATCTGCGCGCGCCCGAGGCGCATCGACTCCCCCGGCGGCGGCGTGATCGCGACGAGGAGCGCGAAGGGCAAGAGCTCCGGCCGCAGCGCAGCCGCGAGCCCCACGGGAAACGCGCCGAGCGTGGGGCGACCGAGCGCGACGAGGCACACCGCGAGCGAGACGAGCGCCGCGGCGAGGCCCGTCTCGAGCCCCGCGACGCTCCACGCTGCGAGCGGCGCCGAAGCAGGCAGAAGCACGAGCGCGGACCAGCGCAGGCGCGACGAGGAGGCGCGATCGACGGTGACGGCGAGCAGCCCCGCCGCCGCTGTCCATGCGAGCAGCCCGAGGACCTTCGCCGCTGCGAGCGCGTGCAGGGGTCCACGCGCGGCGAAGGGCGCGAGCAGGTACGGAAAGCCGAGCGGCGTGACGGCGTCGGTGATCGGGCCGTGCGCGTTCCAGCGGTATCCGAGGCCACGCGCGAGGTGGGTCGCGTAACGCGCGGGGATGAGCGCGTCGTCGACCGTGAAGTCGAAAAGCACGAGCGCCGGTGCGAGCGCGAGCGCGGCGCCGAGCGCGGCGATCGAAAGGGCGCGCGGCCAAGAAACCGGCACGGCAGGGGCTCCTAGCGACACTCCATCGGTTTGTCCACTCCGCGACGATCGACGCACAAAACTTAGGAAGCGCCGGAAGCCTCTTTAGCATTCGGCCACGGATGACCGGCCTCACTCTCGTTGCCCGACGCCCCGAGATCCAGCCTGCCTCGACCTCCTCGGTCGACAGCCCGGCGCTGCGCGCGCTCTTCGACCTCGTGCTCGATCGCGCGCCAGACGCCACCGTCCTTCCCGAGCGTGACGCGACCTCGCTCGTGATCGACCTCGCCTATACCGTAGCCGACCTCTGCGCGTGCCGCAGGCGCCGCGCCGCCGTGCGCGTGAGCCTCGGCGGTGAACCCTGGGAGCTCGGCCTCGAGCGCGCAGGGCGAGACGCGCTCGTCTCCCTCGTGCAAACGAGCGCGAGGCCCGAGGTGGCGCTCCACGAGCGGCGCGTCGACGGTGACGCCCTCTGCGCCCGCGTCCTCGGCGCGCTCGACGCCCTCGCGGGCCGCCCTTCGGAGCAGAGCGCCATCGCCTCGCTCGCCGCGCTCGACGGCGACGCGCCGAGGTCCGTGCTCTACGGAGAGGCCGCGCGTATCGCCGCGGCGCGCGAGCACCTCGCCGCGAGCGCGCCGTTCGGCGCAGGCGAAGGGCTCGCCGAGCCTGCCGTCGTCGCGGTCGAGCCCACGGGCGACGTGCCCATCACCATCGCCGCCGACATCCTCATGCGCACGCCCGCGCCCTCGGCGTCGGCGGAGACGGCCGTACAACGCGCCGACCTCTTCGCGCTCCTCTTCCGCGGCAAGCTGCGCGTCATCGTCGCCGAGCACGCGCGCGAGCTGCCCGACGTGTTCGTCTTCCTCTTCGCCGAGCAGCTCGTGGAGATCACGATCGAAGCGCTCTCGGCGTGGGCCCTCGGCCGGCCTTACTACCGTCGCCTCACCGTCGGCGGCGCCGTCTGCGCCGTGCGTATCCAGGGCGAGGGGCACGCCTCGCTCACGATCGGCATGCCGCGCCGCGGCGCCGACGAGCGCGGCCACGTGTGGACGTTCCCCGCCGTCGACGTGGGCGCGCTCGTGCAGAGCGTCGTCGCCTTCGGCCGCGCCCTCGCGCGGAGCGTCGTCCGCCGCGACCGCGCGCAGGCGCAGAACCTCCGCCTCTCCGCGTTCCGCACGAAGGTGCGCGAGCTCGGCGAGCGCATGCGCGACCTCACGCGTGACGACTCCAAGATCAACGACGCGCCCGAGGGCTACCGCGCCTTCGCCGCATCCCTGCTCCGGCCGCCGCAGCCGCCCGAGGACGAGACCCTCGCGTCGAGCCGCCTGCGCTACACCCCGCGCTGGTTCGCCGCGATCCCCTCGATCGATCTGCGCGCCACCTTCCTCTGCGGCGACGCGCTCGTCGTCGGCGCCACGCGCGAGCTCTCGTGTATCGATCGGCGCACGGGCGAGCTCGCGTGGACGCGGCCCGTGCCTCGCGCCGCGAGCGTGATGACGCCCCTCGGCCTCGCCCGCATGGAGGCCGAAGGCGCCCTCCACCTGCACGACCTGCAGACGGGCGACGTCCTCTGGACCACGCAGCTCACGCCACGCGCCGGCGCGAGCACCTCCGGCGTCGTCGTGAGCACGCACGGCCTGCCGCGTATGCTCGTCGTGAGCGAAGGCGCGCGCCACCTCGCCGCCATCGACCTGCACGGCGGCGAGGTGCGATGGCGCTACGCGTCGCGGCGCAGCGGCATGTTCCGGCTGCGGCGCGCCGGCAAGCTGCTCGTCGTCGCGTCGGGCGAGTCCGCCCTCGTCGCCCTCGACGTGCTCACGGGTGAGGTCGTCTGGCGCTTCTGCGATCGCCGCCGCTTCGCCTCGCACGTGACCGTCGACCACGACGCGCTCTTCGCCGTCAGCGGCGACGGCGCCTTCGTGGATCGCGGCAGCGCGCGCCTGCATCACATCGACCCCTGGTCCGGCGCGGCGCGCTGGAGCATCGATCTCCCCGCGGAGACGCGCCCCCTCGGCGCGCCCCTGCTCGCGCCGGACACCGTCGTCATCCAGACCCACGGCCGCCGCGGCACCGGCCTCGTCGGCTTCGATCGCGCCACCGGCGCCCCGCGCTTCGACATCGTCGCCTGCGCCTCGGCCGCCTCGTGCCTCGTCGTCGACGGCACCGTCATCCTCAACAGCGAAGGCGGCGAGCTCGTCGCCATCGACGCAAAGGACGGCGCGACGCGTTACCGTCACGTCTTCGGCGGCGCCGAAGGCGACCGGCCGCGACGGCTCGAACCCATGCTCCGCTCGGGTGCCCTCTTCGTCCCGCAGAGCGAGCTCTTCGTCGTTCGCCCCCGCGACGGAAAGCTCCTCGGCCGCGTCCCCGCCGACCTCGTGCCCGACCTCTTCCGCGTGGACGAGCGTTGCGATGTCTACGTCGTCGAGGAGAGCGGACACATCGCCGCGTTCTCCACCGGTCCGCGGCTCCGCCTGGTGTGAAAGGAGGCGCCGCGATCGGCGCCTCCCCTTCCTTCACCGACGTTTCTTCGCCGACTTCTTCTTCTTTTTTGGCTTCGGCGGCGGCATCGACACGATACGCAGCACGACGTCGGCGACGCCCGCCCGCACGATGCCCAGCGCCTCGGCCGCGCGCCGCGACAGATCGACGATCCGCCCTCGCACGTGCGGGCCCCGATCGTTGATCCGCACCTCGATCCAACGACCGTCGCTCACCCGCTCGACCAGCACCACGGTCCCGAACGGGAGCGTCTTGTGCGCGGCCGTCATCAACGTCGGCTCGTAGAGCTCACCACTCGCCGTGGGCCGACCCTTGAACTTGTCCGCGTAATAACTCGCCCCGCCGCGCTCCTCGCGACCCGTCGTCGCGGGCTTGTCCGCGGGCTTGTCCGCGGGCTTGTCCGCGGGCTTGCCCGCGGGCGCCGCTTCCGGCGTGACCGCCCCTCGCCCCGTCGCCTCTGCGCCGCCACCACAACCCGCGAGGCCGAGCAACGTCGCGAGGGCGATCCCTGAAAAGAGTCGTCGAGCCAGCATGATCGAGAGGCACGCGGCAGGCGCGCGTACGCCTCCCGTCTATCCCGATATGCTGGGAGCTCCAAGCAAATTTGCCGGACGCGACGCGGCCTACGTGGGTGCCGTCGCCGGAGGATGCTCACGCCCTTCGGAGGCCTCCGTCGTCGGCGCCTCCACGCCCGCGGCGACGGCGCTCATCGCGGCGAGCGGCTTCGCGCCCGCCTTTGATCTCACGAAGCGGGCGAGCTCGACGAACGGCACGCGCGTCGGGCAGATCTCCTCTTTCTGCGCGAGCACCTCCATCGGCACGTGCGCGAGGGACCGCGCCGCGGCGTCGTAGTCCGGCATGCTGCGCGACGACGAGAGCACGATCGTCATGAGCCCGGGGTACTCCCCGCCCGAGGCCGCGATCCGATCCGCCTCCCCCACGTCGCAGCGCCCGCACGCGATGCAGCGCGAGAAACTCGCGACACGCTCGCGCTCCGCGGGCTCGAGGGCCGGCAGGCCGTCGGCGTCGTAATTCTCGTGGAACAGCGGGAGGCCCGTCTTCCGCCCGAACATCCTCCCGACGAGGACCTTGAGCAACGACCAGGCAAGCACCACGAGAGCGAGCGCGCGTCCGGAGAGCACGTTCTCCCTATAGCAACGCGCGCGCCTCGGAGCACAGGCGTGGTTTCACCGAGCACACGAACGGGCCACCCGGGCCTTTGCGTCCAAGCGGCGCCCGAGACGTGGTAAGAGCCCGCCAGGAGATGCGCCTCTTTCGCGACCGCTTCGCCCTCTGTGCCCCGCTCCGCGCCGCCGCGCGGCCTCACGTCTTCGCGCTCCTCGCCGCCCTGGCCGCCTCGGCCTGCAGCGGCACGGGCGACGGCGGCACGGGCGATCCGCCCAGCAAACCGGCCGCCGATCCGTGCGGCGGCGGCGCCCGATTGCCCGACGTCGTCGGCGAGCCGACCTGGGTCGATCCCGACCAGGCGATGAGCAATTCCTGCAGCTACCCGCCCGATCGGGCCGTCAAGCTCGCCGGCCTGCGCATCGTCGCCATCGATCGCTACGACGAGACCGGGGACGGCGCGTCGGGCAACTACTACGTACAAGACGGCTGCGCCGATCCGATCGGCCCCTACGCGGGCATGACGGTCTACGCGCCCTCGTTCAGCCCGCCGGACTTGCGCCTCGCCGAGGGAGACGTCGTCGACGTGCTCGGCAACCTGATGGAGTTCCCCGGCCCCACGGCAGGCCCCTTCCCCCAGTGCCGCACGCTCCCCGAGATCGGCGGCACCATGACCTTCCGCTTCGAGCTCGGCTCCGACCTCACGCCGAAGACGATCCCCACGACCGATCTCAAGACGTACGAGGGCGCGCGCCAGTGGCTCGGCATGCTCGTGCGGATCGAGAACGTCGCGATCGCCGACCAGGCCTACGAGAGCAACGGCCGCTACTCCGCGCCCATCGACGTCGGCGGCGGCATCAGCCAGATCGACGTGCCCAGCATCTCGAACGAGCTCTTCGACCTGAAAAACGAGGGCCCGCTTCTCGCCGAGGGCGTCAAGTTCAAGGCCGTCACCGGCGTCGTCACCTACTTCTACGGCTTCAAGATCGCGCCTCGCTCCGCGGCCGACTTCGAGCTCTGATCCTCGATCTCTCGCATCGGACATGAAGACGACGCCCGAGACCCCGCCCGAACCCACCCCGCGGCGGCTCCCCTCGAGAACGTTCGTGCGCCTCGCCGCGCTCGTCGCGCCCCTCGCGCTCGCCTCTTGCAGCGGCGCGAACCGCCCCGCCACGCGGGTCGGTCCTTCGGTGCTCGCCTCACCGTCCGGCGCGCCCGTCGCAGGGATCGAGGTCCACGCCCTCGACGAGCGGCCGCGCCTCACCGTCGTGAACCGAGACGGCGATCCCGCGCCCGCGATCGCCGTCGCCTTCGCCACGGACCCGGGCCCAGCCACGGCCGCGATGCTCTCGGCGCTCGTCGAGGCGCGCCTCGCCGCCGCGGGGTTCGAAACACGCGTGCGCGCCGATCGCACGGGCTTCCGCGTCGAGTGGCTCGTCGAGAACGCAGCCCGCGTCTCGCCCTTCCTCGCGGCGCTCGTCCGCGCGATGCGTGACCCCGTGGTCGCGAACGGCCCCGAATCTCCGCTCGTCACGCGCCGCCTCGCGGCCCTCCGAAAGACGCCGCTCGACGCGCCGGAGCTCGCGCCGATCGCCGCATGCACCGGACGCCTCGGCCACTCGCCGAGCGAGGCCGTCCCCGATCCCGCCTCGCCCACGTTCGCCGGCGAGCTCGAAGGGCAACGCCGCGAAGGCCTCCACGCGGGCCGCGCCGCCATCGCGTCCGTCGGCCCCGCTTCGTTCAGCGCGCTCGTCGCGAAGGCGCTCGAAGCGAGCGAAGGCTGGCCCGTCGGCGAGCCGGCCGCCGATCCCTTCCCCGCCGCAGACGCCGTCGCGAGTTACGTCGCGCCGTCGCAGAGCGCGCCGCGCGGCCAGGTGACCCTCGCCCTCCGGATCGGTGATGCCCTCGGCGCGGTCGCCGCCGCCGAGCGCCTCGCCGCACCCGATTCACCGCTGCATGCGCGCCTCGGGAGCCTGCCCGAAGCCTTCCACGCCGTGCAGGTCGTGGGCGTCGCGAGGGCTCGTGGTGGCTGCGTGAGCGTGACGATCGAGCCCGCGTCCCGCGTCGACGCCGCAGACCTCGAGCGCGCCGCCGCGCGCGCCGCCGCCGTCACGCGTCACGAGCTCCGCCTCGAGGGCGCCGTTCCCGGGACCGCCGCCGTCGCGATGCGCCAGATCCTCGCCGCCGCCGATCCGCGCGACGCAGCCTCGCGCGCCGCCTGGTGGGATCTCACCACGCCCGTCCCCTCCGCGCCTCCACGTCTCGCCGTCGCCCTCGCGTTGCCACCTCGCTCGACCCCGGCGCCTGGTTCGTCGGGACGCACCTTCGCCGCCGAGCTCGATCGCGCCTCGGCCGCCACGAGCGAGCCCATCGTCGAGCGTCGCGCCGCGGTCGAGCGTGGGCAAGGTGAGCTCTGGGCCCTCGTCGCGAGCCCTTGCGGCGTCGTGGACGAGGGCGTCGTCGACGCAGGCACGACGGCCCTCGCGATGCTCGCGGCAGCAGCCTCGCGCGAGCCGAGCTCCGGCGTCTCCCTCGAACCCTGGGTCGGACCGGATGGCATGGGCCTCGTCGCGCATGCCGCGCCGCGTGACGACGAGACCCCCGTCGAGCTCGCGCGACGCGTCGGCGACGCAGCCGCGCGCGCCTTGTCCCCCGCAGCGCTCACGCCCGCGTCCCTCACCGAGGCACGGACCTCGGCGCTCGCGCACATCGAACGCACGACCGGCCGCGGCGGCGTCGCCTTCCAGGCGCTCGCATCCGCGCTCGTGCCCGAACATCCCTCGTGGCTCGATCCGCTCGGCATCTACACGCGTGTCTCCGGCGCGAGCCTCGAAGGCACGCGCCTGCGCCTGCGTACGCTCCACGAAGGACCACTTCGCCTCGCCGTGCTGGCGAACGCCGACGCCGCGCAAGCCGCCGAGGTCGCGCGAGCCGTCGATCGATGGCTCGTCCCGCGCCCACCCGCTCGCGCATGCCCGACGGCCACGCGTGGCCCCTCGCGCGCCGGCCCCCTCACGGCGCGACTCGCGCGTGACGCAGGCCTCGCGCAGGCGCTCGTCGCAGCGCCGATGCCCGCAGCCGGCGCCCCCGGGCACGACCTCGCGCTCTTCGTGACACTCGCGCTCAGCGGCGAGGGAGGTCTACTCGAAGCAACACTCCCGCCCGCAGGCGGCGTCCGCGCAGCCGCGCGGATCGTCGGCACGAACCAGGCCGCCGCGCTCGTCGTCGACGTGCGCGCGCCATCCGATCTCCTCGCGTCCGCCGTCAACGACGTCCGCACGCTGCTCGGAAAAATCTCGCGCTCGGGCCTCGCGACGCCAGAGTTCAGCCGCGCCGCATCCCTCGCGCTCCGCCGCGAAACCGAGTCCCGCGCCGACCCACGCCGCCGCCTCATCCAGCTCTGGTCAGGCCGCAGCCAGGCGCGCGAGACGCCCACGCAGCAGGCCGTCGCCGCATTCCTCGCGACGTCGCTCGCCGAGAACATGCTGCTCGTCGTCGAGGCGCATCCAGATCCGTGAGAGAGATGCGGGGCGTTGCCCCGCGCCCCAGAAGGGGGCTGTCCGCCCCCTTCACCCCGGACCAGGCACGGCCTGGACCGAGGGCGACAGCGCGCAAGCGCGCTGTCGACGGAGTTTGTCAGAAGAGGTCGTCCGACTCCTCGAGGAGCTGCGGCTCTTCCGCGTCCGCCTTCGCCTCGACCTCGGCCTCGTCGTCCTCGAAGTCGTCGTCGTCGTCCTCGTCGCGCTCTTCCTCGTCGATGTCCTCGTCGTCGGTCTGCGCGAGCACCGGCAAGCGGCGCTTGCCGACAGGACCCTCGTCGACGTAGTCACGCAGCGCCGACATGTCGCGCAGCGCCTGCAGCTTCGCGAGCGCCTTCACCTCGACCTGACGGATACGCTCACGCGTCAGGTTCATGATCGCCCCCACGTCCTCGAGCGTCGTGCCGCCACGATCGGCCACGTCGAGCGCGCAGCTCTCGCTCATCTCCCACGCCTCGAGGTCCGGGAAATTCAGCTTGATCGCGCCCGTCCTCGCCGACACGTCGAGGAAGAGGTGATGCTTGCACGACACGTACGGACAAGGCCGCGGGCCGTCGAGGCACTCCGCCCGCGTGCGCGGCTTCCAGTAGTCGACCTCGGGATACAACATCCGGCCGATCTCGAGCTCCCGCTTGGTCATGCGCTTGACGCTGATCGTGCGGGCGCGGACCTCACGCTTGCGACGCGAGCGCCGCTGCTCGCGCGTGATCGCCGTCGCGGATGTCGCGGGGGCTGCCTTTCGAGCGAGCGCGCCCTCGACGAGGTTCTCGTCCCCGGTCTGCCTCGTCTGCGCGTCGTTCATGCCGCCGTCCACGTCTGCCTCGAGCTCGCCGAAACCCCCGAGCTCGCCATCTGCCATCGTTGCCATGCGCTGCCTCCCGCTGGTCCTTCCGTACTGCGCGCGCACGTCCCCCTGCCCGTTCGGAGACCGGTCCGGACGAGTGCAAGGGTCCTGCTCCCTGGAACTACAATTTTCGTCGTCACCGATGGAGGACGGTCCAGCCGTCCTCCATCGGCATGAAATCAGCCCCGAGGCGTCAACCGCGACGCCGCGGAAAATCTTCTTTGTCGACCCCTCAGGAGCCTGCCGCCGCTGCCCTCCGCGAGAGCCGAGCCTGGGCCATCAAGCGCTCTTCGATCGACGAGAGCTTGGCCACGAGGTCGGTGGCGAGCCTCTCCGCCATGGAGAGCTCCTGATGTATGGCGCGGTCGCTCGTCTCGCTTCGTCGCTCCTTGGCTGCGTCACGAAGCGCGTCGAAGACCTTGCCGATCGTCCGCTCGAGCTCCTCGATGTCACCCCGCACGAAGAGGAACTCCCGCTGGATCTCCTCGATCGTGTAGTCCTGCGCCATCATCTCTTTGATGCGCTGGATCTGCCTGACCACCGTCGCCGGGTAGAGCCCTTGCGAGCCCTGGTGCTTGCCCTTCTTGCCCACCCGGACGCTCCGGGGCAGCAGGCCGAGCTGCACGTACTTCCGCAGCGTGGCCTCGCTGAATTTGATCCCGTGAGCGGCGAAGATGTCGAGGATCTCGGCCGACGTGATGCCCTGTCCGTGTTCGCGTTCGAGACGTTCGAGCGCGTCGTCCGAGATCCGCTGCAAGGTGCCCTCCGCCCCGTCCGGGGCAGCTCCCTAACGACGCTCGTGAATGTATTCCACTCAGTAGAATACAGTCAATCTAACGGACGATGATTATTTCCGGGTGCACGAAGACCCGGCACATCCCGCATTTTCCGATGCTCGCTAGGACATTGTTGGTCCGCCCGTAGATCGTTTTTTCTTGATCATTTTGTGCATCTGAGGATCCCCCCCGAACCCGTCAATTGGTGCATCTCCCTACACAGCCTGCCCCTTTCCGGACGACTGATAGGCTTGCTCCCTCTCATGGCAGACAAAAACCCCGACCCTCCCACGCGGGTCCTGCGGGACGTGAACGCGCGCGGCGTGCGCATGCGCGTCCTCGAGGCGGGCTCGGGGCCCGCGCTCCTGCTCGTGCACGGCTTCCTCGTGAGCCACCGCTCGTTCGACGACATCATCGACACGCTCGCGATGCGCTTCCACGTCATCGCGCCGGACCTGCCCGGCTTCGGCGAGAGCGAGAAGCCGAGCCCGACGCGTTATCCGTACGGGATCGAAGCATTCGCCGAGTCGATGGCCGACCTCATCGCCGCCTTCGGCGTCGGTCGCGCCTCCGTCGTCGGCCACGCGATGGGCGCGGCCGTCGCGCTCACGCTCGCAGCCGAGCACCCCGAGCTCGTGACGCGCCTCGTCGTGGAGGACGCGCTCTGTTACCCGTTCCCGCTGAGCTTCCGCGCCCGCTTGCCCCTCATGCCCGTGCTCGGCGGCGCGATCTTCAAGCAGCTCTACGGCCGCGGCACCTTCCGCGCCTACTTCCGCGACGAGTTCTTCCGCTCCGGAGCCGCGCTGCCCACCGAGCGCATCGACCAGCACTACGACTTCTTCAACGGCCCCTCGGCCCGCGAAAGCGCGTACGCGGTCCTCCGCTCCATCCTCGACACGCGCCCGATCGTCGCGCGTATCACGCGCATCACGACGCCCACGCTCGTCGTGTGGGGCCGCGACGATCGCATCTTCCCCGCAGCCTCCGCGTTGCGCCTCGCCCGCGAGCTCCCCTCGGCGAAGCTCGCGATCCTCGACGCCGCGCACGCGCCACACGAGGAGCGCCCGCGCGAGTTCGCCGAGCTCGCCCTGCAATTCTTGGAGGGCAAACGGTGAAGCTCCGCGAGGCCGCGCGGACGTTGCTTCGGAGCCCCGCACCACGCTCGGGTCTCATCCTCGTGCTCGGCCTCGTCGGCTTCTCGATCCTCGGCCCCCTCGTCATCCCCCACGATCCCAACACGAGCGACTTCTCCCTCACGCGTGACGCGCTCGGCGCGCCCCCCGGCCCTTCACGCGCCCACCTCCTCGGCACCGACGCGCTCTACCGCGACGTGCTCGCGCGCCTCGCCCACGGCGGAAGGCTCTCGCTCGGCATCGCGGCGCTCGCCACGTTGATCGCCACGCTCGTCGGCACGCTCGTCGGCGTGACGGCCGGTTACGCCGCGCGCACGCGCGCCGCGGCGCTCGACGTCGCGCTCATGCGGATCGTCGACGTCCTGCTCGCGCTCCCGTTCCTGCTCGTCGTCACCGCCATCGGCGCGTTCGTCGGCCGCTCCGACACGCTCACCGTGCTCTGCGTGCTCGGCCTCTCGGGCTGGGGCGGCTTCGCGCGTGTCCTCCGCGCGAAGACGATGCAGATCCGCGGCCTCTCCTTCATCACGGCCGCGCGCGCGCTCGGCGCGGGACACGTGCGTATCGTCCTTCGCCACGTCCTGCCGAACGCCGCGAGCTCCATCGCCGTGCTCGCCACGACGAGCATCGGGCAGATGATGCTCGCCGAGGCCGTGCTCGGTTACCTCTCGCTCGGCGTGCCGCCGCCCGAGGCCACCTGGGGCCGCATGTTGCACGAGGCCGAGCCCTTCGTCGGCACGCGCCTCGGCCTCGTCGCCGCCCCCGCGATCGCCATCCTGCTCTCGGTGCTCGCCTTCGGCCGCGTCGGC
Source organism: Polyangium spumosum (assembly GCF_009649845.1). Lineage (NCBI taxonomy): Bacteria > Pseudomonadati > Myxococcota > Polyangiales > Polyangiaceae > Polyangium > Polyangium spumosum. The sequence continues at coordinate 393,927 of NZ_WJIE01000001.1, forward strand.
GAGGCTCTCCGTGAAGCGCTCGAAGCTCCGTCGGGACAACCCCTCTCGAAGTCGCGTTTGCCGGCCGACCTCCTGCTCGTCGCCGCCGCGCTCCTGCTCGTCGCGGTCATCCGCCCCGCGCCCGTCGCGCCGCCGCTCGCCGCGTCACCTCCGCCCGATCGCCTGCCGATACGCGGCGGCACGCTCCGCATCGCCACCCTCGTCAACGTGCGCACGCTCGATCCCGCGCTCGCCTACGACGAGGCCGCGACGGCGCTCACCGACCTCGTCTTCGCGCGCCTCGTGACCTTCGCGGAAGACGGCCGCGTCGTCCCCGAGCTCGCGCGTGACATCCAGATCTCGAGCGATGGCCGCACCTACACCTTCTTCCTCCGCGACAACGTCGTCTTCCACGACGGCGCGCCTCTCCGCGCCGCCGACGTCGCGCGCTCGCTCGAGCGCACGCTCCACCCGCGCACGCCCTGCCCCGCCGCGAGCCACTACGCCTCCATCCTCGGTTTCTCCGCCTTTCACGCGGGGAAAACGCCCCGCCTCGAAGGCGTACGCGTCACGGGTGACCTCACCGTGGAGATCACGCTCGAGCGCTCCGACCCGACGTTCCTCCCGCTGCTCACGCTCGCCTTCGCCGCGCCCGTGTGCCCATCGTCCGGCACCACCGTCGACGCCGCTCGCCCTCCTCCGCCTTGCGGCGCCGGACCTTTTCGCCTCGCGTCATGGGAGCCCGAGGGGCCGATCCGCCTCGCGCGACACGCCGCGTACTTCGAGCCCGGCAAGCCGTACCTCGACGCGATCGAGTGGCACACGAGCGAGCGCTCCACGACGCAACGCTTCAAGTTCGAACGCGGCGCGCTCGACTACACGCGTGATCTCGGCAGCCAGGACGCCGCCCTCTACCGCGCGAGCCCCGCATGGGCCGGGCAACACGCGTTCTCGCCTTCCCGCGCGACGAACGCGATCTTCATGAACACCGAGCTCCCGCCCTTCGACGTGCGCGCGGTGCGCCGCGCCGTCGCGCTCGCGATCGATCCGAGCGTGCTCGAGAAGGTCCGCGGCGAAGCGCGCGCCACCTCGCGTGTGCTGCCCGAAGGCATCCCCGGCGCCGAAGGTCTCCCCTCGATGCGCCGCCACGACCTCGCCGCGGCGCTCGAAGAGATGCGACACGCGGGCTACCCCTTCGATCCGGCGACGGGACGCGGCGGCTACCCGCACCCCGTCGACTACCTCGCGCCCGCCGACACCTTCGAGCAACAGGCCGCCGAGATCTTCGCGCAGCAGCTCGCGCGGATCGGCATCCGCGTTCGCCTCCGGCTCACGAGTTACGCGACGTACCTCGCCGAAGCTTCCCGCAGGCGCACGACCCCCATGGGATGGGCCGGCTGGAAGGCCGACTTCCCCGATCCCGGAAACTTCTTCGAACCCACGCTCTCCTCGCGCGCGATCGACGACGAGCACTCGCAGAACTACGCCTTCTTCGCGCACGAAGAGCTCGACCGCGTGCTCGCCGCGGCCTCGAGCGAGCGTGATCCCGAGGCGCGTCGTCGCCTCTTCTTGCGCGCCGAAGAGATCGTCCGCGACGAGGCCCCGTGGGCGCCGACGTACTCCCCGCGTGTCTTCGAGATCTGGCAGCCCTACCTGCGTGGCTACGCGCCGCACCCGATCGTCCCGCAGCGCTTCCGCGACGCATGGATCGACGCGACCGCCCTCGCCGAGAGGCACGCGCGCGTGAAGCTCGGGCCCGCGTCCCTCTTGCTCCCGTTCGCCTCGCGACGAGGTCGCCCATGAGGAAAAACCTCGCGCGTGTGGCGCAACGCGTCGGCTGGGCGCTCGTGGTCGTGTACGGCGTGACGCTGGTGTCGTTCGCCCTCGTCCACGTGCTGCCCGGCGACCCGGTGCGTTTGCTCGTCGGACCGCAGGCCTCCGCGCGAGACGTCGCGCGCGCGCGCGAGGTCTACGGGCATGGAGGCCCGCTCGGCGTGCAGTACCTGCGCTTCCTGCGAAGGCTCGTGCACACCGGCGCGGGCCCCACCGCCGAAGCACGCAAGGACCTGGAGCACCGGAGCTGCGCGGCGCTCGGGCCCGTGCATTTCGACCTCGGGCACAGCTTCCATTACCGGCGGCCCGTCGTGGACCTCGTGGCGGCGAAGCTCCCTCGATCCCTCGAGCTCGCGCTCGCCGCGCTCCTCGTGCAGCTCACCGTGGGCCTCGGCCTCGGCATCACCACGGCCGCGCGGCGAGGCACGCGCTGGGACGAGCTCGGCGCGGGCCTGTCCTTGCTCGGCATCAGCGCGCCCACGTTCCTCACCGGGCTCGCGCTTCAGTACTTGCTCGCGCATCGCCTCGGCCTGCTCCCCTACGACGGGATCGGAAAAACCCCCGGCGAGCACCTGCGTTCGCTCGTGCTCCCGGCCCTCACGCTCGGCATCTACGGGAGCGCGCTCTACGCGCGCCTCGTGCGCGCCGAGCTCGGCGCCGCGCTCGCCGAGGACCACGTGCGCATGGCCCTCGCCAAGGGCGCCTCGCGCGCGCGGGCCCTCGTCGTGCACGGCCTGCGCACCGCGCTCGTCCCGGTCACGACGCTCGCCGTGCTCGATCTCGGCGCGCTCGTCGGCGGCGCCGTCGTGACCGAGCGCCTCTTCCGCTGGCCCGGCATGGGACAGATGGCCGTCGAGTCGCTCCTGAACCGCGACGGCCCCGTCATCGTCGCGACGGTCCTCGTGGCCTCGATCGCCGTCGTGCTCTCGACCTTGCTCGTCGACCTGCTCGCGCCGCTCCTCGATCCGCGAATCGATCGCGACACGAAGAACGGCGGCTGATCACATCCCCGCGAGCGCGCGACACTCGGCGCCGCGGGCCGACTCGCCGGCGATCTCGGCGCACTTGCGGAACGCCGAAGCGCCGCCGCCCGCCGCGCCGAGCAGGTACCAGGCCTCCGCGCTGCCCGGCGACTGCTGCGTGTACTGCTTCGCGAGCTGCCGCGCCTTGCCCATGTTGCCGGCCTCCATCGCCTTCTGGATCCGCACCGGCAGCGGGCCCGAGTCGTCGACGGGCGCGGGCGCAGGCTCCGTCGGCGCGGGAGCGTCCCCGCCCGAGGGTTTGCCCGTAGAGACCGGCGCCGCCGACGGGCTCGCCGTGGGCTCTGCCGTCGGCGCGGCCGTGGGCTCCGCTGTCGGCGTGGTCGTCGGCGTCGGCGCGGGCGGAGGGGCCTGCGTCGTCGCCGCGGGCACGGCCGCCTTCTGCGTGTTCGTCGCCGGCGCGGGGGGCGTGGGCAGCGGCTGCGTGGCCGCCGTCTTCGCGTCGGTTTTTCCCGACAGATTCTGCTTCACCACCCCGATCACCACGAGCACGGCGAGCACGGCGAGCACGCCGACGACGATCTTCATCATCCGCGCCTGACGCGCGCGTTGCTCCGGCGACGGGCCGATCGGCAGCACGTCGCTCGACGGAGGTGGCTCGCTGAAGCGCGCCATCTCCGTGCTCGCCGCATCCTCTTGCAGCTCGCCCGCCCCTTCCGCGTCGGCCCCCTCCACGAACGCCGCCGCGCCCTCCTCGCTCGTGTTCTCCTCCGCCGGCGCCGCCTCTGCCTCTGCGGGCGCCGCCTCTTGCTCCGGCGCGGCCTCTTCCGCGGCAGGCGCCGCGCCCTCGTTCGTCGCCGGCGCCTCGGCTGGCGCCTCTTCCCGCGTCGCCTCGGCCGTCGCCTCTTCCTGCGTCGCCTCCGCTTCCGCCGGCGCGGCCTCGGGCTCGGGCAGCCGCACGGCTTCGCGTTCGGTCGGTTGTGTCGTCTCCGCAGCCGGGAGCGGCGCGGGCGCTTCTTCTTGCGTCGGCTCTGCTGCGTTCGCCGCGGGCGCCTGCGGCTCTGCCGTGACGGCCGGCGCGCCGGGCGCTCGACCCGACGCTGTCGTCGGCGGCGCGGTCTCCTCGCCCTCGTCGGCGCCGTCTCGGTCCGACGCGTCGAGCGCTCCTCTTCCGCCTGCGCGCCGCGTGTGTGGTGGCCGCTCCTCGATCTCGACCGCGCGCCCGATCGCCACGGCGCTCGCGCCGGGCGTCCCTTGCCGGATCGTCTCGGGCCCGCGCGGCGGGTTCAGCCGGCTCTCCGGCGCGGGCGCGATCCCGATCGACCGGATCGGGCTCGTCACGCCGCCCCACGCGCTCGATCCGCGGCCCTTCGAGCTCATGGGCGCCGACGACAACATCATCGACGACGCGGCCGGCACGACCGGATCCTCGAAGAGCAGATCGCCCGGCATTGGCGCGATCGGCTCGCCGGGCACGACCGCGCGCGACGACGACGTCGCGCCGAGGAGCGAGCGCGCCACGGCCGTATGCGGCGCCAGCTCGTCGTGCGCGCCCTCGCCCACGACCGCGTCCTCCGGCGGCGCAGGCGGCTCGGAGGGCTCCATGCGTGGCACGAGCAGGCCTTCGAAGTAGAGCTTCGAAATCGTCGACAGCGTCGAGAGATCTTCGAACGGCGACGCGTCGACGACGCCCATCAGATCACGACGACCATCGAACAGCCGCAAGATCCCGTTCAGCTCGTCGGGGATCTCGTTCAGCCGATCGACGAGCTCCTCGGCGTTCACCTCGAACACCGTCGTGAGCGGCGGCAGCGCCTCGAGCAGGCGCCCCCACTCGTCGACGCGCCGCATGCCCTCCATCAAGAGGCCCTGCGTGGAGGCGCCGATCACGTCGACATTGTCGACCTTGCAGAACTCGACCTCGAACGACCCCTCGTTCCAGAGCAACGCGCGGTAGACCGCCTCCTCGCCCATGAGGCGCCCGAGCGTCGCGTCGACGACCTTGCCTTCGCGGAAGTAGATGTGCGCCTCGTGCCGCTCGAAGCGGATGTGCACGATGCCGCTCTTCCGGCTGACCTCGAAGGTCTGCAAGAGATCGACCACGCCCATGTCCGAGACGAGGCCGCTGAAGCGCGTGCGACCGCCGGTCTGGTTCTGCTGCTTCGTGGCGATGCCCTCGCGCGTACGCCGCGCGATGAGCAGGTTCACGCGGGCGATGAGCTCGCGGACGAAGATGGGCTTCGTCAGGTAGTCCTCGACGCCGAGCTCGAGGCCCCGGATCTTGTCCTCGATCGACTTCTGGCTCGTGAGAAAGACGACCGGGATCGTGGCCCAGTCGCGATTCTCCTTCAGCCGCCGCACGAGCGCGTAGCCGTCCATGTTCGGCAGGCGCGTGTCCGTGAGGATCAGGTCCGGCGAGGAGAGCTCGATCTTCGCGAGGGCATCCGCTCCGTCTTGCGCCGTCGTGACGCTGAAACCGGCCTTTTTGAGGCTTACTTCGAGCACCCGCAGGCTGCGGGCGTCAGCGTCGACCAGGAGGAGCTGTTGTTTTGCCACGAGGGTTTTCCGCCCAGGAAGGATGGCGAGGGCGCGCGTCCGGTGTCAAGTCGGGCAGTCCCGCCAGCAAGGGCTCGTCGTCAGCCCCACGGATCCACGACATCTCCACCACCGCCCGGCTTCTTCTTCGTCGTCGTGGTGGGCGGCGGCGTCGGCGTGGTCGCAGGCGCGGTCGCTGTGGGCGGCGAGCTCGTGCTCTTCAACGTGCCGCCGGTCGTCCACGGGCGCACCACCGCGGTCTGCGCGCCCGTCGGAGGCGCCGTGGCCTGCGTCGCGGTCGGCGCCGGATCCTCCGTCGCGACCGCGGGCGGCGTCGTCGGCGTCGGCGTCGGCGCGGGCGTCGCGACGACGGCCGGCGTGGTCGGCGTCGCGGGCGCCGTGACCGTGGGCGTCGTGGGCGCGTTGGGGGAGGCGTTCGTCGCCGTCGTCCCTGCCGCGTTTGGCGCGGGCGGCGGCTGGATCGCGAGATACGCGACGACGCCGAGCGCGATCACCGTCGCCGCGGCGAGCACCACGACGAGCGGCCCACGCGCCCCGGCCGCGGCGGGCGCCTCTTGTTTCGCCACGCGCGGCGGTCCGATCGCCTGGCCTTCCTCGCCGAACGTGAGGTCGCCGGACTGCGGGATGAGCCCCATCGCCTCTTCGAGCGCCGCCGCGAGCTCCGCCATCGTGGCGAACCGCTCGGCCGGGTTCTTCGCGAGGCAACGGTTGATGATGTCGCCGAGCGGCCCGATCTGCGTGGGATCGGGGACACGTTGCTCGACAGGCACGGCGGCGCCGTGGATGTGCTGATCGAGCACGCCCTTGAAGCTGTCGGCCTCGAAGGGCACGCGCCCGGTCAAGCACTCGTACATGATCACGCCGAGCGCGTAGATGTCGGTGCGGTGATCGACGGGTTGCCCCATCGCTTGCTCGGGGCTCATGTAGTGCGGCGTGCCGAAGATGATGCCCTGGCGCGTGACGCGGCTCGTCCCCGCGATCTTCGCGAGGCCGAAATCGAGCAGCTTCACGAACTCGCGATCACCGCTGCGGACCAGGAAGACGTTGTCCGGCTTGAGGTCGCGATGAATGACGCCCGCCTCGTGCGCGGACGCGAGCCCGAGCGCGCACTGGAGCCCGATCGCCGCCGTGCGATCCGCCGGCAGGATCCGCTCGCTGCGCAGCACGCTCGCGAGCGAGCTGCCCGTGAGCAGCTCCATCACGAAATACGGCACCTTCGAGCTGAGCGGCGCGCTCTTGTCCGGCACGACCTCGCCGAAGTCGCTCACCGCCACGATGTTCGGATGGCCGATCGCCGCGGCCGCCTTCGCTTCCTGGATGAACCGCGTGACGATCTGCGCGTCACGCGCGATATCGGCGCGTAATACTTTGAGCGCAAACCTTCGACCGAGCGTGGTGTGCCGGACCTCGTACACCGAGCCCGTGCCGCCCTCGCCGAGCACCGACACCACCTCGTAACGCGCGTCGATGATCTGGCCGATCAGCGGGTCGGCGTTCGGGTTCCAGTCCGGCGCGTCGATGAGCGCGTCGCCGTCGTACGGGCAGAAGCGCACCTCGCCGGAGAAGCACTTGTCGCACGCCGGACAGCGCCGGGCGCGCGCCCGCTTTTGCTTGCTGTCCGTCACGAGCGATGCGTCCACGGCGGCTCCGTTCGAGTCGCGGGGGGGCAAAGGCGAAGGCGCCTGAGCTTCGTTCCCTATACGGATGGTTCGCGCCACTGAACAACTCTAACCGAGGAACCGGCAGGCCGCGTCCTCAAAATGGTCGAATACCCCGGGGACAAACCGTGGAGTGGAGTGGAGCGGCTCGACACCTGCCCCCCCGCCGCCCGGCCCCGAGATCCACGGTATCAACCCGCAGCCGTGTCGGGCAACCTTCTCGAAGCGCCTCGACCCTTTCGAAAAATGAAACACGAGCGCCCGCGGATCCACGGGCGCTCGTATCTCCGTCGAGGCCGGCAGGCCGCTCAGATCTCTTCGAGGATCTTCGCCTTGCGGGCGTTGAAATCCTCGTCGCTGATGAGGCCCTGCTGCTTGAGCGACGCGAGCTTCTGCAGCCGCGCCTCCACGCTCTGCGCGCCGGCCGCCTGCTGCGGCTGCTGCGGCTGCTGCGGTTGCTGTGGCTGGGCGTACGGCTGCTGGAACTGCGGCTGCATCATGTTGTGCGCCATGCCCATGCCGATCGCGGCCTGCGCGCCGAGCTGCGCGACGCCCGTGCTCCCGCCGCCCTTCGCCATGCCCTCGCCAGCGCCCATCATCGCCTGCCCCGCCGCGTAGTTGTTCCACGCCGGCGAGCCCGCGAGGTTCTGCACGTACCGCGCGTCCTGCTGGAACTTCTGATCGAGCTGGAACTGCTGCGCCCGCGCCGTGTCCGCCGCGATGCCCACGCCGCGACGCGCCTCGGCCCGCGCCTTGTTCGCCTCCGTCAGGCGCTTCTGGTCGTCGGCCGCGAAGTTGATGTTGAAGTTGCCGATCTGCAGGATCTTGACGCCGATCTCGTCGAGGTTCGGCGCGGACTGCTGGATGCGCCCCGAGATCTCCATGCTCATGCCGCCGAGGTTGAGCAGGCTCTTGCCCGTCTGCGCGCACATCTGGCCGATGACCGTCTTCACGCTCATGAAGAACAGGCCCTTGATCCAGTTCAGGATCAGGTCGTTGTCCTGCGCGCCGGCCGCCTGGCCGTGGTAGCCGATGACGAACCTCACCGGGTCCGTCACGACGAGCGAGAACTCGCCGAAGATGCGCGGCGTGACGAACTCGTAGAGGATCGGATCCTCCATCGACTCGAGCGGGCCGCCGAACGGGACGCTCCGGATCGGCTGCATCTTCACGAAGTAGATCTCCGCGATGAAGACGTCGCCGCCCGTGAAGCTGTTGATGAGGTTGTTCAGGAACGGGATGTTCTGCGTCTGCAGCGTGTGACGCCCAGGCGGCAGGTAACCCACGTACTTGCCGTCCTTGAAGAACAACGCGCACTCGTCGCTGTCGACGGTGAGCTGCGACCAGAACGGGACGTTCTGATCCGGGTGCTTGTAGACGATGAGGTTTTTGAACCTATCGGGGCGCGCGATCATCATCTCGCGCACGCCACCCTTCACGAAATCCATGATCCCCATGTCGAGCTCCCTGCTCTCCGCCCGCGAGAGCGGGACGGACGCCTTGCCATGTCGCGCGAGAACCCGCTCGTGGCAGGCCCGCTTCCCATGGCTCGAACTTTTCGCCGCGACGGACCGCGGCGCCTCAGAGAATAATGCCGAGCACGGTCTGCAGCAATGACAAGCCGGCCGGAAGTGCCCGAGGTCCCTCATGGTTGCCCCGATCGACACAAGCTCCCTCCCGGGCCCGGCGCAAAAGCTCGTCGACCCGAGCGCGCCGCCGAAGCTGCAAGAGCTCGCCGCGCGCGGCGTCGCCCCGGGCCTGAGACCCGCCGACGCCCTCGCCGTCGTGGTGCTGCTCGCGAAGAGCGAGCGCCCCGAGGTCGCCACGACCGCCCGCGCCACGCTCGCCGCCCTGCCCCCGCCCCTGCTCGCCGGCGCGCTCGGCAGTGAGCTCCACCCCGCCGTGATCGACGCCCTCGCGAGGGCCTACGTCGCTCGGGTCGACGTGCTCGAGAAGCTCGTCACGATGCCGCGCGTCGATCTGGAGACGATCGAGCACCTCGCGCGCGCAGGCAGCGAGCTCGTCACCGAGCTCGTGGCCACCAACGAGGCGCGCCTGCTCGCCCACCCGCGGCTGATCGAGCAGCTCTACATGAACCGGGCGACGCGCATGTCCACGGCCGATCGCATCGTGGACCTCGCGCGGCGAAACGGCCTCGAGCTCAGCGGGATCCCCGCCTTCCGCGAGGCCGCCGCGGCGCTCGAGGGCGAGCTCATCCCCGAGCCCTCCGACGAGCCCACGCCCGACGACATCCTCTTCGCCGAGACCGCCGCCCTCGCCGACACCCTCGCCGCGCCCACGCCCGAGGACACGCACGAGGCGAGCGACGAGGGCGCCGAGACCGTAAAGCCCAAGTTCAAGCCGCTCTACAAGCTCATCGCCGACATGAGCATCAGCCAGAAGGTGCGGCGCGCGCAGCTCGGTTCGAAGGAGGAGCGGCTCCTGCTCGTGCGGGATCGGAGCCGGCTCGTGGCGAGCGCGGTCGCGAGGAGCCCGATGCTGCAGGAGGACGACGTCAACCTCATCACGAAGAACAGGAACGTCTCCGAGGAGGTGCTGCGTATCCTCGGCGCGAACGCCGAGTGGCTGAAGAGCTACACGATCAAGCGCAACCTCGTGGAGAACCCGAAGACGCCGCTCTCCGTGTCGACGCGCCTGATCCCGCTCCTGCGCGACGCCGACGTCCGCCAGCTCGCCAAGAGCAAGAACGTCACCGCGGCCATCCAGGAGGCCGCGCGAAGGCACCTCGACCGGAAGAAGCATTGAGCTGATACGGTGTGCGAACGATGAGCGACCTCGTCCGCTTCGGCGTGGCCATGGACCGCGCGCTGCTCACCGAGTTCGATCGGCGCATCGCGGCGCTCGGCTACGAGAACCGCTCCGAGGCCATCCGCGACCTCGTCCGCGCCGACCTCACCCGCGCCGCCTGGGACCGCGGCGCCGCCGTCGTCGCCACGCTCTCCGTCGTCTACAAACCCCACGTCCGCGCCGAGGTCCTGCGCCTCGCCGAGCCCGAGCCCGGCGAAGCCGAGCTGCTCGTCGCGAGCCAGCACGTGCGGATCGACCACGATCGGTGCCTCGACACGATGATCCTGCGCGGCCACGCCGAGAGCCTCGCGAGCCTCGCCGGCAAGATCGCCGGCACGAAAGGCGTGCTCGCCTGCGAGCTCAACGTCACCGCCTCCGTGGCGGACGACACGAACGAGGCCCGCGTTTCCCCCTCACGAGACAGAGATCGAGACCAGGAGCAGGGATGACGATCCCCCACGATCCGAAGCGTATCCTCGTCGTCGGCGCCACCGGCAGGCTCGGCGTCGCCATCGCCAAGGCCCTCGTCCAGCGCGGCGACCGCGTCGCCATCACGGCCCGCAGCCAGCCGCGCCTCGACGCCCTCGCCGACGAGCTCACGCGCGAGCCCGGGAGTCGACCCACCATCGTCTGCGCCGACCTGCGCGACCGCGACGCGCCCGAGCGGATCGCGAGGGGCGTGCTCGAAGGAGGCCGCCTCGACGGCGTCATCCTCGCCTGCGGCCCCTTCCCGCACACGCCGCTCGAAAAGCTCTCGCGCGAGGACCTCGAGAACACGCTCACCGTGCACGCGGTCGCGCCGCTCTTGCTCGTGAACGCGCTCTCCGAGGAGCTCACGCGCGCCGAGGGCGCGGTCGTCGCGCTCGTCGACGCCGGCGTCACGCGCCCGTACCCGAACCACGTCGCCTACCTGACCGCGAAGGGCGCGCTGCAGACGGGCCTGCGCGCGCTCGCCGTCGAGCTCGCCCCGCAGGTGCGCGTCAACCTGCTCGCCCTCGGCATCGTCGCCGATCCCGAGGCCGACGCCGATCCGACGCGCCTGCATCGCCTCGCCGCCCGCTCGCCCCTCGGCCGATTCGGCACGCCCGCGGAGGTCGTGCACGCGGCGCTCGCGCTGCTCGACGCGACGTGGGCGACGGGCGAGATCTGGGGCGTCGGTCGGTGATTACGGCGTGGCGCTCTCGTCCTGGAGCTTCTGCGCCGCGTCCTTCTTCGGCGGCTCGACGATGAAGGTCACGAGGCGCTCCTTCGCCTCGAAGTCCTGCCGGTAGATCGTGGCCGAGTGCTTGTACTTGAAGGGCCCGATGCGCACGCGGTACCAGAGGCCGCGGCCCTTCACCATCGCGGGCTCGACGTAGGCGCGGTGGCCCCTCCGGCGGAGCGCGGCGGCGAACTTGTCGGCCTCCTGCTGCGTCTTGAACGAGCTCACCTGGAGCTGGTACTGCCCCGGCCCGCCGGCCTCCGCCGCCTCGGCTCCATCTTCCCGCGCGACGTGCTTCGCCATCTGCGTGAGCGTGTCGCGACCCGCGGCCGTCTCCGGCGGCGCCTGCAGGATGTGCTGCGCCGGCAGCGGCGAAGGCGGCAGCCTGTCGGCGACCGTCTCCGGCGGCGGCAGCGGCGCGAGCATCGCGGCGGCGTTCTCCGGCGGCGGTTGCTTCTGCGGGGAACGCACGGCCTCGAGCGCCGTCGTGTTCTTCGTGTCGGAGAGCATGCCCGGGAAGGTGATCTCGTGGCCGGAGAGGTCCGGCTTCTTGTCCACCTTCACGCCTGCTGGATGCGCCTTCGCCACGAGATCGCCGAGCGGATCCACGTTCGTCGGCTTCTCCTTCACGGGCGCGCGCAGCAGCGCCACGGCCGCGAACATGATGCACGCGCCGCCGAGCGAGGCGAGCACCAGCGCCGAGGCGCGCGACGGGCGCGAGGCCGGATCGGCCTCCTGGATGTCCTCCAGGTCCTTGATGGCCCCGCCGTCCCCGATGTCCGAACGTACGGTCATGACGCTTCCTCTTCTTGCTCCGTTGCGGCGCTCTCGCCTTCGAGCTTGTGCATGCGCTCGAGCGCGGTGATCCCCGCGAGCTCGAGCCCCGCGGCGTACACCGTGCGGATCGCCTCGATCCAGAGCAGCCGCGCCTCGCTCTTCTGCCGATCCCACCTCTCCTGCCAGCCCGCCTCCGCCATCTGCGCGTCGAGCGGCAGGATGGTGTCGCCGTCCTTCTTGAGCCGCGTGAAGTAGCTCTGGAAGTCCTGCGAGAGCTCCTGCAGGTAAAACAGGATCCGGTGCGGCTCGCGCAGCGCCGCGGCCTCCGCCACGACGGCCGGGAAGCGCCCGAGGCGGCCGAGCATCGCGAGCTCGTCGGGGTGCTCGAGGCGCGCGGCGAGCGCGGGCGAGTGCCGAGGTACTTGGAGCCCAAACTTCTCCTGGGCGCGGCGCAGGATCGAGCAGAGGCGCGCGTAGCCGTACTGCAGGTAGAAGACGGGGTTGTCCATCGAGGCCTTCTTGGCGAGCTCGATGTCGAGGTCGATCGTCGTGTCGCTGCGCCGCGCCAGGTAGAAGTAGCGCAACGCGTCGGCGCCGGCGCCCTTGCGCCGCGCGGCCTCGTCGATCTCGTCGACGATCTCCTCGATCGTCACGAGGTTGCCGAGCCGCTTGCCCATCCGGTAGGGCTTGCCGTCGCGCATGAGGTTCACGAGCTGGTAGAGCAGCACCTCGAAGCGCTCCTTCGGCAAGCCGAGCGCCGCGAGCGCGCCGCGCACCCGCGCCGTGTAGCCGTGGTGATCGGCGCCGAGCACGTTGATCAGCCGGTCGTAGCCGCGCGCGATCTTGTCCGCGTGGTACGCGATGTCGCTCGCGAAGTACGTGAAGTAGCCGTCGCTCTTCTTGACGACGCGGTCCTTGTCGTCGCCCTCGTCGGTGCTCTTGAAGAAGAGCGCGCCTTCGCGCTCCTCGAGGTAGCCCTTCGCGCCGAGCTCCGCGAGCGCCGCGCTCACCCGGCCCCAGCGGTGCAGGCTCTCCTCCGAGTACCAGCCGTCGAACTGGATCCTGAGCGACGCGAGCGTCTTCTTGATGCCCGGCAGCGCCTTCGAACCCGGCACGCCGTCGAGCATACGCGTCACGCACACGCGCGCGAGCTCGTCGACCTTGTCGTCCACGAGCAGCTCGGGGTGCACCTTCTGCAGCCAGGTGACGAGATCCACGAGGTAATCGTTTTTCCCGTAGCCCCCCTCGGGCGGCTCGCGGCCGAGCGCCACGGCGAGCACGCTCGCCGCGAGCAGCCGGATCTGGTTGCCGAAGTCGTTGATGTAGTACTCGCGCGTGACCCGGTGCCCCGCCGCCTCCAGGAGCGTCGCCACCGCGTCGCCGAGGATCGCGCCGCGCCCGTGCGAGATGAGCAGCGGGCCCGTCGGGTTCGCGCTGACGAACTCCACGAGCACCCGCTCGCCGAGCCCCGCCGGACCGCGCCCGAACGCCCGGCCCGCGGCCGACACGTCGCCGAGCACGCGCTGGTAGATCGCGGGCGAGAGCCGGAGGTTCAGGAAGCCCGGCCCGGCGATCTCCACCGCGCGGACGTCCGGCTCTTTGCCGAGGCGCTCGGCGAGCAACGTGGCGATCTCCCGAGGTGGCTTCTTCGCTGCCTTCTGGATCGCGAGGGCCGCGTTCGTCGCCAGGTCTCCGTGCTCGGGGCGCTTCGGGCGCTCCACCGAGAACGCCATCGACGTCACTTCCGCCGGCAGGACCCCACTGCCCGCCAGATCGGTGAGTGCACCCACCACGAGATTCCGAACTTGCTCTTCGACGCCCATCGTACGGGCGGATTAGTACCCCGAGGCCGCTCGGACCACCAACTTTCTGTCAACACATACGCCTACATCGTGAGCCACGTACATCACGATCCCACGAAGGCCCGGTTTGCGGCTTTTTCGAGTTGCAGGGCCTTCCAGCGTGTCTCTTCGAGCTCGCGGGCGGGGTCGGAGTCGGCGACGATGCCGCCGCCGGTGAAGTATTCACCCTCACGGCCCTGGAGGACGACGGTGCGGATGGCCATGGCGAGGGTGACGCTGCCGTCGTGGGCCACGTGGCCAAGACCGCCGGTGTAGAGGCCGCGGCGGGCGCTCTCGAGGCGGGCGATGACCTCCATGGCGCGAACTTTCGGCGCGCCGGTGACGCTGCCGCTCGGGACCATGGCAGAGAGGACGTCGTGCCGGGTCGCGCCGGGCCGCGCAAAGGCGCCGAGCAAGGCCTCGCGGTGGTGGACGGTTCTGTGCGTCACCACACCGGGTCCGTGCAACACCCGGACCGATCCCACGGCCGCGACCTTGCCGAGGTCGTTACGTTCCACATCCACGATCATCGTGAGCTCGGCGTTTTCCTTGGGATCTTGGTCGAGCTCCCGGACGAGCGCGGCGTCCTCCCGGGCGTCCTCTCCGCGCGGCCGCGTGCCCTTGATCGGACATGTCAACAGTCGGCCCCAAGGCACCGAATTCAGGACGGATTTTCTCGATGGATCCCCCCCCGGATCGGGCCGATTCCGGCCGTCTCTCACGTTCCACGTGAAGGCTCGTATGTCATCTCCTGGAAAAAGCGACCCTTCCGGCAAATCTCTCGTTCGGGCATCGAGGAGCAACTCCGGCGAGGTCGACACGACGGCCAGCTCACGATCGAGGTGCAGACACGCGGCGAAGGGGGACGGCGCGGCGGCGCTCAGGCGGCGGTGCAGATCGAGCGGCTCGCCCCGGACGAGCGACACGACGAGCCGCCGCGCCAGGTTGACCTGATAAAGCTCCCCCCGGGCGATGAGCTCCTTGGCCACGAGGATCCGCTCGAGGTGGAGCCGCGTCGGCTCGGCATCCGCGACCTCGACGGCAAACGCCCCCCGCCCCGCAGGCGCGGGCGCCCGGAGCAGGCGGCGCGAGAGGGCGTCGACATGGTCCCGCGTGACGCCGACGACGAACACGCGCCCCTCCGCATGATCCACGACGACGACAGCCGGGTACCGCAGCCAGAGCGGCCGTTCGAGTCTCACCCGCGGTCGCCGATCCCCCTCGCGAGGCGACCAGCCGGGACGTTCGAGGTTGCGCTGTCCTTCGTACGGCAACACGCCGATCCAGCGGGGGACCGAACGAAACGCGCCGACGGCGCCGCCCAAGGGAAAGTCGGGGTCGTCGGCGAGCGGATCGAGCTCGTGCGATTGGCGGTCGGGATCACACGCGACGTAGGAGAAACGCGCGTAAGGGCCGGGGGTGCGGTCGGCCGCGTGGAGCAAGGCGAGCCGGTCCGCGGCATCCGCGCGGAGGCGCTCGGCGAGGGTGATCGGATCGGGCGCGAGGGGGAGCTGTCGACCGACGAGCACGACGACGTTCCTGCTAGCACGGTGCCCCGGCGGCAGGCGGCGAGATGAAAAGCGGCCGGGCTCGGGGTACGCTCGCGCCGCGTGAGCTCTCGAAGGGACAGGCGCTCCGGCTGGCTCGTGATGGCGGCGCTCCTCGGGAGCGGATGCAGCGAGGAGCCGATCGAGCGGACGCTGCAGATCGTGACGGGCCATGAGACGGACACGTTCTCGGCCTCCCCGGCCGTGACGAAGATCCGCATCGAAGCCAGGACGGCCACCGGGACGACGTTCGCCGCCGAGACGACGCCCGGCGGGGCGTTCGACCTCGGCGAGGTGCCAGAGGACGAGCCACTCGGGGTCGAGGTGACGGGGACCACGGCGGAGGGGGCGACGGTCGTGCGAGGCCGGTCGCTCACGGGGATCGTGCCCGGCGCGTTCGCGACCGTGGACATCCCGGTCTTCGTGCAGCGGGTGGGGACATGGGCGCGTCCGCCCGGCGAGCTCGCGCGAGCGCACGTGGACGCGCCGGGCGCGGTGCTCGGCGAGCGGTTCCTGGTGACGACGGGCGGGAGCGCAGCGGCAGGCGCGGACGGCGCGGCGGACGTGCGGCTCGGCGATTTTTACGATCTGCTCGGCTGGGGCCCGGCCGTGACGTCGGCGATGCCGCGGGAAGCGAGGTCGATCGTGGGGCGGATCGGCGGGATGCTCCTCGTGGGGGACGCGGGGGCGAGCGCGGTCGACACGAGCGGGGCGTCGTACGAGGTGGCGTGGCCGGAGAGCGCGGGATCGTTCGCCGAGGTGGCGGGAGGCCTCGTGGTGGAGTCGCCGTCGGGGACGAGCTTCGTCGTGGGGGCGACGCGCGCAGGCGCGGCGACGGAGGAGGTGCTCGCCGTGGACACGAGCGGCGCGCTCTCGGTGCGGAAGCTCTCGGCGGCGCGCACAGGCGCGGCCGCCGCGTGGGCGCCGGGCGTGGGGCTCGTGGTGGCCGGGGGGAGCGCGACGGCGGCGGGGTTCGAGGTGCTGCCGGAGAACGGGACAGCCTTCGTGGCGCGGGACATGCCCGCGGATGTGACCGAAGGCGCGGCGGCGGTGGTCGCGGGGGACGGGAAGATGGCGCTCGTCGGCGGGATCGACGCGGGTGGAGCGCCCGCGGCGACGCGCCGGTGGAGCGCGAGCTGCACGTCGGGGTGCACGATGGAGGAGGTCGCGGGCGCGACGCTGCCGGTGGGGCTCACGCGAACGCAGGCGTTTTCGCTCGGCGGATCCCGGGTGTTCGTGGTCGGCCACGAGGCGACGGCGCAGAAGCTCGTGCGGGCGTTCGTGATCGATCTCAGCGGGCCCGTGGTGGAAGAGCGCCCGCTGCGGGAGCCTCGCTCGGGCGCGACGGTGGTGGCCGCGCCGAACGGGACGCTCGTGCTCCTGGGCGGCGCGCTCGAGGACGGCTCGCCGGCGCGACGCGTGGAGACGTTTTTCCCGGACTGATCGACTCTTTCAGATCCGTACGATCTCGCCGCTCCCGAGGACGATCGCTTGTTCGAGCGGCGCCTCGAAGGTCGCGCCGGGACAGGCGACGACCTCACGAACCTCGCCGCGACCTCGCACGGTCACGCCGTCAGCGAGGATGCAGCTCTCGAGGGAGACCTCGGGATCGACACGCACGTCCTCGCCGCGCCACGCTCCGAACTCGGCGAGCCAGTGCATGCTCTCCTCGAAATAAGCCTTGGGCGTGCCGAGGTCGCAGAAGCTCGACACGACCGCGCTCGCCGCGACCCGCTCGCCCGCGCGGAGCGCCGGCAGGTACACGTCGCCGACGAGGCAACCCTCCGCGGGCAGCCGCGCGCGCGCCGCTTCGCCGAGGATCTGCACGCCCGCGAAGTCCGCGCCCCGCACCTCACGACCAAACGTCTCGCCGCGTAGCCGCACGACCGAACCATCCTCCCCGAGGCCCACGGTCCCCTCCCCGACCCGCACCTCCGTCGGATCCACGAACGCGACGGCCAGCGTCGCGATCGCGCCCTTCGCCTTCGCGCGCGCGTGGGCCCCCTCGAGCGCGGTGACGGAGAACGTCGCCAGGATGTCGCCGTTCCACACGAGCACGTCCCCTGGCCCGAGCGTGTCCCGAGCGGCCGCCACGCCACCCGCCGTGCCGAGGATCTTAGGCTCGTGCACGAGGGTCACCGCGACCGGGAGCTCCCGGAGCAGGCGCCGCTCGAAGCGCTCGGCGAGGTGGTGCGTGTTCAGCACGACCCGCTCGACCCCCACGGGGACGAGGCGATCGACGATGTGAAACAGCAGCGGCTTGTTGCCGAACCACACGAGCGGCTTGGGCACCTCGTCGGTGATCGGACGCAAGCGCGTGCCGAGGCCGGCGCAGAGGATCATCGCAGTCTTCATGATCGAACGGATCGAGCACGCGCCCCGGACGGCCGGGGCGCCTTCGCCTCGCGTGTAGCTTCGTCGAAAGCTCGACGCATGGCCAAGAGCCGTGCTACCGGACCGCCGTGCGCGTGCGCCCCGACCCCCGCCACCTCCTCGCCGCGACCCTCGGCCTGCTCCTCGGCAACGCCACCGGCGCCTGCAGCACCGACGCCGTGGGGATCGAGGCATGCCGGGAGATCGAGACCGCGCGGTGCGAGGCGCTCCCGGCGTGTGGCGCCACCGAGGCCGAGGCGGCGTACTGCATCGACCTCTACCGCGATCAATGCCTGCACGGCATCCGCAGCGGCCAGGAGCCCGGCTCCGACGCGACGGCCCGCTGCGTCGAGGCCGTCGGCGCCGTCGCCGCCTGCGCGCGCGCCGGCGCCGCGAGCATGGCCGACTGCCCCGCGGAGCCGCTCATCACAGGCGCCGATCCCGTGGGGATCACCCCCTGCGCGATCATCACGCGTTCGCCCGAGCGCCTCGCCGACTGCGCGTTCGTCGCGCCGCCCGAAGACGCAGGCACGACGCCGCCCGACACGAGCGACGCGGGCGACGCGGGCGACGCGACGGACTGAGCGGCGCGCGCCCGTCTTCAGGGCATCGGCATCGGCTTCGTGCAGCCCATCGTCATGAACGCCGCGACCGGATCGAACTCGGGCGCGCACCCCGGCGAGTCCGCGGCGGGCGGCGTGGGCGCGCCGAGCATCGCGGGATCGGCGTCGAAGCCTGCGGCGAACGAGACGGCGTTGCACGGCTTGTTCTGCTCGGGTGGTCCGGTCTGGATGTCGAGGCCGCGGCAGAACAGGTCCTGCGTCACGCCCCAGAAGGGATTGTTGGTGCAGAAAGAATTGCCGTCGTCGTCGCGGTAACTCGCGATCATCGCGAAGAGCTCGGGCTGCGGGATACGCCCCGCGATGAGGCCGTCACGCAGCACGTACCGCCCCTGATCGTCCTTCTCGATACGCGCGGAGATCGTGCCCGTCTCGAGGGCGATCCGGAGCCGCGTCTTGCCGCCCGCGATCTCGATCCCGCCCGCCGGCGCCGAGAGGACGAGCGTGCCGTTCGCCACGTAGGCGAAGTCGTCCACGTACCTCGGCGTGCTCACGTTCGTGGGATCGAGGAGCGCGCTCGTGGCGATGGGCCACGCGTCGGAGCCCTGCCACGCCGGGACGAAGGCCGTCCCGGGGCTGCCGTACCAGGCGACGCGCACCTTCGCGTCGTTCGGCTGGCCGTTGTAGCCGCTCACGTGGAAGAGGACGCTCCAGTTCCCGACCTCGGCGAACCCCGTGTAGTACTTCGAGAGGTCGCCCTTCTGCAAAGCGAGCTCGACGTAGTTGAAGAGCGCGGGGATCTGGTTGTCCCGGCCTTGGGACTTGTCGCAGGAGATCTCCTCCGGCTGCCCCTCGGGCGGGACACACGAGCGCCCCTCCCCCTGGCAGCTACAGAACCGGTCGAGATCGAGCCCGAGATCCACGCCCTGCGAGTCCGTCTTCAACCGCAAGACGCGCAGCGCCACGACGAACTCCTCGCCCGGATCGGCGTCGTTCTCCGGCGTCGGCGACGGCGGCTCCGGGACCGAGGCATGGCCACACGCCTCCCCCGCGTCGGGCGTCGGCTCGACCTTCTCGAAGCTGTCGAGGGCACAACTCGACGCCAGCCCCACGGTTGGCGCGAGCACGAACAAACAAGCCAACCAAGCGCGCACGAAGGCAGCGTAACGCAAGCCCTCGCCCGCGAGAAGCGCGCGGGTCGGCGACGCTCGAACCTTACAACTTCAAAGCTTTTTTGAAGCGCTTGGCGTCCGCGAACATGTCCACGTTGGTGAACACGTAGGTCGCATCCTTGTGGTGCTTGCCGCCACGCGCGATGTCGGCGAGCTTCTCGATCGCCGGATCCTCGTAACGCGACTTGTGCCCCGCGGGCCCATGCAGCCGGTAGTAACCCGTCGGCAACCTCGACAGGCCCGAGACGAGCGGATCACGCGCGGCGAGCGCGCCGACCTCCTGCGTGAGCTCGTCACACTCGTCGGGATCCCAGCCGGGCGCAGGTTCGTACACGACGCGATCGAAGCGCGTACGCACGGCCTGGAGGAAGTCACGGAGCATGCCCTTGTTCGTCTTGCTGGGCGCAAACTCGGGCGGAGCGACGAAGACCGCGGTCTTCGCCTCGAGCTCCTCCGCCACACTCTCGAGACCCTTCAGCGCGGTCTCGATGACCTTTCCATCCCGGAACCCCTCCTGACCCACCTCACGCGGGCCGAGCAGCGCGAACCGGAACCCCTCGGGCGCCTCACGCCGCCACCGCCGGATCGTGCCGGGGCCAGGCATGGACATGTGGGTTTCCTGCACCTCCACGAACATGAATTCGCGGAAATACCGCGTCGCTGGGACGGGAAAGCCGGCGCAGCCAACGGTAATCATCGAGTCCCACGGTAGCCTACGTGTCGCTGTTTGTCATTGCTGGAGAAGGCCCTGCGCCAACGAGCAGGCCCACGGGGCCAGCCCAGTGGGCAAACTCGCTCTCTCACTCCAGGGCCCGTCGCACGAGCAGCGCGCCCAGGCGCTTCGCCGCGCGGCGCAGGGACTCCTCCCGGGTCGCATGAAACGAGGTGGGATCGTCCTCGCGCGCGGCGAACTCACGCACGGTGACGTCGGACCCCACCCGCTCGGGAGGCGCCCCCTCGGCCCGACGCACGAACGCTCGCCCGCGCAGCGTCCACGTCACGGCCTGCGCGAGCGGCGCGCCCTCCCGCGTCGCGACCCCCGGCGCCGCGCCCCCCTCCTCGACACGGACGAGCTCGACGACGAGCGCCGGACATCGCCCTTCGCCGCGAGGATCACACGACGCGAGGCGCCCCGCGGCGGCGAGCTCGGCGCGCGCCCCCTCGACGACCGCCTCCTCGGCGAGCGCGGAGGCGACCACGCCCGCCGGCACGACGGCGAGCGGCTCGCCCGCCGCGGGGCCCACGATCCGATACCCGCACCCGGGCGCCACGAAGAGCCCCACGAGCCCGACGACGAACCACCTCACGGCCGCTTCTCGAGCTTGCGCCGCAGCCGCGCGCGCCTCTTCTCGGCGGCCGGCTCCGCTTCCCCGGTCCCGCGCTCGACGAGCGCGAGCGCCGCAGCGAACGATTTCACGTGGTGCTCGTAGAGCTTCGCGAGCTCGAGCCGCACGGAGGGGTCGTCGATTTCCTCGGCGAGCGCCTCGTAATCGAGCAACGCGCGCGCCTTGTCCCCGCGCGCCTTGGCGATGTCGCCCCGCGTCCGCTTGGCGAGCGCGCCGCCGCCCCGCACGACGGCCGCCTCCGCCGTCTCCGCCGCGCGATCGAGCTCGCCCGCGCGCCGGAGCGTCTTCGCCACGCCCGCGAGGTCCGCGCCGGGCAACCCGCCATGCATCGGCTCGCCGTAGAGACCGACGAGCGCGACCATCGAGAGCACGTCGTGCTCGTTGTGGGTGACGACGCCGGAGAGCGCGCCTTCGTCCGCGGTGCGCAGATAGTGCATGTAACAAGCGACGACGTCCGCGCCGCCGACGTCGCCCACGCGCTCACGCCCGAGGACCTCGCTCTCGATCGCGGCGAGGGTGCGGCTCTTCAAGCGATGGCCGTGGATGCGACGCGCGACGTGGACGAGGTCGAGGTGCGGCAACTCGCGTGGCGCCGGCATGCGGTTCATGACGCAACGCGCGCGGAGCAAGGGCATGTCGAAGGCCTTGCCGTTGTACGTGACGATCATCGAGGCCTCGTCGAGCCTTCGCGCGAGCAGCTCGAGGATCGGCGCCTCCTCGCCGAGCCGTCGGAGGAGGGCCTGCTCCAGGACGAACGCGCCTTCTGCCTCGTCGTAGAACGACATGCCGAGCAGAAACGCGACCGTGCCCGTGCCGCCTTGCAGGCCCGTGGTCTCGGTGTCGATGAAGAGCGCGCGCCGCGCGTCGCAGGTCGCGAGCCTGGGATCGAGCGCGAGGAGCGAGAGCAGGGCGGGCTCCGCGTCCCGCGCAGCGACGAGCGGCGCCCGGCCGACCCGCGCCGCCGGCGGCGCGCGATGCCGGCGCACGTACAGCGGGCCGCG
The DNA here is from genome assembly GCF_009649845.1 of Polyangium spumosum. Taxonomy (NCBI): domain Bacteria; kingdom Pseudomonadati; phylum Myxococcota; order Polyangiales; family Polyangiaceae; genus Polyangium; species Polyangium spumosum. The sequence continues at coordinate 415,559 of NZ_WJIE01000001.1, forward strand.
CGAGGTGTGCTCGACGAAAAAAGGAAGCTCGGTCCGCGTGGGATCGGGGCGCGGCGCGGAAGGCGCGGCCTTGCCGAGGATCCGGGCGATACGATCACGGAGATCGTCGAGCGTGGGCTTCGACGCGAGCGCGGCCGCGGCGTTCTCGGGGACGGGCGCGGGCGCGGGAGCAGCGGCGGGCGCGGGCGCGGGTGCGGGCGCGCCCCCGGGCATGGGCGGCAAGCGGGCGAGCTTGGATGCAAACGAGGCCATGCGCTGCCGAGCTCAGGCTGCCACGACGAACACTGAACATCAAGACAGGGATCACGAGGGCCGGGTGGCGTTCCGCGAGGGCCGGGTGGCGTTCCGCGAGGGCCGGGTCGTGTTCCACGAGGGCCGGGTGGCGTTCCGCGAGGGCCGGGTCGTGTTCCGCGAGGGCCGGGTGGCGTTCCGCGAGGGCCGGGTCGTGTTTCGCGAGGGCCGGGGCGTGTTCCGCGAGGGCCGGGGCGTGTTCCACAAGGGCCGGGTCGTGTTCCACAAGGGCCGGGTCGCTTCCCGCAAGGGCGGAGTCGTTCCCCGCAAGGGCGGAGTCGTTCCCCGCAAGGGCGGGGTCGTTCCCCGCAAGGGCGGAGTCGTTCCCCGCAAGGGCGGGGTCGCTCGCAACAAGGGCGGGGTCGCTCGCAACAAGGGCGGAGTCGCTCGCGACAAGGGCGGGGTCGCTCGCGACAAGGGCGGGGTCGCTCGCAACAAGGGCGGAGTCGCTCGCAACATGGGCGGGGTCGCTTCCCGCGAGGTCACGTGGGCGGGATGGCGAGGGCGTCGATCTTCCGAAGGATGGCGCGGGCGGCCTCGGCTTGGCCTGAGCCAAGGGCGGTAAGGGTCTCGACGGCTTGCTGAACGAGCCGGCGGCCGTCTTCGTATCGGCCCACGCCGACTTCGAGCTGACCAAGCAAGAGTTGCGAAGAGGCGCGGCCGGCGGCATCGCCGATCTCCTGCTGAATGGTGATGGCCTCCCGGATCGCGGCCTGCGCCTCGATGAGCCGGCCCTGCAACGCATGCACGTTCGCAAGCTGCCCCAAGGACGCGGCGACGCCTTGACGAAAGCCGGTGCGCTCGTTGAGCGCAAGGGAACGTTCGAGCAGCCCACGAGCCTCCTCATACTGCTCCTGCAATATCTCCACCTTCGCAAGCGCGTAGAGGGTCGCAGCCATGCCGCTCCGGTCACCGAGCTCGGAAAGGATGGCAATCGCCTCCAGCAGGAGCGCCCTGGCCTCTACGTACCGCTCCTGCGCAGCCTCGACCCCAGCAAGCACCTGCAGGGATGCAGCTCTACTCACGCCGTCTCCGCTCTCCGTGTAGAGGGCCGTCGCCTCCTGGAGGTAAGTCCTGGCCTCGGCGTGCTGCCCTCGGAGCGAAGAAATGAGACCGAGCGCGTTGAGGCAATTGGCCCGACCGTACGAATCCGACGGGTGCTCGAACGCGACGAGGCACTCCTGGAACAAGGCCTCTGCGGACGAGTAGTGCCCCTGGTGTAACTCGACGCCGGCGAGCGCGTACAGCGCCCTTGCCAAGTTGCGTTGATCGTTGCGCGCTGCAGATGCGGCCCTCGCGCTCTCCGCCCGCGCCTGCGCTTCAGCATACCGCCCCTGAGCGAGGAGGAGCTTGGCTTCGAGCAGCACACGCTCCGGCACCTCGCGTGCGTGTGCGTTCTTCATGTCGAACTGCGCGAGCAGATCCGCCGCTTCGTCGGGGTACCCGAGCTCGATCGCATGCGCGGCTGCGTCGAGCAACTCCCTCCCCGGCGCCCCCTCCCCCATCGGCGCCGGCCCCACCGCGATCGACCGCGCCTCGATCGCCGACAGCATCTCCTTCAGCTCCGGCGGATGCTCCTCCCAGAGCCACGTCCGCGCGATGTCGCAGAAGTCCGGCGCTTTCATGCGCATCTCCATCGCCGCCGCGCGATGCACGAGCACGATCCACATCACCGGGAAGTCGCGTACGAGCTCGTCCCGCTTGATGTTGAGCTCCCCCATCAGATACTGCCGCTCCTCGGCCTCTTCGAGCCGCTCCAGGATCAGCACCTTCGTCCCCGCCTCGGGCGCGCACGTCTCCTCCAGCGTGCGCCACAGGCTCTTCTTCCGAGGCCCCACCTCATCGAGCCGCAGCGTCCGCACCCCCGCGTACTTCGCCGACGTCCACGCGATGAGCGCGTCGCGCTTCCACGGCGTCGAGACCTCCACGACCGCCAGGCAAAAGCGCGCGTCGTACATCCACTCGACGAAGCGGCGATACGCGCGCCCCATGTCCTCGCCGAGCAGCGCCTCCGGCTCCCACGTCCGCGGAGGGATCGCCGCCGCGTCGTCCGTCACCGCCGGAGCTCCTTCAGCTCCGCGATCAGCGGGTGGATGTCGTACCAGCCCTCGCCGTTGTACTTGAAGACGAACCGGTAAAAGAGGAGGTTCAAGGACCGCGGATCCGCCGTCACCTGCTTCGTCTCCGCGATGTCACGCAGCGCCGGCCACCAGTCGTTGACGTTGATCTGGTCCCGCATCCGCTGCTTCTTGTAGGCGAGCGCCTTCTCGACGTCCGCCTCCAGGATCACGTCTCCACGCGCGAACTCTGCCGAGAGCGACGTCAATTCGAGCAGCTCCCGGATCGCGCCACCGCTCGCCGCGATCAGCCGATCACGCGCCTCCTTCTCGGGGATCATCACCCCCACGTCGATCCGCTTCCCGAGCGCCTGCTCCAGCAAATCGCGGCCCGGCGCGCCCGCGTCGAACTCGTCGTACCGCTGCTCGGGCTTCCGCAAGCGCACCGTGAAGAGGTCGAAGCACGCGTACCGATCATCGAGCCGCGCCGACTTCGGCTGGAGCAAGAGGCTCACCGGCGGTGTGAGGAGGAGACAGCAACGCAAGCGCCGGATCCGATCGGAGGTCGCCACGAGCAGCTCGTCGATGACCGTGGGCTCGTACCGATCGAGGTTGTCGATGACCACCAGGAGAGAACGCCCATCGAGGCGCTCGTGCGCGGCGTCCAGGATGTCGTTGACGCTCTGGAGCAAGGTCCCGGGGTACTGCTTGAGGACCTGCTTCACCTCGGTCCGGTATTCACTCTCGTACTTCAGGAGCGTCCTCGCCTGCGCGAAGAGGCTCGCCACGAACGGCGCCGCGAGCTTGCCCTCGGCGCCCGTGACGACGTCCGCGCCGAGGCCATGCGCCCACCTGGTCGTCCGGACCTTCTCGGCGAACCACCCCTCGACACGCTCCAGCAGTTCTTGCGGCAGTTCCTTGCCGATCCGGCGCATCTCGGCCTCGACCGCGATGGCGATGTTGAGCAGGAGATCCTCGACCTCGATACGGATCGAGTCCATCTCCAGCGTGGCCTCGATGTAGACGGGCAGATAGAGGTCCGCGACGTCGCGGAGGACCCGCTGGATCTCCGTCGTCTTCCCCGCGCCGCGGTGGCCCACGAAGGCGGCATGGAGGAGCTCGCCTCGCTCCGTCTTGCGGAGCCGCCTGATCAGCCTCTCCGTCGCGTGATCACCTCGCCCCTCGGCCAGGTCCAGGAAGCGCGGGTCGTCGCCTTGCAGGGGGGACTCCGTGTTGCACGCGCGCATGACCGCGCCGAGCGTCCGCGCGAGCTCGACGGTCGGCTTCGTGGGGGCGACGAGGTTCGACATGAGGGATCGGCCGAGAGGCTAGCAGCCCCCCACGGAGGCCGCGAGAAAGCTGCCGGGCCGCTCCTCGCGCCCTGTCAAGGGCGGATCGGCCTCGCTCCTGGCCCGCCTCCCGGCCATCCTTCTCCCCGAACCCATGCCCGGCGTCGTCTCCATCACCACCACCAAGCGTCGCCGCTACCTCTGGTGTGCGTGGTGGACGGGCGAGCCCACGCGCGCGCCCTTCCGCAAGCCCGATGCCTTCTCCGGCGGCGCCAGGACCCTCGAAGAGGCGCGCAAACAAGCCGAGCGTGCCGCGGGCCAGCCGCTCCGCGAGGTCGAGGCGATCTGGGCGCGCGCCTTCATCCGCGTGCAGGCGGGGCAGCCGCCCTTCGTCGACAAGAAAGAACGCTCCCGCCGCGAAGAACCACCCCCCGACGACAAACGACAAAAACGTCGCCGCTTCGTCCCCTCGGTCGCCGAGCCTGACACTTGCCCCTTCGTGGTCCTCGGGCTCCCGCGAACTGCCTCTCCGGACGACATCCGCCGTGCGTTCCGCCGCCTCGCGCTCGAAACCCACCCTGATCACGGCGGCGACGCGGCCTCCTTCATCCGCGTCACCTGGGCCCGCGACGAGGCCACGCTCCGCGCCAAACGCGCCTAGCAGCCCCCTCACCGCTCTTCCCACGGGCCCGTGGGAAGAACTGCGCATCGCGCAGTTCTTCCCCCCTCGGTCCAGGCCGTGCCTGGTCCGGGGTCGAGGGGGCGGACAGCCCCCCGCGGGGTCTGGGGCGGCGCCCCAGTCCGGCTCTCCCCTATCCCTCCGCCGCCTTCGCGCGGATCGCTGCGAGCACCTCGTCGGCGCGCTGGATCGTCTCCTCCATCGTGCCGCTCGTGTCGATCACGTGGTCGGCCACCTTCACCTTCTCGGCGACGGGCATCTGCGCGTGGATCCTCGCGAGGGCTGCTTTCTCGTCGATGCCGTCGCGCTCCATCGTGCGCTTCATCTGGAGCTCCTCGGGGGCGCTCACCACGACGAGGGGGCGGAAGGCGTCCTGCATTCCGTTCTCCACGAGCAGCGCGGCCTCGTAACATGCGAGGGGCTCGCCGCGTTGCGCGAGCTCCTGCGCGAGGACCATCGTCCTCGTCGCGATGCGCGGGAGCAGGATGCGGTTCAGGGCGCGGCGCTTGTCCTCGTCGCCGAACACGATCGCGCCGAGCTTGGCTCGATCGAGGGTGCCGTCGGGCCGGAGCACGGCTTCGCCGAAGAGCTTTACGATCTCGGTGAGGCCACTCGTCCCGGGCGCGACGGCTTGCCGGGCGACCTGGTCTGCGTCGATCACTTGCACGCCTTGCTCGCGGAAGCGCGCGGCGACTGTGCTCTTGCCGCAGGCGATTCCGCCGGTCAGGCCGAAGAAGACGAAGGGCATTTCATCCTCGCGCGAGGGCCGCCGCGATCGCCTTGCATGCTTCGTCCTTCTCCATCGTGCGACCGAAGAGGAGCGGGGCCAGGCGGTCTGCGTGCGTCTGGAGGTGGCCGAGGGCGCGGCGGAGGATCTCGTCGTGATCGAAGGCGAGTGAGCCTGCCTGTTCGCCGTCGGCTCTCAGGAAGGGGTGCCCGTTCGGGTCGATGCGTATCGAGAAGAACTTCGCTGCGCTCGCGTCGTCGCCGCCCACGGCTTCGTGGCGACGATGTGCCGGGAGGATCGCGACGTGGGCGACGCTCACTACCCAGCCGCGGGGATCACGGCCGGGGCGTGAGAAGACGCCGACCTCTTCGATGGGTAGCCCCCGCACGCCTGTCTCCTCGACGAGCTCGCGGGCTGCGCTCTCGAGCACCGTCTCGGAGGGCTCGCAGAACCCGCCCGGGATGGCCCATCGCCCTGCGAAGGGGTCCTTGCCGCGCTGGATCAAGAGCACGGAGATGTGGCCCGCGTCGTCGAGGGAGAACGTCACGACGTCCGCGGTCAGGCTCGGCTTCGGGTAGTCCTTGTCGCTCATGAGATCACCTCCGCCGAGGTCGAGAGCTTCACGCCTGCGCGCTTCATCTCGTCGAATGCGCGCGTGACGCCTTCCTCGGTGATGCCCGCGATCGCGTCCGTGACGAGCGTCGTCGTGTAGCCGCGCTCCGCGAGGCCGAGGGCCGCGGCGCGCACGCAGTAGTCCGTGGCCACGCCGAAGACGACGAATGACAACGGCTCGCCGATGCGGGCTTCGAGGGCCTTCAGGAAGGGCTCGGCGAGCGGGTTCGCGAAGAGGCTGTAGACCTCCTTCTCGAAGTACAGGCCCTGCGTGTCGCCGCGGACGACCTCCTCGACGATCGGGCTGATGGGCGCATCCGGCACGTTCGGCACGAAGCGGAAGCGCGGCGGGAGCGTGCCCTCGACCTTCAGCCAGCCCGGCGTGCCCTTCACGCAATGGTCCGGGAAGTCGGGCTTCTCTCCGCTCGGACCGGCGCGACCGCTGGAGGCGAACTCCCACGCGTCCCACGCGTGCGAGTCGACCGAGCCGAGGATCGGGATCCGGTGCTCGACCGCGTGCGCCACGAGCTTGCGCATCACGTCGTTCGGCGATCCTGGCACGTACAGGGCGCCCGTCGGCTCGCAGAAGTCTCGCTGCACGTCCACGTCGACGAAGATCGTTCGCATGCTCCTCCCCCCTTTCCTACGTCGCAGCTCCGACGACGCGCGCGCGGACGTCCTCCACGAGCTCGAGCAGCCGCGTGGAGGGCACGGCGCGGAACGGCTCGTCCGTGCGCTCCGTGGGCGACGGCGCCTCGTCGAACACGTGGAGCGCCTCCGGCAAACGCGCTAGCTCCCGCGCGACTCGCGCTCGCACGGCGTCGAGGCTTTCGGCCGGCGCCGTGCGCGCGCCATTTTTCATGCGCGGCACGAGGAGCGCCTCGGCCTCCCCTTCCCCGAGCGCGCGCGGGTCTTCGTCCTCCAGGGCGATCACGTCCCGCGCGAGCACGCCCGCCTCGCCCGTGAAGCGGTAGACCTGATGCGGCCCGGGGAACGTGGCCTTGCCCTCGGAGAACTTGCAGATGGGGACGACCCTGCCGTCCTGCTCGATCTCGACCAGCTTGTAGACGCCGCCGAGCGCGGGCGAGTCGATGCTCGCCACGAGGTCCGTGCCCACGCCGTAGAGATCGATCGGCGCGCCGGCGCGGCGAAGCGCCTCGATCTTGTACTCGTTGAGATCTCCCGACGCGACGATCTTGGCCGACGTGCAACCGGCCGCGTCGAGGATCGGGCGCACCGCGCGCGAGAGCGCGAGCAGATCACCCGAGTCGAGACGCACGCCCTTGAGCTTGTCCTTCGCGATCCGCGCGGCGCGCTCGGCGCCGCGGAGCGTGTCGTACGTGTCGATGAGCAGGATCGTCGCGCTCGGGAACGTCGAGACGTAGCCCTCGAACGCCGCCTCCTCCGTGTCGTGCGCCATGGTCCACATGTGCGCGGCCGTGCCCATCACCGGGATGCCGAAGCGCTTGCCCGCCTCCACGTTCGAGGTGCCCACGAAGCCCGACGCGTACGCGCTGCGCGCCGCGTCGACGGCCGCGTCCGGGTGCGTGCGGCGCGCGCCGAACTCGATCACGCCCGCGCTGCCCGCCGCCCGCACCACGCGCGCCGCCTTCGAGGCGATCATCGTCGCGTGGTTCAAGGCCGAGAGCAGGAACGTCTCGACGATCTGCGCCTCGATGATCGGCGCCGAGATCCGCACGAGCGGCTCGTTCGCGAAGACCACCGTGCCCTCGCGGACGGCCGAGACGTCGCCCCGGAACCGGAAGCGCCGCAGGTACTCGACGAACGGCTCGGTCATCGCGTCGCGTAGCGCCGGGACCTCGCGGAGGTAGCGGATCTCGTCCTCCGTGAAGCTCAGGTTCTCGAGGTAACCGAGCAGCCGCTCGATCCCCATCGCGACGAGGTAACGCCGGCGGCGCGGCAGGCGGCGCACGAACATCTCGCACGTCGCGCGCCTGTCTTTCATGCCGCGGTGGAAGTACCCCGCGGCCATCGTGAGCTGGTAGAGGTCGGTGCGAAGCGCGTCCACGAGATCGGTGTTACGAGCACCGCCTCGTGGGGTCAATGTGCGTCGGGGCTCGGCGCCTTCGGCAGCTTCGACGCGCGCCGGGCGAGGCTCCACTTGAGCGCGGGCGGCGTGACCATCGTGGTGACGATGACCATCGCCACGACGGCCGAGAAGACCGAGCCCGAGATCACGGGCTTGCCGCCCACCGTGAGCGACTGGCCGATGTTGGCGAAGATGAGCCCGACCTCGCCACGCGGGACCATGCCGATGCCGACCGTCAGCCGATCGACCCCCTTGCCGACGCCGAACGAGCAGACCTGCTTGCCGACGATGGCCGCGAACGTGAGGCCCAGCGCGAGCAGCGGCACGCCCGGCTGCGCGAAGGCGCGGAGGTCGGTGCGCATGCCCATGAGCACGAAGAAGACCGGCACGAGGAAGGCCGAGATCGGCTGGATGAGGTGCTCGAGCGTCGACTCGCCGCGCGTGACGAAGTCGCGGAAATGCAGGTCCTCGAGCACGAGGCCGGCCGCGAACGCGCCCACGATCGGCGCGAGCCCGATGACGCCCGCGAGCCACGAGAGGAGGAAGCAAAACGCGAGGCCGAGCGCGAGCAAGACGCCGCGGGCGCGGAGGCGCGAGGCGATGGGGAAGAGGCGCCGCGAGACCTTCGCGCCGATCACGAGCGACCCGACGAGGAAGACGAGCGCCTTGCCGAGGATGATCGCGATCGCGCCGTAGCTCATCGCTCCGCCACGATCCGCCGCGCCGATGATGCCCGTGACGACCGCGAGGATCACGAGGCCGAGCACGTCGTCGATGACGGCGGCGCCGAGGATGACGCGCGCCTCCGGGCTCTGCGATTCCTTCAGGTCCTGCAAGACACGCGCGGTGATGCCCACGCTCGTCGCGGTGAGCGTGGCGCCGAGGAAGGCGTGCACGTACGGCCCCGCCTCGGGCAAGAGCCACGCGCCGAAGAGCCAGCCGAGACCAAAAGGCGCGACCACGCCGAGCGTCGCGACGATGAAGCTCGTGACGCCCACCTTGATCATCTGCGCGACGGTCGACTCGAGCCCGACCTCGAAGAGGAGCACGAGCACGCCGAGCCGCGAGAGCATGTCGATGCTCGCGTCGGTCTTGATCGGCTCGAGCGCCGAGACGCCGAACGCCCCGAGGTTGCCGAGCACGACACCCGCGACGAGCTCGCCGAGCACCGCAGGTTGACCGACGCGCACGGCGAGGTCGCCGCCGAGCTTGGCCGCGGCGAGGATCACCGCGAGGTAGAGGACGACCGCGCCGACGGGATCGGCGTGCGCGCCACCCTCGGAGCCGAAGGCGATCGAAGGCGCGAGCGCGGCGACGAGCAGCGCGAGGAGCGTGACTGTTTTCAGAGGATGTCGGACCACGGGGGAGAAGACGCGAAGGCTGCGTGGATGAGGCCCACGTGCGAGTAGGCCTGCGGGAAATTACCCCACATCCGCAGGTTCCGGGTCTCGTAATCCTCCGAGAGCAAGCCGAGCGGCGAGAGCGCGGATCGGGCGCGCTCGAGCACCTCGCGCGCCTCGGACTTCCGTCCCACGGTCGCGAGCGCCTCGCACAACCAGAACGTACAGATGATGAACGCCACGCTCGTCTCGCCGAACTCGTCCCCGCGGTAACGCATGAGCCAGCCTCCGTGGGAGAGGCGCTCGCGGATCGCGTCGATGGTGCCGTGCAGGCGCGGATCGTTCGGGGGCAAGAAGCGCAAGGGCGCCATCTGCAGGAGCGCCGCGTCGAGCTCCTCGCCACCATAACTCGACACGAACGAGTTCAGGTCCGGGCGCCAGGCCTTCTCGAGGATCTCGGCGCGGATCCGATCGGCCGCGGCGCGGTAATGGCTCGCGCGCTCGGGCCTGTGGCGCGCGGCGACGCTCGCCATGCGGTCGGCGGCGCACCAGCACATGAGGCTCGAGAACGTCTGCGGGCCCGCGTCCGAGCGGAACTCCCAGATCCCCGCGTCGGGCGTGCCCGCCACCTCGATCGCCTTCTGCGCGAGCCGCTCCAGCAGATCGAGCCCGTGCTGCGATCGTTCGGCGACGAAACGATCGTCGAGGAAGACCGGCGCGAGCGCGAGGACCATCTCGCCGAAGACGTCGTGCTGGAGCTGCGTCGCCGCGGCATTGCCCACGCGCACCGGGCGGTTGCCCTCGTAACCAGGCCAGTCGTCGAGGATGAACTCCTCGAGGTCGGGCGCGCCGTCGACGCGGTAAAGCGGGCCGAGCGAGAGCGAGGGCGCCGCGGAGGCGGCGATGTTGAAGAGGTACTGGATGAACTGCTCGCGCTCCTCGAAATGGCCGAGCAGCCGGAAGGCCGCGAGCGCGTAGTAGGCGTCGCGCAGCCAGCAGTAGCGGTAGTCCCAGTTGCGCCCGCTGCCGGGCGCCTCGGGCAGGCTCGTCGTCATGGCCGCGACGATCGCGCCCGTGTCCTCGAAGCAATGCAGCTTCAAGGCGAGCGCCGAGCGGATGACCTCCTGCTGGAAGAGCGGCGGGATGTCGCAGTGCATGACCCAGCGCTCCCAGTACCGCTTCGTTTGCCCGAGGAACTGCTCGCAGACCGCGGGCAGCGAGTCCTCGAGGGGCGGGCCCCAGGCGAGCACGAGGTGCTTCTTGCCCGTGAGCGCGAAGGGGACGTCGGTGACGTACGAGAGCGGAATGTCGGTCGTCAAGCGGAGCGGCGCGGCGAAGCCGTCGTAGCGGATGTGGTTCGATCCGACGAGCCTGCCAGGCGTGCCCTTGCTCCAGCCGAGGCGCGGCTCGCAGCGGACGCGCACGCGGGGCGTGCCCTCGAGCGGCTCGATGATGCGCACGATCATGGTCGGCCGGAAGAACCGATCGTTCTGGAAGTACCGGGGCGCGAAGTCGATCACCCGGAAGGAGCCCGAGGACGAGCGGAACGTCGTCTCCAGGATGTTGGTGTTCGGGAGGTATCGCTGGACACCCGGCTCACCACCCGCCGGCCCCACCGTGAAGACCCCCCCGCCCTTCTCGTCGAGCAGCGTGGAGAAGACCGGCTCGGCGTCGAAGCGCGGCAGGCAACACCACACGATCGACCCATTTCGGTCTATCAGCGCGGAATACTGGCAGTTTCCGATGACGCCCAGATCTTCGAGTCGCACGCCCGAGAGGATGGCCCGTTCGTCGTTTTCCCTCAAAAGGAAAACCGTCGGAGGCAAAAATATCCCTCTCGGGAACCTCCCGATGGGTCGTTCCGACACGTCCACCGTCGCCGCCGCGTTTGGAATGTGCGGTCGACCCTTCGACGGTCTCGATCGTCGGGGCGAGGTGGGCTAGCGTGGCTCGCTCGGCGGAAAGGGAATCGGCTCGGTTTATGGGCGCTGCACCCAGCGATAAGAGCGAAAAGAAGAAACAGAAGGCGGACAAGGCCGAGAAGCTCGGCGAGGTCCTGGATTTCATGCGGCTGCTCTGGGCCGTGGACCATGCGCTACAGTCGATGTCGAAGCGCATGGAAGCGTCGCTCGGCGTCACCGGCCCGCAACGCCTGGTGATCCGGATCGTCGGACGCTTCCCGGGGATCTCGGCGGGCGAGCTCGCGAGCGTGCTGCACATCCACCCGAGCACGCTGACGGGGATCCTGAAGCGGCTCGAGGCACGCAACATCATCGGCCGCAAGCCGGATCCGGACGACGCGCGGCGCGCGCTCTTCGAGTTGACGGCGAAGGGGCGGGACGTCGACGGCCTGAAGATCGGCACGGTCGAGGCCATCGTGCGGCGCTCGCTCGCGAGGATGCCGCCGCGAAAGGTGGCCTCGGCGCGCGACGTGCTCAGCTCGCTGGCCGTGTCGCTCCTCAACGAGAAAGAGTGACGGGCATGCGAGAGCTCCGCGCCGCGATCCTCCTCGCGATGCTGCTCGGCGCGTGCGGCGGGGGTGATCCGGAGCCCACGCCCCTGCCCGACGACGGGCGGTACCGCCCGCCGGCGAGCGGGGAACGCACGACCGAGGCGATCGCGTGCGATACGCTCGTCGACGCCCACGCCGACCGCATGCTGAAGCTCGGCTGCGCCGGCACGTCACGCACGTGTCCAGGCTTCTTGCGCGCGGAGTTCGGCGCGGAGTGCCTCGAGTACGACAAGGGCAGCGTCGACGGCTGCCTCGCGTTCTACGCCTCGAAGACGACGTGCCAGGAGCTCAATGACGCGCTCGGCGCGTGCGTGATCACCGCCTACGAGGGATCGACGCCGGCCGGCTGTCCGTGAGGCGTCATCTCTTCCCCTCCACGAACGATCGCATCGCGACCACGCCCTTGCTCGCGCCTTTCAGGTTCTCGGCGTTGAGCAGGCTCGCTGGCAGCGGCAGGCGCGGCAGCAGGAAGACCTCGAGCTCGAGCTCCGTGTGGCCCGCGTCGATCGACCGCAGGCGCCACACGGCGCGGAAGTCCTTCACGTTGCCCTCGAGCATCGCGACGTCGTAGGTCTCCACGCCCGCCGCGTCTCGCGCCTTCTTCACGGCCATCCGCGCCCAGAAGCGCGCCGCGCCGTGCAGCGCGGTGACCTCCATGTAGACCTCGCGCTCGCCGCTCTTCGTGCGCCCGAGGACCTTCGATCGGCTGTAGTGCGGCATGAACCGCGCGTACTCGCCGAACGCGAGCACCCGCGCGCGCACCGCGTCGATCGGCGCGGACACGATCACCTTCGCGCGCCCTCGCACGAGGCTCGATCCCGGGATCGGCACCGCCACCGGCGTCGGATCCGCGCGAAGCTGTGGCCTCGCCAGAGGCTCCGCGCGCGCCTCCCCGGCCCCGAGGACGGCCACGAGCCCAAGCGCCCCGAGCCACCTCGCGCGCCCCCCACCCCGCGTTTGATGCTGCATGCGATCGATTGTGGTCCAATAAACACATTCGCGCACTTCTGTGGTGTGAGGGCGGAGCAATCCGTTGCCAGCGTGTGTCGTGGCCGAGGTTGAGTAACACGGCATACTGATTCTGAGGGGGAAAACCGATGAATCGTATGTCTTGGATGTTCTCGTGGGGGCTCGGGGCGGCGCTCGGGGTGATGGGCTGCGGGGGCGAGGAGGCGCCGCCGCAGGCCTCCGGGACGACGGAGCCCGAGGTCCCGGCCACGACGGACGCAGGCCCCGACGCAGACGCGGGTCCGGGGGGCGAGGAGGCCGCGTGCGCCCCGGTCAGCGGGACGATCGTGGTGAGCCAGGAAGACGGGCTGACACCTGCAATCCTGTGGGCAAACGGGAGCTACCTGATCGCGTGGCAGACGCGCACGGGCGGGACGGAAGAGGTGCGCGTGGCGCGCATCGGCACGGACGGCAGTGTGTCGCCCGCGCACGTGGTGGCGACGCTCGCAGGCACGCAGGCGCTCCCCTCGTTACACGCGACGAGCAGCGGGCCGATGGTGACGTGGCAGGACACAGGGCTGTCGGGGCTCGTGATCCAGGCGCGCACGCTCAGCGCCGACGGCACGCCGACGGGCGCCACGATCCAGCTCGGGACGAGCGACGCGACCGAGGCGCGCCCCAAGGCCGCGCCCTTGTCGAGCGGGCTCGCAGTCACATGGATGGAGACCCCCGGCGCGCGTCTCGGGCTCGTCAGCGGCGGGGGGATGGGCTCGATGACGTCGCTGCCCGGCGCGCGTTTCCCGGCGCTCGCGAGCCGCGGCAGCGAGCTCGCCGTCGCCTGGAGCACGGGCGCCGAGCTCTCCGTCGCGCGGACGACGGGGATGCCCGGCGGATCGATCGCGGGGGCGATCGTGCGGACGGGCGCCGGCGAGGCGCGCCTGCCGAGCGTGGCGATCGACGGGAGCGGCGCGACGCTCGTCGCCTGGGAAGACACGCGCGCGGCGGAGGAGCGTATCTACCTCTCGCGCGTGAACGCCGGCGGCACGAAGGAAGGCGAGGTGCGCGTGGAGGACACGGACGGCAGCGCGAACTGGCCCGTCGTGACCGTCATGGGCGAGCGTACGGCGGTCACCTACTACCAGTTCCAGGGGGGGCCCTCGTCGATCTACATGGCCGTCTTCGGGCCGGGCCTCACGCGTGATCGCGGCATCCTCCGCGTCTCGGGCAAAAACGCGAGGTTCCCGGCCGTCGCCTTCACGGGCAGCGAGCTCGGCGTCGCCTGGTCGGAGAAAGACGCAGGCGTCCGGATGCGTCGGGTCGCCTGCGACTGAGCCCCCGGAGCGAGCGAACGAGCGAGCAAACCATGCAGCGCGCCCGCCCGAAAAGGGCGCATCTTCGGCGGGCGCGCCGCATGCACCAGCCGCCGTCGTGACCATGGTCATCACGCTCGCGGCGCTTCTCCTGTGCACGGTGGTGGTCGCGTCCTACGCGACCCGTGTGGCCCGCTCTGGACGGGCGGCGCATCCGCGCCTCGGTCCCTCGCCCGGCAGCGCGCTCTTGCCCGGCTGGCTCGTCGAGGCCTTCTACTGGGCGTTTCACGCGCCAGGCCGGGCGCTCGTCGCGCTGCACGTCTCGCCGGACGCGTGTACGTACGCCTCGCTCGTGTTCTGCTGCGCGAGCCTGCCGCTCGCGGCGACCGGGCGCTTCGCCGAGGCCGCGGCGGTCATCATCGTGGGCGCGATCCTCGACGCCCTGGACGGCATGGTGGCGCGCGCGCGTGGCATCGCGTCGCCTTCGGGCGCGGTGCTCGACTCGTTCGTCGACCGCATCGCCGACGCGGCGCCCTTCATCGGCCTCGCGATCTACTACCGGCACAACGTCGTCTCGCTCGTCATCCCGCTCGCGGCGATGGTGGCCTCGTCCCTCGTGAGTTACGCGCGGGCCAAGGCGGATCAGCACGGCCTCGTGCTCCCGAACGGCCTCATGCGTCGCCACGAGCGCGTCGTGTACCTCTCGGCGTCGCTCTTCCTCGGGCCGGTCATCCCCTACACGCAGGCGCTCGGCGGCATCCCGCGCCCGCTCACGCTGCTCGGCGTCGGCCTCGTGGCGGTCGTGGGTACGGTCGCGTCGTTCGTGCTCGTCGCGAGGACACGCGCGGCGCTGCGAGATCCTCGGCTCGTGACGGCGAAGAGCCCCCGCCCCGAGTTCGCGCCGAAGAGCGCCGAGCCGCGCGGGCCGCTCCCCGTCGAGCATTGAGGCGACGTATGGTGGCGCGAGCGCGCGCGCTGTTTTTCCTGCCGGCGCTGTACGCGGCGCTCGTCACGGCCGTCGACCGGCCGCGCTGGGACCTCTTCTTCGTCGCGGCCCTCGCCACGACGACGGCCCTCGGGGGCGAGCGCGCGCGCCGCTTCTACCTCGGCGCGATCCCTCCGCTCACGCTCTTCGTGCTCTACGACGCGCTCCGGTACCTGTGGCCCGCCAGCGTCTCGGCCTCGCGTGTGCTCGGCTGCGAGTTACGCGACGTGGAGCTCGCCTTCTTCGGTATCGGCATGCACGGCGCGATCGTCACGCCGAACGAGTGGCTCGCTCGCCTCGCCCACCCCGCGCTCGATCTGCTCTGCGCCCTGCCCTACGGCGCCTACCTCTACGTCATGGCGCTGCACTACGGCTACCTCTGCGTGAAGAAGCCCGACGAGGCGCGCACGTTCACGAGGCTCGCGATCGGCACGCACGTCCTCGGCTTCGCCACGTACCTGCTCCTGCCCGCGGCGCCGCCCTGGTACGTCGCGACGCACGGCTGCGCGATCGACCTCGCGGCGCAAGGCTCGCCGGCCGCGCTCACGCGTGTCGATGCGCTGATCGGGTACGGCTACTTCGCGTCGATCTACGGGCACGGCGCCGTCGTCTTCGGCGCGCTCCCCTCGCTCCACGTGACCTACCCGCTGTACGGATTGATCGCCACGTGGCGCACGGCGAGCCTACCCTCGCGCGTGCTGCAGATCGCCTACACGATCGTGATGCCGTTCGCCGCGATCTACCTCGGGCACCACTACGTGATCGACGTGGTCCTCGGGCTCGCGTACGTGGGGATCGTGTACGGCCTCGTCCTCGTGGTGGGAGACGCGCCCCCTCGTCAGCGGGCCTTCGACTGGCCCGTCGCCGACTTGTCCGGCTCCCAGAGCACCTCGCCCGTGCCGAGGTGGAGCGCGACGAAGCGGCTCCAGACGAAGAGCGCGTCGCTCAGGCGGTTCAGGTAGGTCACGGCCATCGGATCGACCTCGACCTCGCGCGCCAGCGACACGCACAGCCGCTCGGCGCGCCGACACACCGTCCGGCACACGTGGAGATCCGTGTTCGCGCGTGAGCCGCCCGGGAGCACGAACGAGCGCAGCGCGGGCAGCACCTCCTGGCACCGATCCATCTCCTCCTCGAGCCGCTCGACGTCCGCGGCCGTGACCCGGGGCTGCTTCGGGTGCACGTCCTCGGGCAGCGTGGCCAGGATCGAGCCCAGGTTGAACAGCTCGTGCTGCACGCGGCAGAGCGAGTCGGCGAGCTCGTTCAAGGGCGCCCGGCTCTCGGCGCGGGCGCTGCCTGCGGCGAGCCCTTCGAGGATCGACTGCCGGGCCGAGCCCATGAAGGCGTTCAGCTCGTCGACCGTGCCGTATGCCTCGATCCGCGCGTCGTCCTTGGGGACGCGCTGCCCGCCCACGAGGCCCGTGTCGCCGGAGTCCCCCTTCTTCGTGTAGACGCGGTTGATGGTGATCCGCGGCTTGTTGAACGTGCGGGTGCCCTCCGCCGGACCCGGCTCCCCCTGCTTCGACTCGTCCGCCATGGTCCGGGCGTCCTAGGACGCCGGCCGAGATCGGTCAAGCCGAGAGGGAAAACCGGCTCGCGCGAGTTGACGATCGACGAGGCGCAATGGGAGAGTCCGCCCATGCGAACGAGCCTCCGCCATTTCACGAGCCCCTCGCGCCGCGTCGCGACGATCCTCGCGCGTTTCGCGGCCGTGGCCGCCATGGCCACGACCTTCGTCGCGTGCGGGCCTCCGCCCGCGCCCGCGAAGCCGCCCGAGAGCGCCGAGGAGCGCGCGGAGAAGGCCAAGATCGCCAGCGCCAAGCAGCTCATGGAGAAGGCCGACGAGGCCTACAACGCGAAGGACTTCGACGAGGCGCGCAAGCTCCTCGGCCAGGCCAACGACCTCCAGGTCGAGTCGCTGAGCTACCAGATCTCCGAGCAGCGCGAGAAGGTCGACAAGCGCCACGCCAAGCTCTGGGCGAACGAGGTCGAGCCCTCGCTGAAGGACGGCGACTGCAAGGGCGCGTTCAGCGAGATGGCGACGCCGATGCGGGACCTCGACAGCGAGGTCTTCGTCCGCGAGCTCCGGCGCCTCGTCGGCGCAGAGGCCCTCGCGTGCGTGCAGATGCGGGTCGACGAGGCCACGACGTCGGGCCAGTTCGCCAAGGCGCGCGCGCTCGTCGGCGCCGAGGACACGCAGACGGTGCTCGGCCCGGCGCAGCAGAAGAAGCTCCTGACCGAGGTCGACACGACGATCTTCGAGGCGAAGAAGGCCCAGCTCGACGAGCCGCTCAAGGCCGAGCGCTGGGCCGACGCCCTCGCGAAGATCGACGAGGCCGAGAAGGCGGGCGAGATCGGCGCGGAGGGCGCGAGGGGCCTGCTCGGCGTGGTGCGCGCGGCGATCACGCCCGAGATCGCGGGCATGGCGGCGCGGGCCGTGGGTCAGGGCCGCGAGGCGCCGAAGGCGCTCGAGGAGGTCGATCGGCTCATCAAGCTCGTGCGCTGGGAGATCATGGGCCCGGACGGGGCGCCCGTCGCCAAGGACAAGGCGGCGCCGGAGGTCGTGGCGAAGAAGCGCCAGGCCCTCGCGGTCTGGGTCGAGGCCCAGCGCGTGAAGATGAAGCCCGGCAAGAAGGCCGAGAAGCGCTGGGCGCACGGCAAGGTCGCGGTCCTGCCCCCGGCGAAGGCCGACGCCCCGTCGAAGCGGGATCTCGCGCCCGCGACCGAGGTATGGGTCCTCGGACAAACCAAGGACCTCGCGCTCGTCACGGACGTCGATCCGGCCGGGGCCTCGCTCGACGTGCAGCTCGAGCGTACCGTGGGCTGGGCGCCTCTCGCGCGGCTCGCCCCGAAGAACACGACCGAGTGGATCCCGCCGGACGATCAGCTCGTCGGCACGCGCGTCTGGGCCCCGCTCCGCCCGGGCGAGAAGAACCTCGAGCTCGGCACGGTCTCGGCCGTGAAGGGGCAGGACGTCACGGTCAAGCGCCTCGCCGACGACAAGGAGATCGTCGTCAAGCGCCCGACCTTGCGGCTCGGCCGCCTCGTGCCCGGCGCGAAGCTCGTGGCGTTCTGCCAGGCCAAGACGCAGATCGTCACGCTGGAGGAGGTCCTGCCCGATCAGCGCACGGTGAAGCTCGTCTGCGAGGGCGGCCTGCGCAAGGACGAGGTCCTGCCTGGCCTGCGCGCGCGCCCCGAGGACCTGCCCGCTCCCAAGTGAGAGGCCTCCCGGTCGGCATGCGTTATCCTTGACGACGCGACGCGTCCGAACGACGAACACGTCGCCAGCGAGGAGCCGCATGCCGACGACCTACACCGACCTGATCGCCGAGATCCGCAAGACCGTCACGATCGTGTCTCTCGAGGAGATCAAGCGCCGCATCGAGGCGCGCGAGCCGATGGTGCTCGTCGACGTGCGCGAGAAGGAAGAGCACCGCGCCGGCTACATCCCGGGCGCGCTCAGCGTCCCGCGTGGCTTCCTCGAGATGCAGATCGAGCAGAAGGTCCCCGACAAGAGCGCGACCGTCGTCCTCTACTGCGCCGGCGGCACGCGCTCGGCGCTCGCCGCGAAGACCCTGCTCGAGCTCGGCTACACGCGCGTCGAGAGCGCGAACCCCGGCTTCGTGCGCTGGAAGGATCTCGGTTATCCGATGGAGACCCCGCCCCAGCTCACGGAGGCGCAGCGGGATCGGTACTCGCGCCACCTGCTGCTCCCCGAGGTCGGCGAGGCGGGGCAAGCCAAGCTGCTCGGCTCGAAGATCCTCCTCCTCGGCGCCGGCGGCCTCGGCAGCCCCGCCGCGCTCTACCTCGCCGCCGCGGGTGTCGGCACGATCGGCCTCGTCGACGCCGACGTCGTCGACGCCTCGAACCTGCAGCGGCAGATCATGCACGCCACCTCGCGCGTCGGCATGCCGAAGGTCGACAGCGGCGAGCAGACGATCCGCGATCTCAACCCCGACGTGCGTGTCGTGAAGTTCGAGGAGCGGCTCACGAGCCACAACGTCGAGCGTATCTTCCGCGACTTCGACGTCATCGTGGACGGCTGCGACAACTTCCCCACGCGTTACCTCGTGAACGACGCCTCCGTGTGGATGAAGAAGCCCGTCGTGCACGGCTCGATCTTCCGCTTCGAGGGTCAGGTCACGACCTTCCACCCCGCGGCCGGCGGCCCTTGTTATCGTTGCCTCTACCCCGAGCCGCCTCCGCCGCACCTCGCGCCGAGCTGCCAGGAGGCCGGCGTCCTCGGCGTGCTGCCGGGCCTCGTGGGTACGATCCAGGCGACCGAGGCGATCAAGATCCTGCTCGGCCAGGGCAGCCCCCTCGTGGGTCGCCTGCTCACCTACGACTCGCTGCGCATGAAGTTCGGCGAGCTCAAGCTCCGCAAGGACAAGACCTGCCCCGTCTGCGGCCCCGAGCCGACGATCACGAGCTACATCGACTACGAAGGTTTCTGCAACCTGGGCTAGTCACGACGACCCGTACGAGGCGACGACGTCCCTCGGCGGACGCTCGATCGCCTCGATCCGGCTCGTCACGATCTGCCGGCTCGCGTCGGCGCTCGTCGCGAACCAGATCGCGTCTCCCACCGCGGGCCTGTCGATCCGCGGGATCACCCCGCCGTTCGCGAACAGCCGCACCCCACCCTCCATCTTCAGCGAGACCGCCACGTGCGCCGGGACGAACCTCCCCGTCCGCCGGTCCCGCACCGCCACGCAGACTCCGTCGCACAGGTGGTACTCCGTGTTGCGCGTGACGTAGACGCGGTGCTTGCGACGATCGACGCCCGGGTATTCCATCTCGGCTCCCTCCTCGTCCCGGCAACCTCGCATCCCTCGCGCCGGACGGCCAAATTCGTGGGGGTTCGCGCACGATCCTGCCGAGGCACGGATCACCCCGGGCGCGCAAGTAACCTCGCGATCGCTCCAGGTTTTTCGATCCCGAACCGCTTGATCTCTACGATCGCGGACGATGACTCGCCCACCCCTTCCGCGCCCCGGCCTCGTCAAGGCGGGCCCGGGGCCCCTCGTCCGGCGCCGCAACCTCGAGCTCGTCGCCGCCGAGGACGGCCCGGTCCGCGCCATGGTCGAGGCCGCGGACATCGTGAGCGAGGGCATGCCCCTCGCCGAGGGGGACGGCGTCGTCTACTACGGCTCGACGAGCGTGCTTTTGCTCGCGCGGTCCCGCGGTGGCACGCTGCCCGATCCCGACCTCGCGCAGATGGCCGCGCTGCTCGCGTGTGATCCGCACCTCCGCCTCCGCGCGCTCCGCATCGCGCGGCGGGAGGCGTGTACACGCGTGCAGGGGGAGCTCGGCCCTTTGCGCGCCGAGATCGACGTCCGCGCCTCCACGGCCGGCGTCGTCGTGCTGGTCGACGTCGTCGCCGTCGTACATGCCTCCGCCGCGAGCGGCGCGTCGCGCTAAGCTCGCACCTCGCTCCTCGCGACCTCGAAGCACCATGAACAACAAAGAACGCCGCGACCCTGACGAGAGCAAGGTCATCCACGTGATCTTCGGTCCCGGCGGTGGGCGCGTGGCCGAGCCGCCGAAGCGCCTACCCGAGCCTCCCGAGCCGCGCCTGACCGCGGCGCTGCCCGGCGCGTGTGAACCCGTGAGCGACATGTTCACCGGCACCGAGGTGATTCGCCTCCTCGGCATCTCCCCGGGCCGCCTGCGCTCCCTCGACCGCGCGGGCATCGTCTCGCCGAGTGGTCGTCGCAAGGGCCGCCGCGCCTACACGTTCTCGGACGTCATCGCGTTACGCGCCGCGCGTGATCTGCTCGCGCGCAAGGTGCGCCTTCGTGACGTCGCGCGCGCCGTCGAGAACATCCGCGGCGCGCTCCCCAAGGTCACGCGCCCGCTCGCCGAGCTGCGTATCGTCTCCGATGGCCAGCGCGTCGTCGTGAAGAGCGCGGCGGGCACGTTCGAGCCGCTCACCGGGCAGATGGTGCTCGACTTCGACGTGAAGTCGCTCCGTGACGACGTCGTGCGTGTCCTGCGCCCGATGGTCGGTCGTGATCGCGCCAAGACCGCGTACGAGATCTACGTCCGCGCCAGCCAGCTCGACGAGAACCCGCAGACGATGAGCGAGGCCGAGGAGCTCTACCGTCGCGCGCTCGAGATCGATCCGTGGCTCGCCATCGCCTACACGAACCTCGGCAACATCTGCTTCCGTCGTGGTGACGAGGCGCAGGCCGAGACGCTCTACCGCCGCGCGCTCGAGATCGATCGCAAGCAACCCGAGGCGCAGTACAACCTCGGCTACGTGATGCTCGAGCGTGGGTACGCCGCGCAGGCCGTCGAGTTCTTCCGCGGCGCCATCGAGAACGATCCGCGCTTCGCCGACGCGTACTTCAACCTCGCGATGGCCTACGAGCAGGTCGGCGAGAGCGCGAAGGCGAGGCCGTGCTGGCGCAAGTACCTCGAGATCGAACCCACGGGCACGTGGGCCGAGATCGCCCGCCGTCACCTGTAAAAGAAGCGCTACTGCTCGCGGATCTTCGGCGCGTGATCGAGCTTCACCGTCTGGTGATCCCCCGGCGAGACGTTCACGGTCATCGTCCGGTTGCCCTCGGCCGGATCGAGGAACGTCACGTCGTGGCTGCCCATCTTCACGCGGTAGTTCGTGAGCGGCGTCTTTCCGATCGGCTCGCCGTCGAGCAGCACCTCTTGCGGGGGATCCGAGAGGATGTCGAGCGTCCCCGAGTCCTCCACGACCTCCTCGCCTTGCCCCGGATCCTCGTCCGGAGGCGCGGGCTTCACGGCCGCCGTCTCGGGGCCGGCCCCGCCCTCGGCGGCCCCTCCGCAGCCGAGCGCGCCGCCTCCGGCGAACGCGAAGACCAAGGAAATCGCGAGGATGTTGCGGGTCACCTTCCGCGTCTTGGTTGTCATGAGGGCCCATCGTAGCAGCCACGCGGCCCCGGCCCGGCCGATCCTGTTCGTCTCGCTTGGATCCGTTTGCCCGTCCTTCCCCATTTTGCGGCATACTCCCGCGCCATGACCGAGCACACGACGGGAGAGCCGCACATGGCAAATGGATTCGGACCTGGAGGCGGCGGTATGCCCCCTCCGGCCCCGCCTCCGGGCGGAGGTGGTGACAATTTCGGTGGACCTCCGCCCGGCGGCTTCGGCGGGCCTCCCGGCGGCGGCGGTTACGGCGGGCCTCCCGGCGGGCCCCCCGGCGGCTTCGGCGGACCTCCCGGCGGCGGACCTCCCGGCGGCGGCGGCTTCGGCGGCCCTCCCGGCCCCGGCGGGCCTCCCGGCCCCGGCGGCTACGGTCCTCCTCCCGGCGGCGGGTACGGTCCTCCCCCCGGCGGCCAGTTCGGTGGTCCTCCGATGGGTGGTCCTCCCATGGGCGGGCCCATGATGCCCCAGCAGAAGAAGGGCCCGAACGTCGGCCTGATCATCGGCCTCGGCTGCGGCGGTCTGTTCCTCCTCGGCATCATCGGCGCGGTGTTCTTCTTCTGGTACGCGGCGAAGAAGACCACCGAGGCGATCGCGGCGATCCCGCTCGACTCGGCGAACCCGAACGGCCCGACGCTCGGCGACCTCAACGACATCGCCAAGCCCCCCAAGGATGGCGACCTCAAGGCCGAGCTCAAGGATCTGCGCCACTACAAGGCCCAGTACGGCAAGACGATCCACTTCGTCGGCGAGATCCACAACGTCGGCAAGGACCCGCTCGGCTTCCCCAACGTCAAGGTGACGTTCTTCGACGAGGGCAACACCGCGATCGACAGCGGCACCTGCTCGAGCCTCATCCGCGAGCTCGCGCCGGGCGAGAAGGTCCCCTGCACGTTCTCGCTCTACAAGACCACGAAGTGGGCCTCGTACAAGACCGAGGTCAAGCCGCTGCGCCCGCTCTTCACGAACAAGGCCGCGAAGCTCAAGATCTCGGACACCAAGTTCACGGCCAAGAAGGGCTTCAACCCCCACCAGGTCGAAGGCAAGATCACGAACGAGAGCGCGTACAAGGCGAAGAGCGTCTGGGCCCTCGTCTCGCTCTACGACAAGGAAGGCAAGATCTGCGGCGCCGATCAGGCGCTCGTCGCGGGCAACGACCTCGACGCCGGCGCGGGCGGCATCTTCACGGCGAAGATCTACAACGTCGCCGCCCCGCCCGACACCTTCCGCGTCCTCGCCGTCGGCTACAGCGAGTGACCATGAGCGACGTCGGATCCGCGCGCCGCGCGAAAGAGCAGCTCAAGAACGACATCGGCGCCGAGCCCTTCTGCGCCGGCGTCGGCGTCGAGCGCGAAGACGGCATCGGGTTCGTCGTGCGCGTCAGCGTTCGCCCCGGAACACTCGCCGAAGCAAAGGCCCGCGTGCCCGCGCGTGTCGGCGACGTCGTCGTCAAGCTCGTCGAAAACGACTGACGTTTCGGACGAACACCGCCGCGCGCGGACGTTCGTCTCCCCTCTCCTTCCCCCTCCGTTTCTTTTGCGCGCACGCCGTGACCCGAATCGGGGACCCACGCGCGCCGAACCGTGTAAATTCACGCATCGTGAACGCGCTGAACCTCTCCCGGAGGCTCGCATCCCGCATCGTCGAGGGCCTCAAGGGTCGAGGCCGCATCCTCGTCGTCAAGGGCGGGACCGCCGCCCTCGTGCGCGCCGTCGACGATGCCATGTCGGGTTACGTCGAGCCGCTCGCCGAGCGCGCCCTCCACGCCCAAGCCCTCGGCGAAGACCCGGCCACGCGCGAAGCGCTCTCGAGGCTCACAGGCCACGTCACGCAAGCGCTGCTCGCCTCCGAGCACCTCGAAGACGTCTTCGCCGATCGCAGCGTGGTCGAGCGCGAGGTGCTCGACGCCGCACGCCTGGCCCTGCACGAAGCAAGCGCCACGCAAGGCGAAGCCGTCGTCCGCGTGGAGCTCGATCTGCTCGGCTACGTCGCCGCGACCGCAGGCAAACGCGCGCGCCCCGAGTCACTCGTACGAGCCCTCGAGCGCGCCGGTCACGTCGCAGGCGCGCGCCTGCAGACCTACGACCCCGCCCAGCGCGAAGCCGTCTTCCACCCCGAGCCGCCGGCCAACCCGGACCTGCACCTCGAGCTCGAAGAAGCCGTCGCCGACGAGCTCTGCGCGCTGGTCGAGCAAGGCGCCGTGGAGCTGCCGACGCTCGAACGCACCGCGCCGCTCACCCACGAGGTCAGCCCCTCGGAGCGCGCACGCCTGACGCGCCTCATCGATCGCGCCGCGACACGCACACTGCGCCGCACAGGCAACACAGCCACCTGGGCGATCCCGGACGGCCGCAGCGTTCGTATCGTCTACACGCCCCTCTCGGAGCTAGACGCGCGCGACGTCGACATCCACGTCGCCGCCTTCGTCGCCGAGCTGAACACGCTGCTCGCCGACGCAGGCGCGCCCCCCATCACGAGCCAACCCGCGCCCCCCGCCGCAGCCGAGCCGCCCAAACACGCAGACGGCAACGGCGCCGTCCAGGAAGCCGAGCCCGCCGCGGAAGAAGCCGCCCTCTCGGAGCCCGCCCCGAAGCCCACCCGCGCCCGCGCGACCACGAAGCGATCCCCCCGCTCGACAAAGCGCACGCCCACAGGCACACGCGCCGCCGCAACACGCACGACGACAAAGAAGCGCGCCCCCGCGAAGCGCGCGACGAAGGCCGGCGCGGCCGAAGAAGCCACGCGCAAGAAGGCCACGAAGGCAACAACAAAGAAACGAGCGCTGCCCGCGACCACGAAGAAGGCGCGGACGACGAAGCCACGCGCGACGAAGAAGAGGTAGAAGGCAGCGTGGAGCCGGGGCGCCGCCCCGGACCCCGCGGGGGGCTGTCCGCCCCCTCGACCCCGGACCAGGCACGGCCTGGACCGAAAGTGGAGGAACTGCGCGATGCGCAGTTCCTCCAGCAGGCCCGTTGGCAAGACCAGGCCGCGTTGATGCCAGCCGAGCCGGCATGGCCGCACCCGCCCCCGGAGCGAAGGCAAGCACGTCCGCCTCGAAGGCAAGCACGTCCGCCTCGAAGGCAAGCGCATCCGCCTCGAAGGCAAGCGCATCCGCCTCGAAGGCAAGCGCATCCGCCTCGAAGGCAAGCGCATCCGCCTCGAAGGCAAGCGCATCCGCCTCGAAGGCAAGCGCGTCCGCCTCGAAGGCAAGGTCCACGGCCTCGAAGGCAAGGTCCACGGCGTCGAAGGCAAGGTCCCCGGCGTCGAAGGCATGCTCTCCGGCGTCGAAGGCATGCTCTCCGGCGTCGAAGGCATGCTCTCCGGCGTCGAAGGCATGCTCTCCGGCGTCGAAGGCAAGGATCGAAGCCTCGCGGGCGACGGATGGCCCCGATGCCGCGCCACGGTTCTGCGTGCCCTGATCGACGAGGGTCGCCATTTCGATGGCGTGTATTCAGGAGCGCCGCAGCTCCGACGGCGTCCGGCCCGTGTGGCGCTTCAGCGCGCGACGCAACGAGCGCGCGTCCGACAAACCGATACGCTCGGCGATGTCGTCGATATCGACCCCAGGCCGTTGCAGGAGCTCCAGCGCCCACTCGCACCGGACATGCGAGAGGAGCGCGGAGAAACGCACCCCATCCTCGGCCAGGCGCCGCTGCAAGGTGCGGCCCGTCATACCGAGGCTCTGCGCCACGCGGTCGAGCGACGCCTCCTCGCCACGCCAGAGCGCCTCTTGCAGGCCCTGCCACACCACGGCCGTGAGATCCGGCCCGCCCCGCGCCTCGATCACCGCCTCGGCCTGCCGCCGCAGGAACGCCAGGAGGCCCGCGTCAGCACCCTGGTTCCGGAGATCGAGCACGGACGCGGGAAAAACAATCTCCACGAGCGGCACCCCGAAGCGCAGATCACGCGTCCCCAGGAGCTCCACATGCGCGCTCGTGTCCGCAGGCGCGTCGTGCGGGAAGCTCACCTGGACGGCCTTGATCGCCAGGCCCGTGAAGCGCCGGAGCAGCACGATACAGGCGCCCACGCCCGCCTCGACGAAATGGCGAGACGCGGGCGGATCACGCGGGGAGTGGGTGCGCGTCAGGTGGAGCTGGCCCTGCTCGTCGATGAATTGCCAGAGGCTCGCCGGCCCGGCGAGCAGGCGGCGATTATAATCGGTCCCGACCGCCAGGGCCTCGCGAACATGGGTCACGCTCATCCCCAGCAAGCCGGGGAGGGCCATCCAGCTCGGCTCGGCCTCGCGGGCCAGATGCAGGCCGAGGTTATCGTCTTCGCTCCGCGCGCAGATCTCCTCCACGATCCTGTGCGCCCCCTCCTTCGGGACCCTGGCCGTGAGATCGTCGATCGCGGGCCGACGCACGCCGTGGCGCGCGCACAGCGCCGTGAGCTCCTGCTCGGACCAGCCGGTCCGCGCCGCGTGCCGGAGGAACGGCGATAACAAGGTGGCCGGGCAGGTCACCGCGGCGGGCCCTTGGACCCAGGGGGCGTCCTGTCGCGATCTGTCCGCAGGTTGTCGCATGGGGTCCTTGGATCATGGCACATCGCCGCGGATGATCGCCACGTGGAGGACATGATGAAACGTCACCGATTCGCAATCCCCTCGCTCCTCACGCTCGCCTGCATCGCCGGCTGCGGCGACAGCGCCGAGGATCCACGAGGGACGCCGATCACGACCGCACCGACGTATTACAAGGACATCGCTCCGCTCGTGAACGAGCAATGCGCCGGCTGCCATCAGGAGGGCCAAATCGGGCAATTCTCGCTGCTCGACGCGTCGACCGCGGCGAAGATGGCGCAAGCGATGGCGGCGGCCACCAAGGCCCGCACCATGCCGCCGATGCCCGTGAACAACGATGGCTCGTGCAATACATACAAAAACGCGCGATGGCTGAGCGATGAGGAGATCTCCCTCTTCGAGCGCTGGGCAGCCGCGGGGGCGCCGCTCGGCGACGCGGCGGACGCGCCGCCGCCGCCCGTGGACGACGCGCCCAAGATGACGGGAGAGGTGGCGGCGTTCGACCTCGGCGTGGACTACACGCCTCATCCGAAGGACGACCAGCCGGACGATTACCGTTGCTTCATCGTGGATCCGGGGCTCGCCAAGGACGTGTTCATCACGGGATATGACATCCAGCCGGGCAACGCGCGGGTGGTGCACCACGTGGCGCTCTTCTCGCTGCCGAACGCGGACGTCGAGGCGGCCGCAGCGGCGCTGGACGCGGCGGAAGAGGGGCCGGGCTACACGTGTTTTGGCGCCCCAGGGGTCCCGGCTTCGGTGCTCGGGGCGTGGGCCCCCGGGACCGGCGCGACGCTGTTCCCGGCAGGGACGGGGATCCGTTATGGCGGCGGGAGGAAACTCATCGTGCAGATGCATTACAACGTGCCGGTCACGGGCGGGCCGTTCACGGATCGGTCGACGATGAAGCTCCAGATCAGCGAGGATCCCGGGCTCACGCCGGCGCGCTTCCAGCCGATCCTGACGACCGAGCTCTCACTGCCGCCGGGGGACACGCACGCGGAGGCCACGGCGGCGGTGTCGCTGTCGGCGCTGGCAGAGAAGCTCAACCTGCCTCCATTCGAGGGATTCAGGTTGTGGGGGATGCTCCCGCACATGCACCTGGCAGGGCGGACGTTGCGATCGGTGGCGACGGCGCCGGGCGGGGAGGAGCAATGCCTGATGGACGTGGATCGGTGGGATTTCCACTGGCAGGACGTGTGGTGGAACGAGACGCCCATCGATATCGGCGTGGAGAGCACGATCCAGATGCGCTGCAGTTACGATACACGCGGGCGGGTGCAGCCGACCGTGTACGGCGAGGGGACGAACGACGAGATGTGTATGGGCGTGCTTTATGTGACGATGTACTGAGAGGGTATTCCACAGGCACAGGCCTCACCCACCCCTCTGGCAGGCGCAGAGCCGGGGCGCCGCCCCGGACCCCGCGGGGGCTACGCGCCCCTCGACCCGCGCCAGGGCAAGCCCTGGACCGGGGGTTGAAAAACTGCGCTCCGCGCAGTTTTTCAACCAGGCCGGCGAACAGGCCGGGTTGCCAGCAGAACCAGCAGCGCGGCTGTCTTGGTGGGCAACGCCGCTGCCGGTCTTGTTACGCACCGGAAATACGGGTTCATCGTCCCGTCCTTCGAGCGCGCCTCTGAAGGTTGACCGCTTTCGCGAAGCTTATGGCGCTTTCGGGCTGGGGGCGTCCGGCGTGCTCTCCTTGGGGGCATTCGGCTCGTTCGGCTCCTTCGCGCCCTCGGCCTTGGGCGCGGCTTTCTTGTCGGTCCTTTCGACGCGAATGGGAATGGTGGCGATGGTCTGCCGGTCAGCGGTTCGAGCCGACAAAGTGGTCTCGATACAATCCGGACCTTCCCCGTGATCTTCCCGATGGTCCATGATCCAGAACTCCACGTTTTCGCCGTACCACTTACCCTGGTAGATGGGGATGATTTGATCGGGGGGGATGGGCGAAAATATATAATCGAAGTGAAAATACCGCTGGGGCTCCGTCTTTCCGCAGGTGTGCAGCCCATCGTAGTCCAGCGCGTACCATCCCGCTCGTCGTGAATCGATGCGGAACATGCTCTGCGTCGCGCTCAGCAGCAGGCGACCTTTGATGATGCGCCCATCATACGACTCCGGACGAAATTCGAGGACGCCCCCGCGGGGAGGCGCTTGGGGTTGCACCGCCTGGGTGGACGAGGCGCACGCCGTGGCCAAGAACAAGAACCCCAGAAACGCCGTTCGTTCGACTAGTTGTTGCATGAAACCACTCCGTTGTTTCCGGGTACGCCAAACCCATCGAGATGATGCCAACCGCAGGCGTGGGCCAATTCGTGAACCATATTCTTCGTCTGACAGTCAGCTAGCGAAGGGGTTATAGCCTTCGCAAGCGGCGAGCCCACCTACGAGCACACCGGAACAGAGCCCTCCCAAGAACAGCGCGCCCACCTTGCCAAGGGGAAAGCGTCTCACGTGCATTACACCTACACGAGGCGCAATCGGGTGTCAACGTGGGCAGCCAGCGCGGCAGCATCTCCCACGCCCCCCCTCGCCCGCCTCCTCAAACCGGCAACGAGAATCGGAAGACGCTGCCGACGCCGAGCTCGCTCTCCACCCAGATACGGCCGCCGTGCGCCTCGACGAGCTGCTTCGTGATGAACAGCCCGAGCCCGAGCCCCTCATGAGAGCGCGCGCCCGCCGCCCGCCAGAAGCGCTCGAAGACGTGTGGCAAATCCACCCGCGAGATGCCTGTCCCGCGGTCGGCCACGCTCACGATGATCACGTCCCCGCAGAGCTCCGCGCCCACGGTGATTGGCGAACCGGCGGGCGCGTATTTGAGCGCATTCGAGATCAGGTTCGACAGGATCCGCTCGAGCCGCGCCGGATCCGCGGAGATGGCAGGTAGGCCTTCGGGGACGTGCACGGCCACGCGAGGCGCGTCTTCACCTGCGATGCGGTCGACGAGCTCGGTCACGAACGCGGCCATGGACAGCTCGCGCTTGTCGAGCCGGACCTCCCCCGCTTCGAGCCTCACCGACTCGAGCAATTCGTCGAGCATCGTCGCCATCCCCCGGCCGCTCGAGACGATCGCCTCGGCGCAACGCCGCGCCTCCTCGTGCCCGGGCTCGCCCGCGGAGATGCGCAGGAGACGCTGGGCGCGTAACACGATCACGCTGAGCGGCGCCCGGAGATCGTGCGTGATGACCCGCAACATGTCCTCCCGGTACTCCTCCGCGCGCTTGCGCTCGGTGATGTCTCGAATCAGGAGGGCGAGCTCATTTGGCTGCAGCGGCACGACCCTCGCCTCGTACCACCGGGCTTCGCCGCCCCCGGACTCGCGGTATTCGATTGTGACGAGGGATCGGAGCTTCTTCACCTCGTCGATGCTGGCCTGCAAATGGCTCCGGGTCTGCGGCCCGAACGCGTCCTCGAGCCGCCTGCCGATGAGACGATCGATGGCCACGTCCCGTCTCCGACCCGACCTCGCGTCGAGGATCGTGCCCCCGGCGTCGAGCCGGAAGTACAGGTCGGGCAGGGCCTTGAAGATCGCCGAGAGCTCCGAGAGCCTCCGGATGACGTGCTCCTCGGCGTGCTTGCGTCGCGTCACGTCCTGCATCGCCAGGAGGGCCCTCGTGATCTTCGCAGAGGGGTCGCGCAGCGGCACCGCGTGCATCTCGACGACCCGGAACGTCCCGTCGGGCTGCTGGATCAGGATCTCCTCGCCCCGCACGCGCGCGCCGCGCCGGAGCGCGCGCGCCGCCGGCAGCTCGGCCGGCGGACAGAGAGAGCCGTCGGGCCGGTGGAGCCACGGAGCGCGGTCGCTGAAACACGAGCCGAGGATGGGTCGACCGTAAAACTCCAGGGCCCGGGTGTTCGTGTAGGTGATGCGCCCGTCCTCGCCCTCGATGATGACGATACCCGCCGGCGTCGTGTCGAGCACGGCGGCGAGCTCTCGCCGCGCGGCCTCGGCAGCCTCGAGCGCGCTCGCGAGCTCTTCGATCCGGTCGGCATGGGCGACGGCGACGGCCGTCCGATCCGCCAGCGCCGAGAGCAGGTATGTCGCGTCGTCCTCGGAGCACGCGTGGGCAGGCTGCCGCTCGGCGCGACGAGCGACGGCGAGGACACCACGAATCACTTGCCGGTCGAGAATGGGGACGGCGAGCAGCCAATCCCCCGGCCGGAAGCCGCCCACCTCCCGCAGCGCGTCCATGATGTGCTCGTCCAGGGGGGCGCGAAAGAGCCGCGCCCACTCCGGGTCGACGCCCACCGACGCAGCGATGGTCGCCTCTCCCGCGTCGCTCGGGACCAGCACGAGCGCGGCGTCCGCGTCGACGAGCGAGGCGGCTTTCTCGGCCGCCAGGGTGACGATCTCGTGGTGACCCTGCGCGGCCGAGACGGCGTTGCCGGCGGCGATGAGCTCACGGAGGGCTCTCTCGTCGACCATGGCGCGCGCTCACCTCACGACGATGCCCGTGGGGGTGATCAAAAGCGTCCGCGCCTTGCCGTCGTGCTTGCTGCCGCGGGTCTTGAGGATACGCAGCGTCCGGAGCAGCTCCTCGCCGAGCAGCATCTGCAGGACGATGACGTTGTCGCACAGAAACGAGATATCCCGCCGCGTCACCGACTCCGACACCACGAGGTTCGGCGTCTCCACGACGAGCATCGACGTGACCTGCCGCGCCGCGAGCCGCTGGACCAGCGAATAGAGGTAATCGCGCAGGCGCGTGGGATCGTTCACCGTCATCTCGAGATCACCGACGGCGTCGATCACCAGGCGCTGCACGTGGTTCGCCTCGATGCGCCTGAAGACCTCGGCGACGATGGTGTCGATCTGGAGCTCGACGGGCGAAATGTAGAGGTGATCGAGCTTGTCGGGGCCGATCATCTGCTCGGGATCCCAGCCGAAGCTCCGCATCGAGCGCGCGAGCTGGACCGGGTTCTCCTCGAGGCTCACGAGCAGCCCCGGCTCGCCGCGCGCGACGCCCTCGCGGAGGAAATGGAGGGCGAGCACCGTCTTGCCCGCGCCGGAGGGCCCCGCGATCAGCGTCGTC
This sequence comes from Polyangium spumosum, assembly GCF_009649845.1. Lineage (NCBI taxonomy): Bacteria > Pseudomonadati > Myxococcota > Polyangiales > Polyangiaceae > Polyangium > Polyangium spumosum. The sequence continues at coordinate 446,814 of NZ_WJIE01000001.1, forward strand.
GAGCCCCGCAGCCAGCCGGTGTCGACCATCTCGTCGAGGTCGGCGATCCCGCTCGGGAGCCGCTCGGCGATGGGGGTATACGAGGGCGTGACGTCCGGGGTGACGAGCCTGGGGAAGACCTCGAGCCCCGACGGGCAGATACGCAGGGCGTGAGACCCATCGGCGAAATCGCTGCCGCGGAGCTTGCGCACGCGGAGAAAGCGGAAATCACGGCCCGACCCGCAATCGCGGAGCAGCTCGAGGACGCCGTCCGCCACCGAGAACTCGGGCTTGCGCGTGAGCGCGTCGCCCGTGTATTCGCCGACCCAGAAGGTCGTCGCGGCGTACGCCGTGAGCAGGCCCGCGAGCTCGAAGAGCACCCTGCGCCAGGCGGGCAGATGGGTCATCATGTCGCCGATCGCCTTGAATGAATCAAAGATGATGATGCCTGGACGGTGGCGCTGGATGAGGTCCTGAATACGCGACGTGATCTGCTCGGGATGCGCGACGAGGAGGTCGCCGATGTCCTCGTAGAGGATGCGGGTCCCGACGCACGCGGGATCGGCGAAGGTGAACTGCTGCAGGTAGGTCACGAATTTCGCGAGCGGCTCGGAGACCGTGACGATGTAGAGCGCGGGGCGGTCAGCGGTCGCATTGGTGAAGGCGATCTGCTCGGCGAGGATCGTCTTGCCGCTGCCCGGGTTACCCATGATGATATGGATCGAGTTCGCCGGGAAGCCGCCCCCGAGGATCCGGTCCAACGCCTCGATTCCTGTGGTGATGCGCTTCATGTCGGCCCTTCCTCCGAGCCGCCGCGCGCGAGCAGGCGTCGAACCGTGCCGATGAGCAGCCCGTCGTCGATGGGCTTGCGCAGAAACGCGTCCGCCCCAGCTTCGATCGCCCGTTCCTCCGCGGCGAGGACGCTGAAGACGAGGATCGCCATCTTCCTCGTGGAAGGCTCCGCCTTGAGCGCCCGACATACGCTGAGCCCGTCCACCCGCGGGAGCAGGATCTCCGTGATCACGATCGCGGGGCGGAGCGCGCGAGCGCGGTTGAGCCCGTCCAGGCCGTCCTCCGCGAGCTCCACGCAAAACCCCGCGTCCTCCAGGAAGAACCGCTCCAATCGTCGGACGGCCGGGTCTCGCTCGACGATGAGGAGCAACGCCTTGCCCCCGTCCTCCACAGGTCGCTGGCATGCCATGGCTCCTCGCGCGGCGAGCACGGTCCACCCCGGGGCCCCCTAAAGCCCGAGGACGGGGAGCGCCAGAGGAGCGGTTTTTTTCGGTGCGGGAGGGTTGAGCGGGCGCGCAGCGAGCTCATCGACAGGGGGCTGTGACTACCGCCCTTCCCGCCGATACACCCAGATCACCGGCGTCCCCTCGAGCCCCGCCACGTGCGCCGGCGCCGCCGTCCCGTACGCCACCCATGCCTGGTATTCCTGCCCCAGCATGTGCTGCTCGTGGTGGTAGATCGCGAAATCGGCGTCGTGCACCGCGCCCACGCCGCGGATGTCCCTCCGCAGCCGGCCGTCCTTTTGCAGCATCTCCCACGCCGGCCAGGCCGTGTCGTGGATGTACACGGCGCCGCTCTTCGGCACCTCGCGGTTGAGGTACTCCACCACCGCGCCGGTCGTGTAACCCCAGAACGTCCGATTGAGCCCGAGCGTCGCCGCGCCCTTCGCGCCCCCCACGAGCGGCGCGTAACTCGACAATCCCCACGGATGCGACCCGGCCGTCTCGACGATCGGCGCCGCGATCAGGATCACGAAGAGCCCCGCCGCCGCCGCGCGCCCGAAGGACGCCCATTTCCGCCGCCGGAGCTCCACGCGTAACACCGAGACGAGCCAGGCGAACCCCGCCCCGGCGAAGAGGGCGACGAAGGGATACGCCTGCATCCAGTGCTTCGTCCCGCCGAAGATGGGCGTCTTCGGGAAGACCCACGCGCCGTACGAGATGCCAATCGCGAGCAGCCAGAACAGATCCGTCTCGCCCCCCTCGCGCGGCGCGAGTTTCCCGGCCCGCGCGCGCACGAAGGCCTTCATACGCGCCCGCGCCCGCACGGAAATCCCCAGCACGAAGAGCGCGAGCGTCACCGTCGGCACCGTCGCCGCCGTCATCACGGGCGCATACAGGCGGGGCATGGGCGGCGTGAAGTACGTCCGCCCGAAGAACTCCATGTTGTAATACTCGTGGTTCAGGTGGAACGACGCATACGCGGCGAGCTGCGCGAACGTGTCCCGCCAGATCCACGGCCAGAGCGCGTACATCACGAGCGGGCCGAGCAAGGCCATCGCGAGCAGCGCGGAGAGCGCCCGCCGCAAAGTCTCTTTCGTGTCGCCGCCCGTGAGCCTGTCCCGCGCGAGGAGCAGCCCCACGTGGGTCACGGCGAGGATCGGCAAGAACCACGCGTTGTGCTTGGTGTCGAGCGCGAGCCCGAACGAGAGCCCCGCCGCGATCGGCCAGGCCATCCCGCCCTCTCGTATCGCCTTCCAGAAGCAATAGGTCGCGAGCAGGAACATGGTCACGACGGGCGCGTCGAAGCAGGCGAGGTGCGCGTGATAAAAGAACCGCGGCATGCAGAAGAGCGCGATCGCCGCGAAGAGGCCCGCGAGCCGGCCGCGCGCCTCGGCGCCCCAGCGATAGACGAGCGCGACGCCCGCGCCCGCGAGGAAGATGCCGGGGAATCGATAACTCGTCCCCTCCATGGCGAAGAGGTGCCACTTCTTCTGCAAGAAGAGGTTCGACAGGGCGAAGAGGGACTTGATGAGCCCCGGATGCTCGTTGTTCACCCGCCAGGCCGAGTCGATCGCCGTCGGCTCGAGCGCAGCCGCCGGATTCGAGAAGAGGAGCTCGAACCACCGGCGATAACTGTCGGCGGCATGGAAGTAAAACCCCTCGTCGCGCGCATAACCGAGGTCGCCCACGGTCGCCACGAGTACGGCCATGGCGAGGGCCGCGAGCAGCGCCGCAATGAGATCGTCCTTCCAGGTGAGCTTCGCCCCGCTGCTCATCGTGTATCCGCCTCGAAGCAGAAATGCCGGTGCGCGTGGTTCTTGCTCGACACGAAGAACTCGACCGTCGCGCTCTTTTTGCCCGCGTGCGCGCCGAGCGGCATCTCGAACGCCGCCCACCCGTCGCCGTCCCGGTGCTCGAAGCGCCCGATCTCCTCGCCGTCGACACGCACGGCGAGCGCGACCGGCGCGCCTTGGCGCTCCCGCTCGATGATCCAGTACATGCCGCCGTGCCCGCGGATCACCCCGCCCAGAGGCACACCCGAATACCGTGTCACGACCTCGCCGCGGGCGGGCGGGTGCGAGAAGAGGCAGCGGCGCGGGCGGAACTCTTCGCCCGCGGCGATGACGGTCGGCCCGACGCTGAAGAAGGGGCCGCCGGGGCATTCGAAGCGCGCCGCAGGGAAGGTCGGGTGGCCGCCGAGGCCGCCGGCGAGGACACGCGCCTTCGGGTTCCACAGGCAGCGGGCCTCGGGGCTCGTCGTGCGCACGTCCGCCCGCGCCGGGCCGAGGCCGTCGACGAAATCGAAGACGACCTCGGCAGGGCTCGGGTTCTCGAGCCGCCGGATCACGAAGGGCCCGACCTCGCGCCGGCCGATCTCACGAAAACCCGAGAGCTCCGGCGAGGCCTCCCCGAGCGCCGAGATCAGAAGCGCCGCGCGATATCGCGTCACGTCCGGCCGCGCCACGTCTCGTAATGGGAAAACCCCGTCCCCGAGCGCCTGCCGCGCGAGCGGCTCGGCCCAGGGAGGCGCGACCACGACGAGCTCGCCCGCCTTCCGCTCCTCCGCGACGGGCCCCGCGAGCGCCGCCCAGTCCTCGAAGGCGGGCCCCCGCCGCGAGGTCACGAAATACCCCACGAGCTCGGCGACGCCGAGGGCCACGAACGCCGCGAGCGCAATACGCGGCCCTTTCATCCCCGCACCTCGCCCTCTTCCTCGCGCTTCTCGGCGCGCACGAGCGCGATCGCGCCCGCCAGCGCCGCGAGCCCCACGAAGAGCCCCGGCAAGAACCCCGGCGGCCGATACCAGAGCGAGAGCGTCGTCACGCCCGCCGGCAATCGTACGGCCACGCGGTTCTCGAGGTTCTCGACCTCGCCCGCCGACGCGCGCCAGCCCTCGTCGTAATTCATGTTGTACACGACGACCGCTCCCGCCTCCGCGCCCTCGATGGTGATCGTCGCCTTGTTCGGGCTCCATTCCACGAGCCTCGCCGTCCCCTTCCCCTCCGCGACGAAGACCTCGCCCCGGTGGCGCGGATCATTCGCCGCGAGCGCGCCTTTCCGCTCGAACGGCGGCGCCCCGTAGCAGTCGAGCACGCCCGTGTTGCCCAGCATCGCGAGGTACATCGGCCCCGCCCAGTCGCGTCGCTTGTAATGGAACGGCGGGTTTTTCTCGAAATGGAAGGGCCGGTCCGCGGGGATGTGGTCGGGCGGGACCATCCACATCGACTGCGCCATCGGCCGCTGCGCGCCCTTCGCCACGTCGAGCCCGAGCAAGAGCACGAGGACCGCGAGCGCCGCGTCGAGCCAGGGCCGCCGCCGCCCCGCGCGCTCCACGATCCGCCCGATCCCGCTCGCCGCCACGATCGCGAGCAGGAGCACCGCCGGATACAGGAACCGCGACGGCACGTGCTGCGATTTGAACACCGGCACATGCGCGTGCAGCAGCGTCCACGGCGCGTGCGGGTGGAACGCCCCGAGCCCGAGCAGGCCAAAGATCGCGCCCACCACCTTGAGCGCCGCCTCGCGCTTGCCCTGCACGAGGAGCAGCCCGAACAAGAGAAGGAGCACGCCGGGCAGGCCGATGTACATGCCCCACTCGTGCCAGCCATACGCCGGCACGCGCACGGGCCGCGAATGAAAGCCTTGATCGGGCGCGGTGAGCATCGTGAAGAGCGCGCCCATGTCGATCGCCTCGGTCGACGGGACGAGCCGCGGCGCCTTGCCGAAGACGTCGAGCATCGGCAGGAGCTTCGGCGCCGAGAGCGAGACGCCGAGCAGGCCCGAGATGCCGAGGATGGCGAGCGGCCGCGCGCTTCTTTCGAGCACGCCGAGCGCGATCGCGTAAAACCCCAGCGCGAGCACCGTGTGCGGCAAGGGATAGATGCCCCCCGCGTACACGAGCGCGGCGAACGTCGCGCCGAGCAGGACGAGGTCCCTCGGGCGATGCGGCCTCTGCCGCGCGCGCTCGAAGAAAAAGAGCGCCCACGGGAGGAAGGCGTACGCGAGGTGCCAGGTGTGGCCCGAGGCGGTCTGCAGCGCCCAGCGGCCGTTGACCGCAAAAAGCGCGGCCACGAGCGCCCGCGCCCCGTGGCTCTTCGTGAAACGCGACCCGGCCGCATACGCGCCCGCAGCGCCGAGCAGCGCCATGCCGAGGACCTCGACCCGGATCGCGAGGTTCATCGGCAAGGCGAGGTACGCAGGCAACCACGGCGAGACGAGGATCGTGCCCGCCTCGACGTAGCCCCACGCGGGGAATCCTCCGCATGCGTAAGGATTCCAGAAGGGCAACTCGTGATGATCGAGCAGGCTCTTCACGACGAGGTAGCGGTGCGAGGTCTGCACGTCCCAGTCGTGGAAGCCGAAGGTGCGGGTCTCGGCGAGCCACGGCAGGAGCACCACGAGCGCGGTCGCGAGCATCGAAACGGTCGCGATGAGCGCAGCCACGGCGCGCGGCGGATCACGCCTCGCGAGAGCGAGCAAGCGACGCGGAAGGGAAGGTTCGGCCTGGTCCACGGGCGGCGCGGACGTTAGCACGTTGCCACGCCCGGCCGCCTCGGCTAAGCCGCCGTCCGTGCTGGGGATCCACAAGGCCCTCTTCGCGCTGCACCGGCGCGCCGTCACGTTGCCACGCGCGCGGCGCATCACGGACGCGCTCGCCGAGCTCGCCGGGCCCGCCGCGTCGCTGCTCGACGTGGGCGCAGGGGATGGAGCGATCGCCGCGGCCGTCGCCGAGCGGATCGGGGCGCGCCGCGTCGCGGGCGTGGACGTGCTCGTTCGCCCTCGCGTGGTGATCGAGGTCGTCCCCTACGACGGCCAGCGCCTGCCGTTCCCCGACGGCGCGTTCGAGATCGTCACGATCTCCGACGTCCTGCACCATTGCGAGGCGCCGGGCGAGGTGCTCGCCGAGTGCCTGCGCGTGGCCTCCCGCGCCGTGCTGGTGAAGGATCACTTCCGCTTCGGATCGATCTCGCGGGCGCTCTTGCTCGCGATGGACGTGGTGGGCAACGCCGAGGCGGGCGTGCTCGTGCGGGGGACGTACTTCTCGCCGGCCGAGTGGATCGAGCTGGTGCGCGCGGCCGGCGGCCGGATCACGGCCCTGCGCTGGCCGATGCAGATCCACGACGCGCCGATGCGGTTCGTCACGCGCGACGAGCTCCAGTTCGTGGCGCGGATCGAGCCTGCGCAGGAGAAACCATGAAGACGCTCGTCGTCGGCGGCGCCGGGTTCATCGGCAGCCACCTCGTGGACCGGCTCGTCACGCGCGGGCCCGTGACCGTGTACGACAACCTCTCCGTCGGGAAACGGGCGTTCCTGCAGGAGCAGCTCGACGCGGGGCGCGTGACACTCGTCGAGGCGGACGCGCTCGATCTCGAGAGGCTCACGGCCGCGGCCGCCGGCCACGACGTCGTCTTCCACCTCTCGGCGAACCCCGAGGCGCGCTGGGGGCTCGAGCGGACGAGGCTCGACCTCGAGCAGGGCACGATCGTCACCTACAACGTGCTCGAAGCCATGCGCCGCGCCGGCGTGGCCCGGCTCGTCTTTTCGTCGTCGGGCACGGTGTACGGCGACACGCCGGAGACGTGCAAAGAGGGCCACATCGGCCACCTGCCGATCTCGCTCTACGGGGCGAGCAAGCTCGCGGGCGAGGCGCTGATCAGCGCGTTCGTCGAGTGCTTCGGCCTGCACGCGACCATCTTCCGCTTCGGCAACGTCGTCGGCCCGCGCGGCACGCACGGCGCCGCGCTCGATTTCCTGAAAAAACTACGCGACCGGAAGACCGAGCTCGAGGTGCTCGGCGACGGCCGGCAATCGAAGCCCTACCTGCACGTGTCGGATTGCGCGGACGGCTTGCTCTTCGGGCTGGATCACGCGAAGGAGCGGCTCGGCCTGTACAACCTCGCCCCGCCCGACCAGACCTCCGTCGCGCGTATCGCCGAGCTCTGCGTGAAGGCCTCGCCCTACCCGGGCGCCACGATCCGCTTCACCGGCGGCGATCGCGGCTGGCCCGGGGACGTGCCGCGCTCGTCGATGAGCCCGGACAAGCTCGCCGCGCTCGGCTTCCGGGTGCGCCACGCGAGCGACGACGCCGTGCGAATGGCGATCGAGGCGCTCGCGGGCGAGGTCTTCCCGGGCCGCGCCGGCTGAACCTCGTGCACGAAAAAGGGGGACGCCCCCCTCGGAGGACGCGGCTTGCGACGCGAGATCCGGCGCGCGGGGACGCCCCCTCGGGCGCGGGTCCGGAGGACCTTCTGCTCGGCTTGCCGTCAATGCACGGACGGTGCCGCTCGCGACCTGTGCAGCGAGCAGACGAGCGCCGCGACGCCGGATGCATGCCCGGCCGCGCTTCCTTTCTGGTAGGGTCGTATTCTTCCGTAGGAGCACCGAGACCATGGGGCAGAGTGGCGATACGATCGAGTCCTTGCGCGCCGAGCTCGCGGCGGCAGAGGAGCGGGCTCGGCTGGCGGAGGAGCGCGCGGCGGTCCTCGAAGACCTCATCGCGCTCGTGCCCGGCGTCGTCGTCGAGTACGAGCAGGAGCCCTCGGGGGGATTCCGGCCGACGTTCATCGGCGGCGTGGGCCTGCATGAGCTGCTCGGGTATTCGACCGAGGAGGGCTTGAGCCAGCCCCACTTCTTCACGACGAAGATCCACCCGGACGACCAGGCGAAGGCGCACGCCGAGGCGATGCAATTCCTGGAGAACGGCGAATCCCACCTCTCGCCGCACCGGATGCAGCGCAAGGACGGCGGTTATACCTGGGTCGATACGCATTTCCTGTACGTGCCGGGCGAGGACGCGCGCCCGGCCAAGCTGCACGGCGTGGTCTTCGACGTGAGCCGGCGCATGCGCGCCGAGCACAACGCGCAGGAGGCCCTGCTCAAGGAGCGCGCGCTGCGGCAGCGGCTCGACGGGTTCGTCGCGAACGTCCCCGGCATCGCGTGGGAGAGTTTTTTCGTCGAGGATCCGAGCCGGCAGCGGGTGGGGTTCGTGAGCGAGAAGATCGAGGCGCTCTCGGGGTACACGCCCGAGGAGTGGCGAAGGCCGAACTTCTGGCTCGAGCTCGTGCACCCGGAGGACCGCGCGCAGGCCGAGAGGGACTCGCAAAGGCTCATGGCCGAGGGCGCCGCTTCGGCCTCGTATCGTTGGATCACCAAGGACGGGCGGACGGTCTGGGTGAGCAACCGGATGACGTTGATCCGGGACGAGGCGGGGCAGCCGATCGGCGCGCGCGGCGTGACCATGGACATCACGGACCTGAAGCGCGCGGAGGCGGAGCGGGCGGACGCCGAGCTGCGGGAGAAGCTGCTCGCGGCGCAGCAGGAGAGCCTGCTCGCGCTCTCGACGCCGCTCGTGCCGATCGACGACGAGATCCTGGCCATGACGCTGGTGGGGGGCCTCGACGAGCGGCGGGCGGATCGGGTGCTGTCGACGTTGCTCGAGGGCGTGACGCGGACGGCGGCGCGGACGGTGATCCTCGACGTGACAGGCGTGCCGGAGGTCGAGGCGCAGACGGGGGAGCTGCTCGTGCGAGCCGCGAAGGCGGTGTCGCTGCTCGGAGCAGAGGTGGTGCTGACGGGGATCCGGCCGGAGGTGGCCCGGACGCTGGTCGAGCTCGGGGCCGAGCTCGGGTCGATCGTGACGAAGGGGACGCTGAAGGCCGGAATCGCGCACGCGATGCGAGCGCGGAGCCTCACTCGCGGCCCCTCTCCACGGCGTGGAGAGGGGAAAAAGAGTCGGGGGTGAGGGGGTCGTTCACCAGCCGGCGCGGCGGATCGCCTTGTACGACGAGGACGCCGTGCGCAGGCCGTAGACGCAGCCGGCCGAGCAGCCCTTGCACTCGTAGGCGTACATCGAGCCCCAGCCGTCGCCGCCGGAGTACAGGATGATGTGGCCCGCGCCGTTCGTGTTGTAGACGAGCGCGTCGGCGGGCTTCACGCTCCCGCGCGAGACCGTCGACCAGTTCGACGAGCTGCCGACGAAGTGGATCGTGCCGTAGGGGTGGCCGTCCTTCGTGATGTCGGCGTTCGACGAGGGGATCGACCAGGCCTTCGCGACGAAGCCCGAGCAGTCCGCGCCGTACGAGCCGCTGTGCGAGCAGCTCGGGCAGCTCCCGGAGCAGGAGCCCTTCGTCGAGGCCGTCGGCCCCTCCGGCCGCCAGCGGCCGTGGCCCCACCAGTACGAGAAGCCCTTCATCGACTTGCCGCGATTGATGGCCTCCTGCCGCGCCGCGGAGAGGCTCCCGCCGCCGCCGCCGCCGCCCGAGGAGACGGTCGTGTAATACTTGCCGGAGCTCCAGCCGACCGTGCCGTCGTGCTTGATCTTGTAAAACCCGTTCTTCGGGTCCTTGGCCTCGACCGTGACCTTCGCGCCGGAGGGCACGACGTGCAGGATCTTGTAGCTCGTGCCGGGGCCGGTGCGGAGGTTGACGTTCGTCGTCGACTTGAGGGTCGTGCCGACGGCGATCGTGCCGGCCACGCCTTCACTCGTCGAGCCGATGTCCTCGTTGGCGCCGATGAGGTCCTCGGAGGAGTCGTCTCCCGAACAGGCGGGCAGAATGCTCATTCCCAGAGCAACGGCCGCGGCGGCGGCCATGGATAACGACATGCGGCGAGCGTTTGTCTTCATTGGGCTTTGGCTCCTGGGTGGGATTTCGATAGTACAAGCTCCGTGCCAGACGCGTCCACGGCCACACGCAGGGGCCCGATGCATAAAATTCCACCATCCCGTCGGAAAACTGCGGCGACGGTGAAACCCTCCGCGGCCTCGTGAGCCGACTTGGGGTTCCGTATGGCGCGAGGCTTGGCCCGCGCATGGATCGTTCATTCCCCACAGGGTGGACCTTCCATGATCCAGGATCGTTCGTGTTTGGCGCGGGCTTTTCCTCGCGGGAGCGGCTCTGGTAGAACGGAGGCCATGCGCAAGAAGGAGGTGGCGCTCGCTGCCGCTCTCGCCGCGGCCCTCGCAGGGGTGATCGCCGCGCGCGGGTGCCTGGTCGACGAGAAGGCGAAGGAAGCCAAGCCGAAGACGCCGGCCGTGGAGACGGCGGCGCCGGGGGCGCCGGACGACGCCCCGCCGCCCGCGAGCTCGGCCGTGGCCATCGTGGTGGACGCGGGGGCGGCCGCGCCGGAGAAGGCGGCGGACGTCCTGTTCTCGGCGAAGTGGGGCGGCTCGGGGCTCGACGAGCTCGGGCGCACGCGGCCGATGGAGGCGAACCCCGAGGCGCCGATGAGCGTGGGCCTGGACGGCAAGGGGCGCATGTACGTGCTCGATCAGGTCAATGGCCGGGTCGTGCGCGTCGGGGCGGACGGCAAACCCGAAACGGAGATCCCGCTGAAGCAGCAGGACGCGGCGCAGGACATGGCCGTCACCGAGGACGGGAAGGTCGCGGTCCTGGATCGATTCAACAGCAAATCGATCGTGATGTACGACGAGAATGGCAGCGTGCTCGGCGAGGTGCCGCTCGAGGGCGAGGGGCTCGACGAGCTCGGGCACGTGACGGGGGTGTTCGTCGACGGGGAGGGCGTGTTCGTCGAGAAGGAGCACGGCCCGCTCTTGCGGATCGGGACCACGAGCGGGCAGGCGTCGCCGGAGCGAAGCGAGGTGCCGGGGCGGCCGACGCGTGACGGGCTGAGCTACATCAAGGCCGGGATCATCGAGCCGGAGCTCGGGCGGATGTACATCTCGTCGGTCGACCGGACCACGATGGAGCACCGGTTCACCCGCGAGTACCGGCAAGGGAGCGCGGTGCGGGGGATCTTGTTGCTCGACACGGACAAGAGCGGGACCATTTACCTCGCCACCTTGCTCGTCTCGGAGGCCGACGAGGAGACCGTGATCCTCTCGTGCCACGAGCCGCTCAAGGGGATCCTCGTGGGCACGGCCGTCCTGCCCGTGAATACGATGCCGGAGGAGACGTTCCGCGACATGGCGGTGCTCGACGAGGGCGGCGTCGTGTATTCGGTGCGGACCGAAGAGGGCGTGAGCTACAAGAAATACGATTGCCAGTGAGCACACCGGGGTACCCGAAGGCCCGCGAGGTGGTCCACGACGAATTCCGGCACGTGGAGCTCGACCGCGGGCCCGGCGCGGGGCCGTGGATCCGCGCGTCGGCGCATGCGACGGTCGCCACGGGCGTGTGCGGGGGGATCGTCCTGGCCAGCGAAGGCAGGTTCTGGTACGCGCTTTTTGTCCCGATCCTCACGAGCTACGCGCAATTCAAGCGCGCGAAGGAGCAGAGCCCGTTCGGGCGCCGCGTGGCCATGCGAATGGCGCCGTGGGGGTTCGTGCTGGATCCCGAGGGATCCCCCGAGGTCTTGCGCTGGCCACAGATGCAGGACGTGAAGCACCAGGTCGTGCCGATCTCCGACGAGCGCGCCGTGAGCATGGTCTTCGTGACGGTGGGCGGCCGCGTCTGCCGGTCGGCGTGCCCGGTGTCGCCGCGGCTCGCGCGCTTGCCCTCCGCGTTCCCGTGGTACGTCACCGCGGCGACGATGCCGATCGCGCTCGACCTCGAGGGGGCGATGTCGATGGAAGGCGACAAGGCGACGTTCGGGGAGCTCCTCGGGCGGGCGAAACGAATGCTGGAGTCACCCGACGGGACGGCGCAGCTCGGGATGCCGGCGGCAGGGTATCGAGGGGTGGCGTCGCGGGCGCCGGGGCACGAGACGGCGAAGATCCTGCGCGGCGCGCTCGTGGGGCATCGGCGCGAGGTGGACGAGGGGCCGCTCGCCGCGATCCTCGCGGCCAAACTCGGGACGCGGGAGCTCATCCCGGAGATACTTTTGCTTTGCATGAGCCCGAGCCCATTCGTGGCAGCGGTGGGCAAGGCAGCGGCGCTCCGGCTCGGGGCGCCACCCATGCGCCCGGGGGCGGTGGACGAGGTGCTGCCGTTCCTGCCGGAGGACGAGGTGCGGGCGATCGAGCGGTTCGCGAAGGGGGACGACGCGGGCTGAGGTGCGGGGGATCGCTCAGGGGCAGGCGCCGGCGGTCGCGACGGCGGTCCCTTCCATGTTGGCCGTGCAGGCATTGCTGTGTGTCTTGCCGTCGCAGCCGCAGACCGGGTCGTAGTTCTGGTCGCAGGCCTCGGGTTTGACCACGCAGGTGCCGGCCTCATCGATGATCGCGCCGCACATCGTGTCGATCGGGACCTCGCAGAAGAAGCCCTCCCCGCACTCCATGCCGGGCTCGTAGCTGCAGAGCGCGCCGGCGTCGTTCTGGGGCGCGCTCACCGGGGGGTCTTCTCCCCCGCCGGATTCGACCTGGGCCACGCAGGCAGGCAGGGCGAGCAGCGAGAGCGCGAGCAGCGAGAGGAGGTTCGAACGAAGCATTTTGGTGTTTCCTTTCGTGGTACGTGGCTGGTTGTCAGGGCAAAACATGAAGCGTGAGGGGGCGGCGATCCCGGACGGCGCCGGTCGTCTCGACGAAGAGCACGTCGTCGCGCTCGGCCCCCTGGACGCCGAGGAAGACGGCGATCGTCTCGACGGCCCCCGGCGCGAGCACGAAGGACGTCGTCGGCTCGATCGCAAAGGAGGCCGCCGCGCGACGGAGGCGAGGCGCGAGGAACGAGAGCTCGTCGGGGCAATCGTTCCGGACGAGGAAGTCTCGTGTCTCCCCTGCCCCCTCGAATGCGAGGGAAAACGCGGGCTCGACGAGCAGGCAATCGGCGAGGGGCCGCGGGCCGGGCTCGAAGCTCGTGTCCGAGGCGCCCTTGACGACGTCGAGGGGCTCCGAGCGGAGGCCACCGGGCGCCACGACCTCGACGCGGAACTCGTCGCCCGTCGCGCCGGGGACCAGGAGGTCGAAACTTCCATCCTCGGCGACGACGGCCACGCCCGGCAGGTCCGTCGTCTCGAGGTTCGTGACCCGGACCTCGCCGACCGGCGGATGAACCGCGCCGGGCTCGCCGAGGAAACGCACGAAGGACGACTGGTCCTGCGGACCACCGGGCGTGACGAGATCCGCGAGGAGCGTGGGTTCTTCGGGGGGCGTCGGCTGAGGGCTCACGAGACACGCCCCGAGCGCGAAGGACGCGACGAGCGAACGAAGAAACACGCGACCAGGAAGCATGCGCCCGCCCTTAGCAGGGGGCGTACCAGGGGCGGATCGGCCGAAAAATCACGAGGATCCTCGCGGCAGTGTCGCCGCCCGAGTGTCTCGTTGCGACACTGAGACACGTGTGAGACATTCGGCCCGCTTGGCCGCCCCCGGAGAGATCCTCGCCCACCGTTATCGAATCGTCACGACGCTCGGCGAGGGAGGCCTCGCGCGCACGTACCTCGCGACGGACCTGGTCCTCGGGGTCGACGTCGCGCTGAAGGTGCTGCGGCGCGCAGAGGACGAGTGGGCGCTACGCGCGGAGCTCGGATACCTGGCGGGCCTCTGCCACCCGCACCTCGTCCGCGTGCTCGATTTCGGGTCGCTCCCGCGAGACGGAGAGGATCCGCCGCTGCATTGGCTCGCGACCGAGGCCGTCGCCGGCAGAGAGATCGACCGGGTGGGCCCGGATTTCGAGGCGATCCGCGCGCCGCTCGTCGATGCCCTCTCCGCGCTCGCGTTCCTGCATCGGCTGGGGCTGCGGCACGGAGATTTCAAGCCCGCCAACGTGCTCGTCGACGAGCGCGGTCGCGGCGTATTGCTCGATCTGTCGTGCGCCGGAAGGCTCGGGGCCGCCGCCGCGCCGAGCGGGACGCCGCGCTTCATCGCCCCCGAGATCCTGCGCGGAGAGGCCGCAGACGCGCGGAGCGATCTCTACGCGGTCGGCGTCACCCTGCGCGAGCTCGCCTCGGGGCGCGGGCTGCCGCCTCCGGTGGAGCGGCTCGCGGAGAGGCTCGTCGATCCAGACCCGACAGCCCGCCCCGCCTCGGCGGAGGAGGTGATCGAGGCGCTCGGCGGGCAGGCTTCCTGGATCCGTGTCCCGCCGCGGGACGCGCCGCGGCTCGTGGGCCGCGAGGCCGAGCTCGGCCGGCTCGTGGCGCTGCTCGACCACCTCGCGGCCGGTCGCGAAGGCCGACGCGTGGGGATCGTCCGCGGGCCCGAAGGCGCAGGGAGGAGCCGCCTGCTCCGCGAGCTCAAGTGGATCACGCAGACGCGGGTTCCCACGGCCTTCGCGCTCGCCACGACGCCGCGCCCGTTCGCGTCGCTGGTGGAGCGCGCCGTCGGCGAGCCTCTCGCGGAAGGGAGCGTGGGCGCGGCGCTCTCGGCGCGGGATCGGCTCTCGCGCCGAGGCACGCCGGTGGCGCTGCTCGTGGACGACGTGCACCTCTGGCCCGACGAGGATCAGGAGGCCCTCGCGGCCCTCGCGCGGTCGCTCGATCCAGCCGATCCGGTGCTCGTCGTGGTGACGGAGATCGACGCGGCCGAAGGCGCGTTCCTCGGCGGCGAGCGCGCGGGCGCGGAGGTGATCGAGCTCGGGCCACTCGCGGCAAGCGCGGTGAAGCGGTGGATGCACGACGTCGGCCTCCCCGGGCTCGAAGCCGAGATACACGCCGCGACGGGCGGGCTCGCCGCGGCGATCGCCGACGTGGTCGCCGAGGTGCAAGCCGGCAGGGCCGCCGAGGGGGAGCTCGATCGCGCCGTCCTGAGGCGCGAGGAGGCGCTGCGAGAGGCGCACGAGGCGCGGGCCGCCGAGGCCAGCCGCCTGCTCGCCGAACACGCGGCCGACGCCGTACGACGACCCCGCGTGTTCCGAGGCGCCGCCGAGGCCGCGCTCGGCGCCGAGCACGCGGGCGACGAGGCTTGGCTGCTCGCTGCGCGGGTCGTCGAGCTCGCAGGCAATCCGGCGCGCGCGCGGGAGGCGATCGAGCGGCGTATCACGCGCCTCCCGAGCGGAGCGCGACGCGGGGCCGCGCTGCTCACGCTGGCGAGTTGCCTCGGGCAGCAGGGCGAGGCGCAGCAGGCGCTCTCGATCCTCGCCGAGGCCAGCCGCGAGCCCCTCGACGCGCCGAGCCAGGCGAGGCGCGCGGATCTCGAGGCGCGCGCGCTCACGCGGCTCGGGCGTCACGCCGAGGCGCGCGTGGTCGCCGAGGCGGCGCTCGAAGCCCTGCCGGCGTCGGCCGACGACGACGTGCGCGCCGACCTCGTGGAAGACCTGGTGGTCGCCGCGACCCACCTCGGCGATCGCGCCGCGGCGCGCCGGCTGCTCGCGCAGGAGGCCTCGGTGACCGAGGGTTCGCCGCGGCGGAGGCTCCGGGCGCTGAGCTACCGCGCCATCCACGACTACCGCGCCGGCGACGTCCGGGCGGCGCTCGCCGGCCACCACGAGGCGCAGAAGGTCGCGGAGGAGCACGGCCTGAGCGACGCCATCGCGCGGACGTGCCTGAACCTCGGCACGGCCTGCCACCAGCTCGGCCGGTTCGCGGAGGCCCTCGCGGCGTACGAGCGCGGCGCCCGCGTGAGCCGCGCGCTCGGCCAGCGGGACGTCGGCCTCCTGTTCGCCTCGAACCTCGCGAAGTTGTGGGCGGACGTCGGCGCATTCGAACGAGGCCTGCGCACCGCGACGCGCGCCGCGGCGGACGCCCTCGCCGCCGGGATGGAGGCGATCGCCGCGGCGGCGGCGTCCGCGGCAGGGGAAAACGCGCTCGGCCTCGGGGACTTCGTGTCGGCCCGCGAGGCCGCCGGACGGGCGCGGGCGGCGTTCGTCCGGCTCGGGATGGCGCGTGAGGCCGCGGAGGTCGCGATCGAAGCCGCGGAGATCGAGCTCGCGGCCGGCGACCTCTCGGCCGGCGCGCGCGCGCTCGACGCGGCCTGCCACGAGGCGCGCGAGGCGCCCGACGTCGCGGCGCGGGAAGCGCTCGGGCGGGCCGAGCTCGACCGCCTGCGGGGCGCGCCCGCCGCGGAGATCGGCCGGCTCGAAGCAGCACTCGGCCTCGCGGAGCGCGCGGCGCAGCCCGACCTCGTCGCCGTGTGCGCGAGCCGCCTCGCCGTCGCGCTCGAACATGCCGGCGAACGAGCCCGCGCAGGCACGCTGCGCGCCCGCGCGCTCGCGCTCTGGGAGGAGGCGGCATCCGGCCTCGCCCCCGAGCTCCGGAGCGCGTTTTTCGCCCATCCACGGAGGCGCGTGCGCGCGCTCGTCGCGCCCCCCGTCGAGAACGCGGCCGCGCCTGCCGCGAGGTCCGGGCGCGCGGAGAACCTCGCGCGTTTGCTCGACCTGTACCGGAAGCTCAACAGCACCGACGAGGCGAACGCCGTCCTCGTGATGGCGCTCGACGCCGCGATCGAGCTCACGGGCGCGGAGCGGGGCTTCCTCGTGCTCGAGGACCCGCGCTCGGGAGCCCTGCACGTGCCGGCCGCGCGTAACGTCGATCGCGAGCAGATCGGCAAGAGCCACCTCAAGTTCAGCCGCTCGATCGCCGAACAGGCCATGCGGACCGCCGAGCCCGTGTGCACGGCCGACGCCCGCGAGGACGAGCGGTTCCGCGAGAACGCCTCCGTGCACGCCATGCGCCTCCGGTCCGTCATCGCCGTCCCGATCCGCTCGCCCGACGGCGTGCTCGGCGCGCTCTACCTGGACAATCGGTTCACCGAGGCGCGCTTCCGCGAGGCCGACATCGACCTGCTGCTCGCCTTCGCCGACCATGTCGCGCTGGTCCTCCGGCGCGCCCGCCTCATCGAGGACCTGCGCCGCCGCACCGAGGAGCTCGAGGCCGAGCGCAGCCGCGTGGAGGAGCTCGCGCGGCTCCAGGCGGCGGAGATCATGCGCCTCGGCGACGAGGTGCGCGCGAAGCAGGAGGCGCTCGAGCAGCGCCACGAGTGGGGGATCGTCGGCCGGAGCCCGGCCCTCCGCCGCGTGCTCGCGACGCTCGAGCGTGTCGTCGCGTCCCCGCTGCCCGTGCTCGTGCTCGGCGAGAGCGGCACGGGCAAGGAGCTCGTCGCGCGCGCCGTGCACGACGGCAGCGCGCGACGGGCCGGCCCTTTCGTGGGGATCAACTGCGCGGCGCTTCCGCCGAACCTGCTCGAGGCGGAGCTCTTCGGCCACAAGCGAGGCGCCTTCACCGGCGCGGAGCGTGATCGCGCGGGGCTCATGGTGGCGGCGTCGGGCGGCACGCTTTTCCTCGACGAGCTCGGCGAGATGCCGCTCCCGGTGCAGGCGAAGCTGCTGCGCGTCCTGCAGGAGCGCGTGGTGCGCCCCCTCGGGAGCGACACCACGGTCCCCGTCGATTTCCGCCTCGTCTGCGCCACGAACCGGCCTCTTCGCGCCGAGGTCCGCTTCGGCCGGTTCCGCGAGGATCTGTATTACCGCGTCGGCGTCGTGGAGGTCACGCTGCCGCCGCTGCGCGAGCGGCTCGAGGACCTGCCCGAGCTCGCGGGCCACCTCGTCGCGCGCGCGGCCCGCGAGCTCGGCAGGCCCGCGGCGCGTATCACGCCCTCGGCGATGCGTATGCTGCTCGCCCATACGTGGCCGGGCAACGTGCGCGAGCTCGAGAACGTGCTCATGAAGGCGATCGTGCTCGCCGAGGGCGACGTCATCCGCCCCGGCGATCTCGGCCTCCGGGAAGCGCGCGTTTTGCCCTCGCGGCGCGCCCCGCGGCCTTCCGGCGACGCCGAGCGCGAGGCCATCCTCCGCGCGCTCGCCGAGAGCGGCTGGAACGCCGCGCGCGCCGCGCGATCACTCGCCATTCCGCGGGCGACCTTTTATCGCCGCCTCGAACGTCATGGCATCACGCGCCCGCGGTGAGGGCCTCGTGTAGCGTCCCTCCGGCTCAGGGGTGCGCGTCGAACCAGGCGACGACCTCCTCGGGGCCTGCCGCGAGCCAATCGTGCCCCACGCCCGGCGCCGTGACGACACGTGTCTCCTTGCCCTCGGTGACCAGGCGCGTGTTGTACGCCTTCATCGTGTCGATGGGGACGACGAGGTCGGCCTCGCCGTGCAGGAAGAGCGTCGGCGGGTGATCACTCGGCAAGCTGTCGGGGATCGTGCAGAGCGGGCCGCTGCACGTCGCGTACGACGCGGAGTGGATCGCGAGCGCGCGGAACTTTCCCTCGTAGCTCACGGCCATCCGGCTCGTCATGTAGCCCCCGCTCGAAATGCCCGTCGCGTACATCCGCGACGCGTCGAGGGGGCCGAACAGGCCCGCGGAGATCGATTCGAAGATCGAGAGCATGAACGCGTGATCCGGCGCCGTCGACCAGGCGATCGAAAAGGGCGGCACGTTCGTATCCCAGAACGTCGTGCCCTCCGCGTGCGCCGCCGGAGCGAGCACGGCGTAACCCGCGTCGAGGAGTTCCTTCACGGTCAGCGCGAGGTGATAGACGCCGTGAGGGCCGTCCGCGGCCCCTTCGAACATGAGCGGAGGTCCATAAAGCGAACCTTGAAACAGGAGCACCACCGGCCAGCCCTTCGCGGGCGGCGTCCCGAGCGGCACCTGGTACAGGACGTCCCGCGGGATCCCCAGTTGCGCCGGGATGCTCTCCTGCTCGTACGGGCACGAGACGAGCTGCGACGAGGCAATACAACGAGACGCATCTCCGCCGCCCCCGACACCGCCGCCGCCCGAACCGCCGACGCCCCCGACACCGCCGCCGCCCGAACCGCCGACGCCCCCGACACCGCCGCTGCTCGCGCTGGTCGCTTGGGGGCCTTCGCCGGGCGGCTCGATATCGACGTTGCATCCACCCGTGACGAGGACGAGCGGCATCCAGGCGGCCATGACGAGCCGCCCCAGCTCACGCACCATGACAAACTTCCTCGGCCCCCGCGGGGGCCATCGAATGCTCGTGCAGGAAATCGAGCAAGAGCCGGTTGAAGGCCTCCGGCTGATCGAGCGGCGTGCAATGCCGCGAGTCGGCGACGACGGCCACGCGGGCGCGCGGGATCCGGGCGGCGTAGGCCCGCTTCGACGCGACGGGCGTGTAGTCCTGATCGCCCGTGACCACGAGGACGGGGCACGCGATCGTGCCGATACGCTCGGCCACGCTCCAGCCGAGGATCGCGCGGGTCGCGGCGCAATAGGCCGCCTCGTCGTTCTGCGCGAGGCGCGCGGCGAGCGTCTGGCGCAGCGCCTCCTGGTCGGGGCGCGGCAGGTTCTTCTTGGCGATCTTCGGCGCGAGCCCCCGGAGGCCGAGCACGCGCAGCGCGACGAGCCGCTGCAAGACCACGAGCCGCTCGCCGAGCGTACGCGGCACGAAGGCCGGGGCGCTGTTCACCACCACGAGCGACCGCACGAGCGAAGGCGCGTCGACGGCGAGCTGGAAGCCCACCATGCCGCCCATCGAAATGCCGACGACGTGCGCCGGGCCAAGCGCGAGCTCCCCGAGCACCTGCGCCACGTCGGCGGCGAACGTGGTGATTCGATAGGGGCCCGGAGGCTTCTCCGAGCGGCCGTGGCCACGCAGATCGACGGCGACCACCTTGTACCGCTCCGCGAGCGCGGGGACCTGCAGCTCCCAATCAAGCACGCTCGATCCGAGCCCGTGCAAGAGCAACACGACCTCCCCACGCCCCTTCACCTCGTAGTGGATCTCACACCCATCGACGTGCAAATACGGCATCGCGCCTCCTGATCCAACGAGCGTGCTTCGAGCTACTGAACGATCGTTCGTTGCGAACGTGGTTAACAGAGATCCGGGCGAGAAGTCAACGGGCGCCGAGGACAGCCGGGCGCCGAGGGGGCGTCGAGAAACGCGTATCCTTCCGCCCCGGAGGAACCACCGCATGAAGAAACGGACCTTGCTCTTCGCCGGCGCTGCGCTCGCCCTCGGCTGCGGACCCGCCGAACCCCCGCCCCCGCCCGCAGGCAGCGCCTTCAGCGTCCGCGCCGGCGGATCGAGCTGCGACCTCGGCGCGGAGGTGGCCACGGGCGCGGACGGCCACGTGGCCGTCGTCGGCACCTTCGCCGGCACGATCGATTTCGGAGGCGGCCCGCTCGATTCGGCCGGCAGCTCCGACATCGTCTTCGCCACCTTCGACGCCGAGGGCAAACCCGGCCCAGCCGCGCGCTTCGGCGGCCCCGCGCAGGACGGGATCCCGCGCGTCGTCGCCGTCGACGGCGGATCGTGGGTGATCGCGGTGAACACCCAGACCGAGCTGGACCTCGGCGGCGGTCCGCTCACGCCTCCCGGCGCGGCGGGCGCCGCGATCGGCAAGCTCGACGCGCAAGGCAAGCACGTCTACAGCACCATGCTCGGCGCGACCGTGTCCGGGATGGCCGCCGGCGGGAGCGACGCCGTCGTCGCGACGGGCAGCTTCAGCGGCTCCCTCGTCCTCGGCGGCGAGACCCTCACGAGCGCGGGCGCGACGGACGTGTTCGTCACGAAGCTCGACGGCAAGGGCGCGCCGACGTGGTCACGCGCGTTCGGCAGCGCGAGCCTCGAGTCCGGCATGGCCGTCGCCGTGGACGGGAGCGGCAACGTGCTGCTCGGCGGCGGCCTGCTCGCGCCGGTCGATTTCGGCGGCGGAGCGACCTCCCACGCCGGAGGCGTCGACGCCGTGCTCGTCAAGCTCGACGCGAACGGCGACCACGTCTTCACGAAGACCTTCGGCGACGCCGCAGACCAGGTGATCCAGGCCGTCTCCACCGACGCGCAGGGCAACGTCTTCGTCGCCGGCCTCTTCGAAGGTCGCCTCGATTTCGGCAGCGGCGAGCTCGCCAGCCAGGGCCGCGACCTCTTCGTGGCCAAGCTCGATCCGAGCGGCGCCGAGCTCTGGTCGCGGACCTTCCGCCTCACCTCGGCCGAGTGGGACGACTCGGCCCCCCGCATCGCGGCCGATCCCGACGGCGGGCTCGTCGTCACGGGGATGTTCACCGACGCGCTGAACCTCGGCGGCGTGCCGCTCGAGGGTTTTGGACAAACCGACATCTACGTCGCGCGGTACAACGCCGCGGGCAAACATCTCGACAGCCGCTCGTTCGGGGATCCGAGCTACCAGCTCGCGGGCGGCCTCGTGGTGGATCGGACGGGCGCCGCGGTGATCACGGGCTCGTTTTACGGGACCGTGGACTTCGGTCAGGGGCCCCTCGAGAGCGCGGGCGAATGCGACATCTACCTCGCGAGGTTCGCGCCGTAGCCCTCAGAAGGACAAACGGAGCACCCCTGCCCCGCCGCCCGGCCTGGGCGTGATCGCGATCTGCACCTGCCCGGCCGGCGCCGCGCGCCAGAGCGACCCCGCCGCAAAAAGCCCCACCCCCGCGAGGCCGATCCCGGCGGCCGCCGCCACGCTCGTCGTGGACGACGCCTCGGACGCAGGCTCGCCCGCCGTGCCGCTCGTCGCGAGCCACGTCGAGAGCCCTGCGACGGACGCCATCGTCAAGCCGCCGAGGCCCACCATCAGCGCCCCGAGCGAGAGCCAGCGCCGATCCTCGATCGACATCGGCCGCGGCAGCGGCTCGAGCTGGAGCACGACGCGGCGCCGCGTGACCTCGTCCGCGAGCGGCGGCACCTCCACGTCGACCAGCGTCCCTGCCGCCGTCACGGTGACCTCCCGCCGGAACGGCCGTTTGCCCGGCGCGGTCGCCGCGAGCACGTGTTTGCCCTTCGTCACGACGAGGCCCGCGTTCCAGAGGCCTCGATCGAGCTCGCGTGTATCCCAGGTGAGGGTGAGCCCGGGCGCCCACGTGGTCTCGTCCGGGACGATCAGGTTCACCACCGCGACGCGTGGACCCAGCGCGACGAGGCGGGCCCGCGCGAACGCGGCGCGCTCCTCGGCGTGCCGCCGCCGCGCCTCCGAGGTGACCTCCTGGTACAACATGAACGCCTCGCCGAGCCGCTCCGTGTGCTCGTAACACTCGGCCAGCCGGAACGTCGTGCCCATCGCCGGATCGAGCCTCCGGCTCTCCTCCAGCATCGGACAGGCCCGCGCGAATCTGCCTGCGTCCATGAGCTCGAGCCCGCGGCGAAACAGCACCTCCGCCCGCTCCTCGGCGAGCGGCTCCCGCGCAGCCTCGCCCGCCGCGACGGACGACACGAGCGAAGCAACGAGGAGGACGTTCGTCGAGAAATACCGTTTCATTTGCGTGAACGACCAAACGGATCGGCCGCCCTCTTCGGCGGCGGCGCTTTCGGGCGCGTCTTCGTGTCGCTCGGGGGCTCGGCCGCCTCGCCCGCGCAGCCGGGCAGCGCCGCGAGGGCGCGCGGCGCGGGCACCTTCGTGGGCTCGGCCGGGACCGCGGGCGCGGCGAGCGCCCCGGCGACGGACGCGAGGTTCGGCGAGGCCTCCTCCGGTTCGACAGGGGCGCTCTCGGGCGTGGCGCGGGCCGCGACGATGTGATCCTCCCGGGAGAGCCACGCGCCCGTCCCCGCCCCGATCAGCGCCGCGACCAGCAGCGCCGCGACCACCACGCGTGAGCCTTGCTCCCGGGCCCGCTCGGCGACCGAAAACGTCCCGCCCCACGCGGGCGACGTGGACTCGCTCGTCGAGGGCGGCGTCGGCAACGGATCCTGCATGGAACGGAGCGTCGGCGTGCTCTTCATCGCCGGCCGACAAACCCGCGACGTCGGCACATCGTCCGGCGTGGGCTCGGCTGGAGGCAGCGCCGGCAGCACCGTCACGGCCGGCGACGAGGCGAAGGCGGGCCGCATTTGCTTGCTACGCAGGCTCCGCGGGGCGTCTTCCTCGGGCACGAACGGCGCGAGCGCGGCGGCGAGCGAGAGCGCCGCGTCGAAGCGATCATCGGGGTTCTTCCGCAGGCATCTTCGCACCACCGCGTCGAGCGCCGGGGGCACGTCGGGCCGGCGCACCGAGAGCGGGCGTGGCTCTCGCTCGAGGATCCCCTCGTACACGTCCGACAGGCTCCGCGCCGCGAAGGGCGCCTCGCCGGCGAGCAGCCTGTACAGGATGGCGCCGAGCGCCCAGAGGTCCGTCCGCGCGTCGACGTCCCGGGTCGATCGCATCTGCTCGGGCGACATGTAGAGCGGCGAGCCGAGGATGTCGGTCGTCCGGGTGTTCCACGACGGCACCCTCTCCTTGCCGAGGCGCTTCGAGATGCCGAAATCGAGCACCTTGACGCAGGGCGATCCGTCGGGCCTGTGCGTGAGGAAGAGGTTCGCGGGCTTCAGATCGCGGTGGATGATGCCGGCCGCGTGGGCCTCGATCAGCGCGTCGCAGGCGTGCATCACGTAGAGCACGGCCTCGTCCACGGGCAACGTCTCGCGCTTCTTGCCGAGCTGCTGCAGATCACAACCTTCGAGGTGCTCGAGCAGGATGTACGGGATCCCCCGCGGCGTCCGGCCTGCGTCGAAGACACGCGCCACGTGCTCGCTACGTAACTTCGCGGCCGCCCGTGCTTCCCGGAAGAACCGCGCGAGGGCCTGCTGGTTGCCGATCTCGGCCGGGTGCATGAGCTTGACGGCGTAGAGCGCGTCGAGCTGCGTGTGCCTCGCCGCGACCACGATCCCCATGCCGCCGACGCCGAGGACGCGCTCGACCCGGTACTTCCCAAAGAGCACGTCTCCCACCGAAACCCGCGCGAACGACGGCTCGTTCATCGGACACGTCCCCCCTCTCGGCCCTCGGGGGCTTTGCTCGGAAAGCCGAACCGCGCTCCCCGTCCCCCGGAGCTCCTTGCGTCATCTCTCTGCGCTCTCTCGTTGGATGCCCGAACCTCCCGGTTTGCCGCGCCGCGCCGCGGGGTCTCGCTCGAAAAAGTTCTGGAAACGTGGCCCGGACGGCCCTCGCCGCTCCGAACACGCACGAGTTTTTCTTCGCGGGCGAAACCCGGGCTAAGCTCCCGCGCGCGCCGTGCCGAACATCCCGTCTTCGTCCCGCCAGCAAGCCGTCGTCCTCTGCGGAGGGCTCGCCACGCGGATGTACCCGCGCACGCTCGCCGTGCCGAAGTTCCTCCTGCCGATCGCGGGCAGGCCGTTTGGCCATCACCTGCTCGCGCGGCTCGCCGAGGCGGGCTACGAGGAGGTCGTGCTCTGCATCGGCCACCTCGGCGACGAGATCCGCGCGGCGCTCGGGGACGGCGCGGCCTTCGGGCTACACGTCGTCCACGCCGACGAGGGCGAGACCCGGCTCGGCACGGCGGGTGCGATCCGGCGGGCGCTGCCGCTGCTCGGCGAGGCGTTCCTCGTGACGTACGGCGACTCCTACCTGCCCTTCGACTACGCCGCGCCGCTCGCCGACCTCGAAGCGCACGGCGAGGCGCGCGGCACGATGTCCGTCTACCGCAACGAGGACCGCTGGGACGACTCGAACTGCGAGATCGCCGCGGGCCGCGTGGCCCGCTACCAGAAACGCAGGCCCGGCGAGCCGCGCGATCCCGCGCTCGATCACATCGACTACGGCGCGATCGCGCTCCGCCGTGAGGTCATCGCGGCGCTGCCCGAGGGCCCGGGTGACCTCGCGCCCGTGCTCTCGCGGCTCGCCGCGGAGGGCGCGCTCCGGGCGCTCGTCGTGACGGAGAGGTTTTACGAAATCGGCTCCGAGGCCGGTTATCGCGAGCTCGAGGCGCTCTTCCACGCGCGTGGGGGCGCCCGAGCGGAGGACAACCCGTGATCATATCTCGCGCGCCCGTGCGCTTCTCGCTCGGCGGCGGGGGCACGGATCTCCCGGCGTATTCGACGCGCTTCGGGGGATACCTCGTCTCCGCGGCCATCGACAAATACATCTACGTGACGGCGAACAAGCGGTTCTTCCGCGACATCCGCCTCGCGTATTCGAAGACCGAGATCGTCTCCAGCGTCGACCAGGTCGAGCACCCGATCTTCCGCGAAGCGCTGCGCATGACGGGCATCGACCATTCGATCGAGCTCACGAGCGTCGCCGACCTCCCGGCGAACTCGGGCCTCGGCTCCTCGAGCGCCTTCACGGTCGCGCTCCTGAACGCGCTCCACACCTACAAGCGCGAGTTCGTCTCCTCGGAGAAGCTCGCCGAGGAGGCGTGCACCCTGGAGATCGATCGCCTCGGCGAGCCCATCGGCAAGCAGGACCAGTACATCTCGGCCTTCGGCAACGTCACGGCCTTCACCTTCGACAAGGACGGCGCCGTCCACGTCGAGCCCGTGCCTGTCCGGGACGAGGTGCTCGACGAGCTCGAGTCGAACCTCGTCATCCTCTGGTCGGGCATCGAGCGCCCGGCGCGTATCGTCCTCAGCGAGCAGGGCCAGCGGCTACGCGAGCTCGAGCCGCCCGTGATCGAGTCGATGCACCGGATCAAGGAGATGGGCCACGAGACCTACCGGATCCTGACGAGCGGCGAGATCGACCGGTACGGCGAGCTCCTGCACGTGCACTGGTCGCACAAGCGCAAGCTCGCCTCGAAGATGACGGACTCCGTCATCGACGAGCATTACGAGGCGGCGCGCAAGCACGGCGCGATCGGCGGCAAGCTCATGGGCGCGGGTGGTGGCGGCTTCTTCATGTTCTACGTCCGCCCCCAGGATCGGCGCCGCATGCTCGAGGCCATGATCGCCCGGGGCCTCCGTCCGCTCCGGTTCCGCTTCGACATGGATGGCGCCCGCATCATGGCCAACATGCACCGATCCTGAGCCAGCGGAAAATCCCGAGCGAGCCGGAAACTTCGAGCGCCCTCTCGTTGTCGAAAAAAAGCGGAACCTTGCTCCGAGGTTGGTGTCTCCTGGCCATTCCCCGAGCGCGACCGACTTCGCGCACGACGGAGGAGGAGGATATCACCATGGGCGGCGTCGACGTTGGCAGCGAGGGCGGCAAGAAGAAGGCGACGAATGCGGACATCAACATGGTCCCGTTCATCGACCTGTTGATGTGCACGATCGCGTTTTTGCTCATCACGGCCGTCTGGGTGACGAACTCTCGTATCAATGCGGACGCGCAGGTCCCCGGGCCTCCGAGCGACACGCCGCTCACCCCCACCCCGCCGGAGAAGGTGCTCAACGTGCACATCGGCGAGACCGACTTCGCGCTCGTGTGGAAGCAGGGCGCGACCGTGGTGAGCGAGATCCGCATCCCGAAGACCGAGCAGGCGATCGGTGAGCTCGTGAAATACCCCGACCTCGCGAAGAAGCTCGAGGCGGAGTGGCAGGCGAACGCCAATCACCGCGATCCGAGCGACAAGAAGCTCGATCAGGCGATCCTGCACACGGACAACCGCACGCCGTTCAAGGAGATCGTCGCGGTGCTCGACGCGCTGTACGCGACGAAGCGCACGGTCAAGCTGGAAGGCGGCGACAAGCAATTGCCCGTCTTCAACATGACCTTCGCGGCGCGTTGACCTTCCTGCTGCGAGCCTCCTGACACGGCAGACGACGACGGGCCCCGTTTACGACGGACGCGGGCCCGTGATACCCTCGCGGGCCTCCTTCCCCGGCTTGCGAGCGGAAACCCATGCCGATCCACGTCGTCCAGCAAGGCGAGTGCTTTTCGAAGATTGCCGAGCGGTATGGCTTCGGTGATTATCGCGCGCTCTACGACCACCCCGACAACGCCGAGCTCAAGAAAAAACGCGCGAACCCGAACGTGCTCGAGCCCGGCGATCGCATCGTGATCCCCGACAAGCAGCTCAAGCTCGAGGAGGGCCTCGCGACGGGCAAGGTCCACCGCTTCCGGCTGCGCCGGCCGAAGAAGGAGCTGCGCCTCCGGCTCGAAGGGCACGACGGCAAGGCGCTCGCGGGCGCGGCGTACGTGCTCGAGGTCGGCGGCGAGAAGCACGAGGGCACGACCGACGGCGACGGCAAGCTCGAGCAGCAGGTCCCCGTCTCCGAGACCACGGCCAAACTCACGATCGCCGGGCGCGTGCTCCACCTCCGGCTCGGGCACCTGAACCCGCTCGACGCGAAGGACGGCGGCATCTCCGGGGCGCAGGGGCGGCTCTTGAACCTCGGATACGCCCCGGGGCCCGCGGACGGCCTCCTCGGCAAACGCACGCGGACGGCGCTCGCTTTGTTTCAGCACGACGAGGAGCTCGAGGTCACGGGCGAGCTCGACGACGCCACGAAAAAGAAGCTCGAGGAGAAACACGGCTCCTGACGGGACCCGGAGGCACGCACGATGGAACGGTCTCACGACGTCGCGCTCGGCAACCCGCGGGGCAAGGATTTTAATACGATCGTCCTCTCCGGCGTGGATCTCACGGTCCCCCTCGAGATGGACCTCGACGACGATCCGCTGCAGGACGACGAGGTCCGCCTGCGGAGCGAGGACGGCCATTACGAAAAGATCCTCCTCGCGAGCGACGCGGACGCGAGGCCCGACCCCGACAAACGCCTCGTCCTCTACACGTTCCGCCTGGTGCCGCCGGGCGCGTATCGTATCGCCGTGCGGATCGGGGCCGAGAAATGGCTCGACGTGGTGACGGATCTCGTCGTCACGAAGCAGGGCGCGTTCCTCGGGGACAAGAAGCTCGGGACCGAGCCCGAGCGCGTGGCCGAGGAGACGGCCGAGGAGCCCGCGGACGATCCGCCCGACGAGGCGCCGGAAGAAGAAGAGCTCGGCGAGTTCGTGGACGTGAACGACGGCTTTTTCGAGGAGGGTGAGCGATGAGCGGCGACGGCGGAACCCCGAGCGACGGCGCCTCGAGCGCCGCGACCACGTATTGCGTCCCCACCCTGAAGATCACGAAGGTCGCGTGCACCGCGGGTCACCCGCTCCCGAACCTCTTCGTCCTCTTCCGAAAAACCCCGCCCAGGCCGTCGGAGCCCACGCTCAGCGCCAGGATCGCGGCGATGTTCGCGAGCGAGGAGCCCCCCGCGGGCCCCGTGCCGCCGTACGTGCTCGGCATGACGGACGCGACGGGATACCTCGGCCCGCCCATCGATCTCGCGTCGCCCACGTGTTTTGATCAGGTCCCCGACGCGTACAAGCTCCAGCAGGGGCAATCGTACGACGTGTATCTGATCCAGCACCCGAGCCTCGACCTCGCGCAGCGGATCGAGGCCGAGGTCAACGCGGGCGGGACGGCGTTCGGCCAGCCGAAGGCGCTCACCGTACGCGCGGACGCGCCGACGCTGGAGATCCCCGAGCAATCCAGGGGCCTCCTGCCGGCCGGCGCGGATCTTTATGACGGCTGGGTCCTCTACCGCGACATGCCCTTCGGGGCGTGTGAGCCGGTCAAGAAGCAGGTGCAGCGATTGCAAGCGCACCTCGGCGCGCTCCGCTACATGGTGGGCACGTCGAACTTCCCCTACCTGCCCGACGCGGGCACGGACGCCGACAAATCCGGCGGCGTGAACGACGGGATCTTCGACGTCCGCACCATGAACGCGGTGTATCGATACCAAGAGGACGCGAAATCGCGCGCGTTCCAGGTGAACGGCGGCGGCGCCTCCGGCCCTCACGCGGCCTACGTCGATTACGGGGCGAACTTCGCCGCGAAGGTGGATCGGGGCGCGCTCGCGGCCATGCAGGCCGAGCTCAAGGCGCTGAAGAAGGTCAAATCGCTGACCGAGGACCAGAAGGCGCAGAAGATCACGCTCGACGGGAAGATCAAGGCCGAGCAGGGCGACGTCAAGACCGCGACGAACATCGCGAATGCGTGGGCGTACCTCGACGGCGCCGAGATCGCGGCGCCGGCCGACAAGCCCGACGCGGCGGACGGCGTCGTCACGGCGGCGACGGGCAAGGCCATTCAAACGTGGCTCACGCAAGGGCTACGCAAGCCGGGGGCGATCCTGGTCGCGATGATCGATCCACGCGGCTGGCTGAACTGGATGCGGCCGGAGGCGGCGCAATCGCTGCACGCTTGGAGCGAGCTCGTGAAGGCGCTCGGGTTCGAGCACGGGATCTGCGTGAACCACACGTTCCGCAGCGCGCAGGTCGACATCGGCAAGGCCGGTTATGGCCGCAGCGCGCGGTCCATCCACAAGACGGGCCTCGCGATGGATCTCGGCATCGCGTCGGGCTTCGTGGACACGGTCTCGGGCTGGCCCGTGGCCTACACGCGGGAGGTCGTGGACGGCCGCGTGAAATGGCGCCTCCATGGCGCGGCAAAACAATCCCTGCCCGGCGCGGCGGACGCGGCGACGCTCGCGGCGCCGATCCTGGAGCGGCTCGGGGCGCTGCGGGACGAGCAATCGAAGACGCCCATCGCGGCGGCGATGCTCTTGCCGGCGATCGAAAAACTCGTCGCCGAGATCCAGGCGGGCCCGTCGGCCTTCTTCACGAAGTATTACCGGGCCTCGATCGAGCGCTGGATGTACGACGCCTGGCACCCCGAGGGCGGGATCAAGGGCGCCACGATGAACGCGTCCGAGTTCTTCGCCGAGCACGAGCCGGCGCACGCCGCGAAGGCGGCCGAATACGAGGCGTACCTCGACATCACGGGGGTCGGCGAGCTCGTGAACCTGGGGCGCATCAGCTCGTTCCGCTCGGGCTGGGGGCAAGCGACGAAGACGGTGAAGGCGACGGAGCTCGTGACGCTCGCGGACGCGCTCGACAAGGCGAAGACGAGCCAGACGGACGACGACGTCGTGACGGTCTCGCGCGGGAAATCGACGAAGCTGAAGTCGACGGTGCCCGCGCTGGACGCCGATTTCATGCGCCGCTGGGCGGGCACGCTGAAGGCCGCAAAGAAGGAGATCCCGAAGAGCGTCAAGACGAACACGCCGCAGCTCACGGTGACCTTGTCCTGGTCGGCCGCGAAGATCGAGGACGCGAAGAAGGTGGCGGCGAAGGTACGCGAATACGCCGACAAGCCATTTTACGGGGTCGTGTCGGACGAGTCGCAACCTCCCGTGCAATCGGGCGAGGCGTGGGCGAAGTACATCGAGGAGCGCCCCCAGGCCCTGGAGCAGCAGGCCCCGGCGAACCAGAACGTCTCGCAAAACACGGGCGCGACGGTGCCGTCGGCGAAGCCAAAGACGAGTAGCTGGACGGTGACGCTGAACCCGATCTTCGAGATCGGTTACGCAGCACCGGCAGGCGTGGCGAATGCGGCGGGCGTGGCGGCGAGCGTGCTGATCATGCCGGGCGACGCGGTCACGGTGCCGGCGCCGGGGCAGCCGATCGGAATGGAGTGGTGGCATTTCCAGCGGTCGGATCTGCTCGTCGGGGCGGACAAGACGCGCAAGCTCTGGGGCCAGTTCCTCATCGAGATCGGCTGGACGCGGGAGTGCCTGCTCGAGAACACGGGGCCGGCGCTTTATCACCGGGCTGGCGTGGGGTATCCGGAGTCG
The DNA here is from genome assembly GCF_009649845.1 of Polyangium spumosum. NCBI lineage: Bacteria > Pseudomonadati > Myxococcota > Polyangiales > Polyangiaceae > Polyangium > Polyangium spumosum. Next base: position 477,048 of record NZ_WJIE01000001.1, read on the forward strand.
GAGCTCTCGGAGAAGGCGTACTGACCTCGCCTCAACGTGACAAACAAGCCAGGATCGCCTCCCTCGACAGCATGACGGCGCTCTCCGGCGGGCTCTCCGCCGCGCTCACGAGGGCCGCGTCGAGCCTCGAATAACAATCGGCGCCCACGCGCTCCGGGCCAAACGCCGCCACGTAGCTGATGCCTGCGTCCAGGATCGCAGCCTCCTCCGCGGGCAGCGCCACCGTTTGCCAGCTCGACGTATCGGCCCAATACCCATCCATCCAGACGAGCTCGCCGGGGATCCACGCCCCCTCGATCCAGTGCCCCTCGACCCACACGTCCACCCATTGCCCCGGGTCGCAGACCGTCTCGTAAAAATCCGTGCACTGCTCGGCTTGATACCCCGGATCACACTGGGTCTCGTAGTACCCCGCATCCACCCACACGTCGGTCCACTCCAGGCAATACCCCTCTTCGTCGATCGCGGTGCAGACGGACTCCCAGTATCCATCCTCGATCCAGACGTCGTAACAGCTCTCCTCGACCCAGACCGTCTCGCACGCCGTGCTGACGTATTCGTCCCAGCAGCCGCCGTCCTGCCAGACGGGCTCGTAATAACCCTCCACCCAGAGCTCTTCGTAATACCCTTCGGTGCGGATCCAGGCCCCTTCGACCCAGGTCCCGCTCTCGACCCAGATGTCCTGGGTCGCGTGCTCGGATTCGGTGAGCACGAGGTAAAGCGACTCCCAGACGAGCTCGCCGGTGGGCTCGACCCTCTCCGTATCGGGGTATCCCATGCCGCCGATCTTCTGGTTCCACAGGTCGAGCGCCTCGACGTCGCTGCGCAGCACCCTGTCCGCGGCGTCCGTGAACATGTCGACCCGGTTCTGCGCGGAGCCCTCGATGGGCGCCATGATCTCGGCCGAGAGCCGCCCGATCGACAGGAACGTCTCGACCTTCTCCCACGTCGGCCCCACGGCCACGACCTCGCCCGGCCCGGGCCCCTCGTCCACGCGACGCGCGAACTCGACGTCGAACGTCTGCGCCTGATGCTCGAGCGTGCCGCGGGAGAGCGTGGCATCGACCATCCGATCGAACGCCGCGAAGAACCCCGCGCTATATTCGATCGGTGGGAGCGGCCCGCGGACGAAGCAGCCGCCGAGCAGGGGGACCAAGAGCACCGGGACGGATCGAAGCAAGTTCATGGTGGCTCCTCGCAGGCAGCAGGATACCGCAAAGCCTGGAGCGTGTCGCCTCGCGCCTGCACCGTTGCCCCCGCGAGCCCCCGATGGCACGCTCACGGACCGAGGGGACGAGACATGACCGTCAAGCTGAACCACACGATCATCGCGGCGCGAGACAAGAAGGAGTCCGCCACCTTCCTCGCCGAGATCCTGGGCCTGCCCGCCCCGGTCCCGTTCATGCATTTCCTCGCCGTGCGCGTCGACAACGACGTCACGCTCGACTTCATGGATGTGCCTGGGGAGATTCACTCCCAGCACTACGCGTTCCTCGTGAGCGAGGCCGAGTTCGACGAGATCTTCGGCCGCATCCGCGCGCGCGGGCTGCCGTACTGGGCGGATCCGCGGTCGACACGGCCGGGGGAGATCAACCACAATGATGGCGGGCGGGGGGTGTATTTTCCCGACCCCGCCGGGCACCATCTGGAGATCATCACGCGGCCTTATGGGAGTGGGGGCTGAGCGATCCGCTCGCCCTCGTTGGCGCCCGCCTCACCCACCCCAACCCTCCCTCTCCACACGGTGGAGAGGGAGGGAGTTTTCGGCTTGATCCTGCGCCTTTCGCCCCCTCTCCGCCACGCGGGGTTGGGGGGTGAGGAACGCCTCGTTCACGGCTTCTCCTCGCCCTTGGGCTTGGGGCTCGGCCTTCGGCGGTCGTGGAGCTCGTCGAGATAGCTGAACACCCTCGCCTCCAGGTCGCGCGGGAGGTCCGGGTTATCGGCGAGCTCGGTGCGCAGCGTGGTGCGGAATTGATGAAGGAGGCCGATCGTCTCGCCGCGGAGCTTGCCGGCGCTGCCGGCGGCGCTCACGGGCACGAGGGAGCGCAGGTCGAGGAGCGCGGCGAGCCTGTCGCCGGCGTCGAGGAAACGCTCGACCCACTGGTAAAGGGTCTGGCTTTCGGGGGTCGGGAAGAGGGTCAAATCGTCGGCGCGCTCGACGAGCTTGGCGCGGTTCTTCTTGGCAGCGGCGGCCTCCTCGGCATAGGAGTCCGTGAGCATGGTCTTCGAGGGAATGAAGGCCAGGCGAATACGCTTGGCTGCGGCGCGCGTATCGTCCGAGAGGCCGGGGGCCACGTCGACGGCGTCGAGGTAACTCGTGATGGCCGTCCCGAGGTCGTCATACTCCGCGTCGGCCTCGCCGAGCTCCTCGACGAGGGGCTTCCTGCCGCGCATGGCCTCGGGCAAGGATTGAATGGCGGCATATTTCTTGGCGATCATGGGACCAAAAAGCTTGCCCGCGGCAGAGAGGTCGAGGTCAGGCTTGCGCTGGTCGAAGAGATTGGCGAGGCCGAGATCGAGGTCGGAAATGGTCAACCGGCTCATGGGCGCGCGAGCGTGGCACGTACGGACGGACGAGGTCAAGGGATTGGCAGAGGGAGGGCGGGCAGGAGCGGAGGTAGGTGGCGAGGTAGAAGGCGCGGGCGCGGGCGGGAGGCGGGCGAGAGCGGGTGATGGGCAGGCCGGGGGCGGCGGGCGGGAGCGGGTATCGGCGGGGATAAGGCGCGGGCGCGGGCCCGGGGGGCGGTCGAGGGGGCGGTGTAGGAGGAGGGGGCGCGGGCGGCGGGGGCGGTAGGTGGGGGGATAGGTGGAGGGGCGGCGGGGCGGGGGTGTGGGTAGGGGCGGGGGTAACGTGGGGGCGAGCGGGGCTCAGGCGGCGTAGCGGCGGATCTGCACCTCGGCGCCGTCGCGAACTGCGCGCTCGGCGATGGCGTACACGTGGGAGGTGGTGGCTTCGTCGAGGTAGTATTCGCCGCAGTTTTCGCAGACGGAGGCGGGGACGCCTTTGAGGATCACCGTGGATTCGCCGCGCTGGAGGGTGACGGTGACGGTGCCGGGGGCGGTTTCGCCGTGTTTGCAGAGGGGGCAGGTCATCGGGGGGTCCTCGTCTTGAAGTCAGAGGGTGGGGTCGGGGCTCAACCGAGCTCGAGCATCTTCAAATGCTGCCGGGCGAGGTGCAGGCGGCTGTAGACGGTCTTCAGCTTGAGCCCGAATGCATCGGCGATCTCCCGGACCGACCGCCCCTCCAGATACGACACCACCACGGCCCGGATGCGCGGCCCGACCTTGCGCAGGAAACGCTTCAGCCGGAACAGGCTGTACATCGCGGAGAGGAGCGTCTCCGTCGACGTGGCGTCCGCCCGCTCGGGGAAATCGTCCGCGAGCCCGGTGAAGACCTCCCGCTCGCAACGCGCGAGATTGCGATGATTACGCGCACGGTTGAGCCCGATCACCACGAGCCACGGACGGGCATGCTCCGGCGTGACCAGGCATTCGAGCCGCCGCCAGGCCGTGACGAAGACGTCCTGCACGAGGTCGTCCACGTCCCGAGGCGGGATGGCCTGGCCAAGCAGGAGGCGGCGAAGGAAAGCGCGGTGTTCGAGGTAGAGGCGGCCGAGAAGGGCGTGTGCTGCCGTGAAGTTTGCCGGCGGCGGATGGACGGGTATCGTGGTCATAGCTCAGGGCTCCGGTACTGCGGGGTTTTGGGTCAGACGCCGGTCGGTGGTGATTGCGCCGGCTGGCGTCGCTTGCTTTGTGGCATGGGTTGGGGGCGGACTCAACGGGAAAGTGCGGGATTGGTTCGTCTCGGGAGAACCCACGATCCGTAGGGAATGGCTCGAGGGGCGTCGTCATGGGCGCGGTGATCCTGGGCGAACGGAGGTGCGGCGGAGTGGGTTTGTTGGCCCAGGCGGGGGGCGGAGGGCATGACGGGGCAAGAGTCAACCTTCGACAAATAAGGAGTGCAACCATGGATCCTCAAGAGATTTTCGATCGACTGCGCAGCGGAGACCCCTTCCGCATGTATTCGCCTTATCATGGAAAGTACGCCTTCCCGCGTTCACACGCCGCCAAAGACGGCACTCGCTATGTGGAGCTTCATGGCAACTCGGACGACCGTACGACGTTTCGTGCCACCCCGTACGGGCCGGTGCGGGGAGGGTTTCATGATATATACTACTTATTATGACTCCGTCAGGAACTGGATGTTCGTCTCCAGCAACAAGAAACAGAATGACCATATCGTCGAGGTGAGGCCCGACATTGGTGAGGACCCGAGAGGAGTGTTCTGGGTAGCGTTCGAGGACAAGGGTCAAGTGAAATTGTACAACTCCGTCTCTGCATCGTACCTGTTCGGCAGCGCCGACACGGACGGGGGCGACAACATCGTCGAAGCTCATAACGATGCATTCGACGGTCGTAATTTCTGGGTCCTCCAGTTCAGCTGAGCCGCATCGCAGGCAGCCGTCCGCCCTCCGGCGATGATCTCCGGTTCCGCGCCGGGGCAGGCGGTAGGAGAATGCTGCTGCTGCTGCTGCTGCTGCCGCTGCCGCTGCTACTGCCGCGGGAGACGCATGGTCACTGCGTGTTGTCGCAGGATTCGAACGAGTGCGGTTGCTGCGTGTCGCAGAGAAACCGCCGGTCGCGGCAGCAACCGAAGCAGGTGACGCTCGCTTTTCGCTTGTAACACTTCTCGAAGCAGGCGTCCGATGGCAGATCGCACTCCGGCCGCATGACGTATCCGCCGTCCAGCCCTTCGTACCGGTTCTTCTTCGTCGGGCGTGTACGGCACCCTGCGCCGAGGCCGAGGATGAGGCTCGCGATGAGGAGAAGGGGGACGGGGTTCATCGCTCGCATTCCGCTGTTCGTCGGTCAGTCCTCCCGCTCGATGCACTTATAAAAAGCGTAGCCACCGTCCTCATCGCATGAAATGCCATTGGTCTGACAGCAGAGGCGACAACCCAGTCCCAGGTCGGCGTCGTAACAGCGGTTGATGCAAGCGCTCACCTTCCAGGTGCATGCTTCGCTTTGTGGCGCTCCAGCATCACCCCGCTCGGGGTCCGTCGTGCAGGCGACGAGCGCGCCGAACATCACGAAGGCAATCCGGAACGCGATGCGGCCGCGTCTCATGCGCTCATGGTCGCCTGCTCGACGAGGATGGTCAAGAACGAGAGCGGCAGCAGCAGCAGCAGCAGCAGCGGCAGCAGCGGCAGCCGCCGCCCACACCCCCCCGCCGCCCCCAGCACCCCCGCCCACACCCCCCGCCCTGTTCCATGCGACGAACGTGCCGGAGGGTTGCCAGCGAGCGCGTTTTTCGGCGATGCTTCCCTTCGGTTCAGCCGGATGAACACAGGGAGCGTTGATGGCCCAACAGATTGCCGGGGGGAGCGCCGCGATCGGGACCGACGGGAGGGCGGTGGGGGAGCCGCCTGCCTCCGAGCCCTGGGATGAAGAGGAGGAGGTCCAGGGGCCTCCTGTCTCTCCGGAATGCGAGTCGCGGCTCGCCGAGCTCGCGGCCTGGTGCGCCGAGCTCGATGCCTCCCCTCGGTGTGCGCTTCCGCCTTCGCCCGAGGATGACGCGAGGCTCGGGCAGATGTTGCTCGGCGTCTGGGAGGCGAGTGGCGCCCTCGACACCGCCGGCCTGCGGCGCAACTCTCCGGCGCAGCGGCGCTTCCAGGAGGTCGTCGGGCCCTTCTTCTGGCAGAGCCCGATCATCCATCGCTGCTTCACGAAACCTCGTGGGTACGCGGGCGACTTCCTGATGATGGAGGACGTGTATCGGAACCGCCCCAAGGGCGAGACCTCCCTCGGGCGCTGGATGGACCAATGGGTGCTCGACCAGCCCGGCTTCGTGGCCGTCCGCAACCGCCGCGACAAGCTCGCAACACTCCTCCGGGACGAGTGGGCCGGCGGCGCGCGGCACGTCATGAACGTCGCCTCGGGCTCGGCCTGCGAGCTCGCGAGCGTCGTCGAGACACGGCCCTTCCGGGGGATCACGCTGCTCGATCAGGATCAGGGCGCCCTGTTCGCCGCGGTCTCCGCCCTCGGACCATGGGTCGATCCGGGCTGCGTGCGCACCTGGTCCGGGACGGTCTTGTCGCTCGTGCGTGCCAGGACCAGCCTGGTCCCCGGCGACCAGGACTTCGTTTATTCGATTGGCCTGTACGACTACCTGTCGCAAAGATTCGCGACGGCGCTCACGGCGAGGTTGTGGCTGCACGTCGCGCCGGGGGGCTTGCTCGTGATCGGCAACTTCAACGGGCACAATCCCATGCGCCGCTTCATCGAGGCGGCGATGGACTGGTATCTCGTGTACAGGGATCCGCCGGAGTTGCTGGGGCTCTGCGCGGGGTTGCACGACGTGAAGGGAGCCGAGGTCTGGACCGACCCGACCGGCTGCCTCCACCTCCTCGTCGTGCGCAAGCGGGGGGTGCGCCCGGGCCTCAGCGTCCCGCCGAGGCCCGATTCACCAGCGTGAGTGGATGATGAAGTCCGAGCCGTCGTCGTTCGTGACGGTGGCCGTGACGGTCGCGTCCACGCTGCTCACGAGCTTGAAGGCCACCTTGTAGACCGCGATCGTGAAGGAAGGGCCGAGCAGGTCGCCCGTGAAGACGACGTCGGCCGAGGTGTTGCTTTTCCTCGTGTACACCCGTTCGCCGAAGCTGACGGCCAGCGTATAGGCGTAGGGGCCGTTCGAGACGAGGGCCTGCGGGTTGCCCTTGCCGAACATCCCCAGCATCTTGCCCACGGGCGACTCGAGCAGGGCGCTGAAGGCGTGCTCGCCGCAGCCGCTCATGAGCTCGTCACAGCTCAGCCCGAGCCGGCGGTCGTCGAGCAGGGTCCGCGCGACCCGCAGGAACGAGGTGACCGGATACCAGAAGAAGGACCGGATCATCTTGTCCCCTCCCATCACCTGCTTGCGGATGGGGGTCACGATCGCGTCGCCGTAGGCCGTGACGAGGTGGTTCAGCGTGCCCTCGAGCACCATCCCCAGCATGGTGTCCGTCTTCGCGGCCCGCACGAGCCGTTTGTCGAGCATGTCCTTGGAGTCCATCGCCCATCCAGGTCCTTTCCGAGGAACGAAGTGCCCGCAGCTTACACGAAACGCCAAACGCGTCACCTCCGGTCGAAGCGGGACGGCTGCCCGCCGCAACTGCCACGACAAACCCGCGCGCCCGGACGACCGATTCGGCGTTTTTCGGCCCCGCCCCGCTCGCTCCCCGTCCTCGCCCCTTCTCCTCTGCCCCCCATCGGCGCTAAGGTCCCACCCGAAGGAACCACCCCGCATGACCACCAAGCTCGACCAGCCCCAAGCCGAAGCGTTCTGCGAGCGCGTCTGGGAGCAGGAGATCCTCCCTGCCCTCACCGACTACATCCGCATCCCCAACAAGTCGCCCTCCTTCGACCGCGCCTGGCGCGAGAACGGCCACATGGACCGCGCCGTCGCGCTCATCGAGCAGTGGTGCCGTGCCCAGCCCGTCCCCGGGCTCACCGTCGAGGTCGTGCGCCTCGAAGGCCGCACCCCCGTCATCCTCATGGAGATCCCAGGCAAATCCGACGACACGATCCTGCTCTACGGCCACCTCGACAAGCAGCCCGAGATGACCGGATGGCGCGACGGGCTCGGCCCCTGGGAGCCCGTCCGCGAGGGGGACAAGCTCTACGGGCGCGGCGGCGCCGATGACGGCTACTCCGCCTTCGCCTCCGTCGCCGCCCTCCGCCTCCTCGCCGAGCAGAAGTTGCCCCACGCCCGCTGCGTCGTCCTCATCGAGGCCGCCGAGGAGAGCGGCAGCTTCGACCTGCCCGCGTACATCGACGCCCTCGGGCCGCGCATCGGCAAGCCGAGCCTCGTCGTTTGCCTCGACTCCGGCTGCGGCAACTACGAGCAGCTCTGGACCACCACCTCCCTCCGCGGCCTCGTCCAGGGCTCGCTCGAGGTCCGCATCCTGCGCGAGGGCGTCCACTCCGGATCCGGCAGCGGCGTCGCCGCGTCGAGCTTCCGCATCCTGCGCCAGCTCCTCTCCCGCATCGAGGACGAGCGCACCGGCCGCATCCTCCTCGACGAGCTCTACGCCGTCATCCCCGAGCAACGTATCGCCCAGGCCGAGGCCGCCGCGGCCGTGCTCGGCGACGCCATCTACGCCGAGATGCCCTGGGCCGCAGGCGCCGGGCCGATGGGCCACGACAACAAAGATCGCCTCCTCAACCGCACCTGGCGCCCGATGCTCAGCATCACCGGCATCGACGGCGTGCCCGCGACGAGCAGCGCAGGCAACGTCCTTCGCCCGTTCACCAAGGCGAAGCTCTCCATGCGTATCCCGCCCCGCGTGGACCCGCGCCGCGCCGGCGACGCGCTCAAGCGCGCCCTCGAGGCCGATCCGCCGTACGGGGCCGACGTCACGTTCACCGTCTCGGAGCCCTCCGACGGCTGGGACGCGCCTCCGCTCGCGCCCTGGCTCGACGCGGCGATGCAACGCGCCAGCCAGGCCTTCTTCGGTCGGCCCGCGATGGCCTTCGGCGAGGGCGGGACCATCCCGTTCATGGGCATGCTCGGCGAGAAGTTCCCCGAGGCGCAGTTCCTCATCACCGGCGTCCTCGGCCCGCAGTCGAACGCCCACGGCCCGAACGAGTTCCTGCACATCCGCTGCGGAAAGAAACTCACGGCCTGCGTGGCGAGCGTCATCGCCGATCATTTCACGCGCGGCTCGTAGTATCCTGGCGGGCCATGTGCCCAGCCTCCGGATCGAACGAGTTTCCCTCCGGCATCCACCACGTCGACGCCCCCATCGTCGGGGACGAGGAGCGGCTCCCTCGTGATCCGATGGCGGCGCTCGACAAGCTCACCCAGCTCAACGGCTCGAGCCCCTCGGCGAGCGCGCACGCGTGCGGCGCGGTCTCGCTCGTCGGGGCGATGCTCGCCACGGCCGGTTACGCGGGGCTCGTCGATCTCGCCGAGCGCATCGGGGACGAGCTCGCGGACGAGAGGCGCGAGGAGCTCGAGCGGCTCGCGCGGGCGATCGCCGGCGGCGGCCCGGACGCCACGTACGGCGCGCTCGCCGATTATGCGCTCCTCATCTACCGGCGCTACCGCGGCATGGATGGCGGGATGGAGTATCGAAAATTCCTGCACCTGATGCAACGCGCCGGGTTCTCACCGCCGCGCCGGGCCTCCGACGACGACGTCGCGCGCACGCTCGCCCAGAGGGGCGAATGCTGGCCGGCCAAGATCTCGATATTCGGCGACCAGGGCGACCACTGGATCCTCGTCGGCCGGGACGCGCGTGGCCTCTTCGTCTTCGATCCCTATCCCCGCGACGACGGCAGCCAGATCATCCGGCCCGGAGAGGCGGACTGGAAACGATACGTGGAGGCCATCGGGGAGGACGAAGCAGGCCGGAACACCATCGGATTTTTGCCCGCCGAGTGACGAGCCCCGATGCCGCTTGACAAGCGCGCCGCCGGCGCCCGCGTTCAAGCGCTCGAAGGTTTCGCAGGCGGCGGCTCACCCGCGAGAAGACGAAACAGCAACACCGCCGCCGCGACGAGCGCGACGTCGCGCAGCACGGTCCACATCGTGACCGGGCCCGATCCCTCCCCGAAGCAGCCGCAATCGATGTTCACGCCACGCGCCACCGCGGACGCGACGGCCACCGTGAAGACGCCGAGCACGAGCGCGGCGCCGAGCGCGCTCGCCCGCGCCCACGGGCGCGGCGCCACGACGAGCGCGAGGCCGAGGACGATCTCCACGGCAGGCAACGTGGCCGCGAGCAGCGGGGCGAGATCCGGCAGGAGCTGGTAGTTGTGGATCTCCAGCGCAAACGAGGTCGGATCGGAGAACTTCAGCGCGCCCGCCGCGAGGAACATGCCGCCGAGCGCGAGGCGCAGGAGCCAGAGGAGCGTGGTCTTCAAGGGCTCGGCTCCTGCCTGGGGTGGATCGAGCAACCAGGGCACGGACCCGAGGCGCACGCCAGGCCCTCTTGCTCCCAGGCCACAAAGCCTCCGCGGAGCACGCGCAGGTCCATCGTCAGGCCGCGCCGACGAAGCGTCTCGGCCACCTCGTAGGCCTCCTCGGTCGACGCGCCGTAGACCACGACCGTCTTCGCGTGCCCGAGCTCCTTCAGCGCCACCTCCGCGCCGCTCGCGGTCGTGTCACAGGGCAAGTGCAGCGCGTCGGCGACGTGGCCCGCCGCGAAGTGCTCGGACGAGCGGGTGTCGGCGAAGACGATGCCCGGCTGGCCACACAGGCCCGCCGCTTCGAGGGGCGTCATCTCGATCACGGGCGACGCCTCGACCGCCGCCGAGGTGCACGCGGTCGGAGGCTCGAAGCCAGCCAGGGCGACGCCCGAGGGCCGCGCGGCGTTGACGCCGAGGCCAAGCGCGGCGCCGCCGACGAGCAGCGCCGCCGTCCGCAGGAGCAGGGGTCGATCGAGCCCGGAGGACATCTCCCCGCGAAGCTAGCGCGGAAGCGGCAGGGAGGCGAGGTATGCCGCGACGTGTCGCTCGCTCCCTGCATTTCGCGCTTCCCATCCCCTCGCCTCCCGGGTGATCATGGCCGCGCTGAAAGACCCGAGGAGCCGGATGAGCGACCCCATCGCAGCACGCAAAGGCGATCATCACCTCTGTTTGCAGCACGTCGGCGAGGACATCCTGCCCGCGTGCGCGACGACCATCCTCGTCGGCGGCGAGCCGGCGGCCCGCGTGACCGACCTGCTCGAGTGCACGGGCGCGCCGCCCGACGTGATCGGCATCGGCGAGCCGACGGTGCTGCTCGAAGGCAAGATGGCCGCGCGTTTCGGCGACGGGACCCTGCACGGCGGGCTCATCGACGAGGGTTGTCCGACCGTGATCATCGGCAAGATGACCGCGCCGGACAAACGCATGCGCCTGATGGAGCGGCTGCGGCTGATCGATCAGGCGCGGCAACGCGCGGCGGACATGCCGCCCGGCCCGCAGCGCGACGCGCTCTCGAACGCGGCCGAGCGCCTCGCGCAGAACAACCGCGCGGTCGAGGACGGGCGCCTCGTGAGCGACGTCTACAACACGAGCGGCGCGCCCGAGGGCTGGACGCGGCTCGGGCCAAACGATCTGCCGCCGGAGCTCCGGAACGCGACGTTCCAGGACCCGAGCACGGGCTTCTACTCCGACCTCTACCGCTCCGACATCGACGGCAGCTACCGGCTGATCATGCGGGGCACGGAGTTCGAGACCTGGAAGCAGTGGGACGGCAACGACTGGCTCTGGGGCAACGTCTCGCAAGGCGCGGGCTTCGAGGGGCAGCAGTACACGCAGGCCGTCGAGCTCTCCCGGCAGGTCGGCGCGGTGTACGGGAACAACGTGAGCCTCGCGGGGCACTCGCTCGGCGGCGGGCTCGCGTCGGCCGGCGCCCTCGCCTCGGGCCTGCCGGCGAACACGTTCAACGCCGCCGGCCTGCACGAGAACACGTTCGAGCGCTACGGGCTCGATCCCTCGCAGGCGAACGGGCTCGTCGACGCGTATCAGGTCGACGGAGACATCCTGACGTGGGCGCAGCAGGACTCGCCGGTCGCCGGGCTCATGCCCGACGCGGTGGGCACGACGCACGGCTTGAACGCGGTCAACCAGAACCCGGACGGCAGCTTCACGGCGCGCACGTGGCCGGCGGAGCCGACGTTCGAGCACCCTGAGAGCGGCTGGGGCTACCTGAACCCGTTCGGCATGGCCCGGCGCACGAAGGACTGGGCGGCGGCCGAGCTCGATCAGGAGAAGCAGCGGTTCGCCGAGATGATCGAGCGGCACAGCACGCACGTGGCGGGCATCGAGCAACAAAAGAGCCAGGACCTCGCGACCATTCAGGGGATGTTGTGAAGGACGTCGAGCGATTCGCCGCAGGCCTCGAGGGGATCTTCGCCCCGAGGCCGCCGGTTCCTCCCGCGAACGAGGTGTTCCCGAGCGAGCGGCTGCGCGAGGCCGCGGCGGCCGCCGAGCGCGGCGACGTGGCGACGTTACGCGCGCTCGTGGAGCGCGGCGCCGATCTCGACGAGGTCGCGCCTTCGGGCGTGAACCTGCTCATGTACGAGATCGTCGCGCGAAACGAGACCGCCGTGCGGGCGCTGCTCGCGGCGGGCGCGAACCCGAACGTGCTGACGAAGATCGGCACGTCGCCGATGCTCGTGGGCGCGACGAGCCCCGACCCGCGTTTCCTCGTGCTCCTGCTCGATAACGGCGGGGATCCGAACCTGAAGAACGAGAAAGAGGTTCCCCTCGCCCACCAGGCCCTCAATTTCGGGCAATGGCAAAACCTGGGGATCCTGTTCGATCGTGGCGTCCCGGTGGACGTGAAGAACAAGATGGAGCAGACGCCGGCGCTCCGGCTCGCGTATCTCAATCAATACGAGGGAGTGGACAAGCTCCTCGAGCGCGGCGCGGATCCGGACGCGAAGGATCAGGTCGGTTTGTCGGTGCGGAAGCTCGCGGAGAAGCCGGTCCCCGCGGCCGATTCGCCGCTCGAAGCGTGGCGGCGGAAGGTCGCGGAGCGGCTCGGGATCCCGGTCGATCAGCCGAGGTAAAGCTCCACGAGGGCGCGGGCCTCGCCGTCGAGGTGGGCGGCGAGGGCGCGGGATTCGGCGGGCGAGAGGGCGCGCAGGGCCTCGCCGTGGCGGGCGCGTAACTCGAATTCGAGGTCCTCGCGGACGAGCGTGAGCACTTCACGGAGCCGCGCCGTATCCCCAGGGCGCGCGCGGCCGACCTTGGAGACGGCCGCGTTCAGGCGGTTTTCGTTCACGAGGGACGAGGCCTCGTGCAGGAGCCAATCGAGGGCCGAGGCGGAAGGGGCGCGGGCGGCCGAGGACCATTTTTCGGCCTCGTGAAAGCGCTCGTCCTCGGCGAACTCGGGGATCTTGCGCTTCACGACGGGCCGCACGGCGCCCGAGCGTCGAGGGATGACGAGCGCGCGGGCGGGCTTGAGGACGACGCCCTCGGCCTTGTTCGAGGGGCCGAGCGAAGGCAAGCCGAGGCGCGCGGGGATCGTGGTCTCGAAGCCGATCGGGAAGGCGAGCGCGTCCTCGTAACGACCACGAAAGAGAGGTTTTGCGAAGGGAATGCCGGCGCCTTCGCAATCCATGCGGGCGTCGTCCTGGTCGAGGTAGGCGCGCTCGGACGCGCCGGCGAGGACGAGCCCCACGTCGAACGCGCAGAACTCGATCCCCGGGGCATACCAGCACCCGGTCTGCACGGGCGAGACGCCAGGGACGGGCGGGACGTCGGGGTGGGGATACCCGCCGCCGAAGAGCTCGCCATACACGAAGACGAGCGTGGCCTTCGGTTCGCGGGCATTCACGCGGGCGAAGAGGTCACGGACGCCGGGCGCGAAGCGGGTCTGGATGCCGCGATGGCCAAAGAAGTCTTCGTCCTCGTCGAGCAGGCCTTTCCGTTTGGCGCAGCGGACGTCGGCGCCGTCGGTGACGAGGCAAAAATTGGCGCCGTGGATCTTCTCGGTGACGATCCACTCGACGCGGCTCGCGGCGCGATGCGCGGCCTCGTCGTCGCCGAGGGCGGCGGCGAGGGATTCGGCGATCTTTTCGTAAGGGGAGAACGAGAGGATGGGCGGGTTCATCGGGCGGGGTCTCCCGAGCAGAGCCATTCACAGCCGCAGACCTCGAGCTTGTACCCCTTCTCGGCGCAAGCGTCCTGGAAGGCCGCGCTCGCGGGGTCCGGGGTACAATCGTCCTTGGCAGGAGTGCAGGCCTTGCCGTGCCCCTCGGCGTCGAAGTATTGCTTGGCGCCGCCGCCGGGATCGCCGGTGCAGAGCATCTCGCACCCACACTGGATCATGCGAAAGCCGCCGAGGGAGCATCGATCCGCGAGGTCGCGGTCGGGCGAGACGGTGGGGCAATCAGCAGGCGGAGGTTCGCAGGACGTGGACTGGCCGCGCGCGTCATAGACCGTTGCGGGCGCGACGGCGGGGATGGCGGCAGCCTCGGTGTGGGGCGGGGGCGTTTGGCCAGCGCAAGCAGCGAGGGAGGCGGCGAGGAGGAGGTGAGAAGGGCGCGGCGAGGGAATGTGCATGGCGGCGGGAGGAGAGCATTCGCAGGGGGTAGCGTCAATGGGCGGGAGCGGGGCGCTGCCCCGCTCCCCGGCAAGGGCTATCCGCCCCTGCTCCCAGACCAGGCACGGCCTGGACCGAAGGTGGAAGCACTGCCCGTCGCGCAGTTCTTCCAGCGTGCCCGTGGCAAGAAGGCAGGGCACCGCCGAGCCCGCTTCCGCTCCCGATCAGCCCGTCGTCCCCTCCGCCGGCGCCTCCTACTTCCCATTCCCCTTCCGCGTCGCCCGCGCCGCCGCCTCGGCCCGCAGCTTCGCCATTGCATCCAAGAGCGGCGCGAGCAGCGCCTTCCCCTCCTGGATCTTCGCCGTCTCCGACCGCTCCGCCCGGCTCGACACATACCGCCCGGAGCCGCACCATCAGCTCCACCCAATCCGTCTCCGCGTCGCGGCCTCCGCCGACGTGCGTGCGCTTGTCCGTGAGCGCCTTCTCCACCTCGGGCGAGCAGCATGTCACTCTTGTCGTGAGGTTGTCCTTGATCTTCCTGGCGATGTCGCGCTTCTCGAAGCGCGGGATCTGATTCAAGCTGACGCCCATGGGTCCTCGCAGGTCCACTACATACGCCAGCAAACACAGCATCCTGCCCTTTCGCGAGGAAGGAAGCGCATGAATTCGGCGGAAACGAAGGTCGGAACGTCCCTGGCTGCGTCATCGTCGAGCGAGGAGGAGGGCAGAGACGTTCCGCGGTGCGTCATCGTCGCGCGAGGAGGGAGCGGGGAACGTCCCCGGCTGCGTCATGGCGAGCCGAGGAGGCTTCAAGGCGCGGGCCGCGGTGCGTCATGGCGAAGCTAGGAGGGAGCGGGGAAACATTCGAGCTGCGTCATAGCGAAGTGAGAAGGACGGGGGGAGCGCTTCGCGTGGCTTCGTCGTCCGGCAAGAAGGTCAATAGGAACGCCGTGAGGTGTGTTCTCGCTCGAGCAGGAGGTGGAGGGAAGGTTCTGGGCTCCGTCCTAGCGAGGCGAGAAGAGCGATCGGAGCGACCCTCTGCCGCTGCCGCTGGCGGCTTCCGCCACCTCATCCTGCTTCCATGTGCTGGACGCTCTAGGCGCATGCGGTTCAGCGTATACCGACTCACAACCGCCTCGACACGATGTCTTCCCCCGGCTCGAGCCATCTGGTAATCTCATAGACTTCACGGGACCAGATGCCAGTGTACTGCGCAGCTTCACCGCTGGAGAGCGGGAGGGATATATCGTGTCGCTTATGGAGGGGTCGGTTGTCGCCGGGCGGTTCCTGATCGAACGTTTTGCTGGGAAGGGGGGGATGGGCGAAGTATTCCGGGCTCGCGACACGCGTACCGGTGCGAGGGTCGCTCTGAAGCTCCTCCACGCCCACGTGGACGGCTTCGAGGAAAACGAGCGCTTCGAGCGGGAGGCAAGGCTGCTCTCCGAGCTCCGGCATCCCGCGATCGTCTCCTATGTCGCGCATGGGAAAGCCCGTGACGGCAGGCCCTTCCTCGCAATCGAGTGGTTACCCGGGCGAGACCTTAGCCAGCGTCTCGCCGAGGGACCGCTCAGCGTGCGCGATTGCGTGACACTTCTGGCGAGGACCGCGGACGCGCTCGCCAATGTCCACCGCCGCGGCGTCGTGCACCGCGATATCAAGCCAAGCAATCTGTTCCTCCGCGACGGCCGCGTCGATCGTGTCACGCTGCTCGACTTTGGCATTGCACGCCTGGCTCTCCCCCAGAGCTTCCTCACACATACTGGCCACATCATCGGCACGCCTGCCTACATGGCCCCAGAGCAGGCGCGCGGCGAGGGCGAGCTCTGGCCCAGCACGGACGTGTTCTCACTCGGGTGTGTCGCATTCGAATGCTTGACTGGAAAACCTCCGTTTTTTGCCCGTGAGATCATCGCGATTCTCGCGAAGATTCTTTTCGAGGAGGTCCCCAGCATCGAGGCACTCCGTCCCGCCACGCCGCCAGCCTTCACCGCGCTGCTCGCGCGCATGCTGGACAAGGACCCATCGCGTCGTCCGATCGACGGGGCGGCGCTCCGCGACGAGCTCGCCGCGCTGGAAATGCCCTTGGGAGACGATACGGTCTTGGTGCCCGTGAACACGCCACCCCCAGTCTCCGCGGCGCTCAGTGGAGATGTCATGCAGTTGCTCTGCATCGTGTTTGCGATCCCGGTCGACGAGCCGGAGTTCGCCATGCCGCTGACGAGCAACGCGGATGGATCGACGGGACGGGCGTTTCGTGATGCCCTGCGTGACCGCCTGATTCGCCTGGGGGGACGCGTCGAATGGTTGGCTGACGGCTCGCTGGCGGTCATCGTGCCCCCCGCACAGAGCGCCATCGATCAGGCGTCCCAGGCGGCGCGCTGCGCCCTCGCCGTAAAGGAGGAATGGCCCAGGGCTCGCGTCGGCCTGACGACGGGGCGCGGCGTCGTCAAAGAGAGGCTCCCGATCGGGGATGCCATCGAGCGCGCCGTCTCGCTGCTGCGCATGCAGGGCCGCGCGGAGCCGGAGAGCGGGCAAATAGTAATGGAATCCGGTGTCTCGCTCGACGATCTGTCCGCCAAGCTGCTCGAACCGCGTTTCGAGATCACCACCACGGAGGGCAAGCCCGTGCTGAGCGGCGAGCGCACGAGCACGACCGATGAGTCGCGCCCTCTTCTCGGCCGACCGACCCCGTGCGTAGGCCGCGAGCAGGAGCTATCCATGCTCGACCTGTTATGGTCCGGCTGCGTCGAAGAATCGGAGGCGCGCGTCGTGATCGTCACTGCGGCGCCGGGAGCAGGTAAATCACGCCTACGGCACGAATTCCTCCGCCGCATGGAGGCGCGCGGCACTCCGATCACGATCATCCTCGGGCGGGGAGATCTGTTCAGCCACGGCTCCCCCTATGGCATCTTGAGCCAGTCGCTGCGGGGCTTCTGCGGCCTCGCGGGTGGCGAGCCGCTCGAGGTCCAGCGGGCGAAGCTCCGAGAGCGGGTGAGTCGACACGTACCCGCGAGCGAGGCGCTGCGTGTCTCCGAGTTCCTCGGCGAGCTCTGCAACGTGCCGTTTTCGTCGGAAGACAGCATGCGGCTCCGGGCAGCGCGCAGTGATCCCAAGCTCATGCACGATCAAATCAACTGGGCGTTCATCGATTTCGTACGCGCCGAGAGCGCTCATCAGCCCTTGTTGTTCATCCTAGAAGATCTGCATTGGGGCGACGCGCTGACGGAGAAGCTCGTCCATCGGGCCCTCGGCGAGCTCGCGGATCGGCCGTTCATGGTACTTGCGCTGGCGCGCCCCGAGGTGCACGAAATTTTCCCGAAGCTGTGGGAGGAGCACCGCCCGCAGCTCCTGCGCATGCGAGGTCTCGGCAAGAAGGCCTGCGAGCGGCTCATTCGTCAGGTGCTCGGGGCAGCGCTATCGGACGAGCAGGTGGCGCGCATGATCGAGCAGGCGGACGGTAACGCGCTCTTCCTCGAGGAGATGATACGAGCGGCGGCGGATGGGAAGTCGGACTCCGCTCCGGAGACCGTCATGGCGATGCTCCAAGCACGCCTCTCGCGACTCGATGTGCGGGAGCGCCATGTCGTGCTCGCGGCCAGCGTGCTCGGACGGAGGTTCGTCTGCGAGGGCGTGGCGCGCGTGCTCGGGCCCCACCGCTCGAACCAGGAAATCGAGCTCGCGTTATCGTTTCTCGTCGAAAAGGAGCTACTCGTAGCGCGGTACGACGACCCTTCGCCGCAGTCGACCGAGTATACTTTCCGCCACGCGCTCGTGCGCGACGCGGCATACGAGCTCTTGACGCCGGAGGACCGAGTGCTCGGCCACCGGGCCGTGGCGTGTTACCTTGAGGCGCTCGGCGACGCGGATCCATCGGTCATCGCTGACCATTTCCAGCTCGGCGGAGACCTCACGAGCGCAGTCCCGCACTACCTCCGAGCGGCGAAGCAATGTTGCGAGCGTTTCGAGCTCTCGGCGATGAATCGCGCTATCGATCGAGCCGTTCTCGCAGGGGCGTCCGGCGAGGCGCTGGGATCGCTGCGCGCGCTGCAATGCTATGTCTGCTACATGAGCGCGCGACACGACGAGGGGATACGTCCAGGCATGGATGCGCTCGACCTGCTGCCGGCGGGGAGCAACACGTGGTACAAGACGCTGCACGCCCTCTTCTCGCTGACGAGCCAGGTGGGAGACACGAAGCTCTGCGGAGAGCTCTTGACGTTGTTCGACCAGGTGGAGCCCGAGCCCGAGGGCCGGGGAGGGCTCCTGGAGGCCGCCTCCGGGGTGGTCTGCATGTTCGCCCTCGGGGGAGCGCGCGCCCCCGTCGAGCGGCTGCTTCAGCGCGTGATGCCGATCGACGCGGAGATCCGAGCGCAATACCCCGAAGCGCACGCGAATTTCAGCATCGGGTTGGCCATCTATGCCGAGCACATCGCGCCCGATCCGTGGATGCACATGGTCACGTCGGCGGAGGCCGCGTCGTTCTTCGAAAAGAGCGGAGCCTTGCGGGAGTTCGTGATCGTCGGCGCACAGCAGGCGATGGCTGAGGCGCGGCTCGGGGCGACAGCAGACAGCTTGGCGACCCTCCGCCGGGTCGTCGATGCCGCCGCGAAGGTCAAGGAGGCAATTCCACTCTGCGTGAGCGAGTGGGCGCAGGCGCGGGCGATGCTCTTCTCGAGCGAGCCGATGCCGATGGAAGTCGCGCTCGAGCACGCGCAGGCCGCCCTGAAACACGGCCACGAAGCGCCGTTTTACGAGTCACACGCGAGGCTGGTGCTCGCAAAGTGCCTCACCGGGCTCGAGAGGTACGACGAGGCCGAGCAGGAGGCGCGGAGGGCCGCGGAAGGGCTCCGCGGCCTGGCGCTCTCGCGCGTGGACACCCTGACGGCCCTCGTTCACGTGCTCATTGCGCAGGGGCGCACGACAGAGGCGCGCGCCTGCGCCGAGGAGGGGCTCCAGATCATCGAGACCGTCGGGAGCGCCGGCGGACTCGAAGTTCCCATGCGCCTCGCCGTGGCGGTGGCGAGGCGAGAGACCGGCGACATCGGCGGGGCCCGCGAAGCGTTACGGGATACGCTCGCGCAGATCGAGCTGCGCGCGGAGAAGATACCGGATCCGGTGTTGCGCGAGCGGTATCGCAATCATGGTGGAGAAAATCGCCGCGCGCGCGAGCTGTCGAGAATCCTCTCGGCGGATTGACACGCGTAGACGACGCTGCGTGTGCTTACGCTCAAAGTGCAACCCTCGTCCCGCGCTCGAACTGTCCGCCAAGTTCGGATCTCTCCCAGCGATCCTCTCGATGAGGGGTCGATCGTGACGCCGGGCAGCAGCAGCAGCCCCCCAGAAACCTGTTTACACCCCTCCCCCTCTCGCCGATAATCGACCAATGGGCCAAGCCAAAATTCAGGTCTTCTACCCCGTCCCCCGCGGGCGCGTCGTCCTCCGGACGGAATCCGACTGGAATCGCTCCGTCGAGCCGAATTACGTCAGCGACGATCGCACCATCACCGAGTTCGTCATCGACGCCGACCAGAAGTATTTTTACTTCAAGCCCTGCCTCGACGACGAGCGCGGCTTCACCTGGTCCCAGGGCGACAACTACCTCGCCACCACCAGCGACACCACCATCCGCCGGTGTTATCCGCACTTCTTCTGCCCGCCGCGCGGCACGTTCTCCCCCGTCGTCACGGTCCCCGAGGGGAACGCGGAGGCGAACCACCACGTGCGGGTCTACTTCCCGCCCGGATACGACGAGAACACCCTCAAGCGGTATCCCGTGCTCTACATGCACGACGGGACGAACCTCTTCTTCGGCGACGAGGCCTTCGGCGGCAACGAGTGGCGCGTCGACGAGAACGTCGAGCTGCTCCATTCGATGAACCTCATCGACAAGGTCATCGTCGTCGGCGTCTACGCCAAGGACCGCATGTACGAGTACACGAAGCCCGGATACGAGCGGTACGGCGATTTCATGGTGAACCAGCTCAAGCCGTTCATCGACAGCCGCCTGCGCACGCTCTCCGACCCGCAGAACACCGCCGTCATGGGCTCCTCGCTCGGCGGCGTGGTCTCGTTTTTCCTCGGGTGGCATTACCCGCACGTCTTCGGCAAGGCCGCCTGCCTCTCGAGCACCTTCGGCTATCGTGACGACCTGATCGAGCGCGTGGCGAGCGAACCCAAGCGAGACGTGCGGTTCTACATCGACAGCGGATGGCCGCGGGACAACTACGAGCGGACCACGGCCATGCGCGACCAGCTCCTCGCCAAGGGCTTCCAGTTCGGCAAGGATCTGCTCTACTTCGCCTTCCCCGGCGACCTGCACAACGAGCACTCCTGGGCGGCGCGGAGCCACGTGCCCTTCCAGTACTTCTTCGGCAAGGCCGCGCGCGCTTGACCCCCTCACGAGGGCCGCGCCTGCTCGCCGAGCGCGCGGCCCGCCCTTTGCTGCGGAGAACACCATGCCGCTCGGAATTCTCCTCGTCATGTTGCTGATCGTCGCTGCCCTCGTCCTGGGAATCTGGGCGACGTTCAGCGTGCTCGGCGTGCTCGTCACCCTCGCCATCGCCGCGCTCGTCGGCTGGCTGGCCGATCGAATCGTGCCCGGCCGCCTGCCCTACGGCTGGGCGGGCGCCATGGTGGCAGGCCTGCTCGGGAGCTTCATCGGCTCCATGCTCCTCGGCCGCGTCGGCCCCGAAATCGCACGAATCCCCATCATCCCCGCGTTCGTCGGCGCCGTGATCGTCGCCTTCGTCGTGCAGATGGTCCTCAAGCGAGGCGTCGGGCGCCGCGACCGCGGGCCGGAGACGCGGGTCTAGTCGGGCAGGGATGAACGAGAAGCGTGCAGCGCGATCTCTGTCCCGCTGGCACCACCGTTGCTGACGAATGATTGGCGAGCGAAAGGAGTCCCATTCATGATCCGACGCTACCTGGTTCACTTCGCGGCGTGCGCTGCCTCCGCCCTGCTCTTCGGCTGCGGGGAGGGCTCCACGGCGGACGCGATCGATCGCGACACGGGCCATTTCACCGTGAACTGGACGATCAGCAACCAGCGCGCCGCGAATTATTGCACCGCGTACGACGCGACGGGTGCGCTGATCCAGATCCGCAACGACCAGGAGGAGTTCGTCGCGGATATCCGGGTGCCGTGCACCCAGTTCGAGGCGAGCATCGAGCTGCCCGTGGACAATTACCACGCGACGATCGTCCTCGTGAAGGAGGACGGCGAGGCCGTCGGCAACAGGATCGACCTCGGGACGTTCAAGGTCGAGGCCGGCGACGACATCGCGCGCGAGGCGACGTTCGCGATGCCGCCGCCCCGGGATTGACCTCGAACCAAAGAAAGGCGTTTTGCAGGGCCGCAGGGGCGGAGATCGCGCCTGCGGCTCTTTGTCCCTACCCCCCGCGCTTCCGCGCTTGCCGCGGGAGCAAGACGGTGAACGTCGTCCCCTCCTCGTTCGTCGAGCGCACCTCGATCCGGCCGCCGTGGGCCTCCACGATCGATTTCACGATGTAAAGCCCGAGCCCCACGCTCCGGGCCCGCGAATCCCCCGGCAATACGCCCCGATGCATGGGCGCGAAGAGGTGCGGCCGGATCTCGTCCGGGATCGCCGGGCCTTCGTTGTGCACCGACACGGCGAGCTCCTCGGCCCTGCCCTCGGTCTTCACCGTGATCGGGGTCCCGGGCGGGCTGTACTGGACCGCGTTGCTCGTGATGTTCGTGATCACCTGCGCGATCCGGTCGGTGTCGAAGGCGCCGCGACCGTCGCCCGCTTGCTGCGAGGGGAACTCCCGATCCGGATAGACCAGCCGCACCTCTTCGAGCACGCCGGCCACGAAGGAATGGAGCTCCACCTCCCGCGGCGAGATCGGGATCCCGCGGCCGAGGCGCGCCGACGTGAAATCGAGCAGGTCGCGGATCAAGCGGCTGGCGCGCTCGGCCGAGGCGAGGATCCGCGCCGCCGTCTTCGTCGCCCGCTCGTCGAGATCCTCGCGCCGCAAGAGCACCGTGGCCGCGAGGGTGATGGCGCTGAGCGGGTTGCGCAGATCGTGCGAGACGATGCCGATGAGCTGCTGCTCGAACTCGAGGCGGCGCAGATCCTCGGCCTCGCGGCGCTTGCGCTCGGTGATGTCGGAGACGAGCGAGACGAAGCCGATCACCCGCCCCGCCGCCGTCACCTGCGGGACGAACGTCACCTCCACGAAGCCCCGGCGCCCGCCCCGAAAGACGAACGGGTGCTCGTGCCGGACCGTCTCTCCACGCATCACGCGTTCGAAGAGCGGCTTCGCCGTGCGGTAGTTCTCCTCGCCGATGACCTCGACGATACGTTTCCCCGCGAGTGACTCCGGCGGGACCCCGAACCAGGCCTCGTAGGCCTTGTTCGTCAGCCGATAGCGCTCGTCGGCGCCGACGATGTTGATGAGGTCCGGCAGGCTGTCGACGACGAGCCGGAGCCTCTGCTCGCTCTCCGAGAGCGCGGCACGGCTGCGGCGCAGCGCCTCCTCGGCGCTCCTGCGCTCGGTGATGTCCTCCCCGACGACGCCGACCCCCCAGATCGCGCCGTCCGCGCCGCGCACGGGGAAATACCTGACGAGCCGATGAAGCATCCGGCCGCTCCCGGGCGGCAGCTCCATCGTGAACTCGCGCCCCACGACGGGCTCGCCGGTCTCGAGCACCCGCCGAAGCACACGCTCGACCTCCTCGAGCTGCGCCGGATCGACGAATGCGCGGATCGGCTTGCCCGGGAACTCGCCGCGCCGACGGCCGTGCAGCTCCGCCAGCGCCGTGTTCACCAGCACGTAACGAAGCTCGGTGTCGACGAAGGCGAGGCCGAGGGGCGAGGACTCCGTGAAGCTCGACAGCATGGCGAGGGCCTTGTGGGTCTCGTCGCGGCTCCGCTCGAGCGCCAGGATCGCGGCCGCGCGCGCCGCGAGCGTGCGCACGAGCAGCCGGTCCTCGTCGGACAGGGCCCGCACCTTCTCCGACCCCACGACGATCACGGCGGCGACGCGGCTCTCGATCAAGAGCGGGACCGCATACGCCGAGCGGAGCCGCTCCTTGTTGATGCCCGCGCTCGTGATGCGTGGATCCTCCCGCGTGTCGACGCTCTCGAGCGGCGCCGCCGCGAGCGCCGCGCGGCCGGCCAGGCACTCGCCGAGGCGAATACGCGCGCCGAGCGACTCTTCCTGCGCAGGCCCGACGGCCGCGCGGACGACGAGCTCCTCCTCCTCGACCACGTACATGGACGCCGAATCCACGATGGGCGAGGTCTCTCGCAGGCCGACGAGGAAGCTCTGCAAGAAATTGTGGAGGCCTTCGCTGTTCAGGGCGGCATTCGAGACGGCGTCGAGCGCGCGCAAGGTCCGCTCGCGCGTGGCCGTGTAAGTCGCGACGGCCGCGCCGATCGCCGCGTCGATGGCCTGGTCGAAGGCGAGGACGTCGCGGACGGGCGTGAGCTCCCCGCTCTCCCGCGACCAGATATCGAGGACGCACCGGCGGAGGACGCCATACTCCGTCACCACCTCCTGGAGATCGAAGCCCACTTCGAGGCGCGCGAGGGCGTGGAGATCCGGGGCGCGCAAATGCACAGCGGAGCCCTCGCCTTCCAGGGTCCGGGCGAGCCCGTCGAGGATGTCGGGGATGTGATCACGCAGGGCGAGCTCCGGCAGCGCCCGGGCGATCGGCAAGGCGCGGACACGCGAGGACCATTCCTGTACGATCCGCTCGCCGCTCGACCGGAGAAACGCCCCGAGCCGCAGCCCCGAGGGCCGATCGGGCCCCGCTTCATCCGCCATCACTTCCTTGTTCTTTGATGCAGCACGAGCGGAGGCGGAAGCGGGGGCGAAGGCGATGGCGGGCCACCGCTCGCTCGCCTCCTGGCCGGATGGCCTTAGGTTCGCCGCGATGACGGACGAAACCGGAAGGGCTGCCCAGCCCGGCGCGCCCGCGGCCCACGGCCCCCGCGCGGCCCTGCTCCTCGGCGCGCTCGGCGTCGTCTTCGGGGATATCGGCACGAGCCCGCTCTACGCCATCAAAGAATGCTTCAGCCCGGCCGCCTCGCACCGGGTCGCGCCGACGCCGGAGAACATCCTGGGCATCCTGTCGCTGGTCTTCTGGACGCTGCTGATGGTGGTGTCGGTCAAATACCTCGGGTTCATCCTGAAGGCCGACAACCAGGGATCGGGCGGGACGATGGCGCTGCTCGCGCTCGTGCCGCCCCGAAGAGGGCCAGGGACGGGGCCGCTCGTCTTGCTCGTGCTGCTCGGCGCGTCGCTTCTTTATGGCGAGGGCGTGATCACGCCGGCCATTTCGGTGCTCTCGGCCATGGAGGGGCTCGAGGTCGCCTACCACCCCTTGAAGCCGCTCATCGTGCCGCTCACGGTGGTGATCTTGATCGGGCTCTTCCTCGTGCAGAAGCGCGGAACGGGGAACATCGGCAACGTCTTCGGGATCGTCACGCTCCTCTGGTTTCTGACCATCGCGACGCTCGGGGCCCGCTGGATCCTCGTCAATCGAAGCGTGCTCGCCGCGGTGGATCCGCGGTATGGCCTCCATTTCTTCCTGGAGCACCGGGGCCACGGGTTCTTGCTGCTCGGCGCCGTGGTCCTCTGCATCACGGGCTGCGAGGCGCTGTATGCGGACATGGGGCATTTCGGACGCGCTCCGATCCGGAGGGTCTGGTTCGTCGTCGTATGGCCGGCGCTGCTCCTCAATTATTTCGGGCAGGGCGCATTCTTGCTCCAGCACCCCGAGGGCGCGACGAACCCGTTTTACGCGCTCGCCCCCTCCTGGGCCCTCTATCCGACGATCGCCATCGCCACCGCGGCCACGATCGTCGCCTCGCAGGCCTTGATCTCGGGGGCATTCTCGCTCACCCAGCAGGCGGTCCAGCTCGGGTATTTCCCGCGCGTGACCATCGTGCATACGTCGAAGCACACCGAAGGGCAGATCTACATCCCCGAGATCAACCGCGCGCTCCTCGTGGCCTGCGTGCTGCTCGTCCTGCTCTTCCGGACGTCGAGCGCGCTCGCGGCGGCCTACGGCATCGCGGTCACGGCCACGATGACCATCACCACGGTCGTGTATTTCGTGGTCGTCACGCAGCGCTGGGGCTGGCCGCTCTGGAAGGCCTTGCCGCCGGTGTTGACGTTCCTGGTGATCGATCTGTCGTTTTTCACGGCAAACGCGGCCAAGTTCTTCCACGGCGGCTGGTTCCCCGTCGTCCTGGCCGTCGGCATCTTCACGGTGATGACGACCTGGAAGACCGGGCGTCGTTTCCTCGGCGAGGCCTTCAAGGCGGACCTCTCGCCGCTCGATCAATTTCTGGAGGACGTGGCGAACCAAAAACCCTTCCGCGTGAAGGGGACCGCGGTCTTCATGGCCTCGAACCCGCACGGGACGCCGCCCGTCCTCTTGCACCATTTCAAGCACAACCAGGTCCTGCACGAGCAGGTGGTGCTCCTGTCGATCACGAGCGAGCGCGTCCCCGAGATCCCCCCCGAGGAGCGCGTCAGCATCATCGACAAAGGGAACGGCTTTTATCGGGTGCGGGCGCGTTACGGGTTCATGCAATCGCCCCACGTGCCGAGCGTGCTGCTCGCCTGCAAGGCGCACGGGCTCGTGATCGACCTGAAGCGCACGAGTTATTACCTCGGCCGCGAGACGCTCCTGCCCACGGGGCGGTCGAAGATGATGCGGTGGCGGAAAGGCCTCTTCGCCTTCATTTCCCGGAACGCGCGCCCGGCGACCGCGTACTTCGGGCTGCCGCCAGGGCGCGTCGTGGAGTTCGGGATGCAGATCAACCTGTGAAGCGCCGCGGCGCGCCCCCCTCCCCAGGCTCCGCGCTCTGCGCTAGAACGACGGGCCCATGCCGTCCACGCACGATTTCGTCGACACCTACCTGCGCGAGACCGCCGAGATCGCCCTCGGCACGAGCCGCGAAGACCTCACGGCCGTCATCGAGGTCCTCTTCGAGGCCTGGAGAAACGACCACACCATCTACACCTGCGGCAACGGCGGCAGCGCGGCGAACGCGAGCCACCTGGCCTGCGACATCTCGAAGTTCACCTGGGCGGAAGGCAAGAAGCGCTTCAAGTGCCGCTCGCTCTGCGACAACGCAGCGCTGATCAGCGCGCTCACGAACGACGTGGGCTTCAACAGGATCTTCCTCGAGCAGCTCGACGGCTCGATGGCGCCCGGCGACGTGCTCGTCTGCCTGAGCGTCCACGGCGGCTCGGGCGCGGACAAGGCCGGGCCCTGGTCGCAAAACCTGGTCGCCGCGGCCGACTTCGTGAAGAAACACGGCGGCAAGGTGGTCGCGCTCGTGGGTTACGACGGCGGCGCGCTGCGGCAGATGGCCGACGCCTCCATCCTCGTCCCCCGGACCTCGGGCGGGCACACGTCGACGCCGCACGTGGAGGGTTTTCATGAAGTCTACCATCACCTGATCTGCGAGCGGCTGCGGCAGATGGTGGCCGAGGCATGAACGGACGGGCGCGGGCCGGCGTGATCCTCGACCGCGACGGGACGCTCATCGATTTCGTCCGCGACCCCGAGCTCGGCGCCGTGGTGAGCGCCTTCCACCCGGATCACGTGCGCCTCTTGCCCGGCGTCGCCAGGGGGCTCGCCCTCCTGCAAGACGCCGGCTTCGCCCTCGCGATCGCGACGAACCAGCCAGGCGCGGCGAAGGGCCAGATCCCGGAGAGCGCCATCACCCGGACGAACCAGGCGCTCGTCGACGCGCTCGCGGCCGAGGGCATCCGCATCGAAGCCGTCCGCGCCTGCCTGCACCACCCGGAGGGCGGGCCGGGCGGTGATCCGGCGCTCGCCACGGACTGCACGTGCCGCAAGCCAAAGCCGGGGATGCTGCTGTCGATCGTGGAGGAGCTCGGGCTCGATCCTTCACGCTCGTGGATGGTCGGCGACGCGGCCGTGGATGTGCTGGCCGCGCGCGCGGCGGGCCTCCGCGCGGGGCTCGTCTTCGAGTGGGGGCGCTGCGAGATGTGCCCGGTTCGAGGGGGCTTCGACGAGATCCCGATGATCCGACCGGACGCGTCGGCGAGCCGCTTCGACGAGCTCGCCCGGCGGATCCGAGATTCTCTAGCCATGGCGCCGGCCTGATCTATGCTCCGCCGCCCCCCGGCCTTGCCGGCGGCGTTGCTCGGAGTCGACATGCTCTTTCTCGACAGCTCGGATCCCAAGGAGATCAAGGACATCTTCGCCTGGGGGGTGATCGCGGGGGTCACGACGAACCCGCTCATCCTCGCGCGCGAGGCGGGCGCGGTGGACCTCGAAGAGCGCATCCGCGCCGTCGTCGCCGCCTCGAAGGGCCCGGTCTCCGTGGAGCTCGTGAGCGAGTCCGAGGGCGCGATGATGGAGGAGGCGCGGCTCTACCACGCGTGGGCGCCGACGCGGATCGTGATCAAGGTGCCGTTCGGCGAGGCGGGGCTACGCGTGACGCACGCGCTCGCGTCGCAGGGCATCGAGACGAACGTGACGTGTATCATGAGCTTCAACCAGGCCTACCTGGCGGCGCTCGCGGGCGGGACGTACGTGTCGATCTTCAGCGGCCGGGTGCGGGACATGGGCTACGACGTGCGGCCGGTCATCGCCGAGACGCGGGCGCAGCTCGAGCGGGAGAAGCTCGCGGCGAAGATCATCGTGGGGTCGATCCGGCACATCCTCGACGTGAACGAGGCGCTCGCCCACGGGGCGCACGTGGTGACGGTGCCGCCGGCCATCCTGCGGAAGATGCTGCACAACCCGAAGACCGACGAGACGATCCGCGAGTTCAACGCGGCCTGGGCGAGCCGTGCTAAGTAGCCCCGCCGTGACGGCAAGCGGCACTTCCCCGGCCGAGGGCGCGCCCTCCACCAAGTATGTCGTCGAGGAGCAGAACCTCGCGCTCGTCCGGGCCATCGGGCGGCCGCGGCGCGTGCTCGACGTCGGCTGCGGCGTGGGCCTGAACGGCGAGGCCGCGAAGAAGCGCGGGGCCCACGTGACCGGCATCGAGATCGCGGAGGGCTCGATCGCCCGCGCGAAGGAGCGGCTCGACGAGGTGCTCGCCATCGACGTGACGAGCGACGAAGCCGTGACGAAGGGCCTCGCCGGCCGGAGTTTTGACCTTCTTTTGTTCGCGGACGTGCTCGAGCACGTGGCCGATCCCGTCGCCGTGATCCGGCGGCTGCTCCCGTACCTGGAGGACGGCGGGCACGTGGTGGTGTCGCTGCCGAACGTGGCGGCGTGGACCGTGCGGCTGGGGCTGCTCGCGGGCAAGTTCGAGTACACGCAGAGCGGCATCCTCGACGACTCGCACCTGCGCTTCTTCACGCGCGAGACGGGCCGGGAGACGCTCACGCGCGCCGGGCTCGAGGTGCTGCGGATGGAGCAGAACCCGATGCTCGTGCGCGCGGCGAAGGACCTCGTGCTCTCGGCGCAAAAGGCGGTCGCTCCCGGGGGAAACCCGGACCCCGAGGGCCTGCGCAAGTCGCTGCCGTACAAGCTCTACCAGGGGCTCGTGCGGCCGGTGGAGGACGTGGTGGCGGCGCGCGCGCCGGAGCTTTTGTCCTTCCAGAACGTGTACGTCGCCCGAAAGCCCCCGAAGGCGCGCAAGCTCAGCCTGACGGTGGGCATGTTGACGATGAACGAGGAGGACAGCATCGAGGCGATGATGGGCGAGATCCGGAGGGTCGCGCCCGACGCCAAGATCCTCTGCGTCGACAGCTCGACGGACCGGACGCCGGAGATCGCGGCGCGGCTCGGCGCGCGTGTCTTGCGGCAAATCCCGCCGCGTGGACACGGGCCGGCGATGGAGCTGCTCATGTACAGCGCCGCCGCCGAGAGCGAGCTGCTCATCTACCTCGACTGCGATTTCACCTACCCGGCCGATTACATCCCGGTCTTGCGCAAGCTCGTCGAGGAAGAAGGCGTGGACATGGTGAACTGCGCCCGCACGCGGACGCGGCCCGCGGCGATGCCGCTGCCGAACTACCTGGCGAACCGGTCCTTCGCGGCGCTCGCGCACCTGATGCACGGCATCCCGACGTGCGACGTACACAGCGGCATGCGGGCGTACCGGTCGAGTATGGTCCGCGCCTTCGATTTCGACGGCGAGGGCGACGCGTTGCCCATCGATACGCTGCTCTTCCCGGCGAAATGCGGCTACCGCGTGGTCGAGATGCCGATCGACTACCAGGAGCGCGTGGGACAATCGAAGCTCCGGAAAATCGCCGGCACGGTCTGGACGATGATCCGACTCGTGAACGCGCTGCCCGTGGGGCGACGCGGTTCGTCCCGGTACGAGGTTCGTTAACGCGGCGTGGTCGGCGCGGTGCTCGGGGGGGGCGAGCTGTCGCCGGAGAGCAGCGACAGCCCGGCCACGATGGTCCCGATGCCGAGGAGCGCGAGCAGGACGATCACGAGCGCCGAGCCCTGGCGGGGCTCCGCGGGCCGGACCGTCACGGGCAGGACCTCGGGCGGGGCCATGGCCGCCTCCCGGATCTCGGGCGGGATGCGGTCGGAGATCTCCTTCAACGAGCCGAGCTTCGGCCGGCGCGTCGAGCCCGTGCCCGAGCTCGCGCCGAGCGGCCGCGATCCGGGCGAAGAGCCACGCTGGGCGACGAGCGGGAACGAGGTGCGGCTCGTGCGCTCCTCGCCCTCCACCCCGAGCGCGCGCTCGAACTCGTCGGCGAGCTCCTTGGCCCCGGTGAACCGCGCGGTGGGATCCCGCTGGAGGGCCTTGGTGAAGAAGGCGTCGACCGTGCTGGGCAGGCCGGGGACGAGGGTGGTGATGGGCTCGAAGCGCCCCTCCTCGATGGCGTTGCCGAAGGCCTCGAGGTTCTGCCCGCTGAAGGGCGCGCGGCCGCTGAGCGCGTAATAGGCGAGGACCGCGAGGGCCCAGAGGTCGGAGCGGAAATCGACGTCCTTCTGGCCGAAGATCTGCTCCGGGCTCATGAACTCGGGCGAGATCATGGTCGTCGCGTCGCTCGTGGTCCGGCCCATCGAGGAGATCCCGGCGCGCACGGAGAGGCCGAGGTCGAGGACCTTGGCGTCGAACTCGCCGTTCTCGTTTTCGGTGAGGAAGACGTTGCTCGGCTTGAGGTTGCGGTGGACGAGGCCGAGCAGGTGCGCCTTGCCGAGGCCCTTGGCGAGCTGCGAGACGAGGCGCGCCGCCTCCTTGGGGGACATCGGGCCGCTCTTCTGGAGGCGCGCGCCGAGGTCTTCCCCGTCGTAGAGCTCCATCACGAGGTACGGCATCCCGTTGCGGGTGAGGCCGTGCTCGAGGACCTGCGCGACGTGCGGGCTCTTGATCTGCCGCGCGGCGACGTCCGCCTCGCGCTGGAACCGGTGGAGGGGCGAGGAGTTCCGCGACAAAGCGCGCCCCATCAGCTTGACGGCGACTTCCTTGCCGAGGCCCACGTGCTCGGCGACCCAGACCTGGGATTTGCCCTCCGTCCCGAGGTGCCTCGAGAGCCGCATCTTGGGAGTGATCTGGTCTCCTTCCAACATCTCGCTTCCGTGGCGCGGTTCCCCGGGGACGTGAGCCCTGCCGGCGCAGGGAGGGCTCACTCGGTCGCCTCGAAGTTACACCACGCAGCGCGCGCAAAGTAAAGAAGCGCGCCCCGCCGCGCTCGGTTTCAAGGGGCAGGCAAGGACACGTCCGCCGGCGCCACACCCACGGCGACCGCCGGATAATTGGCGCTCTTCGTGCGACCGGCGCGCTGCGTGGCAAAAAGCAAGGTGAAGGAGGGGCCAACGACGACGCAGGGCTCGCCCGGGCCAAGCGAGCTGCCGCTGCCGAAGACAGGGCTCACGGCGCGCTCGAGGGGCGAGGCGCTCGCGGGATCGAAGCGGGCCGCGAGGCCAACGACGGAGCGGCCGAGGCTGTCCCGGGCGGCGTAATACACGCGCAGGATGGGGCGACCCTCGGCGGATCGAACGAGCACGGGCGCGGGCGCGCCGACCGACGCGCCGTCGTAGGGAGGCTCGGTCCCCTCCCCGGCCGGCGCGGGCGCGAGCGCGGGGCCGTCGCCCACGCGGGTCCAGGTGACGCCGTCGTCAGAGCGCGCCTCGCCGATCCGCGCGGCGCCGCCAGGGCCCGGGACCTCGTAAAAGAGCCGGAACGAGCCGTCGTCGAGCACGACGACGCCCGGGCTGCGCGGCACGGCCGAGGCCTCCCAGCCAGCCGCGTCGGGGCCGAGCACGGGGCCGGCCACGCGCGTGAAGGCGGCGCCGTCGGAGCTCCGCGCGAGCCCGATGCCGCCGGCCGCGGCGTAATACAGGAAGACCTCGCCCCCCACACGGACGGCCGAAGGCGCGCCGACGGTGCCACCTTCCCAGGGCTCGGCGGGCGTGAGCACGGAGAGGGGCGCGCGGTCGAAGGAGCGGCCGTCCTCGGCGCCATGCCGCACGATGGCGCCCGGCGGGGCCGTGGGATCGGGGTCCTGTCCGGCCACCTCGGGGGTCATCGCGAAGTAGCCGAAGACCGCGGGCGTGGCGGGATCCCCGTCGGCGTCGAGGACGGCCGGGTCGCGGGGGAAGGTGTCGTCGTCTTCGAGGGCGTTCGGAGCGGAGCGCAGGTTGCCGAGCTCGCCCGCGCGAAGGGGGCGGAACGGGCCGGCCGCGGCGCTCGGCAGGTTCTCCCCGCCGGTCTCGGTGTCGGCGAGGGTGGCGCAACCCGAGAGGAGCGCGAGGAGGAACGAGAGAGCGTGTCCCGTGCGCATCGTCTTCCCCTCAGAACTGGGCGGTGAGCGTGGCGCCGCCTGCGATCATGGTGCCGTCGGCCCGGTAGTCGCCCACGAAATCGGCGGGGCTCGCCTTCTGCGTGACGCGCTCGGGCAGCACCGAGAGGGCCACGTGGGTGTCGAGCCGGAGCGCGCCGCGGAGCACGGAGAAGGGCGCGTTGAGGACGAGGCCCGCGCCGAGGGAGATCGTGTGGCGATCGGCGTCGACGAAGTTCGTCAGGCCCGACTGCGGCGGGACGGGCGAGCGCTCGTAGGCGTAGCCAGCGCGCAGGGGGATCTCGACGGCCTTCGCCGGCTCTTTGCGCCCCGAGGCGCGCCGCTCGGCGCCGAAGGCGAGGACGTACTCGACGCCGAGGCGCGGCACGAAGCGGTCCTCGAAGGCGGGCGGGACGATCACGACGGGCTTGGGGTCCTCGGGCAGCTCGACGCCCACGCCGGGCGGCGGCTCGGCCTCGAGGTGGGCGGAGGTCCGGGGGGTCGGGCTCTCGTAGGCCGAAAAGTTCACCCAGCCGAGATCGAGGTTCGCGCGGAGGCGGGGCACGGCCTGGAAGGACAACCCGAGGACGACCTGCTGCGGCTGGAAGGCGTCGAGCGTGCGCGTCTCGAGGGTGTAGCGGAGCGGGACGTCGACGCCGGCGAAGTCGACGATGCCCTCGAGGTTCGCCTGGAGCGCGAGGTCGAGCTTGGTTTGTCCGCGGTAGGCGAGGCCGAGGTAGCCGAAGCGGCCGAGTTTTACGCGCGCCCCTGCGACCGGGTAGCGGATGGAGGTGAGGTCGGCGTCGACCTCGTGGGAGAGCTGCGAGTCGTAAGGGCGGAGCACGTCGGCCTCGCCGCGGATGCCGAAGCGGCCGCGGGTGGCGGCGAGGAAGGCGAGGCCGCCGCCGAGCTCGAGCCAAGGGAACGGGCGGACGGCGAGGTGGACGGAGAGGAACAGGATGGTGGGACGGTCGTTGTAGAGCTCCCAGCGCGCGGTCTCCTGGCGGAGGGCGCGGATGCGGGAGAGGCCATTGTCGGGGATGTACGTGGCGATGCCGAAGGCGAACGGCAGCTTGGCGATGCGCCCCGGCGCGACGATGCCCGCCATGAGGCCGTGGACGTCGGCGACGTCGTTGTCCTTGCCGTTGATGCGGAGGCGGTTGTCCGCGTAGAGGTAGCCGAGCGAGAGCTCGAGGCCGGGCGCGGAGACGAGGCCGGCGGGGTTGTAGAAGCAGCCGGAGAAGTCGGTCGCGTCGGCGGTGACGGCGCCCGAGAGCGCGGCGGCGCGGGAGCCCATGCCGTACGTCCCGGGAGCGCTGGCGGACGCGTCGGGCGCGGCGAGCAGCCCCGCGGCGACGAGCGCAGGAAGGATCAGACGCGCGCGTTTCCTCATCAGAACCCGACCCCCACGGTGGCCGCGCCGGCGACGACGACGCCGCTCGTGCGCACGGAGGGCGCGCCTGGATTTTCGGCGGGCACGTCCGCGGCCTTGTCGTGCGTGCGCGGATGGAGGACCTGCACCTGCCCGGCGAGGTCGAAGCGCAGGTTCGGCAAGGGCGCGGCGAGCTCGAGCCCGTAGCCGAGGCCGAAGACGCTGCGGGTGTTGTCGAAGATGTTCGCGGCGGCGGTCTGCAGCGGCGAGGGCGAGACCTCGAGGAAGTAGCCGGCGCGGAGCATCATCGAGACGCCCTTCTTCGGCGAGAGCACGCGCTCGACGCCGAGGCGGGGGACGACCGTGTCGGTGTACCCGAGCGGCGCGGGGACGAGGGCGCCGCAAGGCTCCTCGGGCGGCGCGCCGGTGGACGGGTCGATCTCCGGGCAACGCACGGTGGCCTCGGCGGGCCCGGGGTAGGCCGACCAGCGCTTGTACGTCGCGCCCGCGGTGACGCGCCACGGGCCGCGGACGCGCGCGACCTCGAGCGCGATCTGCGCGGGGTCGTACTGCGCGAGGCCGGAGATGTTGAGCGGAGGCACGACGATCTGGCCGAGATCCTTCACCTCGATGACGACGTTGAAGCGGCCGACGAGCTCGCCGCGGTAGGTGAGCCCGACGCGGTAGGCGCCGCGCTCGTAGCTCGCGCCGAGGATGGGGCCGTAGCTGGCGACGAGCGTGTCCTCGACGACGGTGCCGATGCGGCCCGATGCGTCGGTGGCGACGAGGACGGATCCGGTGAGCGCCGCGAGCGCCGCGAAGCCGCCGCCGATGCGCACGCCGTAGCCGACGTCGACGCCGAGGCCGACCTGGACCGCGACGGAGGCCGTACGATCCGCGAGGGGGAACTGCTTGGTCTCGGGGTAGAGGATGCGGCCGCGGACGATGAGGTCGAAGGGCGTGAAGAAGCCGAGGCCGATGGTGATGCGATCCTTCAGCGCACCGGCGAAAGGCACGGGCAAGACCGCGCCGATGAAGCCGCCCGCGAGTCTGTCGTAGTTCAGGCGCGTGGGGGCGCGCAGGTCGAAGACGGAGCCGAGCAGGCCGATCGTGAGCTCGCGCCGATGCTCCAGGCTGAGCAGCGCGGGGTTACCCCAGACGGCCTCGAAGCCACGGCCGAGCGCGGCGCCCGTACCGCCCATCGCCATGGAGCGCGGGCCGAAGCCGTAGACGTCCTCGGGCGAGCTCCAGGCATCACCCGCGGGCAGCGCCGTGAGGGCAGCCGAGGCGACGGCGAGCAAGAGGGCGCGACGACGAGCCATGGCAGGCGCGACGGTAGACGCATGCAAGGCCGGAAGGAAGAGGCGCGGCGCTGGATCGAGCTCAGCGACGAACGGACCCGCTGTCTCCCTGGACCTCGGCGAACACATCGTCGAGCGTGCTCGCGGTGTACGAGCGCTTCGCCCACCGGGACAAGGTCGCGCCGCTGGCGGTCGTGACGCGCGCCTGCGTGGCCTCGGAGAGCTCCCCGAAGCGCTCGCGCAGGACCTCGAGGAGCATCTCGCGGCGCCCCTCCTCGCGCCCCTCCTCGCGCCCCTCTTCGCGCCCCTCGTCCCGCCCCTTCTCCTCCGCGTTTTGCTTGATCGCCAGGAGCTCCGGGTTGCCCTTGCGCTCGAGCGCGCGTACGGCCTCGCGCTCCGCGACCGCGCCGTCGACGAGCGCGCGCACCTGGATCGGCCGCACAAAGCAGGGGTCCTCGATCGTGCCGTTCGGGTCGAGCACCATGAAAGCGCCGTTCTCGTGCGACCACTCGCAGACCTCGCCGCGCTTCACGAGGATCGCGAACACGCGCCGGACGCCGCGCTCCACGAGGTCCTCGGCCTTCTCGCGCACGAGGCCTGGCGCCTGCTCGTTCACGATCTCGAACGAGACCTCCTCGAGGTGCCGCCGCCCCGTCGCGGGATCCGTGCCGTCGCGCCGGACCGACAGGTCCGTCGCGAAGTTCGAGCCCTCCGAGACCCGCGTGAGCAGGTCGATCGAGGCGCGATACCCTTCACGGACGTGCAAGCGGATCACGGCGCCGAGGTTGGCGTGCGCGTCGCCGTGCGGCTCGAGCGCGGGCTGGGCGATGATCTTCCGGCCGCGCACCATCTCGTCACGCGTCATCTCCGGGGCGACGATATGCTGGTCGACCGGAGGGAACCTGCCGGGCGAGCCGGCGGGAGGAAACGAGAGCGCAGCGCCACCCCGGGCGGACGGGGCCAGCATCATCGTGGGGCCGCCGCGGTTCGGAGGGTCCATCATCACCACGGAGCGTAGCAGGTTCCTCCTAGGCCGAGAAGAACGAGACGAGTGCGTCCGGAGCCCCGCTCGACTAGAACGGAGCCGCCGTGCCCCTCGCCCTCCAGGCCACTCTCCCTGACGAGCTCGCCCGCGCTTGCAACATCGACGTGACGGACGCGCGGCGTATCGTCTCCCTCGTGCACCGCACGGGCAACGTGCCCGAGCGCTCGCCCGCGACGATCCGGCGCGCCGCGCTCGACGCCGCCCGCGCAGCCGGCCACGTCCCCTCGATCCGCCTGGAGAGCCGCGCCGCGAGCGCGATCGACCCGTTCGTCAAGTACGCCTTCCGCCTGCCCGACGGGGCCGTCATCGAGACCGTACGGATCCCGCTCGAGCACCCGGGTCGCTTCTCGGTCTGCGTGTCCTCGCAGGTCGGCTGCGCCCTCGCCTGCGCGTTCTGCGCGACCGGGCGCATGGGCCTCGGCCGCAACCTCGAGCCGTGGGAGATCGTCGAGCAGGTCCGGCGCGTACGCGAGGAGCTCGTGGCGTCCCCTCCGGAGAGCCTCGTCGCCGCCGGCGTCCGCCCGCGCGTGCACGGCGTGCTCTTCCAGGGCATGGGCGAGCCCATGGCCAACATCGAGCGCGTCATCCACGCCATCCGCGTGATGAGCGAGCCGAGCGCGCTCGCCATCGACATGCGCAACATCACGGTGTGCACGTCGGGCTTGCCGACCGGGATCCGCACGCTGCTCCGGGAGGTCCCGCAGGTGCGGCTCGGCGTCTCGCTCGGGTCGGCGCGGCCGGGGCGGCGGCGCGCGCTCATGCCCATCGAAGGCGCGCATCCGCTGGACGAGGTGCTCGCGGCTGCGGGTGAGCACGCGCGGGCCACGGGGCGCTCGCCGATGTTCGCGTACACGCTGCTCGCCGGCGAGAACGACGCGGACGAGGACGCCGTGGCGCTCGCGGATCTCTGCCGCTCGTTCGCCGAGGCGCATGGACAGAGGCCTCGGCTGAGCCTGATCCCTTACAACGCGATCGCGGACGGCGCCGCGCCGGATCCCTTCCAGCCCTCCACCCGGCTCGAGGCCTTCCGCGCCGTCCTGCTCGGGCGTGGCGTGGGCACGATCGTGCGGTACTCGGGCGGCGGCGACGTGGGGGCGGCGTGTGGTCAGCTCGCGCGGCCGCTGCTGCGGAAACCGGGGAAGCGTCTCCCGGTGGATTCCGAACCCACGGCGCGCTAGCTTGCTCGCGTGTTCGGATTGAGCTTCGGCGAGATGGTCGTGGTCGTGCTCGTGGCCATCGTGGTGGTGGGCCCGCGGCACTTGCCGAGCATGATGCGGACGGCCGGGCAATGGGTGGCGAAGATCCGCCGCATGAGCACGGACCTCCGGGCGCAGAGCGGCATCGACACGCTCCTCCGCGACGAGGGCATCGACCGGAGCCTCCAGGAGATCCGCGCGCTCTCGAACGTGAACGTGCTCGACGGCCTGGAGAAGCTCGCCGTCCCGGCCGCAGCCGCCAAGGCGGGCGTCCCCTCGCCCGCGACCGCCGCCGCTGCCGCCGTGACCGCCGCGGTGAACATGCCGCCCCCACATGGCGAAGAGCCCGTCGAGATCCTCCGCGAACGCGAGTACCCGCTCGTCGGCTGTGACGCCTACGACGCCTTGCCCGACGACGCGTCCCCCTACGGCGGCGCGGAGCTCGGCGCGACCGATCCCATGGCCCACCATCCGCTGGGCATCGTGGCGACCGACGATCCGACGAGCCGGGTCGTCACGAAGGAGCCGAGCGCGGCGTCATGAGCAACGCAAAGGCGAAGGCGGTCAAGGACGCGGAGCCGGCCCCGATCGACGAAGACGAGGGCGGGGCTCCCATGACGTTCTGGGAGCACCTCGACGAGCTCCGCAAGCGCCTGGTCTACTGCTTCGTCGCGTTCCTGATCTGCGCCGTGCTCACCTGGGAGTACCGCGATCCCCTGCTCGACGTCATCTCCCGGCCCTTCAAGCTCGCGTGGGCCTCGCAAGGCCTGCCGAACCAGGCGACCTTGCACTTCGAGTCGCCGCAGGCCGCGTTCATCGCGTACTTCCAGCTCTCGCTGCTCGGCTCGATCGTGCTCAGCGCGCCGATCCTCTTCTACCAGCTCTGGGCCTTCATCGCGCCCGGGCTCTACGCGCGCGAGAAGCGCTTCGTGATCCCCTTCGTGCTCTCGGCGTCGTCGCTCTTCGCGGGCGGCTGCTACTTCGGCTGGCGCGTCGCCTTCCCCATCACGTTCAACTACTTCCTCGGCCTCGCCGGCACCGTCGGCGGCGGCGAGGGCGTGACGATCACGCCCACCGTCATGATGGGCGAGTACATCGACTTCGTGACGCGGATGCTGCTCGCCTTTGGCATCGTCTTCGAGATCCCGCTGCTCATCCTGTTCCTGTCGCTCGCAGGCATCGTCAATTACTTGCAGCTCATAAGGTTCGGCCGCTGGTTCGTCCTCGTCTCCTTCGTGGTCGCCGCGATCGTCACGCCGCCCGACATCACGAGCCAGATCGTCATGGCCGTGCCGATGCTGATCCTCTACGTGCTCTCGATCGGCCTCGCCTTCCTCTTCGGCAAGAAGCCGACGGAGGCCCAGCGCGAGGCGTACCGGAAGAGCAAAGAGAAGACGAAGCCCGCCTAGTGCGCGTACGGCTCGCCGCGCAGGATCGTCATCGCGCGGTAGATCTGCTCCACGAGCACGAGCCGCGCGAGCCTGTGCGGGAACGTGAGCGTCGACAAACTGAGCCGATCGTGCGCGGCGCGTGACGTCTCCGGGGGGATACCGTCCGCGCCGCCGATGAGGAACGAGACCACGCCCTTGCCGCGAGATCCCGCGCGCTCCACCGCCTGCGCGAACGAGGGGCTGTCGAGCGCGCGGCCCATGACCTCGAGCGCGATCGTCGTCGAGCCCTCGGTCTTCTTCGCGAAGAGCGGGACGAGCCGCGCAGGCGGCGCGTCCTCGAGCTCGATCTCGTCACAAGGCACATACCTCCGCACGCGGCCGAGGTAGTCGTCGAGCGCCGCGCGCAGCGGTTTGTCCTTCACCCGGCCGACGGCGACGACGACGATACGCATGCGATCCGGCTCTACTCTTCCTCGCTCCGGTCCTCGTCGTCGTCCGCGCTGGGCTCATCGTCACCGAACCCCTCGCCCGCGTCCGCCTGCGCGCGGTTCACCTGCGTTGCGGGCCTCGCGCCCGCCTCGCCTTCGGGCACGGCGACGCGGCTCGCGTCCATCCAGAGCCCCTCGATGTCGTAGAGCTGCCGCGCGTCCTCCTGGAACACGTGCACGACGACGTCGCCGTAATCGAGCAGCACCCACGTCGCCGCCGACATGCCCTCGACCGAGATCGGCGCGATCTTCTTCTTGCCGAGCTCCTCCTCGATCCCCTGCGCGATCGAGCCGACGTGCCGATCGCTGCGGCCCGTCATGAGCACCAGGAAATCCGCGTAGTCGACGCGCCCGCGCACGTCGAGGATCTCCACGCCGAGCGCCTTCTTGTCGAGGCCGGCCGTCGCGACCTGGACCGCGAGCTCCCGCGCCGGCGAGGCCGTCTCCGGCACCGGCGCCTTCTTCCCGGCCGCGGCTCGCTTCGGCGCGGCGAGCGGCGCCTTCTTCACGCCCGGCGCGGCCTTGCTGCGGACCTCGCCCTCGGCCTTGCGCCGCGGCAGACCCGGCCGCTTCGCCGTCGCCTTGCTCGCCCCCGCGCCACGCGTCGTCGCTTGCCCGCTCGCGTGCGAGGCGCGCAGCTTCGGCCGGGCCGACTTCTTCCCTGCCTTCACCGCCGCCTTCACGGCCGACGGGCTCACGCGCGAAGGCCGCTCGCCTGCTCCCTCGTCCACGTCGACCTCGCGCGACGGGCGCGCTGCCGTCTTGCTGGCCTTCTTCGTCGCCGTCGTCTTGCTGCTGCTGCTGCTACTACGCGCGGGCTTGGGCGACGCGCCCTCGCCGTCCGATCGCTTCTTGGTTGCCAAGTTCTACCTCACGCGGCCCTCTTCCTCGGGGCCGTTTACCGAATTTGCCCCTCGCCGAAGACGATCCACTTCTTCGCGGTCAGGCTCTCGAGCCCCATCGGTCCATACGCATGGAGCTTCGTCGTCGAGATGCCGATCTCCGCGCCGAGGCCGAGCTCGCCGCCGTCGTTGAAGCGCGTGGACGCGTTCACGATCACGCAGCTCGCGTCGACCGACCGCGAGAACCGCTGCGCTCGCTCGTAGCTCCGCGTGCAGATCACCTCCGTGTGGTTCGACCCGTACTGCGCGATGTGATCGAGCGCCTCGTCGATCGAGCCGACGATCCGCACCGCCAGGATCGGCGCGAGGAACTCCTGCCCGAAATCCTCGGGCGCCGCGGCCTTCACCGACGGGATCACCGCGCGCGTCGCCTGGTCGCCGCGGATCTCGAGCCCCTGCGCCGCGAGCTTGCCGACGCGCGGCAAGAACGCGAGCGCCACGCTCTCGTGCACGAGCAAGCACTCGAGCGCGTTGCACACGCCGGGCCGGCTCAGCTTCCCGTTCTCCACGAGCCGCAGCGCCATGTTGAGATCGGCGCCCTCGTCCACGTACAGGTGACAAACCCCCTTGTAGTGCTGGATGACCGGCACGCGCGCGTGCTCGGTGACGAAGCGGATGAGCCCCTCGCCGCCCCGCGGGATCACGAGATCGATCATCCCCGCGAGCCCCACGAGCAGCCGGATCCCCTCGCGATCGGTCGGCGGCACGATCAACACCGCGTCCGCCGGCAGGCCCGCGGACGCGACCGCGCTCCGCACGAGCTCCCCGAGCGCCGCGTTGGATCGAGCCGCCTCCTTGCCCCCACGCAAGAGCACAGCGTTGCCGCTCTTCAGGCAGAGCGCCGCCGAGTCCACCGTCACGTTCGGCCGCGCCTCGTAGATCATCGCGATCACGCCGAGCGGGATCCGCACCTGACCCACGCTGAGCCCGTTCGGCCGTTGCTTCATGCCGAGCACCTCGCCCACGGGATCCTCGAACGAGGCGATCTGCGCGACCGCCGCGGCGATCCCGAGGATCCGCGCCTCGTCGAGGACCAGCCGATCGACGAGCGAAGGCGCGAGCCCTGCCCTCCGCGCGGCCTCGACGTCCTCGGCGTTCGCGACGCGCAACGGCGACCCCTCGGCCGCCTCGGCGCGCAGGGCCTCCGCGATCGCGACGAGCGCGCGATCCTTCACCTCCCGCGACGCAGTCGAAAGCGTACGCGCAGCCTTTCGGGCGCGCCTTGCGAGCTCGACGAGCTCCTCGGTCCGGATGACGCTGCTCTCCACGGCGTCGAAACCTAACGCGGCTGCCCTCGCAAGGCCAAGGCCGTGCTAGCCTCGGCTCGTGTCGGCTCGCCCGCGCGCTCTCCCCGCCTGGTTCCTCCTCCTGACCCTGGCCCTGCCCACGGGCCTCGGATGCGGCTCCCAAGACGACGAGGGCCCCGCGACCGCCGCCCCCGCAGCGACGATGATCCCGATGGGCGCCCCCGGCGCCGAAGGCGCAAAGTTCGACCTCGCCCCCGCGACGCCGCCGCCGAGGCCCGCCGACGTCCGCCAGAAGGTCGACGGCTCGCAAGATCCCCTCGCGCCCACGCCCCCGAGCCCCTTCGGCTTGCCACCGGAGAACCACCACGAAGCCCCCGTCACGCCCCCACCGCCGAGCATCAAGAGGAAGGGGACCAAGATATGAAACCCCGGTTCGTCCCGCCCCTCGCAGCCCTCATGCTCGTCGCAGCCGCCTGCAGCAGCGCGCCCAAGCCCAAGCCACTGCCAGGAGGCCCGCCCCCCGAATACGAGCCCCCGCGCAGCTTCAACCTCCCCGGTCCCCAGGCCCCGCCCGCCGAAGCGCCGTGACCGGAGCGTAGCGCCGGGGTTTCACCCCGGGCCCGACCAGGGGTTGTCCACCCCTGGACCCCGACCAGGCACGGCCTGGACCGAGGGTGCATCGACTGCGCGAAGCGCAGTCGATGCGGGGAATTTTCAAAAGATGTCCACCCCCCTGGCAGCCACGGCCTGGACCGAAGGTGGAAGAACTGCGCAATGCGCAGTTCTTCCAGCGGGCCGGTGGCGTGTCGTTTCTCGAGGCGGCAGCGCGGCCATGTCAATGCAGAGGAGCGAGCGCTCGGCGACCTCGCGCCAGTCGCCCCCGTGTGGCGCCTCCGACGCAATGCGGACGACGCCCGCCTCGGACGAGACGAACAAGCTCCGGCCAAAACGATGGGCATAAAGCAGCTCGCCGTCGCTCAATAAAAAGTTCGCGGCGCCGAAACGCGGCCGGCCCGTCGCAGCCTCGAGGAAACGAGCGAGCGCCCGATCCACCACGCCCCGAGGCGCCCGGCGGCTGCCAAACGTGGCGCCGACCTCGTCGAGCGCCGTCATCAGAGAAGCGAAGAACCGCTCGCTGTCCGTATCCCCCGTGATCTCCCGCCTCCGCGACCGCGACGTGCGCCGCTCGAGCCAGCCGACGTCCGAGATCGTGCCATTATGCGCGAAGACCCACGCGTCCCGCCGAAACGGATGGGTATTGACGAGCTCGGTCCTCCCGACCGTGGCTTTACGGACATGCGCGACGACGACACGCCCGCGGACGCTCGCCGCAATCGCGCGAAACGCGGGATCGGCCTGGGCACACGTGGGGCTCTTGTGGAGCGCCCAGCCTTTCCCGTCATGGGCGGCAATCCCCCAGCCGTGCGGGTGCTCCGGCGAGAGCGCCGCCAGGCTTTTCGGGGCCGTGGCCAGAGGCTCGGTGGGAGATTCGACGTGCCTGGAAACAACGCCGAAGAGGCGACACATTGGCGCACGTTATAGCCGAGGGTACGAGGACGGGCCAGCTTGCACGGGAATAACGGTTACGGACGGGCGCGCGCGGCCCGCGTCACGTCGTCCGTCCGGCTTTTCCCTCAACGCCCCCCCGCCGCCGCCCCCTCCGCCGCCGCAATACGCCCGGGCAGCAAAGCCGCGCACCCGATCGTCACCACCAGCGCCACCCCGAAGATGAGAAGGCTCGTCCCATGCTCCCGTCGGGCAACCTCGGCCGCCGGCTCCTCCGTGAGCACCAGCCCGAGCACGGTCAGCCCGGCGATGCCGCCGATGTAACGCATCGTCGACGTCAGGCCCGCCGCCATTCCGCTCTTGTCCCGCGGCACATCGCTGATCGACGACGCTTGCGAGGGCGCGCCCGTCAGCCCGAGGCCCAGGCCGAGCAAGCCGAGCGCGGGCACCGCCCCCGTCGTGGAGTCCCAGGGCAAGAGCCCGAGCAGCGCCACGCCCGCGACCGCGACCGCACAACCGACGAGCGCCACCGCCCGCGCCCCGAAGCGCTCGGACGCGCGCCCCGCGAACGGGGAAGCGACGATCATCATCGCCATCATCGCCACCAGCGTATTGCCCACCTCGCGCGGCCCCGCGCCGAAGAGACGCCCCGCCACCTGCGGCAGCTCGAACAGGATCGAATACATCGCGAAGTTCTGGATCGCGATGAGCAAGCTCCCCGCCACGAACGTGCGGCGCCGGAACAACGAAAAATCGATGATCGGATCCGCCGCGCGCCGCTCCCACCACGCAAACGGCACGAACCCCAGGACGCCGACCGCCGCGGCCCATCGATACGCCTCGTTCTCGAGCCCCACCACCACCCCGAGCAGCGACGCCCCGAGCAACACGGAGCCCAGTACGTCGAAGCGCGGTCGCGCCGCCGCGGCCATCTCCTTCGACGGCGCGGGCGCGGGTGCGCCGAGGTGCACGAGCGCCGCCGAGAGGACGAGCACCGGCACGTTCGCGAGGAAAATGGACGTCCAGCCGAAATGTGTCACGAGCAGCGCCCCGACCTTCGGCCCGAGCCCCGCCGACAGCCCCATCATGGCCCCCAGCGCGCCAAACGCGCGCCCTCGCACCTCCGGCGGCAGCTCCGTCCGCAGCAACGCAAACGCGCTCGGCGCGAGGATCGCCCCGCCCGCGGCCATGGCAATACGCGCCGCCGTCAGCCCCGGCAGCACCGGCCAGACCGAGGCGAGCGCCGCCCCGAGCGCGAACAATATCTGCCCCAGCGCGAGCGCCCGCCGATATCCGAGCCTGTCGCCGAGCTTGCCCCCCGGGCTCTGCAAGACGACGTTCGTGAGCAGATAACTCGACACGAGCGCCTGCCGCAAGACACCCGAATCGGCCCCGAGCGTGCGCGACATCTCGGGCAACGCGACCGCCACCATCGTCGAGTTGAGCGGCGCCAGCGCCGCCGAGAGCGCGATCGCGGCGAGCAGGCGCGTCGGCACCCGGGGCCCTCCTTCAGCCACGGGTGATCGCCCTTCGCTGGAGCAGATACAGCCGCCCCGCGGCGAAGGCCCACTCCACATCCTGCGTGCCGGCGAACGCCGCTTCACACGCCGACGCCAGCGCGTCGAGCTCCACGAGCTGCGCGTCGGAGAGGCAAAACGCGCCGACCTCGTGCGCCGGCACGGCGACCTCGACCGTGCCCCCTCCCTCGCTCCACCGGATCGCGCAGTCCTTCTCGCCCGCTCTCTTCTGGAGCACCCGCCCGCCGCGCGCCACGCGGTAATGGTCCGGCGTGACGAGCCCCGAGACGACCGCCTCTCCGAGCCCCCACGTCGCCTCGATCACGCGCTCGTCGGCGTTCGTCATCGGGTGGCGCGTGAAGAGCACGCCCGCGCAATCGGCGTGGACCAGCCGCTGCACGACGATCCCCATCCGCGGCTCCGACAAAAGGCCCAGCGTGCGCCGGTACGCGAGCGCCGTCGGCCCCCGCGCCGACGCGTGCACCGCCTTCAGCGCGTCGAGCAACGCGGGCCGGCTGCGCACGTTCAAGATCGTCGCGTGTTGCCCGGCGAAGCTCGCCGCGCTCGAGTCCTCCCCGATGCCCGACGACCGCACCGCCACGGGCCCCGCGAGCGTCGCGAATGCGTCGAAGATCGCCCCGTGCAGCGCCTCCTCCCCGAGCACCACGCGCTCCACGAACGCCGACGACAGCGCAAACGCCGGCGGAACGGGCAGCCCCATCCGATGCGCCTGCGAGAGCTGCGCCGCCTTCCCGCCGAACTCGGCCTCCGGCAAATCTCGATCGAGCGTCGCGATCACGTCGCCACCTCCAGCGAGAGCGCGGGCGCCGCGGCGAGCACCGTCACTTCGCCTCTTTCGCCGTCCA
The DNA here is from genome assembly GCF_009649845.1 of Polyangium spumosum. NCBI lineage: Bacteria > Pseudomonadati > Myxococcota > Polyangiales > Polyangiaceae > Polyangium > Polyangium spumosum. The sequence goes on from NZ_WJIE01000001.1 coordinate 521,611, forward strand.
CCCGCACGAGCGCGCCGTCGGGGATCACCGTCGTCGCCTCCTTCGTGCCGACGATCCCGGGGATACCATATTCGCGCGCGACGATCGCCGCGTGCGAGAGCTGCCCTCCCCGATCCGTCACGATCGCGCCGAGCAGCGGCAGCACGACGTTGAAATACGCCGACGTCGTTCGGGTCACGAGCACGTCGCCCCTCTGGATACGCTCGAAATCCGAGGGATCGAGGACAACACGCGCCGTCCCTTCATACACGCCCGCATTGATGGACAGGCCCGCCACGCGCACGCCCGTATCCTCCTCGTGCTTCGGCCCCGCGTGCTCCTGCGACATCTCGGCCATGAGCACGTTCATCGCCTTCATCGCGCGGCGCGCCGCGGCCGGGAAGACATCGAGCGGCGGCGGCTCGCCCGGCGGCGCGTTCAGCCACGCCGGCGCGTGCTCGAGCGTCATCGTCGCGCGATACAGCGCGCGCCTCGCGAGCTCCTCCGCCGACGGCCCCTCGCGATCCGCCAGCAGCTCGACCATCTCCTCCATCGTCAGATCCACGGCGTGCTCCCGATCCGCGATCTTCCCCGCCGCCACGAGCCGCCGCCCCACCTCGAGCACGGCCCTGCGCGCGAGCCCCGTCCCCCAGCTATCCGCGTAAATGCCTCGCTCGTCGCGCAGCCGGTTGACGAGCCGCGCCTCGCCGAGCAGCTCGTCGAATTGCGCCCGGTGCTCGGCCGGCACCCGCGCGCGTAACTCCCGCTCCTTCGTATCCCGCGCGGCGAGCGCCTCTTTCTCCGCGTGCCCTCGCTCGATCACCGCCCGGAGCGCCCGGACCAGCATGTCCGGCAGCTCCCCCGCGGTCTTGTCCGCGATGTCGTATCCGATCGACCGATATCGCACGAGATCGAGGTACCCCCGCGCCGCCGCCCCGACCTCCCCCGGCATGGCCATGAGGGTATCGAGCACGCCCTGCGGATTCCCCTTCCCGGCGAGCACCACGCGCCCCTCTTCGCTCGCGCGTAATGCCTTGCCCAGCGCCTCGAGCTCGTCGATGGCGATGCCGCGGGCGAGCGGCGACGTCCCCTGCAAGAGCGCGAGCGCCTCCCCCGAGCTCGCGCCCGTCCATTCGCACGTATGGGCGACGTAATCACCCGTCGGCAGGACGGCCGCGAGGTTGTATTCGTGGTGCAGGGTCGCCATGTCCATCATGTGCCAGCGCGCGCGCCGCACGTGACTCTGGAGCTCGCCTGTGTCGAGCGAGGCCGGATCGATCGCCTGCAAGGCCTGGTTCTCCGCGATGGCCCATGGCTTGTCCTTCCGGTCCCAGCGCTCGAGATCCGCGCGCCACAATTTCGCCTCGAAGGCGGCCTGGCACTTCCGGATCCGCGCCCGGATCCCGGGGTGAAGCCGGAAGAGCAACCAGAGCGCGGCCTTCGGCGGCGGCCCTCCGTTGCCTCCTCCTTCGGGCACGCCGTACGGCACCATCTGCGCGTACCCGAAGCCGTTCACCGAGACGACGTTCATCCGCTCCATGAGCAGCCCATATCGCTCCATTCCCTTGGCGAAGCCGCGCGGCATGCCGCGCGTCATGACCTCGGCGGCGAAGCGCGTGCTCGGGCGGGTGAAATGGGCTTTCTCGAGCTCCCAGGGACCCGGGCCGGGTGGCTCGAACGTGAGGTCGGGGAACATCGGATGGATCTTCATGGCCTTCACCTCGACCACGCTCCTCCGTGACGATCACGTTACGGGAGCATGACGGGCGGGAGGCTACGAGGTCCGAGGCTCGACGTCCACGCCTGCTCGACGGGCTGCCGTTCCCCCGAGAGGAGCCCCAGGGGCGGGCGAGCGCTGCCCGTGGATACTTTTCTTGGCCCGGGCTGGAATCCTTGGCAACCTGGCCCCGATCCGGTGCGCGAAGCTCGCGCCTCCGTCAACCGAACCTCGTTCACGGTGGAGAGTCTCGACATGGCCGTCCCGGTTGCTCCGGGGGACATCCTGCTCGGCAAGTACAGGGTCGAACGTGTCCTCGGTCGAGGCGGGATGGGCGTGGTGGTCGCCGCTCGACACGTCGAGCTGGGGGAGCTCTACGCGATCAAGTTCCTCCTCCCGAACTGGGCCGGGGATCCCGTGTTGCGCGAGCGCTTCTTGCGCGAGGCTCGCGCCGCCGCGCGGCTCCGCAGCGAGCACGTCGCCCGGGTGCACGACGTCGGCCGGATGGAGGGCGACGTGCCCTACATGGTGATGGAGCACCTCGAAGGGCGCGATCTCAAGGCGGTCCTGCGGGAGGGAGGGCCCTTGCCGGTCGACCAGGCCGTCACGTACATGGTGCATGTATGCGACGCCATGGCGGAGGCGCACGCCGCCGGTATCGTCCACCGCGACCTCAAGCCGGCCAACCTCTTTCTCACACGGCGCGCGAATGGCAGCCCCTGTGTCAAGGTCCTCGATTTCGGCATCTCCAAGCAGACGGGGCCCGAAGAGGTGGATCTGACGGGGACCGGGCAGATGTTCGGGTCGCCCCTGTACATGTCGCCCGAGCAGATGGCCCGGGCGAAGTCGGCCGATGCACGGGCCGACATCTGGGCCATCGGCGGCATCCTGTACGAGCTCCTGACCGCGCGTTCGCCATTCTTCGCGGCGAACGTGATGGAGGTGGTCACGCGTGTCCTGCAGGAGGAGCCGGTCCCTCCGACGCAGCTTCGCCCGGACCTGCCGCCGGCCGTCGATGCGGTGATCTGGCGTTGCCTGCGCAAGCAGCCGGCGGACCGATATACGAGCGTCGAGGAGCTCGCCGTCGCGCTGCGTGGCATCCTGGGCATGGCCGGCGAAGCGGGGTTCGGCGGGGCCATGCCGCTGCCCGCGCGTCCGGTCATGCCGTCGAGCCCGGGCGGGGTGTCCACGAGCGGAATCCCCGCGATATCGGCTCCCGTAGTGCACGGCGCGCCGAGCGACGCGACGACCTCTGCGTGGGAAAAGACGGGGACGAAAGGCACACCCGGAGGCGCGAGGTGGCCCGTGTGGGCCGGGGCGGCGACCCTGGCGATTGCGTTGCTCCTCGGCCTCGCGTGGTTCGGCCTCCGCGGCTCTTCCAGCATCGAAGAGACGCCCGCCGCCGCAACGTCCATCGGCGCGGCGACGGCGAGCGCCCCGGTCATCGTCGACCCGGCGCCGTTGCCCCCGGCCACGACCTCCGCCGTGGCGCCGGCCGCGCCCGAGCCGACCGTCTCGCCGGAATCGCCGCCGCCGAGCCTTCCTCCGACCGTCTCCGCCCCCGCGGCCCCCGCGAAGGGCCCCGTGGCTCCGCGGCCTCCGGCGACCAGCGCGCCGAATCGCGGCCCATCGAAGCAGAGCCGGCATGAATCCCTGTTTTGAGCGCCCTCCCGCCCGGGGCCCTCGTCGAGGCGCGAATGCGTGAACGAATCATCGGCTTCGTATCGCTCTTGATCCCCCTCCTCGTCGCGGGGCCTGCCGCCGGCCAGCCCAGGCCTTCGGACAAGGTGCGTGAAGCGAAGGCGCTCTACGATACGGCGCTCGAGGAGTTCGACGGGGGGCGATACGAGAGCGCCTGTCCCAAGCTCGAGACGGTGACGCGCCTCGTGCCGGAGGCCCTCGGCGCCAAGCTGACGCTCGCGAGTTGTTACGAGGGCTGGGGGCGGCTCGCGAGCGCGTGGGCCGAATACAACCGAGCCGCCGATCTCGCGGCGGCGACGAAGCAGGGCGAACGCGAGCGGAAGGCGCTTCGAAGCGCGGCCGCGCTGGGGCCGAGGCTCGCGCGATTGCGCGTGGTGCTCCCTGCGTCCATGGTCGCCACGCCGGGCTTCGAGGTTCGTATCGATGGCGCCCTCGTGACCCCGAAGGAGGGGACTGTGAGCCTCCCGCTCGACGCAGGGAGCCATGTTCTCGAATTCACGGCCCCAGGGTTCGAGGGGGAGCGGCGCACCGTGATGATGAAGGACGGCGAAGAAACGCGGGTGAAAGGCGTGCACCTCTCGCGTGCGTTCACACCTTCGCCCCCGGCGGAGCCCCCGCCCGTGAATCCCCAGAAACCCTCGGGTCCGGTGCCTGCCGCGGTGAACAGCGAGCAGAACAGCGGAGCCGAGGGGCGGGGCGCGCCGGCGTGGGCCTGGGCCGTGGGAGGCGTGGGGATCGCGGCGCTCGGCGTGGGTATCGGGTTCGTCGTGGATTGGGCGGACGCGCAAGGTGAGCTGGAAGCGCGTTGCCCGGGGCGCACGTGCGAGCTCGGAGAGGATTCCCTCGCGAGCCTGACGAGCATGGGTGATCGCTGGAACCGCAGCCTCGGCGTGGGCGTGGGTCTCGGGGCGCTCGGGTTCGGCTGCGTCGTCGCGGCCTCCGTCGCGCTCGTGTCGAACAAGCGGCAGAAGGACGCGTCGATGATCATGCCGATCGCGGGGCCCAAGATGGGAGGAGTCGTATGGCGCGGGCTTTTCTGAATCGGAATGCGGGGCCCATGGCCTTCGTAGCGGCGTGTCTGCTCGCCGGATGTGTCACGTTCGAGGTGAACCCACCGCCCGAGGGCGTCGGCGGCACCGGCGGCGTGGGGGGCGCTGGGGGCGCGGGCGGCGCGGGCGGCGCGGGCGGCGCGGGCGGCGCGGGCGGCGCGGGCGGTGGTGCCCCGGCATTACCTTACTGTACCGGGGGCTCGACCTGGGTGATGGCGGCCGGGGAGCTCTACCTCGGGGACATGACGCTCGACGGGACGCCGGACCCGACCTCCGGGTGGAAACAATATGGGTTCGACCTCGATGGCCGGCAATCCACGAAGGTATCGACGGACCTCTGCAAGCCCACGGCGGGCGGCTCGCCAGCCTGGGTATATCCCGACGGCGACGACGGCATCGACAACTCGTTCGGAAAAAACGTGCTGCCGGTTCTTTTCGGCCTCTCCTCGGACGCATCGACGCAAATCAACGCGTCCATCATGAATGGGAAGTTCACGGTGCTCGTCGCGATCGACCATTTCTCGCCGGGGAAGAGCTGCAGGACATCGGCGAAGCTCTACCTGGCGAGCGAGCGCGGCGCTCCGCCGAACTTCAATGGGTCCGACGTCTGGCCTCTCGACCCCGAGTTCCTGGTCTCCGCCATGAACGTGTATCCGGAAGTCGAGATCGTGGGCACGAAGTTGCGGAGCGTGACGGGCGGGAGCTTCGATCTCAGGATCCCATGGACGGATATGTCGTCGATGGTGTTTCCCCTCCGTCAGGCGCGCCTCGAGATCGATTTTGCCCCGAACTATCAGAGCGCCACCTGCATGCTCGGCGGGGTCATGGAGCGCGAAGAATACAGCTATGAAATGTCGAAGATGGCGCCGTATCTCGACGAATCGTTCTGCGATCCTCTCTCCCCCACGTTGCAGGCCATCCTGAACATGGTCCGTCAAGCTTCGGATATGCCGATCAGCGGGGTCCACGACCCCGCGGTCGAGTGTGACGCGATTTCGATCGGCATGGCCTTCCGGATGACGCTCGCGCTCCTCGGCGGCATCAGCATCCCGGCGCCTCCACCGCCGGATCCGTGCGTCACCTCGGGGTGCACCGAGTCCTGCGCCGAGCTGACGCAGGGGTCATCGATCCCGAGCTGTGCGACGTCTGCTGGTATGGATGCACAGGCTCGCTACGATGCACTCTGGGCTTGTAGCTGCTTGGCAGGGGGCGCGTGCCTGTCCGCGTGCACGAGCAGCCTCTGCGTGGGAGCGGACCCATCGGCGAGCTGCAGCACCTGCATCGTCAATACCGCCGAGCCATCGGGTTGCTCGGGCGCTTATATCTCCTGCGCCGTCGACTGAGACGCGCGGCCGTGCCCGCAGGATCGTCTGCACGCTGGCCGATGGCCGCTCCCTGCCGCGCAGGATCGTCCGTACGCTGGCCGATGGCCGCTCCCCGCCGCGCAGGATCGTCCGTAGGCTGGCCGATGGCAGACTTCCGCCGCGCAGGATCCTCCGTACGCTGGCCGATGGCCGCTCCCTGCCGCGCAGGATCGTCCGTAGGCTGGCCGATGGCAGACTTCCGCCGCGCAGGATCGTCCGTAGGCTGGCCTCTGGACGATCCTGGAGCTCAGCCGTTCTTCGAGGGCTCGCTCTTCTTCCGGTTGGGCGCGACGTCGTAGAAGAAGGCCCGCACGTACGACGTCTGGCGGGGGAACCGATCGAGCAGCCGCTTCTCCAGCTTGTAGAGCGCGTCCGAGCCAGCGGCGATCGCGACCTTGACCGCGCTCGCGCGTGTCGCCGCGTCGACGCCGGCCGTGTCCCGGTCCGTGAAGTTCTGCTGCTGCCGCGTCGCGCGCCCCGTCAGGTCGACCTCCATCTCGGCCTTGCCCGGGAAGTTCGGGACCTGCCCGAACTTGCCGACGGCCTTGAGCACCAGGCCCGGCTCCTTCGCCCGCTCGGCCTGCGTGATGTCACTGACGTCGGACCCGAAGACATGATCGGCGCCGTCCTCCATCGCCGATCCCTTGAGCTCGACCTTCATGCGCGCCTTGGCCCGGCTGACGCCCCGGTCGAGAATGGCGTCGCCGAGCTGAACCCGCGCCTGCCGGGCCTGCACGACGAGGAGCAGATGTGAGGTCGCCTCGCGATCGGCCTCGAAGAGGAGCGCGAAGAGCGGCTTCAGGTTGTCCCGCTCGATCGCGAAGAACTCACGGTCCTCCGCGCTGCGGTCGACGTCGAGCTCGACGGCGGCGTCGAGCGCGCCGATCGTGGTGGAGAGGGCGGCCAGCATCGTCTCGGCCGTCGCGTCGGGCGGGGCAATCATGGCGGCGGAGCCTAGAAGAAACGTAAGGGCCGGATCAAGAAAAATGAGGAAAGCGGGGCCAGGCGAGCGCCACCGCGCTCAGCCCCCGGGCTGATAGAGGGCGCGCGCGAGCCGATCGATCTCGGCGTTGATGGCGCCGATCCGATCCTGCCGCGCCCGTACATCGCTCTCGCGGGCTTCGAGCCAGGCGGCGAGGTCGAGGAGGCCCTTTTCCGTGGCCGGGATGGCGTCGATGTCTTGCCGATCCTGGAGAGGGCCCGGCAGCGAGGCGAGGACACGCGCGAGCACCTCCGCCACCGCCGCCTTTTCCTTCACGCCCTCTCCGATCTCCCCGACGACGGCGCGGCCGATACGCAGCTTGTCCCCGTCGGCCTTCACGCGGACGAGGTCCTCGCGCTGGAATGCCTCGTCGATCCGGAAGAGGCCCGCGGCCATGGCGCGGAGGAGCGTGAGGTGCCGGGTCCGCGGGTGCTCGCGCCGATATCGTTCGAGCAAGGAATGGACCGGGATCTCGATACGTGATCCGAGCCGATACCCCTCCGCCTCGAGGGCCACGAGCTCGTCCCAGAGCCGATGCCGTTCCCGCGCGAGCTCCACGAAAGGCGCCTGCTCCGCGGGGGGGATGTGCTTGACGGGGATGGCCTTGATGTCCTCGGGGTAGACGTGCTCCTTCATGGAGCGCTTGTTCGCGCTGAGCCAGGCTTGAATGGGCTCGCTGAGGGCGAGCGCGCACAAGTACCACGCGGAGAAGTCGCGCGAGAGGTCGGGGGCGTAACGTCCGGCCTCTTTCAACTCCTTGCGGGCATCGGTGAGGGCCCGGTTGGTCACGCCTTCTAGCTCGGACCATCGAACCGCTGTCCGTACAGAATCGGAAACGACGAGATATTCGTCCGCCATGCCCTCGTCCACCGCGACGCCCGTGAACGTGCCGAACATGATCTTCGTGCGGTTGTAGAGCTCCGGGAACGTCGGTCGACTCACGCGTGAAGGGCAACGCGTATGTTCGCCGTACTCGAGCCAGCGCGTCTTCCCGATACCCCCGCGGAGCACCTCGCGCGAGCCGACATATCGTCGTGCATGGACGACATCTTGCACATCGGACACCAGCTCGTCGCGGCCGAAAGCTCGGTGGCGGATGCGCTTTCCCCTCGCCCCGAGATCCTCCACCACCTCCTCACGAAAGCACGCCGGGTCGTACGTGGCGGGGACCTGGATCACCTGGCCATCGGACAGCCTCTCGGACGAATGAAGGACCATGCCCTTGGTCACGTAACAAATCTCGTCCCACCGCACGGTATCCGTGAGATCGAGCCGAGCCTCCGCGCGCTTGTTGAAGAGACGGTCGGGATCCGCGTCGGCCTGGACCAGACGATCGAGCGGCTCCTTCTGGATCTCGCGGATCTCGCCACCGCTACGCACCGCGTGCGCCGTCGAGCGGGCCACCTCGTGTCCCTCTTCGGGGGTGCCTCGCGAGAAGGAGAAGACGATGTTGTTCTGCCATGCGGCGTCATCGAAGAGCTTCAGGTCCTCGGCGAAGAGCACCTCGTGCACGGTCGCCTCGCGCGCGAGCAGCTCGCGGAGCTTCGAGGCATAAGGCGCCGTGGCGAGCGACTCGATCGTGACGAGGCAGGCCCGCGCGTCGTCGCCATCGGCGAGCAGCCGGTGGTATTGCTCGACGAAAGGCACGTAGAGGTCCCATTTCAGGTGCCGCGTCGAGAACCAGGCCTGCTCCTGCACCTTCGCGCGATAAGCGAGGTACATCGGCGCCTCCTCGTCCGCGCGCACGTAGGGCGGGTTGCCGACCAGAAAATCGAAGCCCTGGGCAAAAGGCCCGCTCCGCGCCTTGGCGAGCTCCACCGCGGCCTCCTCGCGATCGGCGAGCGCGAACGCGGCGCCGGGGACGAGCGCCAGATCCTCGTTCACGAGCAGCGCGTCCGCCGAGTAAATCGAGAACCGCTCGACGACGAACGAGAGCCCCTCCTCCTGCGCCTGGCGGATGAGGTCGAGGACCTGAATCAGGAGGTTGGTTTCGGCGAGGTAACAAGCGAAGGGATTGACGTCGATGCCCAGGATGGACGTCTGCACCTCGCGCAGCGCCGTCTCCACGTGCGCCGTGGGGATCTTCCCGTCCGTCCCGCGGTAGCGCCCGAGGAGCCGTCGCGCCGCCTCGACGAGGAAGCTGCCAGAGCCGCAGGCGAGATCGGCGATGCGACGACCGATGATCTTCCCCCCCTCGTAGCCCACCATGTCGAGCATCAGGTTCACGAGCGAGCGCCGCGTGTAATACCTGCCCTGCTCGTGTTTCCCCTCGACGAGGTACCGGCCGTACACGGTGCCGATGATGTCGGTGTCGATGCGCTCCAGGTTGAACGCGTTGAGCATGCAGAGCGCCCGCAGGAGGATCTTGTCATCCATCCGGTACCAATCGAAGACGCGCGACGCACCGTAGAAGTGTGTGTACACGTTCTGCGCGCACTCGTAGGCCATACGCGTGAGGTAATCGTACGAGCGGCCGGAGGCATAATCGAGGTACCGCGCGGACTCCTTGTGCCAGGAGAGGAGCGCGCCGTCCGAGAGCTTGCGCTTGAAGAGGCCCTTGTCCTCGCAGATGCGGACGAGAAGGAGCCGGATGATGTACACGTAAGCTGTCTGGCGGGAGAACTCGGCCCGCAAGAGGTCTTCCGTGGCACCCACCATGACGCTGGAGGAGACACGCTCCCGCCAGGCGCCGAAGGCGTTCGCGGCCTGGATGCTCCCGCGGTGCTGCTCTTCAAGGTCGGCGCGCTGGCGCTCGACGGCGATGACCTCGTTGCAGAAGGCATGAATGCCCTGCTCGAAGTCCTCGAGGACCGTCTTGCGGTGCGCCTCGATCGCCCCTTTCGACACGCCGCCGACCGCGCGCTCGCCTTCGTCGAACATCTGCCGCTGCGAGCCCTTCCCCGCCTCGGGAGGCCGCACGCACGCCGAGAGCTTCTTGCGGCATTGCGCCGCTAGCTTACGCACCTCCCCCCACCGAGACGCGCCCCGCCACAGCGAGAGCGGCTCCAGGACTTCACGCGCGAAGGCGTCCTCTGCGATGTCGAACTTCGATCGCTTCAGGGCGATCCCCGCCCAGAGCGCCTCGACCTTCGCCTCCGCGAACTCCTTCCGCGACGCTTCGACGTACGTCGCATGCCGCGCGAGCGCGTCGTCGAGCTGGTGGCGCACGTCCTCCGCGAAGTCGTCGATGAGCACGCGGATCACGTCGACGAGGGTGTCGGCAGCCCCAGCCACGTCGATCGCCACGGCACGCCATGCCTCTTCGAGATAGGCGTCGATGTCGTCTTGCAGCACGGCCGGATCGCACGTCGCGGCCAACCGTTCATTGAGCTTCGCGACCCAGGCCGGAGACATCGGGGGCATCCGGAGCATCTCGCGCGAATCGACGTCCGCGTCCGAGAAGGCGGCCCGGGAGAAGCGCGACCACAAGGCATAAAGCGCGCCCTTCCAGGGCTCGGGCGGGTGCGGGTCGGAGCTCTTCGCGTAATGCAAGGACAGGCCCCGCAAATCGAGATGAAGGAGCCGGGAGTCCCCATCCGCCCCGAGCTGCCACGCCTCCAGGACCCAGCCATTGCAGAGCATTCCCGTTCGCCCATGCACGGCCCCCGAACGCACGTAACGCCGAAGCTGATCGAAGGGTGACTCGTCGCCGGGCGCCCCCCCCGTTCTTGCATGGAGGTCACGCACGCTCGTCGACTTGTCCTCGATGACGAAGACGGGCGCGTCCACGAAGTCTCGCGCATACACGCTGAAATCAGGGACGTTCCGGCGCTTGGTCGTCCCGAGCGGGCGGTTGTACGCATAGTCGGCCTGCGTGTACCCGAGCGCGCCGAGCAGATCTCGCACGAGCTGGTCGACGACCGGCGCCTCGTCCCCGTCGGTCGCGCCCTCGGCCTCGCGACTCGCGAGGTATTCATGGAGCGCGACCGCCCGACCCGCGTGCCGGATCCAAGGCCGGGTGAGGAGGTCACGGAGCGCCGTGAGGAACTGTACGAACGCGTCTTGGCTCTTCTGCCGTCGCGCGAGGCGCCCCTTCAGAAACGTCGCTGCTTGCTGCATGTGGTGCTCCGCCAAACGGCGGCGACGCTAATGCAGCACGGAGCCCCGGTCAACACCTGTGCACAGGGCCGAGGCTCCACGCCTCCAAGCCGACGCGCCCCCTCACACACACGACATCCCGCCGTCCGCGACCAGGTTCACCCCGTAGCAATAACTCGAGTCGTCCGACGCCAGGAAAAGCGCGAGCTTCGCCATTTCCTCGTTCGTGCCGATGCGCCGGGCCGGGATCATCTGCGCGTAGTGAGCATGCAGCGCGGCCGCCTGGCCCGGGGCCATCTGCTCGCTCACCGCGTGCATCAAGCGGTTGTCGACGCCGCCCGGCACCAGCGCATTGACCCGGATGTTCAAGGGCGCGAGCTCGATCATCGCCGTCCGCGCCAGCGCGAGCAGCGCGGCCTTGCTCGCGGCATACGCGGCGATCCCCGGAAACGACACCAGCGCCGAGAGCGACGACGTCACCACGATGCTCCCGCCGCCCCGCGCCTTCATGCTCGGGATGACCTTCTGGATCGCCAGGAACGTCCCTCGCACGTGAATGGCGTGCATATCGTCGAGCACCGCGACGTCGAGCTCCGCCATCGGCGCGATCGTGCCCTCGTGCCCCGCATTCGAGAAGAGCACGTCCACCCCGCCGAACGCCTCGACGGCCGCGTCCACGAAACGCGCCGTGTCCTCGGCCTTCCTCACATCCGCGAGCACCGTGCGCGTCCGCGCCGGATCACACCCCTCCGCGGCCTGCCGGAGCCGCGCCTCGTCGCGGCCCACCAGCACGAGCTTGGCCCCCTCGCGGGAAAATAGCGCCGCCGTCGCCCCGCCGATACCCCCCGAAGCACCCGTGATGATCGCCACCTTGTCCGTGAGCTTTCCCATGGGAAAGGCACGCTAACGGCTCTCCCCCGTTTTTACCAGTCGGGGCGATTCCCGAGATCAATGATACCCTCGCCCCCCGTGACCCGCCTCGCCCCGCTCGTCCTCCCGGCCTTGCTCCTCGCCCTGCCCGCCTGTGACCGCGGCGAAAAGACCTCGACGGACGCCTCCCCGACCGCCGCTCTCTCCGCCCGGCCCGCGCCCCCGCCTCGCCCGGCCGGCCCGGCCGAGCTCGCCCTCGTCGCGCCGCTCGCGCCCGGCAGCAGCCTCGACGGATTCACGGTCCGCGAGATCCTCGCGGTGCGGGACGGCGTGCTCACGCTCGTTTGCGAGAAAGATCGGTCCGTCGTCCGGCTCTCGATCGCGCTCGCCGCGGACGACGGGCCCACGCCGCCGGCCGTCGCCGGCAAATACGCGATCTTTTACTCGGCGCGCAGGGGTGATCCGGCCGAGGCCGAGCGGCTCGCCAAGGCCCTCGCGGCCCTCCTGGAGAAACACCCCGACGTCCCCGCTCCGCCCGGGATGACCTCGTTCGTCCCGACGCCCATTCCCATCTAGCCATCGAGGCGCGGGCGAGGCTCGCCCCTCCTCGCGAAAAGTGCTAGCGCGGCGACCATGCTCACTGGCCGACGGGACCTCGTCCTGATCCTGGATTTCGGTTCGCAGTACACGCAGCTCATCGCCCGCCGCATCCGCGAGGCCTCCGTGTATTGCGAGGTCTACCGCTACGACCTGCCGATCGAGCGCATCCGCGAGATCGCGCCGCGTGGCGTGATCCTCTCGGGCGGGCCGTCGAGCGTGTACGGCGAGGGCGCGCCGCACATCTCGGCCGAGCTCTTCTCCATCGGCGTCCCGATCCTCGGCATCTGTTACGGCATGCAGCTCCTCTCGCACCTGCTCGGCGGCAAGGTCGAGCGTGGCGCCGAGGGCGAATACGGGCCCGCGCTGGTACGCGCCACGCGCGCGGCCGGCGTCTTCGGCCGCTTCAAGGACGGCGACGTGCTCGACGTGTGGATGAGCCACGGCGACAAGGTCACGGGGCTGCCGCCCGGCTTCTCCACGCTCGGCACCACCGACACGACGCCGTTCGCCGCGATCGCCGACGACGAGCGGCACATCTACGGCCTGCAGTTCCACCCCGAGGTCGCGCACACGCGCCGCGGCAAGGAGCTGCTCGAGGCCTTCTTGTTCGACGTCTGCGGCCTCGAGCCCACCTGGACCCCGGCCTCGTTCGTCGAGGCGTCCGTCGAGGCGATCCGCAAGAAGGTCGGCCCCGACGCGAGCGCCGTCTGTGGCCTCTCGGGCGGCGTCGACTCCTCGGTCGCCGCGATCCTCTGCCACCGCGCCCTCGGCGACCGGCTCGTCTGCATCTTCGTCGACAACGGCCTCTTGCGAAAAGGCGAGGCCGAGCAGGTGGTGAAGATGTTCGGCGACCACTACCACCTCAGGCTCGTGCACGTGCAGGCGCAGAAGCGTTTCCTCGACGCGCTCTCCGGGGTCACGGATCCCGAGCAGAAGCGCAAGACGATCGGCCGCGTCTTCATCGAGGTCTTCGAGGAGGAGGCGAAGAAGATCGAGGACTGCCGCTTCCTCGTGCAAGGCACGCTGTATCCGGACGTGATCGAGAGCGTCTCGGCGAAGGGGCCGAGCGCGGTGATCAAGAGCCACCACAACGTCGGCGGCCTGCCGGAGCGGATGAAGCTCGGCCTCGTCGAGCCGTTGCGTGAGCTCTTCAAGGACGAGGTGCGCGCGGTCGGCGCGACGATGGGCATCCCGCACCACCTGCTCTGGCGACACCCCTTCCCCGGCCCGGGGCTCGCCGTGCGTTGCCTCGGCCCGCTCACGGAGGAGCGGCTGAACGTGCTGCGCGAGGCCGACGCGATCTTCGAGGAGGAGATCCGCGAGGCGGGGCTCTACGACAAGATCTGGCAGAGCTTCTGCGTGCTCTTGCCGGTGCGCACCGTCGGCGTGATGGGCGACGAGCGCACGTACGACGAGGTGATCGCGCTGCGGGCGGTGGACTCGAAGGACGGCATGACGGCCGACTGGTCGCGCATCCCGCACGAGGTGCTCGCGCGGGCGAGCGCGCGGATCATCAACGAGGTCCGCGGCGTGAACCGCGTCGTGTACGATGTGTCGTCGAAGCCTCCGGCCACGATCGAGTGGGAGTGATGAAGAAGAGCTTTGTGGCCCTCGCCGGGTTATGCCTGCTCGCCGCGGCGTGCGCGCCGAGCGCGCCGGCCACGGTCTCGTTGCGGATGAAGGGCAACGCCCCGGACGCGTTCGTCACGATCGACGACATGCAGATCGGGGCGCTCGCCTTCGTGGCGAAGCGCGGCGTCGCGCTGCCGCCGGGCAAGCACCGGATCACCGTGGAGAAGTCGGGATATTTCCCGTGGGACAGGCTCGTCGAGGCGCGCGAGGGGGATCCGCCCATCCGCCTCGAGGTGGAGCTCGTGAAGATCCCGGATTGAACGGGCTCGTTCGGCAAGAAGGACTTGACTCTGCGGGATGATTCGCTACCGTCCCGCGCTCCCCGAGGACAGACATGGCGAACACCCCGAAGTGGAACATCCGGTTGCGGCACGAGTGGCTCTCCACGCCGCTGAAGAAGAAGCGGATCAAGCGCGGCCAGAAGGCGCGTATTGGCCTGCTGGACGCGGAGGCGCGGAAGAAGGCCAAGGCCGAGAAGTCGCCGAAGGCCGAACAGGCGTCCTGACCGGACGTTCCGGCGCTCGCCGGCTCGACCCGACGCGGTAAAAGGCGTCGCCCCCTGACACACAACGCAGGGGTCGACGCCTTTTTCCGTCCAAAGAGCCCCGTCCTTTGGCATGCTGCCCGACCACGATGCGAGCACGAAGGCTCGGAGCCGTGACATCGGCGCGGCCGGGGCGAGGATGAGCGATACCAGCGAGGCGCTGCGGGAATCCGAGGAGCGTTACCGCGCGCTCTTCGAACAGGCACCGGTGGGGGTGTTCCTGTACGACCGCGGCTTCCGGCTCACCACCTGGAACGCGCGCTTCGTCGAGATCCTGCAGACGACAAACGAGAGGTTACGCGCGCTCGATCTGCGCGAGTTACGCGACCGCTCCGTGGTGCCGGCGATCGAGCGCGCGCTCGCGGGCGAGCCCGCCTCGTACGAGGGCCGTTACCAGGCCACGACGAGCGACGCCGTCGTGTGGGTCTCGATGCGCCTGTCGCCGCTCCGGGACGCGCGCGGCGCCGTCATCGGCGGCATGGCCGTGGTCGAGGATCTCACCGAGCGGAACCGCGCGCTCGCCACGCTGCGCGAGAGCGAGCAGCGCCACGCGCTCTACGTCAAGCGAAGCCCGCTCGGCGTGATCGTGTGGAACACGCACTTCGAGGTGCTCGAGTGGAACCCGTCGGCGACGCGGATCTTCGGCTACACCGAGGAGGAGGCCCTCGGCAAACAAGAGCCGGGCTTCATCGTGCCCGAGTGCGCGTGGCCCTTCGTGCGCGAGCTCTGGGGCGGGCTGCTCCAGCAGACGGGCGTCGAGCGGAGCCGCAACGAGAACCGTCGCAAGGACGGGACGATCATCTGCTGCGAGTGGTCCGCCGCGGCGCTCGTCGACGCGCAAGGCGTGGTGATCGGCGTGGCAGCCCTCGTCGAGGACGTGACCGAGAAGCAGGCCGCCGAGGAGGCGCTGAAGCGCTCGGAGGCGCGGTTCCGCGCGCTGATCGAGCGCGCGCCCGACGCCGTGGGCGTGTCACGGCAAGGCCGATGGATCTACGCGAACCCGGCGCTCGTCGCGTACCTCGGCTACGAGCGGGCGGGCGAGCTGATCGGTCGCCTCGTGCGCGACTCGGTCCACCCCGACGATCGCGCCGCGCAGGAGCAACGCGCAGCCGAGCTCGAGCGCGGCGCGCCGGTGTCCCCGCAGGAGTACCGGCTGCTCCGGCGCGACGGTTCGGCGGTGCACGCCGAGAGCGTGAGCCTGCTCGTCGACTACGACGGCGCGCCGGCGATCCTCGGCATCGCGCGAGATCTGACCGAGCGCAAGCAGATGCAAGCGCGCCTCGTGCAAGCCGAGCGGATGGCCGCCGTCGGCACGCTCGCGGCGGGCGTGGCGCACGAGATCAACAGCCCGCTCGCCTACGTGCTCACGCAGCTCGCGGTGGCGACCGGCGAGGCGCTGCCCGCGCTCGCGCGACACATCGAGGCCCTCGAGCGCGCGGCGGGCGCCTCGGGCGGCGAGGCCATGCGACGCGCCCTGGAGCTCGAAGCGGCGATCGACAGCGCGCGCGAGGCGGCCGAGCGCATGCGCAGCATCGTGCGTGACCTCCGCACGTTCTCGCGCGCGGACGACGGCGAGAGCGCCCCGACCGACGTGCGCCGCGTGCTCGACACGTCGCTCAACATGGTCTTCGGCGAGATCCGCCACCGCGCGCGCCTCGTGAAGCAGTACGACGACGTGCCGCTCGTCGACGCCAACGAGGCGCGGCTCGGTCAGGTCTTCGTGAACCTGCTCGTCAACGCGGCGCAGGCGCTGCCCGAGGGGAACGCGGCCGCGAACCAGATCCGGCTGCGCACCTACGCGGTCGACGACGGCCGCGTGGTCGTGGAGGTGATGGACTCCGGCCCCGGCATCCCCGACGACGTCAAGGCGAAGATCTTCGACCCGTTCTTCACGACGAAACCAGCGGGCGTCGGCACGGGCCTCGGGCTCTGGATCTGCCAGGGGATCGTCACGCGCCTCGGCGGCACGATCGAGTTCTCCTCGCGGCCGGGCGAGACGATCTTCCGCGTCGCGCTCCCACCCGGCGACCCCGCCGGAAAACCTCTCGACGGCGGCCGCGCCCTCCGCGCGGACGAGCCGAACATCGCCGGAAAGACGCCCATGAAGCCGAAGCCCCCCGAGACCAAGCCGCGCCGCGGCCGCGTGCTCGTGATCGACGACGAGGCGCCGCTCGCGAACGCCCTCAAGATGTTCCTCGCCGACGAGCACGACGTCGTGGTGTCGACGAGCGGCCGCGACGCGCTCGCGCTCCTCGAGAAGGATCCGTCGTTCGACGCGATCCTCTGCGACCTGATGATGCCCGACGTGACGGGCGTGGACGTGCACGAGGCGCTCCGCGAGCGAGCGCCCGACGTGGCCGCGCGCCTCGTCTTCGTGACGGGCGGCGCGTTCACGCCGCGGATGCGCGCGTTCCTCGAAGAGGTGCGGAACCCTCAGCTCGAGAAGCCGTTCGACCTGCCGAAGCTCCGCGCGCTGCTGCGCCAGCTCGTGGCGGCGCGCTGAGAGGGTGTCCCACAGGCTGCTGTGGAGCACCCTCGGCGTGACGTCAGCGTGATCCGCCGCGCGCGGCGAACCAGTCGCGGTAGTGCTGGTAGAGCGTCGCGTACCGCACGTACGTCTCGCGATCTGCCGCGAACCGGCGCTGCCAGGCGTCGGTCTCGGCGGTGTGCGCCGCGTCCGTGAGCCCGTATTTCGTGCGGATCTCGGCGAGCGCGGCCGGGTTCACTGCGATCTCCGCGGCGAAGGCCGCGTAACGCTCGAGGCTGAGCAGCGGGCCCGAGGCGACCGCCGGGAAGCCGGCGAGCGTCATCGGTTGGGGCACCGTCGGCGGCATGGGCACGGACGCCACGCTCGACGCCGGCCCCGCGACGCTCGCGGGCGCGGCCGCCGGCGGCGACGCGGGCGGCGATGCGGGCGGGAGCGGGAGAGGATATGCCGGGTACCCCGCCGCGGGGGGTTGCTGCGGCTGCGGCGCCGCGGCGAGCGGCTTGGGAGGCGGCGCAGGCGGCGGGAGCACCGCGGCCTTGTTGGATGGCGACGACGGCTTCGGCGGCGGCAACGGCGCGGGCGGCGGCGCGGCCTGGAACGGCAGCGCGGGCCGCGCGGGGGTCGCCGTCGCGGGTGACGACTGCCGCGCCGGCAGCGGATCCGGGATCGTCCCCATACGCGCGCGCATCGGCGGCGCGTGCTCGTCGGACGGCGGCCTCGCGGGCGCGCTCTCGCGGGGCGGCGGAGGTGGCTTCACGATGGGCGCTGCGCTCGTCGCGGCGGGCGCGAGCGGCGTCGGGCCCTCACCGGCGGCCTGCGCGGCGGCTGCGGCGGCCCTGCGCGCGCGGAGCCTCGCGAGGAGCTGCTCCGGATCGGCCGTCGGGAGCATGGGCACGGTGTCCATGAGCCCGAGCGGCACCGAGTGGGCGCGCGGCGGCGTCGGCTCGTCCTCGCCTCCTGCTGCGTCGGCGGCGCGCGCTTTTCGGGCCTCGATGGCCCGCGAGCGCGCCTCGAAGGCGGCCTTGTACCGCGCTTCCAGCGCGTTACGTGTCGCCTCCGGCTCGCGCGACATGCGCTCCATCCAGACGTTGCGGCTCTCCCCCCACACCTCGGCGGAGAGCGCCTCCACGCGCAAGACCTCCTCGAGGGGCGTCCCAGCCTCGACCTCCGCGCACAACGCGGCGAATCGTTCGAGCTCGATTTCCGGTTCCATCATCGGGCGCCCGTGGGCGCTCGGCAGACCATACGCCGGCTGGGGTCCGAGGTCGAGAGCGCCGCGCGGAGATTCAGCACGTTGCCGACGACTGGGCTTGCCTCTCGTCCGTCAAACCGTGTTACTAAGCGAGGTAGAAACGATGAACTCGAGTCTCCGCACCTTTCTCGGTCTTGCCCTCCTCGTCGCCCCCCTCTCGGCGGGTTGTGCTTCTCGCACAGCGCCCTTCGATCAGATGGACCAGGCGCAAATCACCGTGCTGCGCCTGACGGCGCCGCCTCCGCCTGCGGCGGCCCCGACGGCGGCGCCGGGCGCGCTCCCGGGCATCCCGGGCCTTCCGATCCCGCCCGAGATGCAGGCGGCGGGGCAGCAGCTCCTCCAGGGCCTCAACCAGGCGGCGCCGGGCCTCATCCCGCCGGGCCTCCTCCCCGGCCAGACCGGGCAGCCGGCGCCCGTGCAGCCGCCTCCGCCCATGTGGAACGGGCTCGCGATCGTGGCCCAGACGCCCGTGACGAACGAGGACATGAAGAACGACCTCCTCGACCTCTTCGGCGACGAGGACAGCTTCCAGGCCGGCGCGAACAATTGCCAGACGGCCCCCGGAATGGGCGTCTCGATGGTTCGCCCGGGCCAGCCGAACGTCGACCTCGTCGTGTGGTTCACCTGCTCCAAGGCGGCCGGCGTCGCGCCCTTCTCGTTGCCGTACGGCAAGGACATGCTCACGGGCGAGTCGCACCAGAAGCTGAGCACGATCTACCAGGCTCTCTTCGGCATGCCCGTCCCGCCCGGCTCCTGATTTCCCCTTCGTAGCGGCTCTCGCCTCCCCCCTCGTGTCTCCGGGTCTCGCCGTCGCGAGGCCCGTTGCGATGCTGCCCCTCGCCGAGCCTGGTTTCTCCGGAGCCCGCGTGTGGCCTTTTCACGCGTTCGTGGCGGAGAAAGCGGCCTGGATGCTAGGATGGCCCATCGGCGCCGTTCCTGCGGCGCCTGCCGGGCCTTCCGATGACCCAACACGAAAAGCTCTCCCCAGGGATGGTGCTCGGCCGCTACGAGCTGCTCCTGCCGATCGCACAGGGAGGCATGGCGACCGTCTGGGCCGCGCGGCAGAAGGGATCACGCGGGTTCCAGAAGACGGTCGCCATCAAGACGATGCTCCCGTCGCTCTCGGACGACCCGCAGTTCGAGCAGATGTTCCTCGACGAGGCCTCGCTCGCCGCGCGCATCCATCACCCGAACGTCGCGGAGATCCTCGACGTCGGCGAGCAGGACGACACGATCTACATCGTCATGGAGTGGGTCGACGGCGAGGCGCTCAGCGTCCTCACGAAGACCGCCAAGCGCAGCAACGTCCCCGTCCCGCAGCGCATCGCGCTCCGCATCGTGCGCCAGGCCTGCGCGGGCCTGCACGCCGCGCACGAGCTGCGCGACGATAGCGATCAGCTCCTCAACCTGGTCCACCGCGACGTCTCGCCGCAGAACGTCCTCGTCTCGTACGACGGCATCGTGAAGCTCGTCGATTTCGGCGTGGCCAAGGCCCTCGGCCGCGCGGGCGGCGAGACGACGGCCGGGCAGCTCAAGGGCAAAGTCCCGTACATGTCGCCCGAGCAGGCCCTCGGGCAGAAGGTCGATCGGCGCACCGACGTCTTCGCGATGGGCATCGTGCTCTACCGGCTCACGACGGGCCTGCACCCGTTCCTCGGCGAGAACGATCTCGCCACGATGAAGAACATCATCTCGCGCCCGCTCCTGCCGCCGCGCATGAAGAACCCGAGCTTCCCCGCCGAGCTCGAGCGCGTGCTACTCACCTGCCTGAAGAAGGATCCGAACGAGCGCTACCAGACGATGCTGGAGCTCGACGCGGCCCTCGAGCGTGTCCTCGCCTTGTCCGGCGCGTCGGTCGTCGACGATGACATCGGCGCCTTCACGCGCTCGGTGATGGGCGATCGTGGCCAGAAGCGCCGCGCCGCGCTGCGGGACGCCGTGCGCGCCGCCGACGAGCGCGCCGCGGGCATCGCGATGTCCCCGGGGGCCGCGCAGCCGCACATCCACGAGGCCGTCTCCGACATCGCCATCACGCGCATGAACTCGGCGCTCACGAGCTTCCCGACGAGCATGCCGCAGCACGCGACGACGTCGATCATCCCGCCTTCACCCGAGTCGTACGCGGGCGGCGCGATGGCGGGCTCGTTCCTGCCGTCGACGCCGCCCCAGAAGAGCAACCGCGCGGGGCTCTTCGTGGCCGTCGGCGCCGTGACCGCGCTCTCGCTCGCCGGCACGTTCATGTTCCTGCGCACCACGATGGCGCCCGGCGCGCCGAGCGGAAACGCCGCAGGAGCCGTGGCTCCCGCGCCGCCCACCGCCACGCCGACCGCGCAGCCCGTGGCCGCGCAGACCGCCGCGATCCCGGAGCCCACGGCCACCACGAGCGCGACCGGCGGCACGGTGCTCGACATCAACGATCTGCCGTCCGCCGACGCGAAGCCCGACACCCCGATCAAGCGCGACGACAAACCCGCGAGCACGTCGAAAGGCACGGCGGCGACGAAACCCCCGGCCACGAAGCCCGCGACCACGAAGCCCGCACCAACGAGCACGACGTGGGTACCCAAGGTCACGGATCCAGGCTTCTGAGCGAGGGCAAGCTGCCCGCTTGGCTCCGCGATCTCGCGGTGGTCGGCCTCTGCGCGTCCATCGTCGTGATCGCGTCCGCCGCGCGCAGCGAGGACGAGCCGGCGAGCGGCGCGCAGACCGAGGACGCCGCCGAAAGCACGCTCGCCCTGTCGCCGCTGCCGAGCGGAGCGCAGAGCAAGCCCGCCGTCGCCGAGGCCGCGCCTCGCAGCGGCTGCGACTTCCCCGACAGCGGCTTCGGGGACTACCTCGGCTGGCGACCTCTCCCGCTCGGCCGCATCCTCGTCCCTTCGAGCCTCACCGTCCCGCCCGACGGCGGCTTCGACCTGCTTGTGCACTTCCACGGCACCGAGCCCGTGCGCAAGCAGCTCGCGCCCCTCGGCCTCGGCCTCGTGATCGCGGGCCTCGACACCGGCACGCTCTCGAGCGGCTACAAGAGCACGTTCGAATCCGAAGGCACCTTCGACGCGATGCTCTCGGCCATCAGCCGCGAGGTCGCCCTCGCCACGAAGAACCCCGCCGCCCGCCCGCGCAGCATCGTCCTCTCCTCGTGGAGCGCGGGTTACGGCGCGATCTCGCGTATCCTCGCGGGCGGCCGCGACGACGTCGATGCCGTCATCCTGCTCGACTCGCTCTACGCGAGTTACGCGCCGAGCGCGAAGATCCCCGATCCCACGGAGCTCGCGCCCTTCTCGTCCTTCGCGCGCGCGGCCGCGAACGGCGGCCCGCTGTTCTTCGTCACGCACACCGCCGTCCCCACGCCCGACTACGCCTCCACGCTCGAGACCGGCACGCACCTGCTGCGCGAGATCGGCGCCGACGTGCCCGCCGTGCCGCCGCCGCAGGATCCCTTCGGCCTGTCACGCGCCCACGAACAGAACCACTTCTTCCTCCGCGGATACGCGGGCTCGGACGGCGACGCGCACTGCGGCCAGCTCCGGCTCTTGCCCGACATCCTGCGGGATCACGTCCTGCCCTCCTCTCGCCCGTAGGAGCCCATTGGCCACCCCTCGCACTTCGCCGCTCTACCACGACGATCCCAAGCTCTTCTCGTTCCGCGGCCGCGTCGTCGCGCACGCAGACCACGCCGGGCGCCCGAGCGTGCTGCTCGATCACACCGCGTTTTACCCCGAGTCCGGCGGTCAGATGGCCGATCGGGGCAGGCTCGGCGAGGCCCTCGTCGTCGACGTCCAGCTCGACGACGAGGGACGGATCCACCACGTGATCGAGGGCGCGCGCCCCGCGATCGGCGCCGAGCTCGAGGGCACGATCGACAAGCCGCGCCGCCTCGTGCACATGGCCCAGCACACGGGCCAGCACATGCTCTCGCGCGCGCTCGCCGACGTCGCCCGCGCCGAGACCGTCTCCTCGCGCCTCGGCGAGAGCGCGTGCACGATCGATCTCGACGTCGCGACCCTCGACGAGCGCGCCGCCGCCGAGGCCGAGGCCCTCGTGAACGCCGTCGTCGACGACGACGCCCCGATCCGCGCCTTCTTCCCTTCGGAGGACGAGCTCCGCGCGCTACCTCTGCGCAGGCAACCCAAGGTGCACGACAACATCCGCGTCGTCGCGATCGGCGACTTCGACGTCTCCCCTTGTGGCGGCACGCACTGCACGAACACCGCGCAGGTCGGCTTCGTCCGCATCGACGGGCTCGAGCGGTACAAGGGCAAGATACGCGTCACGTTCTCCGCGGGCGTTCGCGCGCGGACGAAGCTCGCGCGCGAAGCCGACGTCGTGCGCGCGCTCGCGCGTGAGTTCACGTGCGGCCTCGAGGATGTGCCCGGGGGCATCGAAAAGCTGCGCCGCGAGCTCGAGGAGGCCCGCCAGGCGCTCGGGCGCGTGCGAGGGCGCGTGGCCTCGGCGATCGCCGAGGCGCTCGTGAAGGCCACGCTCGCGCGGGGCGAACGCGCGGTCGTCGGCGTCATCGAGGATGCGTCGCTCGATCTCGTGCGCGCGGTCGCCGGGCGGATCACGGCCGAGGGAGATCTCGTCGCGCTGCTCGCGGGCGAGGCCGACGGCGGCACGATCGTGCTCGCCGCGCGTGGACCGGGCAGCAGCTTCGACTGCGGCGCCTTCCTGAAGCGCGCCGCCCTCGCGGCGGGCGGGCGCGGCGGCGGCCGGCCCGAGCGCGCGGAGGGCCGCTTGCCCGCGGGGATCGACTGGCCCGCGATCGCGGCCGCCACGCTCGCCGCGCCGGGGCGCTGAGCGAGGAGGACCCCCGAAGCTCAGAGCTCTGCGCACGTGTCGGAGATCGGATCGACCTCCGACGCGCAGCCCGCCGGCGCCTCGGGGAGAGGCAGGACCGGCCCGAGCGCGGCTGGCTCCGTGTGGAAGTTCGCGCCGAACGAGAGCGCCTCGCAGGGCGTGTCCTCGTCGGGCTCCCCGAGCAGCAGATCCACGGCGCGGCAGGTCAGGTTCTTCGTGGCCGGGTACAGCGGCGCGTCCGTGCAGAGCGGCGCGCCCGACATGGTGCGCAAGCTCGACAGGGCGGCGAAGACCTCCGGCACCGGGATCCTCGCGCCGATTTTCCCCTCCCGCAGGCGGTAGCGACCTCCCGGGATCGCCTCGATCCTCGCCACGAGCCGCGCGTCCACGAGCTGCAACCGCATCGACATGTCGCCCCCGGCGAACCGGAGCGACGCCGCGGGGAGCAACGCGACGAGCTTGCCCCCGGTCACGTAGGCCACGGGATCCCTGTACTTGGCCGCGTACGGATCACTCTGGCCCGGCGTGACGGCGTCCGACGCCACGGGCCACGCGTCGGAGCCCTGCCACGCCGGCGCCGCGCGGCCCGGGCTCTCGTACCAGCTCACCTCCACCTCGTCGTCCTCCGCCGTCCCGCTGTAGCCGCGCACGCGCAGGAGCAACGTCCACCCGCCGGACTCGGCCAGCGCGCTGAACGAGCTCGACGTGTCCGCCACCTGCAGCAGGTACCCGAGCGCGCCGAAGACGATGTTGCTCCCCGCGTCGCGCCCGGCGCCGTCGTCGCAGGTCCCTCCGCCGCTGTCCGAATCGAGCGACCTGCACGCGGGGCCGTCCTCGGCGCACGAGCAGAGCCCGTCCAGGTTCATCCCCGGCAGCGCGCCGTCGGGGTTGTCCTCGAGGCTGATCGTGCGTAACGCCACGACGAACTCCTCCTCGCCGCCCGCGCCTTGCACCGCGGGCGCCGCGGGCACCTCGTCACGCACGCACACGGCCGGCTCGACGCCACCTCCGCCGCCGCCCGTCCCCAGCGAGAGCTCGTCCGGGAGCCCGGACACGAGCTGACAACCGGCCACCCACGCAAGTACGACGAAGAGCCCCCTCGTCGCGCTCCTCCGAACCGCCATCGCTCCTCCTGCCGCGATCGAGCAGATCATGATTGCTGCGGGCCGTCCACCCGCACCCCGGACCGCCCGAGGCGCCGTCGCCGCGCCGGACGTGTTTTGCCTGGCATCGAGCCGCGCCATCGGCTACGCCGGCCCCATGCGCCGCCGGACCCTCGTGCTCGTGCCCCTCGTCGCCCTCGCCCTCGCGAGCGCGGCGTGTGACGAGACGTCCGACACCGACATCGACCTCGACGCCGTGACGGCCTTGCCGACCAGCATCCTCGTCGACCCGAGCCAGTTCCTCGGCGACGTCCCCTGCACCGCCGCGACCGGCGCCATGCAGAGCTACGTGGCCACCGTCCTCGACGTCACCGACCCGGCCGCGCCCTTCCCGCTCCCCTCGTCGCCGCCCGTCACCTGCACGGCGAGCGTCACCTTTCGCCAGATCCTCGTCGACCACGTCTACCGCGTCCAGATCGACGGCTACGACCTCCCCGCCGCGGACCTCACGCCCGTCGGCGGCACCTCCTCCGGCAGCCGCAGCATGGTCCGCCGCGACGCGCCGGCCGCCGGCACCGTCGTGCCGGCCTGGTCCACCTTCTGCGAGGACCTCACGGCCCAGGAGAATGTCCGCTCCACCCCGACCGAGTGTGAAGAGCTCGCCCCGCTCCAGACCGAGACGGGCGTGCGCGTCGATCCACGCGCGACGCTCGCCGGCACGAGCTCGATCCCCGGCCTCGAGCTCACCTGCACGCAGATCTCGATCGATCCCCAGGGCAACCCCGTGATCACGGGCGACGTCGCGAGCTTCGACGTGCGCCCGGACGATCCGGCCTTGCCTCCGTTCGTGAACCTCGCGTGTGGCAGCCCTGCGCCCGCGCCGTACACGCAGAACATCACGCCGGGGAAGGCTTACTCCTTCCGCGTCGAGGCCCGCGCCGAGGCTGGCGGACCGGTCACCTGGGGCGCCTCGTGTACGGCCCTCGCCGTCAAGGGGCTCGTCGTGAGCGCGCTCTGCGACCCGCTCAGCGCGGACGGCGCGCTCGACCTCTCCCTCGCGGACGTGCTCGCGGCGGCGGGCACGTCGTGCGCGAAGGAGAACGTCGCGACGTACGACGCCGAGCTCGGCGCGCCGGGGGCTTTGCTCGCCGAGGGCGTCGGCTGCGCGCAACCTCTCCGCTTCGCGCCGGTCGCCCCGGGCAGCTACGCGGCCATCAAGCTCGTCGGGCGGGACGCCGCGGGCGTGGAGGTCGTCGCGGCCACCTGCTCGGCGGAGATCGCCCCTGGCGTGGTCAGCGTGGCCACCTGCGCGCTCGTGCCTTGAGCCTCGTCCTTCCCGGCCGAGACGGACGGGCCGGGCCGGGGCAACGACGGCCCCGACCGGGCGCGCAAAACCCTCGAACCTGATTGCAGGTTCACGGGTCGTGTACTACCTGAGAGCGTCCTCCGGTTGGCGCGGACGAGGCCTTATTTTCGGCCTCTCGCGCGCCGGGCCGAGGCCCGAGCGGCGGTATGGAAGATACCTCGAACATCCAGCAGAAGACCCCCGTCAGCATCCAGGACGAGCTCAGGAACAGCTACCTCGATTACGCGATGAGCGTGATCATCGGTCGCGCCATCCCCGACGTGCGCGACGGGCTCAAGCCGGTGCACCGGCGGATCCTCTACTCGATGCACGAGCAGAAGATCGGGCCCTCGGGTGCGCACAAGAAATGCGCGCGTGTCGTCGGTGACGTGCTCGGCAAGTACCACCCGCACGGCGACACGGCCGTGTACGACGCGCTCGTCCGCATGGCGCAGCCGTTCAGCCTCCGTTACCCGCTCATCGACGGCCAGGGTAACTTCGGCTCCGTCGACGGCGACTCGCCTGCGGCCATGCGGTACACCGAGAGCCGCCTCGCGCGCATCGCGACCGATCTGCTCACCGACATCGAAAAAGAGACCGTCGATTTCATCCCGAACTACGACGGCTTCGAGCTCGAGCCTGCGGTCCTTCCGGCCAAGTTCCCTCAGCTCCTCGTCAATGGCTCGGGCGGCATCGCCGTCGGCATGGCGACGAACATCCCGCCGCACAACCTCGGCGAGATCATCGACGCGACGGTCCTCCTCATCCGCAACCCCGACGCGGCCGTCGACGAACTGATGCAGCACGTCAAGGGGCCTGACTTCCCCACGGGTGGGCTCATCTATGGCAAGAGCGGCATCGACCAGGCCTACCGCACGGGCCGCGGCACCATCTGCATGCGTGGCCGCTGCATCGTCGAGAAGACCTTGAAGGGGGATCGCGAGCAGATCGTCATCACCGAGATCCCCTACCAGGTCAACAAGGCCAAGCTCGTCGCCAAGATCGCCGAGTGCATCAAGGAGAAGCGCATCGAGGGCATCTCCGAGGTTCGCGACGAGAGCGACCGCGAGGGCATGCGTGTCGTCGTCGAGCTCAAGAAGGACGTCTTCCCGCAGGTCGTTCAAAACCAGCTTTACCGGCTGACGGACCTGCAATCGACGTTTGGCATCATCAACCTCTCGATCGCCAACGGCCGGCCGGCTGTCCTGGGCCTCAAGGAGACGCTCGCGCACTTCGTCGAGCATCGCCGTGAGGTCGTCACGCGGCGCACCCGGTACGAGCTTCGCCAGGCCGAGGCGCAACGTGAGCTCGTCGAGGGCCTCGGCATGGCGACGACTGACGTCGACGTCATCGTCTCCACGATCCGCTCCTCGCAGGATCCCGAGGAGGCGCGTGATCGCCTGCAGAGGCTCGCGCTCCGCGGCCTCGGCGACTTCTTGCGCCGCGCGGGCCGCCCCGAGCCCGAGTGCGTCGAGGCGGATGGCCGCGGCGATTATTTCCTCTCCGAGCGCCAGGCCAAGGCGATCCTCGAGATGCGCCTCTCTCGGCTCACGGGCCTCGAGCGGGAGAAGCTCGCGCGCGAGTATGGGGCGCTCGTCGAGGAGATCACGCGCCTCACGGGCATCCTCGCGGACGAGGGTAAGCTCATGGACGTCATCGTGGGCGAGCTCGAGGACATCAAGAGCCGCTACAATGACGCTCGCCGCACCGAGATTGTCCCGACCGAGGCTGAGATCCAGGTCGAGGACCTCATCCAGGAGGAGGACATGGTCGTCACCATCTCCCACCTGGGTTACGTCAAGCGCACGCCGGTCACCACGTATCGGGCGCAGCGTCGTGGTGGCAAGGGCATGGTGGGCATGGAGGCGCGGGACGAGGACTGGGTGAGCCAGCTCTTCGTCGCCTCCACGCATAGCTACGTCTTCTTCTTCAGCGACAAGGGCAAGGTTTACGTCAAGAAGGTCTACGAGATCCCGAGCGCGGCGCGGAATGCGAAGGGCCGGGCGATCGTGAACTTCGTCGGGATGGAGCAGGGCGAGAAGATCGCCGCCATCACGCCGGTCCCGCGTATCGAGACGGGCTGGTTCGTCGTCACGCTCACGCGGCGTGGCCAGATCAAGAAGACGGCGCTCGAGGAGTACGAGAATTTCCGCGACAAGGGCATCATCGGCGTGCGTATCGAGGAGGACGATCAGCTCCTCTCTGCGGCGATCACCGATGGCTCGCGTGAGTTCCTCATTGCCACGCGCGAGGGCATGTCGATCCGTTTCCCCGAGGGTGAGGTCCGGGCCACGGGGCGGGCCACCATGGGCGTGAAGGGGGTCGAGCTCAACGAGGGTGATTTCGTCGTGGGCCTCTGCGTCACGGACGGCGGTCGTGATCGGGTCCTCGCTGTCTGCGAGCGTGGTTATGGCAAGCGCACGCCGCTCGACGAGTTCCGCCTCCAGAGTCGTGGTGGCAAGGGGGTCATCCTCATCGACGCGAGCGAGCGGAATGGCCCGGTCGTCGGCGTCGCCATGGTGTCGCCGGCGGATCAGATCATGCTCGTGACGGATCGTGGCCAGACCTTGCGCACCAAGGCCAGCGAGATTCGGGAGACGGGCCGCAATGCCCAGGGCGTGCGGCTCATGAACGTCGACGGGGACGAGCGAATCGTCGCGATCGAGGCGTTCGCCGAGGCCGAAGAGGGCACGGTCCCGCCTCCTCCCCTCGATCCGACCGACACGAATGGCGCGGGTCACGAGGGGACGAACGGCGTCGCCGAGTGACACCCCTGCCCCCCTGGCACCTCGCGTGACCGGGAGCTAACGTAACCACTGCCACACAGTAACGCTGACCTTCTCCTGTGCATCGACCGCATCGCGGTCGATGCGCGCTCGACGATGGGGCTGCGCTCGGCCGAGCCGAGCTACGCCCCAAACCCCCGGTCCAGGCCGTGCCTGGTCCGGGTCCAGGGGTGGACAACCCCTGGTCGGGGTCCAGGGGCGGACAGCCCCTGGTCTGGGGTCTCTCGCGTTACGCTGGGGGGGGGACGGACATGCTCGAGCTGTTCCGGTCGCGTCGCCGTGCCATTGTATGGTTCGTCGAGGCTGGCCTGCTCGTATCACTCGTCTGCGCGGGTGCGGCGGTGATCGAGGGCTTTCGTGACGTCGCCACGGTATCCCGTGTCTTCGACGCTGCGGCGATCACGCTCGTGGCGCAGGCCTCGCTCTATTACCACGGACTTTACGGACCTTCACCCGTTCGTGATCTCCGCACCCTTGCCTGGAAAGTCGCGCGTGCCCTGGGCGTCTCGGTGCTCCTCTTATGGCTGGTCTTCCAGGGCTTCTCTGATGCTGCGACCGAGCGTTTTGGTGCGGTCGCGCTCGGGCTCGTGGCGGGCGCGCTCGTCTTGCCGCTCTTTCGTACGGGGCTCGCGCGGGCTGTGGCGAGTGATCGCTTTTGCAAGCGGACCTTGGTCCTCGGCTCGGGGCCCCTCGCGGATGCTGTGATTACCGGGGCTCGGACGCACGATACGGGGGGCATGCGGTTCGTCGGGCGCCTCGTGCAGGAGGGGGACCCGGGGCGCGCGGCGCCCGACGTGCTCGGCGTTTATGATGAGTTGCCGCGGATCGCCGGGGAGTATGGCGTCCGGCACATCATCGTGTGCGCTGCGGATCGGCGGGGCAAGTTGCCCATCGACGCGCTTCTGGAGCTCAAGTTCCGGGGTGTCGAGATCGAGGAGGGCGTGGAGTTTTACGAGCGGATCACGGGCAAGATTTTCGTCCGGGAGTTGCGCCCGAGCCAGCTCGTGTTTGCGAATGGCTTTCGGGTGGCGAAGCGGACGCTCTTGGGCAAGCGCCTGCTCGACGTCGTGTGTGCGTCCATTGGGCTCGTGCTCGGGGCGCCTTTGATGTTGCTCACGGCGATCGCGGTGAAGCTCGACTCGCCGGGGCCGGTGCTTTATTCGCAGGTGCGGGCGGGCGTGTTTGGGCGGCCTTTCACCATTTACAAGTTTCGTTCGATGCGTACGGACGCGGAGGCGGATGGGAAGGCGCGGTGGGCGTCGGAGGATGATCCTCGGGTGACGCGGGTGGGTCGGTTCATTCGCAGGGCGCGGCTCGACGAGCTCCCGCAGCTCTGGAATGTGCTTTGTGGGGACATGAGCCTCGTTGGGCCGCGGCCTGAGCGTCCGAGCTTCACGGAGGAGCTCGAGCGGGAGATTCCGTTTTTCCGGCAGCGGCTCTTCGTCAAGCCGGGGCTGACGGGGTATGCGCAGGTCCGGTACCATTACGGCGCGACGACCGAGGACCAGCTCGAGAAGCTCCAGCACGATCTGTTCTACATCAAGACGCTTTCGGTCTGGTTCGACCTGTCGATCTTGCTGGATACGGTCAAGGTCGTGTTGCTGCGGATTGGATCGCGGTGAGGTCTCCGCCCTCCACAGGCGCACCGGGTGCGATCCCCACCTGGATCGCACCCGGCGCCTCACGCAACCGGGTCACTCGACGTCTCGATCGCACCCCGCGCCTCACGCAACTGTGTCAATCCCTACCTGGATCGCACCTCGCGCCTCGCGCAACTGTGTCGATCCCGACCTGGATCGCACCTCGCGCCTCACGCAACCGGGTCACTCGAGGTCTCGATCGCACCGCGCGCCTCACGCACCGATGTCGATCCCGACCTCGATCGACCTCGTCGCGCGGTCCACCTCACAAACTTCACTCCTCGTAGAACGCGTCCTCGTCCTCGCCGGCCCCTTCTGTAACCTCGCCTCCTGCCCGCGCCCCCGCCGCCCGCGCCTTCTCCTCGCCGAGGACGGCCGGCTGCGCGTCCTGGTCCTGCAGGTCCGGGTCCCGCGGCACCCTTCGTAGCGGGTCCGTCGACCCGATCGCCGAGACCGCCACCGTCACCATCGTCCGGAACATCGGCGCCGATGCGCCCGTCGGGTCCGGGTCCAGGCGCGTGCTGATGAGCTCGATATCGATCCCGCCGGTGAACAAAATGCCCGTCGCGAGTGGCATTCCGAGCGAGCCACCCGCCGCCACCGCCGTCGTCACGAATTTCCCCGTGGGTATCGGCGTGCCCGCCGGCATGCCGAGCCTCGGCTGCATCGCGAGGGGCGTCTCGCCGTGGCGGAAGCGCAGGATCCCGCGGGCGATCACGCTCCGGAAATCGCGCCCCGGCCGCGGCCGGCTCCACATCTCGAGCCCCGCCGCGTGTTGCGCCCCGAACCCGATACGCGGGCCGAGCGAGGAATACGAGAAGCTGTACATGCCGAGGAAGCCGTAATTTCGTCCCGCATAACGCGCGTCGATGCGCGCGTCGGGGGCGATCACCGGGGCGGAGGATTTGTTCTGGAGGAACGTCGGCGGGCTCGCAGCCGTGAACCCGAGCGCCGCGGTCCCGCGAATACGCCGGGTGACCTCGTACGTCGCGGAGGCCAGGCCCGTGACGGTGGCGACGTCGGCGTGCCCGCGCGTCAGATCCACGTCGAGCAGGGCATTCTCGAAATGGGTGAAGCTCGCCCGCGCGATGGGCCCGAAGCGGAGGCGACGGCCCGCGAGCCATGAATACGAGGCGCTGCCGGTCACCGCGTGACTGTCGAGGCCCACGGCCTCCGGGTGATCCGCGGCGACGGCCCCGGCCTGCGTGTATCCCGCGTCGAATCGCGCGAAGGACCGCGGGGACGTGGTCGCGGTGAAGCCGAGGCGGCTGCCGAACGAATAAATGATCCTGCCCTGGAGGAACGGATCACGCGCCATGAGCTCGTTCGTGGCCCGGAGCCCGAGCCGCGACGCGAGCAGGCCGTCGGCGCCGAACGTGAAGAGCGTGCGGGGCGAGGTCACGATATCGAGGCGCGTCACCGCCGTGCCCGCGATGTCCTGCGGGAACATCGCGCCACGCGACGCCCAGAGCGCGCGTCCATAACGCCCCGTCATGTCGAACAAGAACCCCGCGCGCGCCGCGCGCGAGACGAGCCGCAAGGACCCGTCCACGCTCGTCAGCGCGAGGCCATATCCGCCGCCGGGCGTGATACCCGTGACCGCGCTTTGTTCGACCGTGACCGCCGCCGTCGCGTCCGTGACGGCGAGCCCTACCGCGGGGAAAAAGCCCAGCATTCACCCATCAGATGCTCCGGCGCGGCTCGCCCGCTCGACGATTTCTATCGCGCCGTCAGCCGCTCCGGCTCCGCGTCCCGCGCCGCGCCCTCCCAGTGCCGCGCGAGCCCGACCGCGAAGCCGAGTCCATGGGCGAAATGCATCACCGGGAAGATCGCCGCAATCAGGAAAACGAGGCGCTTCTCGGCGCGGCACGCCGCGCGCGTGGCCCCCGCGAGCACGGCGAAGGCATACACGCTGACGGCCGCCCCGAGGACGGGCCTCGCCGGCGTATACACGGCCGCGAGCAGGACGAGCGCCGTGAAGGTGACGAGCGTGGCGAACGGTATCAAAGGGCGGTAGGAGGGCGGCAAGCCGCGCCGGAGGATCGTCCGCGCGCGCCCCGCCCCGTAGTTGTAATATTGCCGGAAGAGGCCGCCGAACGAGTCCCGTGGATAATAATGACCCACGATGGAGCGCGACTGGTAAATGCGCCCGCCGCGCGCCAGGATCCGCTGGTTCAGCTCCGCGTCTTCGTTCGTCCGCGCGTCCGGGTCGAAGAGCCCCACGAGCTCGAAGGCCTCGCGGCGGAACGCCCCGCACCACACGCTCTCCACGTATCCCTCACGATCGGGATCCCGCGACGCGGCGCCGCCCACCCCGATCGGGCTCGAGAGCGCCGCGCAGAGCGCCCGCTGAAATGTCGTTATCCCCCGGGGGCGCATGGCCCCGCCCACGTTGAGCGCCCCCGTCCGCCGTAACGCCGCGACGGACGCGGCCACGTAATCGGGGTCGTAATCGGCGTGCGCGTCCATGCGCACGATCACGTCCCCGCGCGAGCGCTTGATCGCCATGTTCATGGCCGCGGCCTGGAGCCTCTGGGGGTTGTCGAGCAGGACGATGCGCGGATCCTCGGCCGCGAGCGCGCGCACGATGTCGCGTGTCCCATCGAGGGATCGGCCGTCGACGACGAAGATCTCCATTCGATCGGACGGATACCGCTGCGCGGACGCCGCCCGCACGACCCGCTCGATGTGCTCCTCCTCGTTGTAACAAGGAATCACGATCGAACAGAAGGGACGTTCGGCGAGCGTCCGCAAGATCACGCCCCCGCGCCCCGACTCGGGTCCCCAATCGTCCATCCGCGCCCCCCGGAGATCCCATTCTCCCACATCGTGAAACCTTTTCAATCGGGCCAAACCCGAGACCGATTGCAGGGCGCGCCGGGCCGGACGGACGACAACGCGCCGCCCGGTCGCGCCCTCGAATCCATGTGATGCGGCGCGAGCTCCCCGGGACGACCCATTCTCCTTCACGTGGAGGCGAGCGCCTGCGTGTCCTCGCCGTGACGCGGATCTTCCCGAACCGCGTGGAGCCACTCGCCTGCCCCTTCCAGCGCAGGCAGCTCGCCGCGCTCGCGCGCCTCGCCGACGTGAACGTCCTCGGCGTCGTGCCGTGGGTGCCGGGCGCGTCGCTGCTCGGGGATCGCGCCCGGGTCGGAAAGCTCAGCCGGCTGCCCGCGGAGGACACGATCGACGGGCTCGCCGTCTCGCACCCGCGCGCGCCGTACCTGCCGCTCGCGGGCCCGTGGCTCGCGGCGGTGAACGGGCCGCTTTACCTCGCGGGGCTCGCGCCGCACCTCGCCGCGCTGCGGCGCCGCTTCGACGTCGTGCTCGGCGCGTGGCTCTTCCCCGACGCGTGGGCGGCGCAGAAGCTCGCGCGCGCCCTCGGCTTGCCGTACGCGGTGAAGGCGCACGGCACCGACGTGAACGTGATCGCGCGCTGGCCGTCGGTGCGCGCGCTCGTGCGAGGCACGCTGCGCGGCGCGGGCGTGGTGATCGGCGTGAGCCGCCCGATGCTCGGCGCGCTCGAGGAGCTCGGCGCGCCGCGGGATCGCGTCACGCTCGTGCCAAACGGCGTCGATCGCGCGCTCTTCCAGCCGCGAGACCGCGCCCTCGCGCGCGTGTCGCTCGGGCTCGATACACGCGCGAAGGTGCTCGTCTACGTCGGTCGGCTCGAGAAGGAGAAGGGCCTGCTCGAGCTCTGCGACGCGCTCGTGTCGATCGAGGCGCGGTCGCCCGGTCGGTTCAAGGTCGTGCTCGTCGGAGACGGCTCGTTACGTGAGGCGCTGGAGGCGCGTCGTGACGCGGGGTTGCCGCTCGTCGTCGCGGGCGCGCGTCCGGCCGAGGACGTGGCGCGTTACCTCGCGGCGTCGGACGCGCTCGTCCTGCCGAGCTGGGCCGAGGGCACGCCGAACGTGGTGCTGGAGGCGCTCGCCGCGGGCAGGCCGGTCGTCGCGACACGCGTGGGTGGCATCCCCGATGTCGTCGAGCACGAGCGCACGGGCCTGCTCGTTCCGCCGCGCGACGCGCGCCTGCTGGTCGCGGCGATCGAGCAGGTGACGAGCCGCGAATGGTCGGAGGACGAGCTCACGCGCGCGGCGCCGCCCGGCTGGGATCGAAGCGCGGAGGCCCTGCACGCGGCGCTGCAACGCGCGAGGTTGGTGCACGCGTGAAGGCGGCGAGTTTCACGTCAGGTCTCGCGCTCGTGCTGCTCGCGACGGCGGCGTCGGCGGAGGGGCCGCGTGTCGTCGTGGTGGACGACGGCGTGCGTGTGCGGCGCGAGGGGCCGGATCTCGATCGAGCGATTCGATCCGGGCAAACACTCGGCGGCGTGGATCGGCCGATCGAGCTCCACGCGTTGCGGGGCGAGGTGGTGGCGCTGCAGGTGATCGTCGAGGCCGGCGACGCGCCGCTTGGTGGTGTCGGGGTGGACGTGGTGATGCCTGCGCCGATCCGCGTCGATCGTTTCGTCGAGTCGTACCTCGAGATCACGGCGCGCTCGCGCAACGATCGAGAAGCCGGCGAGTCGCTCGGGTGGACGCCGACGTCGAGGCCGCCGGACGAGGACGTGCTCGGCGCCTTGCCCGATCCGCTCGTCCCCGTGGAGCACGCGCCCTCGTGGCTGCCCTACCCGATGCGGATCGAGGCGCGATCCCGCGGCGCGATCTGGATCGACGTCGAGGTCCCCACGCGCACGGAGAGCGGACGTCACCCGGCCGAGATCGTCGTGCGACACGCGGACGTGGTGCTCTCTCGTTTGCCCGTGATCCTCCACGTCGGCAGCGCCGAGTTGCCCTACCGCGCCGCGAGTTTCCTCGCGTATTACGAGCCGAAGAACCTCGTCCAGCGTATCGGCGCGCTCGAGCCGGCGGAGAAGCAGCTCTTCCAGCTCCTGCACCGGCACCACGTCGACGCGCTCGGATCGATCCGGAGCGAGGCCGACCTCGAGCGCCTCCGCCCCGGGCTCACGGGCGGCTGGTACACGAAGGAACACGGCTACGAGGGGCCGGGCGAAGGTGCGCCGACGAGCGCGGTCGCGCTCGGCGCGTACGGCACGCTCGGTGATCCCCATCCGGAGACGCTGCGCGTGATCGAGGCGC
The DNA here is from genome assembly GCF_009649845.1 of Polyangium spumosum. Taxonomy (NCBI): domain Bacteria; kingdom Pseudomonadati; phylum Myxococcota; order Polyangiales; family Polyangiaceae; genus Polyangium; species Polyangium spumosum. Next base: position 556,591 of record NZ_WJIE01000001.1, read on the forward strand.
TCGTCCCGCGGATCCCGGAGGCCGTGGAGGACGTCTTCCTCTACGCGATCGACGAGCAATGCGAGAGCCCGCGTGGCCCCACGTGGCGCTCGATGATCGCGCAGTCTCCGGCGCGGACGCGCGTGCGGGTCGCGCACTCCTGCCACGAGGATCCACGCGAGCAGAAGGTGGATCTCGTGCTCATGCCCTCGCAGAGCTTCCAGCAGGACGAAGCGCTCGGCGCACGACAGAAGGGCCGCGACGTCTGGGTCTACAACGGCCGCTTGCCGCACTCGGGCCCGCTCATGCTCGACGCGCCGGCCACGAGCTTGCTCGCCGATGCCTGGATCGCGGCCACGCGGCCCACGGGCCGCTGGTTCCTCTGGGAGACCACGTTCTGGAACGACGGCAACCGCGGCGGCCGCGGCCCGATCGATCCCTTCGTCGTCGCCGAGACGTTCCACAACGACGACGGCGACAGCGCGCTCGGCGACGGCGTGCTCGTCTACCCGGGCAAACAGACCGCGCCCTTCGCGCACCACTCGGCCGGCTTCGACGGCGTCTTCCCCTCGATCCGCCTGAAGCTCCTGCGCCGCGGCATCCAGGACGCGGGGTACCTCGCGCTCGCGCGCAGCGCCCATCCGGAGGAGGCCGACGTGATCACCACGCGCCTCTTGCCTCGCGCGCTCGACGAGGTCGACCTCGACGAAGACACGCCGCTGCCCACGGACGCCGCGGCCTTCTCCGCAGCACGCGCGGCCCTGCGCGCCCTCGTCCCCGAAGGCGGGCGCCTCGATCCCCGCCAAACCGAGGCCCTGCTCGACGCGGGTCGCGCAGCGCGTCAACCCACGCGGTCCCCGCTGTTTCGTGGCAAAACACGCCTCGTCGTGGCCTTCGGTACGCTCGTGGTCCTCGCCGCGGCCCTCGCCGGCTGGCTCTTTCTGCGGGCATGGCGCCGCGCTTCGTGATCCGCGGCCCTTCGGACTGGGCTAAGCTCGACCTCGCGCATGGCCGCGAAAAAGCCCCCGTCTGCCGCCTCGACGCCGCCGCCCGACGTGGGTCTCCTGGAGGAGATCGGCGGCGGTTTCATGAGCGCCGCGGCCACCGTCGGCGGCATGGGCCTGCTCGGCTACCAGATCGTCCGGCGGCTCGTCACGCTGCGTTTCGATCGACAGGAGACGCTCCGGAACCTCTACCGGATGGGCGTGAAGTCGATCCCCATCGTGATCGTCACCGCGCTCTTCACGGGCGCGATCATGGTCATCCAGGCCGCGCCGCTCGTCGTGCGCCTCGGCGCGCAAGGCCTGCTCGGCTGGGGCGCGGGCTTCGGCATCCTGCGCGAGATCGCCCCGCTCTTGACGGCGCTCATGATCAACGGCCGCGTCGGCGCGAACAACACCGCCGAGCTCGGCACGATGGTCGTCACCGAGCAGATCGACGCGCTGCGCGTGCTCGCGATCGATCCCATCGCCTTCCTCATCGCGCCGCGCTTCGTGGCCATGGTGACGACGCTCTTCCTGTCGACGATCTTCGCCGACACGCTCGCGCTGCTCGGCGCCGCGTACGGCGGCCTCGGCCTGCTCGGCGTCGAGCCGAAGACGTTTTACAACGGCCTCACGAGTGGCCTGCTCGGCCTGTCCGACGTGACGAGTGGCCTCGTGAAGAGCATCGTCTTCGGCGTCGTGATCGCCCTGTCGAGCTGCCAGTACGGGCTCGGGGTGAAGGGCGGCGCGCCGGGGGTCGGGCGGGCCGTGAACGCGACCGTGGTGGCCTCGGCCGCGGGCATCTTCGTCCTCGACTACTTCGTCTCCTTCACGCTGGACTGAGCGCACGTGGCCGCGGCGAAGACCCACGACGAAGGCGCGCCCGAGAGCGGCCTCGACACGGCCCGAGAGGCGCCCGACGCGTCGATCCCCGCGGTGATCGGCGCGAAGGCGATCGAGCTCGTGGTGATGGGGCTCGAGATCGCCGCGGTCTTCATCCGGACGCTCTACTACTGCGTTCGCGGCCGGCCGGACCTCGGCGCCGTCGTCCGGCAGATGTTCGAGATCGGCAACCGCTCGGTCGTCTTCTTGACCGTGGTGATGGGCTTCATCGGCATGATCCTGGTCCTCCAGGGTGGCCTGCAGGTCAAGCGCATCCTGCCCGAGTTCAGCATGGTCGGCGCCTCGTACCTGGAGCTGCTCATCCGGGATCTCGCGGCCACCATCAGCGCGCTCATGCTCGCCACGCGCGTGGGCGCGGGCATCGCCGCCGAGATCGGCTCGATGGTCGTCACCGAGCAGGTCGACGCGTTGCGCATGTGCGCGGCCGATCCGATCGACTACCTCATCAAGCCGCGCTTCCTCGCGAGCCTCGTCATGACGCTCGTGCTCGTCATCTGGGCGGCGGGCGTGGCGATGTTGACGGGCATGCTCACCGCGTACGTCATGTTCGACGTCAACCCGCGGACGTTTTTCAACCTGAACCTCGTCGACACGGGCGACCTCATCGTCGGCCTGGCGAAGTGCCTCGCCTACGGCGCCGCCGTCCCCGTCGTCGCGGGGCACTCGGGGCTCCACACGCACGGCGGCAGCGAGGGCGTCGGCTGGGCGACCACGCGGGCCGTCGTGAACGCCTCGCTCGCGGTGATCGTGCTCGACCTGATCCTCTCCGCGCTTGGTTACGTGTTCTTCGGGCCCTAGGTTTCGTTTCGACGCTCCGCACCGATGCCCGAGCTGCCCGAGGTCGAACACCAGGCGCGCGCGCTCCGCCGGATCCTCGAAGGCGCGACGATCGATCGCGCCGAGGCCGACCGGACGCCCGTCCTGAAAGGAACAACCACACCGGCGAGCTTCGCGGCGGCGCTCGCGGGGCGATCGTTCGAGGGGATCGAGCGCGTGGGCAAGCAGCTCTTGCTCGCGTTCGACGGAGGCGCGGGGCTCGCGTCGCACCTCGGCATGACGGGCCGGTGGCGCGTTCGCGCCGGGGACGAGGGCCCGCGGCATGGACGTGCGCGGCTCTTTTTGCGGGACGGCCGCGTGCTCGACTACGTCGACGTGCGGATGCTCGGCCGGCTCGAGATCGTGCCGCGTGCTTCGTTTGCCGCGATCGTCGCGTCGCTCGGCCCCGATCCCTTGCGTGACGGCCTCGACGCGGAGCGCCTCGCCGCGCGGATCGGCGGCTCGGGTCGGCCCATCAAGACGGTGCTGCTCGATCAGACCGTGCTCGCGGGGCTCGGCAACATCCAGGTGACGGAGGCCCTTTTCCACGCGCGCGTGCACCCGGAGCGCCCGGCGAACACGCTCACGCCCGCCGAGATCGCGGCGCTCGCCGAGGGGATCCTCGCGACGATCCTGCACACGCTCGCCGTGCACGAGCGTGACGAGGAGATTGTTTACCTCTCCGATCGAACCGACGCGCCGAACCCGTTCCTCGTCTACGGCCGCGTCGGAGAAGCCTGTCCGCGCTGCGGCAAGCCCATCACCACGATCACGATCGCCGGCCGCACGAGCCCCCACTGCCCGCGCTGCCAGCGCCTCACTCGATCGGACCTTCGGCGCGGCCGTGGATGAACTGCTGGATGATCTCGTCGCTCGAGGCCTTGAAGTCCTCGGGCGTCCCCAGCAGCCGAACGAAACCTTTGTAGAGCATCACGATCCGATCGGCGATCGAGAAGATGCTCACGAGGTCGTGGCTCACCACGATGCTGGTCACGCCGAGCGTGTCGCTGAGCTCGCGGATGAGTTTGTCCACGCGCCGCGCGCTCACCGGGTCGAGGCTCGTCGTCGGCTCGTCGAAGAGCACGTAGCGCGGGTCGAGCGTGAGGGCGCGCGCGATGGCCACGCGCTTGCGCATGCCGTCGCCGAGCTCGGGCGGGAAGCGATCGGCGAACTCGCGCATGTGCACCTGATCGAGCCGCTTTCGCGCCTCCGCGAGCGCCTCCTTCGGCTTGAGCCCCTTGTGTTTGCGCAAGGGCAGCGCCACGTTCTCCGCGCAGGTCATCGAGTCGAAGAGCGTCGAATGCTGGAAGACCATCGCGCACTTCATGCGCACCGGGTACATCTGCTCCTCGTCGAACCGGCTGATCTCCTCGCCGTCGAGCCAGATCTCCCCCGCGTCCGGGTAGAGCAGGCCCACGAGGTGCTTGATCATCACGCTCTTGCCGACGCCCGATTGGCCGATGATGAAAAAAACCTCCCCGTCTCGAACGTCGAAGCTGACGTCCTCGATGACCTTCTTCGACCCGAAGGACTTGGCGAGGTGGCGGAAGGAAATCATGACGCGCTGAGCCGGAAGCCCGATGTTACGAGGCTCTGCCTTCGCTGACGAACATCGTGCATAGTGGGCGCATGGCGAGCCCGCGTTCGATCGAGGTCAAGGTCGGCATCCTGATCCTCACGGCCACCGTTCTCCTCGCTGGGTTCATCCTCGTCATGGGCGGCATCAACTTCCAGCCCACGTATGCCCTCTTCATCGACTTCGACAACCCCGGCGGCCTGCAGAGCGGCGCGCCCGTGAAGATCGCCAGCGTCAAGGTCGGGAAGATCACGGAGATCCAGTTCCGAGGCGGCGAGGCGCCCGGGGCGACGGGCAAACGGGAGCCACTCGTGCGGGTGAAGGCCGAGATCGAGAAGCGCTACCAGCCGAGCATCCGGGACAACGCGGTCTTTTACGTGACCTCGTCGAGCGTGCTCGGCGAGCAGTTCCTCGCGCTCGATCCGGGCTCGGGGGATCGGCCGGTGCTCGCGGAGAACGCGATCGTGCGGGGCCTCGATCCGCCGCGGCTCGACATGCTGATCGCCAAGGCCTACGACCTGCTCGACACCACGGTCACGGCGCTCTCCGGCAACAAGGACGAGATCGGCACGGCGCTGAACGGCCTGTCGCGCACGCTGAAGGGCACCGGCGATTTCTTCGACAAGAACGGCGAGCGGCTCGATCGCATCGCGGCGAACGTCGAGCAGATCACGGTGGACACGCAGGACACCGTGCAAGAGGCGAAGAAGAAGTACGTCGAGAACCCGCAGATCGATCGCATCCTCGCGAACGTGGACAAGACGACGGGCGCGCTCGCGCAAGACGCGCCGCCCTTGCTCACGGACGCGAGGGCCACGCTCGCCAACGTCAAGCGCGTGAGCGAGACCGTCGGGGGCGAGGGCGAGCAGGCGAAGATCCGGCAGGCGATCGGCGACCTCGCCGAGATCGCGCGGAACACGAAGGGCATCACCCAGGACGCGCAGGCGATCGCGTCGAGCGTGCGTCGCGGCAAGGGGACGGTGGGCGCGCTCGTGATGGACGAGCAGCTCTACGACGACCTCCAGGAGCTCGTGCGCGACCTCAAGCACAACCCCTGGAAGTTCTTCTGGCGCGAGTAGGGGGTTCGGGGGCGCAGCCCGCGGCTCATTCGAACTCGAAGAGCGGCTCGCCTTCCTTCACGGCCTTGCCCTCCTCCGTGAGGATCTTCGTGATGGTGCCCTCGTCCTCGGCCTCGACGGGCATCTCCATCTTCATCGACTCGAGGATCGCGACGGTGGTCCCTTCCTCGACCTTGTCGCCGACCTTGACCTCGATCTTCCAGACGTTGCCCGTGATATGCGCCTTGATGACCTTTGCCATGGGGCGGCGACGCTAGCGGAGGTCCGTCTGGATGGGAAGCGAGGACGAACGGCGCCCTGCGTGGGTACCACCTCCCGGGGCCGCGGCTGATCCCGGAAACGGCGCGACAGTCAAGCGAGAAAACGCCGATTGGGGGCCTCCGGCACGGTGTTCACCCGTCTTCCGGGACGAAATTCGTGGGCGGGGCGGGGTGCGGGAGAAGAATCGACTCCACCCAATTGACAGGCATCTTCGGGAGTTGATACCGACAGGCGCCGCGGTACTCTCACATTGGCGGGTGTCCTCGGAAAGGTTCGATCGTGCTGCAGAAGCACGGCGGTCCTCCCCCGGGGCGAACGGCGAGCGCGCTGCTTTCGAAGGAGCCACGACGCATGTCCGAACAGAAGGAAAGCTCGGTCCTGTTCTCCCTCAAGGAGCTCATGAACCTCGAGGAGGACCGTATCAAGCAGGAGGAGGATGCGAAGGCCGCCGCAGCGGCCGCCGCAGAACGAGCCCGGCTCGACGAGGAGCGCCGGAAGCGCGAGGAAGAAGAAGCGCGCATCCGGGCCGAGGAAGAGCGCAGGGCCATGGAGGAGCGCAAGGCTCGCGAGGAAGCCGCGCGCCTCGAGGCGATCCGTCAAGCCGAGGTCGAGAAGGCCCGCGTCGAGGCCGAGCAGAGGGCGCGCCTCGAGGCGATGAACGCCCAGCAGCAGCACGAGCGCAAGCTCGCCGAGCTGCAGCACGACGAGTCGAAGAAGAAGCTGCGCAAGACGCTGTACGGCGTGGTCGCGGCGGTCGTCGTGATCGGCGGCGCAGCGACGTACTTCATCGTCGACCAGAGCCAGAAGGCCGAGCAAGAGCGCCTTGCGGCTGCCGAGCAGACCCGGCAACTGGAAGAAGAGAAGAAGAAGATCGAGCAGCAGGCCAAGGAGTCGCAGGCGAAAATCGACAGCCTGCTCAGCCAGCTCACGAGCGCGAAGGACGAGGCGACGCGCCTCGCCCTGCAGAAGCAGCTCGACGAAGAGAAGGCGAAGCAGGACGCAGCGAAGAAGGCCGGCGGCGGCGGTGGTCCTCGCCCCGCGGGCGGCGGCGGCGCGGCCAAGCCCTGCAACTGCGCCCCCGGCGATCCGCTCTGCTCCTGCCTCTGATCCAGCCGAGCGGCCCGCGACGACACGCACCCTACGCGGGCCGCCGTTTGCATCCCTTCGATGCAGACGCATGAAGCCCAAGGCCCCCGAGACGGCCCCGGACCTCCCGTCCGATGGCCCCCTTCCCCCCCTCGATGACCTCGACACACCCCCGATGAACGAAGCGACGAGGCGGCTCGTCTTCCCGCTCGACTACGGCTCGCTCGAAGAGGCGCGCGCCGGCGCGCGTGTCGTCGCGCCGTCGGTCGGCGTCCTCAAGGTGGGGCTCGAGCTCTTCGTGCGCGAAGGGCCGGCCGCGATCGCGGCGTGCCACGATCTCGGCCGCGAGGTCTTCCTCGACCTGAAGCTGCACGACATCCCGGAGACCGTGGGCCGCGCCGTGCAGAGCGCCGCTTCGCTCGGCGTCCGGTACTTGACCGTGCACGCGCACGGCGGCCGCGTGATGCTCGAGCGCGCAGCCAGCGAGGCCGCACGCGCGAGCTCGCCGCTCACGATCCTCGCGGTGACCGTGTTGACCTCGCTCGACGGCGCGGATCTCGCCTCGCTGGGTTTGTCGACGTCGCCCGCAGAGCAAGCCGAGCGGGTCGCGCGGCTCGCGTGGGACGCGGGTGTGCGAGGGTTCGTCGCGTCCGCGTCGGAGGCGGCGAACCTCAGGAGCGCGCTCGGCCCCGAGGCGCTGCTCGTCACGCCGGGGATCCGACCGGCAGGCAGCGACGCGGGGGATCAGAAAAGAATCACGACGCCGGCGCAGGCGATCGCAGCGGGAGCGGATCTGCTCGTGGTCGGGCGGCCGATCCGCGACGCGAAGGATCCGCTCGCCGCCGCGCGAGCCATCGTCGCCGAGATCGAGGGCGCGCTCGCCGCGCGACACACATGAGTCGACTCGTTTACGGACTCCAGCCCGTCCGCGAAGCCGTGCGCGTGCACGGCGACGCCCTCGAACGCGTGGTCGTCGAGCAAGGCAGTAACCCCAAGATCCAGGCCGTCGGGCGCTTCGCCGAGGGTCGCGGCGTCCGCGTCGAGACGGCGCCGCGCGCCGAGCTCGATCGTCGCACCGGCGGCGGCAGGCACCAGGGCGTGCTCGCCGTCGCGCCGGATCTGCGGATCCTCCGCGTGGACGCCCTCCCGATCGAGCCCACCTCCATCGTCGTCGTGCTCGACGGCATCATGGATCCGCAGAACTTCGGGGCGATCGTGCGCAGCGCCGTCGCGCTCGGGGCCACGGGGATCGTCTGGCCCGAGCACAGCTCCGCGCCGCTCTCGCCGGCGACGTTCCGCGCGTCGGCGGGCGCGATCGAGCACGCCACGCTCTGCCGCGTCTCGTCCTTGCCGGAGGCCCTGCGATCCCTCGCGGATCGTGGCGTCGCGGTGATCGCGCTCGACGCGCAGGGGCCGACGACGCTCGGCGGGATCGATCTACGCGGGCCCGTGGCGATCGTGATCGGCGCCGAGGACAAGGGCGCCCGCAAGGCCGTGCTCCGCGCCTGCCAGCACATCGCGCGTCTGCCGATGGCAGGGCCGATCGGCTCGCTCAACGCCTCGGTCGCGGGCGCGCTCGCGCTCTACGAGGTCCTCCGCCAGCGGCAGGTGCCCGCCTGAGAGCGTCCCCTCCGGCGTGGATGCTCATCGTCCTCGCCGCCGTGCCGCTGCGGCTCGCGCTCGCGCTCGGGACGGATCTCTCCCCCGACGAGGCCTACTACCTCGCGGCGGCGCGCGCGCCGGGCCTGCTCCCGCCGCTCGTCGACCATCCGCCGCTGATCCCGCTCCTGCTTCGGCTCGTCGACCGGCTCGCGGCCTTGCCGCTCGAGTTACACGTCCGGCTCGTCCCGCTCGCCTTTTCCTTCGGCCTCTCCGTCGCCACCGTGGCCCTCGCGCGACGCCGTGGGGCCGGCGCCGCGGGGAGGAACCTCGTGGCCTTCCTGTCGAGCTTCGCCCTGCTCCCGGTCGCGGGTGGCTTCGTCGCGACCCCGGACGGGCCGGCCCTGCTCGCCCTCGTGCTGGCGCTCCTCTGGGCCGACCCGGCGCCCGATGCGGCCGCCGCGTCCTCCCCACGCAGGCTCGCCGTTGCGCTCGCCTTGGGGCTCGCAGGGGCCGCGGGCGCCCTCGCCAAGGTGGTGCTCCTGCCGCTCTTTCCGCTCGTCGTGCTGCTCGCCCGCGGGCGTCGCCTCCCCGAGCGCCTCCTCGCGCTTGCTCCCCTCGCCCTCGCTGCGCCGCTGCTCGCCCCGAGCCTCGCCTTCCAGCTCCGGCATGCCTATGCCCAGCAGGCGCCCGCGTTCACGCTCCTCGGCGCCCTCGGGGCCCTCGTCGCGGCGGCCGTCGCCCAGGCGCTGCTCTGGACCCCGTGGACGCTCTTCCACGGCGCCCGCGCCCTCCGCGCCTCGCCGCTTGCCGATCGGGCGGTCGTGTTCTCGATGACGGCCCTCGTCGCCGCCTCGGCCCTCGCCCGCGCCGTGCCCCCCGAGCCGAACTGGTATGCGCCTTCGGCTTTGATCCTCGTCGTTGCGTGCGCCCGATCCGCCCAGGATTTGGCCCCGCGCGCGCGACTTGCCATGCTGCTCGCCATCCTGGTGCCCACGGCGATCGCGGCCGCGCACACGCTTCACCCGTTTCTCCCGCTGCCGCTCCGAGCCGACCCCACCGCCCGCCTCCATGGCTGGCGGCACGGGGACGGGCCTGTCCACGCGCCGGGCGTGGGCCCTTATGGTGCCGCCGCGGAGCGATGCGTGTACCAGGACACGTGCTCAGAAATAGAAGCCTACTTCCGAGTACTTAACGAGTAACCTTCAAGGCGCCACTTCACCACCGGATTCAACTGAACGAGCGGCCAGGAAAAGGCCTCGCGCGTTCGTTTCAAGCGAATGACCCTCGCGCGCCGGAAGATCGCCGAATTGTTGATCAAATTCGCATACTTGGACATGCCGCCCGGAGAAACTCCTCGCATTTCGTCGAGATAGTTCAGGCGATACACGAAGGAAGACCGGCCGGCCGCCAAGCGCGCGATATCGATCCGGTTCTCCCGGGAACCGGCTCGAAGAGAGGTCGCCAACATCGGGTTTGGATGGACGAACGCGCGCGGCGCACCCGAGCGTGAGCCGGTCGGCAGGACGAACGTTCAGGGCTTGGGGCGGGTGCGTCCGAGGACACGGGCGAACCGCGCGAGGGCCTCGTCGACGTCGTCGGCGGTCGTCTCCTCGCCCAGCGAGATCCGCACCGCCGCGAGCGCACGCGCCTCGCCCACCATCGCCGCGAGCACCGGCGAAGGCTCGGCCGTGCCCGCGCTACAAGCCGACCCGCTGGAGACGGCCACACGCTCGAGGTCGAGCGCCGCGCAGAGCTCCTCGCCCCGCCAGCCAGGGAACGAGAGGTTCGTCACGTGTGGCGCGCGATCGGCCTCGCCGTTGCGCACGACCTCGCGCCCGAGCTCACGACCCAGCCGGACGAGCTCGGCCTCCAGCCGGTCCCGCAGCGGCGCGAGCTCGGCGTACCGTGCAGGTGTTCGTCGCGCCCGCTCGGCCGCGACGGCGAAGCCCGCCGCCGCCACCGGATCCTGCGTCCCCGGCCTGAGCCCGCGCTCCTGCGAACCGCCGTACAGGAGCCGCGCGAGGCGCACCGACGGCGCCGTGAGCAACGCGCCGATGCCCTTCGGCCCCCGGATCTTGTGCGCGGCCACGCTGACGAGATCCGCGCCTTCGAAGGCCTCACGCGGCAGCTTGCCCACGGCCTGCACCACGTCGACGTGGAGCAGCGCCCCCCGCGAACGGCAAAGCGCCGCGACGGCCGCTACGGGCTGGATCACGCCCGTCTCGTGGTTCACCGCCTGCAGCGCCACGAGCCGCACCGAGGCGCCGGCCGAAGCGGCCCCGTCCATCGCCGCCGCCACCGCCTCGGGCGTGATCCGCCCCGAGGGCTCGGGATCCACCCACGAAACGAGCACGCCCCGCGTGGCGAGGTGCTCGGCGTACCGCAGCACGCTCGGGTGCTCGATGCGGCTCACGACGAGCGCAGGCTGCGCGGGCGTCGCCGGCGCCGCGGCGAAGGCATGGTGGAGCGCGAGGTTGTTCGCCTCGGTCCCGCCCGAGGTGAGCACGACGTCGCGTGGATCGAACCCCACGAGCGCGGCGACCGCCTCGCGCGCGTCCTCGACCCGCGACCGCGCTCGCCGCCCCGGCCCGTGCACGCTCGCCGGGTTGCCCCACGCGCTCGTCGCCGCCTCGACCATCGCGGCGACGACGTCCGGGTGCGGCGGCGTCGTCGCGTTCCAGTCGAGGTAGACGACCCTCACCGCTCCTTCTCCGCGTCCGGCGACAGCAGCTCGCCCGGCGCGCGTTGCGCGACGGTCAGGAAAAACGCCGCGCCGCCGAGCCGCACGCTCTCGATGATCTCGTTGCACGGCGAGACGAGCCGCAGCTCGCCGCCGAGCCCACGCGCCGTGCGCCGCGCGATCGCGAGCCCCACGCCCACGCCGCCGTGCTCGCGCGTGACCGATCCGTCGACCTGGTAGAACGGGTCGAAGATACGTTGCTGCTGATCGGGCGGGATGCCCGGCCCCGTGTCGGCCACGCAGAGCTCGTAGTGCCCCGAGGCGAGGCGCGCCACGCGTACGCCCACGGTGCCGCCGGACGGGGTGAACTTCGCGGCGTTCTCGAGCAAGTGCACCATCGCGCGTTGCAGCCGCCCCGCGTCGCCCCAGCCGGGCAGCGGGCCCCGCGGGAGATCCTCGACGAAGTTGATCCGCGCCTCGGCGAGGTTGTCCGCGACCTGCGCGACCGCCCGCCGCGTCGTGTCGAGGAAGTCGTAGTCGACGTGGATGAAGCGCATGCGCCCCGTCTCGAGCCCCGTCACGTCGAGCAGGTTGTCCATGAGCGAGCGCAGCCGCCGCACGCAGTCGTCCATCGCCCGCAGCGCCTTGCCTTGCGCGCGCGTGAGCGGCCCGAGCTCCTCGTCGAGCAGGAGCTTTACGTACCCGACGATCGGCGTCATCGGCGTGGCGAGCTCGTGCGAGATGTTCCGGTAGAACTCGGTCCGCGCGGCATCGAGCTCACGCAGGCGCGTGTTCGCGCGGCTGAGCTCGGCCACCTTCTCCTCGAGGTGCTGCACGATGCGCTGGCTCTGCTGGCGCAGGCGCGCGGCGCCGGCCGAGACGGGCATGTTCTCGCGCGTTCCCTGCTGGATGTATCGCTCGATCACGGTCGGGAACGAGCGAGCGTCGATGGGCTTCTGCAAGAAGCCATCGCAGCCGACCGCGAGGCTCGTCTCGCGGTCGCCCTCGGCCGTGATCGCCACGATCGGCACGCCCCCGAGCCGCGGCTCGGCGCGCAGGCGCAAGGTCACCTCGAAGCCGTCGAGCCCGGGGATGTTGAGGTCGACGAGGATGAGGTCGGGCGGCAGGCCGCTGACCGCCAGCCGGACGCCCTCGAGCCCGTCGGCAGCGTCGATCACCTCGTGGCCTGCCTTCTGGAGCAGCTTGCGCACGAGCAGGCGGTTCGCGGGATCGTCCTCGATGTGCAGGATTCGGGGCATTCTCGGGGCCATCGTACCCCGAGCCGGACGAGCTTTCGCAGCAAACGCGCAGGTTGACGGCCGGCCGGACGTCGGCAATACGTGCCCGCCATGCGCCTGCGTCTCCTCGCGAACATCATCGTCCCCCTCGTGGCAACCGGCTGCTGCAACGCAGGCTCCGATCCGAGCCAGAGCGCGCAGCCCAGCACCTCGGCGGCGCCCCCCGCGGCTTCGGCGGCGCCCTCCGCGGCCGAGACGCCCGCGCCCGCGCCCACGGCCGAGCGTCAGATCGCGGGCGCCGCGCACATCCTCATCACCTGGAAGGGCGCCGAGCGCGCGCCGAAGACGGTGACGCGCTCCAAGGAAGACGCGAAGAAGCGCGCCGAGGAGGTGCTCAAGCAGGTGAAGGACGGCAAGGCAACCTTCGAGGAGCTCGTCGCGAAGTACACCGACGACGAGATCTCGAAGGCCGCGAACGGCGCGCTCGGCAACTTCGAACGCAACGCGATGCCGCCGGCGTTCGCGGACGCGACCTTCGCGATGGAGGTCGGCAAGACCTCGGACATCGTCGAGACGCCGCAAGGCTTCCACATCATCAAGCGGACCAGGTGACCATGTCTGACGGGGAGGCGACGCAGGATCCGAGCGTGGAAGAGGTCGCAGCGAGCGCCGCGGCCGACGAGGCGAAGGCGCCCGAAAGCGAGGCCGCGGGTGAAGCCGCGCCCGCGCAGACCAAGGCGAAGGCGAAGCCCAAGGTCGAGGCCAAGGAGAAGGCGTGGAGCCCCGTGGGTGCGCTCCCGGCGCGGCAGGCCTACGGGCTCGCGACGTTGAGCGGCCTGCTCTACTTCCTCGGCTTCCCGGGCATGGACATCTGGCCGCTCTCGCTCGTCGCGCTCGTGCCGCTCATCGTGGCGCTGCGTGGCCAGCCCGTGCGCCGCGCCGCGGGCCTCGGGTGGATGGCCGGCTTCACCATGACGATGACCGGCTTCTACTGGCTGCTCGACATGTTGAAGGTCTTCAGCGGCTTCCCGACGCCGCTGTGTATCCTCTTCATGGCGATCCTCTGCGCCTACCAGGGCGGCCGCATCGCGCTCGCCGGCTGGCTCTACGGCCGCGCCGAGGCGCGCGGCTGGCCCGCGCCGCTCGTCTTCGCCCTCGCCTTCGCCGCGAGCGAGCTCGTCTTCCCGCTGCTCTTCCCCTGGTACTACGGCGCCTCGGTGCACAACGCGCCCGTGCTGATGCAGGTCGCCGATCTCGGCGGCCCGATCCTCGTCGGCCTCGTGCTCGTCTGCGCGAACCTCGCCCTCGCCGAGATCCTCCTCGCCTGGCGCAGGCGCGAGAAGGCCGACAACCGCATCGTCGCGATCGGCATCGCCGTGCCGCTGCTCGCGGCCGGCTACGGGTTCCTGCGGGTCCGTACGATCGGCCAGGTGATGGCCGAGGCGAAGAAGGTGCGGATCGGCATCGTGCAGGGGAACATGGACCTCTTCGTTCGGAAGAACGCGTATCACGTCTACGTCGGCCGCACGAAGGAGCTCGCGAAGTCCAAGGAGGTCGACCTCGTCGTGTGGAGCGAGGGCGCCGTCCCCTCCCCGCGCGCCGTCACCGAGGCGACCTACAAGGAAGAGATCCAGCGGGGCCTCACGAAGCAGCTCGGCATCCCCACGATCGTGGGCTCGGTCCTGCGCACGCCGCCGGCCGAGCGGGGCGGCCGCATGACGTACTTCAACACGGCGCTCATGGCCGACGAGGACGGCAAGATCCTCGGCCGCTACGACAAGCAGTACCTGCTCGCCTTCGGCGAGTACCTGCCCTTCGGCGACGTCTTCCCCGTCCTCTACAAGTGGTCGCCGAACTCGGGCCGCTTCACGCCGGGCACGTCGCTCGACTCGCTCCCCTGGGGCGAACACAAGATCGGCGCGCTCATCTGCTACGAGGACATCCTGCCCTCGTTCGTGCAGAAGCTCGTGAAACACGGCGACCCCGACCTGCTCGTGAACCTCACGAACGACGCCTGGTTCGGCGACTCCACCGAGCCCTGGATCCACCTCGCCCTCGCGAAGCTACGCGCCGTCGAGCACCGCCGCTTCCTCGTGCGCGCCACGAACAGCGGCGTCAGCGCGATCGTCGATGCCACCGGCCGCGTCGTCGTCCACGGCGGCACCTTCAAGGAAGAGACCATCATCGGCGACGGCCGCTTCATGCGCGCGTGGACACTCTACAGCGCGATCGGCGACATCCCCTGGTACCTCACCACCGCGGCGATCGTCGCGATGGGCATCTGGAGCCGGCCGAAGCGCGTGGCGAAGGCAGCGTAACGCGCGACTCAGCGCTTCGGCTTGCTGCTCTTGTACGGCAACGTCGTGCGCAGGACGTCGCGCGGGATGTGCGGCACGGGCACGTGCGGCCCGGACTGGATCTCCTTCTCGACCGCGTCCATCGTCTCCGACCCGAGCCTGCGCGCAGGCTCCACGCTGATCTCCGGCGACGTGTCCCGACCCCGCCGCGACCGCTTGCTCGACGTGGGCGCCGTGATCCCACCTGCCTGCGCGGCCTTCTCCGCCGCCCGGTTGATCATCGGCTCGATCGCCCGCAGCCCGATCCGCAGCGCGTTCGTCACCCGCCGCGCCTCCACGCCGCCCCGCACGACCAGGCAAAGCACCGCCCGGTTCGCCGCGACCCCGACGTGACAGTCGAGCGGCAACGATCCAGCTCGCGACACGAGCTCGCCGTGCGCGAGCCGGACCAGGACGACACGATCGGTGCCCGCGACGACGTCCGCCGCCGACGCGAGCGTCTTCCGCGCCCCCTCGGGGATCTCCCGCGGCCCCCCCTTCGTGACGAGCTCGCCCCGACGCGAGAGAACGAACGCATAGATCGCGTCCGCGTCGACCCGGACACGCTCCACGACGTCATCGAGTTGAGACATGGCCGCCCCAGTCTATCAGGGCCTGCCCGACCTCAGTACGACTTCGCGAACACCACGCGCTGCCGGCTCGGCTTGCCCGACACGATGCAGCGCCCCTCTTCCTGGAGCTCCTTCGCGTCGGCGACCCCGTCGATCCCCGAGAGCGGGATGTTGCGGATCGTCACCTTGAACTTGTCCTTCAGGTGCGCCTCGACCTCCGGCTCGCCCGACCAGTGCGCGAGCGCGAAGCCGCCGTGGATCTCCGGTTTGTCCTCGTTCTTCGCCGTGAAGAACTTCTCGAAGTCCTTCATGTCGTCGATGCGCTTCGTGTTCGCGGCGCGGTGCTGCTTCGCCTTCGCGAGCAGGCCGCTCTGGATGTCGGAGAGCGTGCCGACGATGTGCGAGACGATCTCGCCCCGCGTGACGCTCACCTTGTCCTTCGGCGAGCGATCTCGCCGCGCCACCATCATCACGTTCCCGTCGACGTCACGCGGGCCGATCTCGACGCGGATCGGCGCGCCCTTCTTGATCCACTCCCACTGCTTGTCGCCGCCGCGGATGTCGCGCTTGTCGACCTCGACCTCGATCGGCCGGCCTCCGTAACTCGCGCTCCGGAGCTCCGCCGCGACCGCGTCGACGTACTCCATCACCTTCGCCTTCGTGTCGTCCCCGCGCAGCACGGGCAGGATGATCACGTGCGCGGGCGCGAGCCGCGGCGGCAGGACGAGCCCGTCGTCATCCGCGTGCGTCATCAAGAGACCACCGATGAGCCGCGTCGACACGCCCCACGACGTCGTCCACGCGTACTCCTCCGTCTCCTTCGCCGTCTGGAACTTGATCCCGCTCGCCTTGGCGAAATTCTGCCCGAGGAAGTGCGACGTCCCTGCCTGCAGCGCCTTGCGATCCTGCATCATCGCCTCGATCGCGTACGTGTCGACCGCGCCGGGGAACCGCTCGCTCGCCGTCTTCGGCCCCTTGATCACGGGCATCGCCATGAAGTCCTCGGCGAACGTCGCGTACACGTCGAGCATCTGCATCGTCTCGGCGCGCGCCTCCTCCTCGGTCGCGTGCGCCGTGTGCCCCTCCTGCCAGAGGAACTCCGCCGTCCGCAGGAAGAGCCTCGTACGAAGCTCCCAGCGCACCACGTTCGCCCACTGGTTGATGAGCAGCGGCAGGTCCCGGTAGCTCTGCACCCAGCTCGCGAACGCCGCGCCGATGATCGTCTCCGACGTCGGCCGCACGATGAGCGGCTCCTCGAGCTTCGCCTCGGGATCCGGCACGAGCCCGCCCTCGGGCCCGGCGACGAGGCGGTGGTGCGTCACGATCGCGCACTCCTTCGCGAACCCCTCGACGTGCTCGGCCTCCTTCTCGAGGAACGACTTCGGGATGAACAGCGGGAAGTACGCGTTCTTGTGGCCCGTCGCCTTGAACATCCGGTCGAGCTCTCGCTGGATGTTCTCCCAGAGCGCGTAGCCCCACGGCTTGATCACCATGCAGCCGCGCACGGGCGAGCTCTCCGCGAGATCGGCGGCGCGCACGACCTGCTGGTACCACTCGGCGTAGTCCTCGGCGCGGGTCGGGCTGATGGCGGTCTTGGGGGCGTCGTTCTTGGCCACGGTCTTTCCTCCGCGGCCGCCTCTATCACTTTTCCGGCGGGAGGGCGAACAAGCGGGCGTGATCGTCCGTGAATCCCCCTCTGCGAAAAACCGGAACCGTGATAACCGTGGCGCGCTTTGGCCCACGACGAGCACGAAGGGAGCGCGCACGGCGCGCACGGGAAAGACCGCCATCTCCACCGCGGCCCGCTCATCGCCATCGGCGGGGCGGAGGACAAGGTCGGCACGCGTAGCGTCCTGCGTGAAGTCGTCCGTCACGCCGGCGGCCCCAAGCACGCCCGGATCGCCGTCTTCCCCACGGCCTCCAGCATCCCCACCGAGCTCGCGGGGACGTACGAGGCGATCTTCCGCGAGCTCGGCGCCGACGTACACGTCGTGCGTATCGAGAGCCGCGCCGACGGCGACGATCCACGCACCCTCGCGCTCATCCGCGAGATGACCGGCGTCTTCTTCACGGGCGGCGATCAAGGCCGCATCGTGACCATGCTCGGCGGCACCGAGCTCGCGCGCACCATCCGCCGCGCGCACCGGAGCGGCTGCGTCGTCGCCGGCACCTCCGCGGGCGCGAGTGTCCTCTGTGATCACATGATCGCGCAGGGCAGGAAGGGCTACGCGCCGCGCCGCGAGCTCGTCATGCTCGCCCCCGGCCTCGGCCTCACGCGCAAGCTCGTCATCGACCAGCACTTCGCGCAGCGCCACCGCATCGGCCGCCTCTTCTCCGCCGTCGCGATGAACCCCTTCCTCATCGGCGTCGGCATCGACGAGGACACCGCGATCGTCCTGCGCTCCGACAAGAAGATGGACGTCATCGGCCGCGGCACCGTCACCGTCATCGACGGCTCGAAGATCCAGCACACCGACATCCACGAGGTCCCGCGCAACGCATCGGCCGCGCTCCTCGGTTTGTCCGTCCACGTCCTCACGCAGGGCTGCGGCTACGACATCGACGGCCGCCTGCCCTCGTGGCCATCCCGCAGCAAAGAGGCAACGTGAAGCTCCTCGAAACACGCGTCTACCGCGGCCCCAACCTCTACGGCTACCGCCCCGTCATTCGCCTGACCCTCGACCTCGAGGAGCTCGAGCAGTACCCGAGCGACAAGATCCCCGGCTTCGTCGACAAACTGCTCGCCGACGTCCCCACGTTGCACGAGCACGGCTGCTCCTACGGCGAGCCCGGCGGCTTCATCCGCAGGCTGCAGGACGGCACCTGGTTCGGCCACATCACCGAGCACATGGCGCTCGAGTTCCAGTGCCTCGCGGGCACACCCGTCACGTACGGCAAGACGCGCACGGCCTACCGCGAGGGCGTCTACCACGTCGTCTACAGTTTTGAAGAGGAGTCGGTCGGCAGGCGCGCGGGAGAGCTCGCGTTGCGGTACTTGCAGGGCCTCCTGCCCGAGACCTTCCCCGATCACCTGCCGCCGATCGCCGATCTGAAGGCCGAGATCGAGGACCTCGCGCGCCTCGCGGAGCGTATGGCCCTCGGCCCGTCCACGCGTAGCCTCGTCGACGAGGCCAAGCGCCGCGGCATCCCGACGATGCGCCTCAACAAGCACAGCCTCGTGCAGTTCGGCTGGGGCACGCACCAGAAGCGCATCCAGGCCACGGTCACCAGCGAGACGCGGCACATCGCCGTCGAGATCGCGCAGGACAAGGCGCTCACCAACTCGCTGCTCGAGCGCGCGGGTTTGCCCGTGCCGCGGCAGGAGCGCGCCTACTCGGCCGACGAGGCCGTCGAGCTCGCCGAGCGCATCGGCTACCCCGTCGTCGTCAAGCCGATGGACCTCTCGCATGGCCGCGGCGTCGCGCTGAACCTCATGACGCCCGAGGCCGTGCGCGAGGCGTGGACCAAGGCGTACGACCTCTCGAGTTACGTCCTCGTCGAGACCTTCCAGACCGGCCAGGATCATCGCGTGCTCGTGGTGAACGGCGAGGTCGTCGCCGTCTCCGAGCGCGTCCCTGGCCACGTCGTCGGCGACGGCAAGAGCACGATCAAAGAGCTCGTCGATCAGGTGAACAGCGACCCGCGCCGCGGCGTCGGTCACGAAAAGGTCCTCACGCGGATCGAGATCGACGATCAGGCCAAGCGCCTCATGAACCTCGCCGGCGTCACGCTGGAGACGGTGCTGCCTGCGGACCAGGTCTTCGCGCTCCGCTCGACGGGCAACCTCTCCACGGGTGGCACCGCGATCGATCGCACCGACGTGATCCACCCGGACAACATCGACATCGCCGTGCGCGCCGCGAAGGTCGTTGGCCTCGACGTCGCGGGCATCGATCTGATCTGCTCCGACATCTCGAAGAGCTGCCGCGAGCACGGCGGCGTCATCGTCGAGGTCAACGCCGCGCCTGGCTTCCGCATGCACGTCTCGCCGACCGTGGGCACGCCGCGCAACGTCGCGTCGCCCGTGCTCGACATGCTCTTCCCGAACAACGCGCCTGCGCGTATCCCGCTCGCGGCGATCACCGGCACGAACGGCAAGACCACGACGAGCCGCATGGTCGCGCACATCCTCAAGATGAGCGGCAAGCGCACGGGCCTCACGACGACGGACGGCATCTACATCGACGGCGAGCGCATCCTGAAGGGCGACATGACGGGCCCGTGGAGCGCGCGTGTCGTGCTCACGGATCCGACCGTCGAGGCCGCGGTGCTCGAGACCGCGCGTGGCGGCATCCTCCGGGAAGGCCTCGGCTGGGATCGTTGTGACGTCGGCGCCGTGCTCAACGTCTCGGCCGATCACCTCGGCCTCGCGGGCGTCGACACGGTCGAGGACCTCGCCTTCGTGAAGCGCCTCATCGTCGAGGTCGTCCGCGACGGCGGCACGAGCGTGCTCAACGCCGACGACCCGCTCGTGCGCGAGATGGCGGACAAGGCGGGTGGCCGCGTCATGTGGTTCTCGCGTTCGCCCTCGAACGAGACCGTCCGCGAGCACGTGCGCGCGGGTGGACGCGCGGCCGTGCTCGAGCAGGGCGTCAACGGCGACATGATCACGATCTACGACGGCGACCGGCACGTCCCGGTGACGTGGACGCACCTCGTCCCGGCGACGTTCGAGGGCAAGGCGAAGTTCAACGTCGAGAACGCGCTCGCGGCCGCGGCGATCGCCTTCTCGATGGGCGTCTCGCTCGAGCACATCCGCCAGGGCCTGCGCACCTTCACGACCTCGTTCTTCCAGGCGCCGGGCCGCTGCAACGTCTTCGACGAGCACCCGTTCCGCGTGATCGTCGACTACGGGCACAACGCGGCGGCGATGTCGAAGATGGCCGAGCTCGTCCTCGGCCTGCGACGCGAGCGCTCGATCGGCGTGCTCATGGCCGCGGGCGATCGGCGCGACGACGACATCCGCGCGATCGGCCGCGAGGCGGCGAAGGCGTTCGACGTGATCATCGCGAAGGAGGACGCGTCGCGCCGTGGGCGCAAGCCGGGCGAGATCGCGTCGCTGCTCGCGGAGGGCGCGCGCGAGGCGGGCAGGACCGAGGAGCAGATCCTGAAGAAGCTCGACGAGAAGGAGGCCGTGGACGCGGCGCTCGCGATGGCGCGGCCGGGGGATCTCGTCGTCGTGTTCGCGGACGACGTCACGGCCTGCTGGAAGCAGGTCATCTACTGGGGCAAGGAGCGCACGTCGCACCTGCCTCCCCTTCCGCACGAGGATTGAAGTGAAATACGCCATCTTGACGCACGGGGGCGCGGCCTCGCCGCACGCCCATTCGGACGGCTGCGTGAAGGCCGCGGAGTCGGCGCGCGGCGTGCTCGAGCGCGGAGGCGACGCGCTCGCGGCGGCGCTCGCCGCGACGGTGATGCTCGAGGACGACGTGCGTTTCAATGCGGGGACGGGCTCGAACCTGCGCTTCGATGGCAAGACCATCGAAATGGACGCGTCGGTGATGACGAGCGACGCGAGGTTCGGCGCGGTCGCCTGCATCCAGCACGTGAAGAACCCCATCCTCGTGGCGGCGAAGGTGGCGGAGACGCCGCATTTGCTGCTCGTGGGGGACGGCGCCACGTTGTTCGCGCGCGCGCACGCGTTCCCCGAATACGACCCGATCACGGACAAGGCGCGGGAGAAATACGCGCGCGCGATGGCGGAGCTCCGCGGCGAGGGCGACGGTGATTACGCGGCGGACGCGGCGCCGTGGCAATCGATCAACTGGAAGAAGCTCTGGAACTTCGGCGATCCGTCGCCCTACCAGGACACGGTGGGCGCGGTCGTGCGGGACAGCCAGGGGAGGTTCGCGGCGACGGCGTCGACGGGCGGGACGGTGTACATGCTGAAGGGCCGCGTGGGCGACTCGCCGCTGATGGGCTGCGGCGTCTACGCGGGCCCGGCGGGCGCGGTGGCCGCGACGGGCGTGGGCGAGGAGATCGTGCGGCGGTTTCTGGCGAAGACGGTCTACGACTGGCTGGAAGAGGGGATCCCGGCGGCGCGGGCGGCGCAGCGGGGGATCGCGAAGTTCCCGGAGATCGTGGACGTGGGGCTGCTGGTGGCGTCGCGGGACGGGCAGGCGATTGCGTCGAATCGGAACATGGCGAGCGCGTTGCTCGTGGGGTAGAGCGAAGCGAGGGGGGCCGGGCGATCATGTTGAAGCGGATCAGCGTCCACAACTACAACTGCTTCGTCGCTTTCGAGCTGGAGTTGCCGCGGCTGGGTGTACTCGTCGGGAGCAACGGCTCGGGAAAGACGAGCCTGTGGGAGGTCCTGGCAGGGCTTCAGGATGTAATCATCCGAAGCAGGGACGTCACGACCGCCTTTCCCACGAGGACGCTCACGCGGTGGCGGAAGGACGATCCGGTCCAGCGGTTCGGCCTCGACGTCGAGGTCGACAATGAAAGCTACCGGTACGAGCTCGAAATCGTCCACAACACCGAGCGACGCCTGGCCTCGATTCGCCGCGAGCGCCTCGAGAGCGGAGGGAAGGTCCTCTACGAGAACCTCGATGGTGAGGTTCACCTTCACGGTGACGATGCATCGGACGAGCCGCGGACGAGCTTCCCGTTCAACCGCAAGCGTTCATTCCTGCCGGACATGGAGCGACGTCACGACAACCGACGTACGATCGCCTTCCGTGAAGCCATCGCCCGCATGTGGCTCCTCGTCCCGGCTCCGCAACGGCTCGAACCGACGACGGTGAACGAGGCATATTGGCTGGAGAGAGACGGGACGAACTTCACCTCGTGGTTTCGAGGGATGAATCTCGAGCGCAGGGGGCTTCTCGACGATCTCTTCTCCGCTTTGAATTCGTCGATGCCCGGACTCCAGGACATCACGTTCGAGCGCATGAGCAGCGAGGTCCGGGAGGTCATGCTGAGATTCCGTGCGCAAGGTGCCGAGTACAAGCTCTCCATCAGGGAGCTCTCCGATGGTCAACGAACCCTGGTCTTGCTTTACGGCTTCCTGCTCGGCGCGCTCGATCAGGCGGCGCTCACGGTGTTCGACGAGCCCGAGATGGGTCTTTCGCCCCACGAAATGCAGCCATGGCTCGCCCGCGTGCGAAAGACGCTCGACGATCACGGTGGACAGGCCATCATGATTTCACACCATCCCCTGGTCATCGACTACATCGCTCCAGCCAGCACCATTCGATTCCGAAGGCCGAACGGCGGTCCTACCGTCGCCGAGGAGGTGACGCTGAAAACTACGGGAGGTCTGAAGGTCTCCGAATGGGTGTCACTACCCTGGGTCTACGAGGACGAGTATGAAGAAGAGCCAGCGCTTTAGGCTACACGTCCTTTGTGAGGACGAGCTGCACATGAACTTCGTGCTGCGTCTGGCAGATCGATACAGAATCGGAGAGAAATATCTCTTCATCGATGCTCCGCCGAAAGGCATCGATGACGCAAAGGAATACGTATTGAAAGAATACGTGAACATCGTCGACCGATGGCGGAGCGCGCGACACGACGAAAATGTTGGGCTGCTCGTCGTGATCGATGGCGACAAGGAGGGCGTTCTGCGGCGGCGAAGCGAGCTCACGCGTCGGTTGAAGAGCGCGAACCGTCCGCCGGTGGCGGCGTCCGATCCGGTCGCCATCCTCGTGCCGACGTATAGCATCGAGACCTGGATCGCCTGGCTCTGCGGCCATCGCCCCGTGAGCGAGCTCCAGCGCTACAAGAGCGACGAACCCCTCGGCCGGGACGTCGCCCGCAAGATCAAGGACGGCGTGTACACCCCCAAGCTCGCCCTCGCCGCCTGGACGCCCCCCGACCCCGACGAAGCCACCCACGTCCCCTCCCTGGCCGACGCGCGGGACGAGCTCTCGCGCCGCCTCGACGTCTGACGCTCATCGATCGCCCGTATTTCCCCTTGCCCTCCCCGCCCCTTCTTCCGTACCCTCCCACCCCATGCGAAAACTCAGCCGCGCCGCCTCCGGTAGCCGCCATCACCGCTGGAGCAGCGAGATTCACCGGACGATGGTCGCGCATCTCGAGGTCAATACGGGCCTCACCGGCGACCAGAAGAATGCCCTCGCGGACGAGGCCACCATCCTGAAGCCGCGGGTCGAGGCGCTCGAAGCAGCCGTCTTTCCGTATCGCGCGTTCGTCGAGCGCGCCCACCTCGACATTCGCGCGCGCCAGCGCGTCGCCAATTTCCTCTGCGACGACGCCCAGCGAACCGCCGACGGCGCCATGCGCCCGCATCGCAAGGAGATTGACGCCATTCTCCCCGGCGGGTTCGGCGCCATTCTCGCCAAGACGCCCCTCTCGCGTGTCCTCCGCGCCGGGCACGAAAAGACCGTCGAGCACGCCGAACGCGCCGCGAGCGCGCTTCGATCCCTCCCCGCCAAGATCCCCGGCACGGGCCCGCTCGCCGATGCCCTCGATCAAGCCGCGAACCTCCTGCGCACCTTCAACAAGGCCGCCGACCAGCTCGAAGAGCAACGCCATCCCCTCAAGTCGGCCGTGAACAAGGCAATCTTCGACCTGCGCGAGACGCTCGATCAGATCGACGGCCGGCTGCGTACCCATTTCTCCCAGGCCTTCATCGACAGCCTGTATCCCGAGCTCAACCGAGCCGGCACGGCCGTCGCCGATGAAGACGACGAAGACGACGACGGCTCGGCGCCCCCCAACGCCTGAAGCCCACCCCACACACCCACAAACATCCACCCGTCAGACCTGACGGACGCCCCGCACACCCCCGACGATCCACCCGTCAGACCTGAACACGTGATCCACGACACCACACGATCCACCCGTCAGACCTGACGGACGCATCGTGCACCCCCGATGATCCACCCGTCAGATCTGAACACGTGATCCACGACACCACACGATCCACCCGTCAGCCCTGACGGACGCCTCGCTCCGCCCCGCCGACCCACCCGTCAGCCCTGACGGACGCCTCGCCGCCGCGCGCGCGCCGCGTCGTCCGTTTTGCCGGGTGCGCCGCGCACGCGCAGCGTATCGACGCCCATCCCTGTAGCCGCGCCTTCACGCTCCGGATACAGTCCTCCGTCATGGGATCCATGGCCGACGACGACGCGCGGGACATTGGCCCGCATCGCGTCTGGATCGAGCCGCCTGACGTGCTTCGCACGCAGATTCGTGGTGACATCACGGTCGAGCACGTGATGGCCCTGCTCGACGTGATTGACGGCTTCCCGCCTCGCGTCCGCGTTTACATCCTGCGGGATGCTCGGCAGACCGGGGTGCCTACACGCGAGGCTCGCGAGGCGCTCGTGAAAAACCTGCCCGTCGAGCGTGTCGCCGCTGTCGTCACGTATGGGGCTTCTTTTCAGGTTCGCGCGATCCTCATGATGCTCAGCCACGCCATGCGTGTGCTTCGCCCGAGTCATCCTCGATTCGTCTTCGTCGAGACCGAGGCCGACGCGCGGGCCTTCCTCCAGGCTGTCTCCGCGCGCCGCGCCTGATCTCCCGCGCCCCGCGTCAGCCGCGGGCCGAGAGCATCCGATCCGCCGTCGTCCGCGCCATTTGCAGGTTCTTCTCCCACGACGCCTCGATATCGACCCGCCCGAGCCGCCCGTGTGCTCGCCACGCGCGAGGCTCCGCCTCTGGCAGGTCCTCTCGCGCGGGCCCCTCTGGTGACGCCGCCACGGCCTCGCCCAGGGCCTCGCGCACGGGCTGGCCTCCCTCGGACAGGCACCATTGCACGATTCGCCATCCGAGCTCCGCGTGCTGCGCCTCGTCCTTTGCGATCATCGAGAGCGCTGCGCCCATGCCCTCTTCCTTCGCCCCCGTCGCGCGACGTTGCGCGCGCTCGGCGGCGGCGCCTTCGCCGAGGCAGCCGTCTTCCCACGACTCCACGCAGAGACGTGAGAGCTCCCGCGTTCGATCGAGACCGGAGGGGGGCGGCGCGGGCAGGAGCTCGGGCACGAGGGACATCGAGGCGAGATCCCCCGCAATGGCGGCACAAGCCCGCGTGTGCCGCGCCTCGTCGGCCGCCGCTGCGAGGGCCCTTTGCACGAGGTCACGTGGCGCGCCTGCGGCCGCGAGGTCCCGGGAAAGCGCGAGGAAGGACGGGATCGAGGCGCATTCGCCGCGCGCGTCGTCTCGCCATGCGGAGGCGAGGGCCAGGCGGGTCGTGTCGTCGAGCCTCACCGGGCGCGCGCCCCCGCGGCGGGGTTTGCGCGCGACGCCGGGCAGGATGTATCGGCCGCCGACGCGCAGGGGGCGCCCTTCGATGATGAGGCTCCCCATGCCGTACATGGGCGGGAAATGGGCGCCCGCGGCGATCGTGAATTCGGGCTTCGAGGGCTCGCCGGGGAGAGGGATCGTGCCGCGAAAGACCAGGTCGATGATACTCATGCCGATACCGCCGAGGCCGAGGTGCACCCCGTGGCCACCCGGGTGCTCTTCGCCGAGGGCCGTGCGATAGGTCCAGCCGACCTCGCCTTGCAGGCCGAACAAGGCGCGCGAGAGGTCGCCGCCGCCGTGCAGGCCCGCAGCGAAGCGGCCCGCGGAGGAGAAGTTGAGCCAGGAGGCCTGCGCGAACGCGCCGACGCCGACGCTCTGATAACGGAGCACGTAGGCATAACGGGCGTCGAGCCCGAGGCCGAAGTTCGTCTTGTCGCCGAAGCTCACCGAGAGCATGAGCCCGGGCGAGACCCAATGCTCGCCGTCCGCGCGCGCCTCGCCGGGCGAGAGGAGGACGGCAGCCGCGCCGAGCGCGCCCAAAGCAGGGCCGAGAAGCGAAGAGAAGGATTTCATGGGAACCTCCAGGGCCCGAGGATACCCGAGGGGGCTCGCCCTTTTCCAGTCGTCCGCGCGCCTCTCGCGTCACGCCTTCCGCGGGCGGAAGGTCGGGACCAGGCAGACCGCCGAGAACACCGCGAGCGCGACGAAGACGTAAAAGAGCTTGTCCCATCCGTAACGCTCGCTCACGCCGCGCGTGACGTACTCCTGCAGGATTGCGCCTATCGAGCCGATTCCATTCACGACGCCTGCCGCGGTCGCGGCTGCGTATTTGCCGCCTGCGTCCTGCGCGGCGGCGCCGCTGATGAGCGCGTCTGGGCCGAAGAGCAGGGCGCCGACGAGGGCCATGACGAGGAAGTTCGTCACCATCCCGCTCGCGCCGATACGCGCATAAAGGAAGATCGCGCCGGCGAGCAGCACGAGCCACGCCGCCGCGAAGATCGATCGGGAGACGTCGCGATATCGATCCGAGAGTGCGCCCATCCCCATCGTGCCGACGACGCCGCCGACCGCGAACGAGCTCGACATGTATCCCGCGGTCTCCGGTGAATAATGGAGCACCGTCTTCAGATAAAATGCGAGCCAGAAGAGCAGGCTGTAGCGGATGAGCTTCATCCCGAAATAAGAGGCTCCGTAAAACCATACCGTCGGGCTCCGGAGCACGCGGCGCCGCTCCTCTCGCCGCTCGGCCTCGATCGCCGACGCATCCGCGCCCGCCGCCGCGAGCTCTGCCGCTTGTGCCTCCGCGCCCGGCCCCGGCTTCAGAAAGAGAAGCACGAGCACGCCGACGAGCGCGACCACGATCGCCGGCCCCCAGAAGCTCGCGCGCCAGCCGTAGACGCTCAGCATGAACGTGGCGAACCAGGTCGCGACGATGCCGCCGACCTGATAACACGTCGCCCACACGCCCATGACGCGGCCGCGGTTCTGCGGCGTCGTCCATTCGGCCATCGCCTTCACGTTGCCCGGCCAGCCCGACGATTGCGCGAGGCCGTTCACCACGAATGCGACGAGGAACGCGCCGCCGATACTCGACGCGCCGAACACGAAACACGCGCCCGCCGAGACCAGCATCCCCGCGCCCACGAGCCACCGCGCGCCCACGCGATCACCGAGGAAGCCGTTCACGTACTGGCCGACCATGTACGCCGCGAGGTACGCCGTCTCGACGTGGCGCAGGACGTCCTTGCCGAGGCTCTCCATGATCGGCGCCTTCGCGACGCTGATGCCCATGCGGCCGAGGTAATACGTCGCGTACGAGAGCCACGTGATCACCCACGCGGTCCACTGCCCGCGACGTATCACAGCGTCCTCGGCGGGCGGCGAGACGCGGGCGGGCGCGACGGACGGCGCGTAAGGGTCGAGCGGGCCTTGGCTCATCGTTCGTCGAGGGTAGTCGCGCCCGTGCCCCCGCCGAAAGGGCCAACGACGGTACGATCGCGCGGGTGCTCACCGTGCTACACCCGTCTCCATGATGACCCCCGACGCCATCGTGATCGGCGCTGGTCCGAACGGCCTCGTGGCGGCCAATTACCTCGCCCAGGCCGGCTGGTCGGTGCTCGTGCTCGAAGCGCAAGCCCGGCCCGGCGGCGCCGTCTGGACCGAAGAGAGCAGCCTGCCCGGCTTCCACCACGACGTCGGCGCGGCGTTTTTCCCGTTCGGACCGACGAGCCCCGCCCTGCGCCCGCTCGACCTGGAAGGCGCCGGGCTCGTGTGGCGACACGCGCCGCTCGACAGCGCACACCCCGCCAAGGACGGCACGTGCGCGGCGATCGGGCGCGACCTCGAGGCGAGCAAGCAGAACCTCGGCGAAGACGGGCCCGCCTGGGAGAAGCTCGCGCGATGGCACGCAGGGACGCGGGATCAACTGCTCGACGCGCTCCTGTCGACCCTGCCCGCCCTGGGCCCGATGGCGCGGTTCGGGCCGGCGAACCTGCTGCGGCTCGCGGCCGTGGCCGCGTCGAGCGGGCGCGGCTTCGCGGAGCGGACGTTCCGCACCGAGGCAGCGCGCCGCATCGTGCCCGCGCTCGCGTTGCACACGGACGTCGGCCCGGACGATCCCTTCGGCGCGATCGTGGGCTTCATGCTGGCGATGCTCGCGTCGAGCGGCGGCTTCGCCATCCCGGAGGGCGGCGCGGCGTCGATCACGCGGGCGTTGTTGAAGCGGCTCGGCGACCTCGGCGGCGTCGTGCGGACGGGCACGCGCGTGGCGCGAATCGTGGTGCGCGAGGGCCGCGCCGCGGCCGTCGTGACCGAACAGGGCGAGGAGATCGCGGCCGATCGCGCGATCATCGCGGACACCTCCGCGCCCGCGCTTTACCTGCGCCTGCTCGACCCGGGCGTCGTGCCCACGCCCGTCGCGGAGTCGATGCGCAACTTCAAGCACGGCTTCGGCACGTTCAAGATGGACTGGGCGCTCTCGGGCCCCGTGCCGTGGTCGTGCGAGGACGCCACGCGCGCGGCCGTCGTACACACGGGCGACGATCTCGACGATCTCGCGCGCTTCACGGCCGAGGTGCGGCGCGGCGCGTTGCCCCGGGATCCGTACCTCGTCATCGGACAGCAGACGCTCGCGGATCCGACACGCGCGCCCGCGGGGAAACACACGCTCTGGGCCTACTCGCGTGTGCCTTCGGTCGCGCCCGGCGGCTGGGAGAAGGTGAAGCAGTCGTTCGCCGATCGTATCGAGGCGCGTATCGAGAGCCTCGCGCCGGGCTTCAAGGAGCGCATCCTCGCGCGCGTGATCGTCACGCCGAAGGATCTCGAGGCGATGAACGAGAACCTCATCGGCGGAGACCTCGGCGGCGGCTCGGCGCAGATCCAGCACCAGCTCTTCTTCCGGCCGATGTTCCCGTACTACCGCTATCGCACGCCGATCCGCGCGCTCTACCTCGGCTCGTCGTACACGCACCCCGGCGCGGGTGTACACGGCGCCTGCGGCAGGAACGCGGCCGAGGCGGCGCTACGCGACGAGGGTTGATCAGCGGCGCTTCCAGTATTCGACGAGCGCCGGCAGGACGGTCTGCGACATCTGCGCGAGGTGCGCGATGTGATCGTCCTCCTTGAACCCGCGATACCCCGCGATGTGGAGGTCGCCCTGCCGCGCCTCGCTGCGTTGCTCGAGCCAGGCCTCGGTCGTCATGACGGATCGCGCGAGGGGGAAGCTCGGACGGCCGGGCCAGCCGATCGCGCGGGACCGCTCGAGCCCGATCGCGCGGAGGAGCGCGTCCGAGGTCTCCGTCGTGGTCGCGTAGCTGTACGCGCCGATCTCCGAGTGCGTGAGCACGAAGAGTTTTTCCCCGGCCGCGGCCTTCTTCGCGAAGTGCAGGAACGGCGCGATACGATCCATGTCGACCTCGCGGCTCTGCATGCTGAGGAGGTTCGAATGCGGCGCGTCGCAGAGCAGCACCGCCGAGACACGCGCCATCTGCTCCTCGTGCGCGAGCAGGCGCACGACCGCGCCGTAGCCCGCGCTCCACGCGCCGAGCGCGAGCCGCCCGAGGCGCGGACCACGGAGGCCCCGCGCGGCGGCCGCGTCCACGACCCGCCCGATCTCGTAATCGAGCATTCCCGCGGGTGTATACCGCGTGTCGTACACGCCCGAGCCGAGGCCGATGTTCACCACGAGCACGAGCGCGGAGAGCTTCGCCTCGGCCACGCTCTTCGCGACGAGCTCGGCGTTGCCGTGGAAATGAATGAGCAGATCGAACGTGCCATCGGCCGACGAGAACGAAGGCGGCACGAAGAGCGCGCCCGCGGAGACGAGCGTGTAGCCCGCGCGGTCGAGCTTCGTGTCGGCGCGCTCGCCCTGCGGCGGAGGCGCCTCCGGCGCGGCGGCGGGCTCGGGGGGTTTGATCGAGGGCATCGGCGGCAGATGGGCCGCGCCCTTGATCGCGGGTGACGCGAGATCCCCAAAGGCCACGAGCGACATCACGCCGATCACGAGCGCGCCGAGCGCGGCGATCGCGAGTCGCGGGGCGAGGGTCTCAGCTCGGCTCGGTGGACGTCGAGGCTTCACGCAGCGATCGAATGTACTCGGCCGGGGACTTCACGCAGACGAGGATCGCCGTGATGTTGTCATGCCCGCCCTTCTCGTTGGCGCGGGCGATGAGCTTGTCGATCGCCTGCTGCGGGTGCTTGGTCTCGACCAGGATTTGCCGCAGCTCCTCGTCGGGCACCATCTTCGAAAGCCCGTCGGAGCAGAGCAGGTAGGCGTCGTCCGGGCGCGGTCGGCCGATGATGAGATCGATCTCCACGGATGGCTGCGTGCCCACGGCGCGGTTGAGCCGATGTGCAAAAGCAGGGCCGGTGAATCCAAGCGCGGCCATCGTGTGATCGGTCGTGATCTGCTCGAGCTTGCCTTCGCGCAGGCGGTAGCAGCGGCTGTCACCCACGTGCCCGAGGTAGAGGCGCTGTTTGTTCAGTGAGAAGCGCGCCGCCACCACCGTCGTGCCCATGCCCTTCAGCATGGGATCCGCGCCGGCCTTCTCGAAGACCGCCTTGTTCGCCATCTGGATGCTACGCGCGAGCTCGCTGCCGCGCCGCGGCACGTTGTCGTAGGCCGGCCCCTCGAAGGTCTGCGTCTTGAACGCCTTCTCGATCACCTCGACCGTGAGCGCGCTGGCGATCTCGCCGCCCGCATATCCGCCCATGCCGTCGGCCACCACGAAGAGGCCGTGCTCGTCGACGACGACGTAGCTGTCCTCGTTGTTCTTGCGCTTCTGCCCCTTGTCCGTCTGCCCCGCGGCGCTCACGAGGATGAAGGGCGAGGCGCGCGTCGGCTCGTCCGCGGCCGCGTCGTCGTCCACGACGATGGCCTTCGCCGGCGCGTCCGGGTGCTCCTCGTCGTCGCGATCGTCGTCGCCGGAGATCTTCGCGAGGCTCGGCATCTTCGGGCTCAACGTGATGACCGTGAGCTCGCTGTCGTCCTCGTCCTCGTTCGGCTCGGCGATCTTCGGGAGCAGTTTGTCCGAGGACGTTCGCTCCGGCGCGGGCTTGCTCGTGCGCTCCGACGCAGGCTTGCTCGCGCGCTCCGGCGCGGGCTTGCTCGTGCGGGATTCGCGCCTGGGTTCGGGCGCGTCGTCCCTTTTGCCTCCCCCTTTGCCCCCCGCGGGCAGGGCCTTCGGCCGCGCGAGCTGAAAACCGGCGGCTCCGACGAGGACGACACCGAGGGCGAGTGCGATCGCGGTCCAAAGCTGCATGGGCGGAGATCCCCGGGCGGCGCGCGACGTACAGGACGCCCCCCTTGGTTTTTCTACTACGACCGCCCGGCGCCCGTGTGGAAAAACAGCTCCGTCAATCGCGCGTCGCCTCGGCGAGGTGCCGCGCCAACCGCTTGCCGATCACGTTGGGGATCTGCCGCGACAGGGCGAGCGCACGCTCGAGGTGACGCGCCGCTTCCCGGCGCCTGCCCCGCCGCAAAGCCGAGAGGCCACGCGTCTCGACCACCTCGATACGCTCCTGCCCGATCGAGTATCGCTCCGACCGAGCCTCGAGGGCCTCCCACGCCTCCTCGCCCGCGTCCTCCGCGGCGAGCTCGATCATCGAGCAAAGGACGTCGTCGGACGGGACCGTGAGCGGCTCGGACGTCTCGCCGCGGGCCCGCGAGGCGAGCGCGCGCGCGTTCTCGATGTCGCCCCGGTAGAGCATCATCCGCGCCTGGAGGATGATGCTCGCCGGGCGCGGCGCGACGCCGAGAGGGCGCTCGGAGAGGGCGCGCGCCTGGGCCACGTGGGGCTCGGCCGCGTCGAGCTCGGCCATCAGGTAGAGGCATTCGCCCAGGTTGAAGTGGCCGGTCCACTCGATGTAGTCCTGCCCGAGCTCACGCCCGAGCGAGATGACCCGCGCGAGGTCCGAGACCATCCGCTGCCGATCCCCCTGGAAGCCACGCAAGACGCCACGCGTGTTGATCGACGCCGCGAGGTGGAGCGCGTCGCCGTGCGCGTCACACAAGGTGACGGCGCGATCGAGGGCGCGCTCGGCAGAGGCGTGCCGGCCGATCCCCTGCTCGAGGTAGCCCAGCATGAGCAGCGCGATCACCTGCGTCTCGTAGCCCCCCTCGCCGAGCCGCGCCGCCTCGGACGCCGCGCGCGCGAGCGCGTCGAGCGCCTCTTCCTTCAGCGAGAACCGGTAATGCGAGCGGCCGATGCCGAGCAGCATACGCGCCGAGAGCAGCGGCGTCGCGCGGCCCGCGACGAGCGCCTGCGCGGCGTGCACCTTCTCGCGCGAGTCCACGTGCTCGCCCATCCAGTCGAGCGCCGTCGCCTCGTCGAGCAGGATCTCGACGATCTCCATCTCGTCCCCCGCCGCGCTCGCCGCCGCGCGCGCCTCGGCGAAATCCGCGAGCGCGTCGTGGTAACGGCCCACGCGATAACGCATGAGCCCGCGGCCTCGATACGCCCCGCCGCGACGTTGCCCCGTGCTCGCCTGCTGCTCGAGCGCCAGCGTGTAGAAGCGTTCGGCGTCGACGTACGCGTGCCTCGCCCGCGCCGCCTCGGCGAGCGCCATGTACGCCGACTCCGCGACGTCACGTAACCCCGCGGCCGCCGCGTGGTAGGCGAGCTGCGGCAGCCGTTGCTCCTCGGGCGGCCCCTCCGGAAACCCCGGCGCGTCGCGGTAATACTCGGCGCACGTGAGGTGAATCTTGCGGCGCAGCGCCTCGGGCACGCCGCGGGCGATGGTCTCGCGGACGAGCGCGTGCCGGAAGCTGACGCGACCGTGGCGCTGTCGTCGGAGGACGCCCGTGTTGAGCAGCCGCTCGATGCCGATCCGCGCGTCGAGCGGGAACTCGCTCGACTCGCCGCTCTGATCGAGCCGCCGCAGGATGCCGCGCAGGATGCCCGAGATCTCCTCCGGCGTGACCTCGGCGCCCACCGTCGCCACGAGGCGCGCGTGCGCCCGCTCCGCCGGCGAGAGCGCGTCGATCTCGCGGTGCGCGAGCCACTCGATGAGCGGGAGATCCGGCACGCGATCGAGCTCGTCCGTCGCGACGTAAAACCCACGCCCACCCTCGTGCCGCCGCACGATCCCGGCGCCCTTGAGCCCACGCACGAGCTCGACGAGCAAGAGCGGGATCCCCTGCGTCCGCTCCACGAGCCTGCGCACCGCGAGCTCCGGGACGTTCTCCGCCGGCGCGAGCAGCACGCGCACCAGCGAGGCCGCGCTCTGCTCGTCGAGCGGGCCGAGATCACATACGTCCCTATGCGCGGCGCGCTCGGCCCAGGACGGGTGGTTCTCGCGGAACACCGGGCGGCCGAGGGCGCACACGAAGATCGGCGCGCGCGCCTCCGCGAGCGTCGCGTGCTCCAGGATGCCGAGCGTCGCCTCGTCCGCGAACTGCGCGTCGTCGAGCACGACGCAGAGCGGCGTCCGTTCCGCGCGCCTGCGCAGCGCCTCGCCGCCGGCCACGCGCAAGGTCGCGCCGAGGGCGAACGGCGCCGCCTCGAGGGCACGCAGGCCCGGGAAGTCCGTGGTCTCGTCGCCACGCGGCGGCCCCACCCAGCCGAGGGCGAGCGCGAGCGCCGCCTCCGCCTCGGGGCTACTCGCCGGACCGAGCCGCTCGCGCAGCGCGGCCTTGCGCCCTTCGATCGGCATCGACGCGGGCAGACCAAGCGCCGCCGAGAGCAGGTCCCGGACGCTGTCACCACCGCCGACGATCGGCTCGGGCGCGCGCAGATCCACCACCGCCCCGAGCGGCACGAGGGTCCGCAGGCGCTCGACGAGCAGCCTGCGCAGGTGGCTCTTGCCGTGCCCCGGCTCCCCGACGATCACCGAGACCGACGGCACGGCCTCCCGCACCGAACGGAGCGCCGCGAGCGTGAGCGTCTCCAGGAGATCGTCCCGGCCCACGAGCGGCGGCCCCACGTGCCCGAGCCGCGTCGTCGGATCCTCCGCGCCGGAGAGCTCGCCCTCCTCGACGGCCTTCGCGCCGAAGAGCGAGAGCGTCTCGGAGAGATCGGCCTCCGTCAGCACCGCACGCGCGGCCGGCGAGAGCAGGATCGGCGCGGCCCCCGCGGGCAACGGCGCCTGCCCGATCCGCGCGAGGTGCGGCGCGAGCAGCCGCTTCGATCCGTCGGGCCGCGCCGTCACGGAGACGGTGGCGAGATCGATCCACACCCGCTCGCAGATCCCACGCGCGACGAGATCCTGCGCGGCGCGGATCGCCAGCCGCACCGGGTTCTCGTCCGCCTCGTGCCCGAAGGCCACCACGTACCGACCGCCCGAGGCGCGCATCACGTGCCCGCCGATCGGCTCGATGCGTCCTTGCAGCGCGATCGGATCGAGCTGCGACGTGAAGTGCAGCAAGGCCACCGTTCGCCGCTCCGTCGCGGAGGCGTCGGACGGCCTCGCTCGCCCGCCCTCCGACGAGCCTCGATCCGGGGCCTGGGTTTTTCCGATCCCGTTCGTCGTCGGATCCCCGGCGCTCTCCGGGGACTTCCGCAGCTCGGGCTCCGTCCCCAGGCGGATCGCGGCGAGCGCCTGGTCGAGCTCGGTCGCGTTCGAGTATCGCGCGGCCGGATCCTTCTCCAGGCAGCGCAACACGATGTCCTCGAGCTCCGCCGGGATCGGCGTGCCTGCGCGCCCCTCGAGCCGCGCGGGCCTGCGCGAGAGGTGCCCTTCTCGCACCGCCGCCGGCGGGCCCCAGAACGGCGGGCTGCCCGCGAGCATCTCGTACAGGATCACGCCCACCGCGTACACGTCGGCGCGCGCGTCGAGCTCCGCGCGGCCCTCGCATTGCTCGGGCGCCATGTACTCGATGGTGCCGACCATCGCGCCTTCCTCGTGCGGCGCGATCGTCCGCGCCGGCATCGCGCCGCCTCGCCTGGCGAGCCCCAGATCGAGCACCGTCGCGCGGCCCGGCGGCTCCGTGACGAGGACGTTCTCGGGCTTGATGTCGCGGTGGACGAGGCCCTCCTCGTGCACGGCGCGCAACGAGCCGAGCAGGGCGCGCGTGATCGCGCAGGCCTCGGCTGGAGGCAACGACCGGCCACGCGTGGCGAGGATCTCCGCGAGTGTCCTCGCCTCGACGAGCTCCATCACGATGTACGGCGAACCTGGGTGGAGCTCGCCCGCGTCGATCACCTCGGGCACGTGGGGCGGGCCCACGAGGCGCAGCGCCACGAGCTCGTGGGCGAGCCTCTGGGCGGCGCCTGCCCGATCGTCGCGGGCCAGCTTGATCGCCACCCGGCGCGGCGGGCTCGTGGGCGACGCGGACGCCGATATGGCCGCGTACACCATGCCAAACCCGCCGCGGCCGAGCATACGTTCGGTGCGGTAACCTCGGAACTCGGGCAGCGGCGCCTCGGGCTCGGACGAGAGCTCGGGCGCCGTGTCCCCTTCGAGCGGACGACCATGCTCCGGACACCCGGAGGCCCCCACGCGCCGCCCGCACGAGGCACAACGCGAGCCCTTCCGTCCGTGACGGTGGTTTGCGTCGTGCTCCGGCGGCGGCGGTGGTGTGGTCATCTCTACGGTAGAAAAACCGTGATCACATACTCTGTTTTCCCTCCGGAAGGAACCCCGGATTGGGGTGCGGCGCAGCCTGGATGGTACAGGTCCGCGCCGAGCTCTTCGCATTGCGTCGCGCAGGGCCCCATGATCTCCATGATTCCGCAGTCCTGGTCGCCCTCGCCGGCGAGCCCGGCCGCGCAATCACGCGCCACGTCGCGGGCCCGGTCCACGTTCGCCGGGTCGTGACACGAGCGCAGATACGGCTCCGGGGCGAAGAGATTGCCCCAGAAGGCCCCCTCCTCGTACGGGAATTCCTTGCGTTCGGCGTCATCCACCGCCCCAAGCCCCTCGGCGGATCCCCGCATGGAGATGTCCACCACCCTGCCGTACCGATTCGTGCGAGCGCCGAGGCACGCCGACACCCACTGCTGACCGGCCTCGTCGAGCGGCGCCTCTTGCCACGCCGGGGCGAGCCCCACCTCGCCCTCGTAGTCCTCCTGGTGGACGCGACCGAGGCCGTCCGTCCAGGTGAACGAGAGCCCTTGCCCCGGCCCGAGCGCGCAGCCGACGGCGTACTTCAGGAACAACCGCGCGCGGTTGCCCTCCGCCGTCGGCGCCTCGATGGCTGCCCGCGCGCTCGACGACATCGCGTCGAGCGAAAGCGGCCCCTTCGCGAGGTCCCCTCCCGCGAGCAGCGCCTCGGGCCGGAGCCCGTTCAGGATGTTGATTTCGAACTGCGCCTGGCCCACGGCCTCGGCGTCGACCTTCTCTCCTCCCGGCTGCACCACGCAACCGACCAGCGGCATGACCGTCACGACCACGAACGGAAAAAACGCGACCATTGATTTCCGAGACATGTACCCCCCCGTCTCAGAGATTCCCCTCACGATAGCGCGAAACACGGAGCCGGCACAGGACACGACGAACTTGGAGTACGGGCGTCCTGCGAACGGGGAACCCTCGACAACGCCGTCGGGAATTGCCCTGATGTCGCTCTAGGGTCCGGGGCTCGGGGCGGCCCCCATCAGGCCCGTGCTTACCCCGAATCGATCACGCGTTGCGGCGTTCATTCGGCCTTCGGACGAGCGCGGATAGCGCGGAAATCGGTTGCCGAGGCAGCGCATTTCGGGTCATACCCGTGGCGTGGGATCGCGATCGCACCGGGGGAGGGCATGATGGGTCGATCAGGGCTTCTCGGCGGAAGCATGATGAACGGCAACGAAGATCACGACGTCCCCCTTGCCGTGGGGACGTCCGTGGGCGGATACGTGGTCGACAGGCTCGTGGCGCGTGGCGGTTGCGGCTCGGTGTACCGCGCGCATGCGGCGGGTCGCGCCGAACCCGTGGCCATCAAGGTCCTGCACCCGACGCTCGCGCCGCTGCCGAAGATGATCGAACGCTTCGTCCGGGAGGTCGAGCTCCTCCGGCGTATCCGTCACCCGAACATCGTCGAGATCAAAGAGGTCGGCGCGCTCCCCTGCGGCACTCCCTTCTTCGTGATGGAGTATCTCCCCGGCGTCACGCTCGACGTCTTGCTCTCGATGCGCGGTCGCCTCGGCCCTGAAGAGGCGCTGGAGATCCTCGAGCCCGTTTGCGCCGCGCTCGGCGCCGCGCACGCCGCGGGCATCGTCCACCGCGACGTCAAGGCGAGCAACGTGATGGCGACGGGCGGCCTCGGAGGTGTGAAGCTCCTGGATTTTGGCATCGCGAAGCTCGTCGATCCGGGCACGTCGAGCGCGGGTTTGACCTCGGTGAATCGTCAGATCGGCACGCTGACGATCATGGCGCCCGAGCAGCTCCTCTGCGCGCCGGTCGACGCGCGCACCGACGTCTACGCGCTCGGCGCGCTCCTTTATCGGCTGCTCACGGGGCGCTTGCCGTTCGAGTCCTCGTTCCCTGGCGAGCTCGTGCGCAAGCACCTCGAGGAGCCTGCGCCGCGCCCGAGCGAGCGAGTCCCCGTCTCGCGCGAGATCGACGCGGTCGTCTTGAAGTGCCTCGAAAAGCGGCCCGAGCGTCGTTACGAGTCGGTGCACGCGCTCGTGCGGGCGCTGCGCCACGCGACCTCGGCGGGCACGTTCCGCGCGTCGTCGCACCAGCTCCCGCGCTTCGCGGTGGGGGTATTCATCGAGATCCGGCTGCGCGCGGACGCCGAGGACGCGCCCGAGCTCTTTGCCAGCGAGATCGAGCGGATCCTCGCGACCGCGGAGGATCGGCTGCGCGCGGCGGGTTACACGCTCTGCACGAGCACGAGCGCCGAGGTGCTCGGCCTCCGGCTCTTGCCGCGGGATCCTGCGCGCTGGCAGGACGAACGCCAGGCGGCGCTCGATTTCGCGCTCGACCTTCACGGGGCGCTCGCGTCGCGGAGCGGCTCGGATCCGCGTGTGCACGTGAACGTGTCGGCGCACGCGGGTGAGGTCGTGGTGCGGGAGCGAATCGACGCCGATCCGGAGATCGTCGGCGGCCCGCTCGCGCGCACGGGGGACTGGGCGTCGTCCGAGGAGACGCCGAACCTCTGCGCGACGTGGGAGCTGCTCGACGGCCTCGGCGGCTTCGAAGCGGCGCCCGGCCCCGATCCGCTCGTGCTCGTGAGCCGCAGCGCGGCCAGCGCGGCCTGATCACGAAAACCGAGGAGCGCAATGCTCCTCGTGCGTTCGATTCCCCCGCCAATTCCATTCCCATTTCGGTGTCGCCGCCCTCGAGCGTCGAATATCGCTCGACGCTCGCGCGCACCATTGCGACACCAAACCAAATATTCCATGACAAACCAACAACTCGACCCCGAACATCTCAAAGGTTTTACATGAAACACGTTTTACATGACAATATATTTATAATGATTGCACCAAGACACGATGCGTCAAAACTGACCGGTCGGTCATGACGCGGTGACAGCCCAAAAACGGCGCCAAAACCCCCAGAAGACCGGAAACGGCCCCGGAGGACCTCCAAGCGCCCCTCGCCGATAAGGAAAAAACGGCACAAAAGTACTGGTAGCAGGACGTATTGAAGACAACACCGGTTCGATGCCGTCCTCACTGAAATTGTTGTCGCGAAGATCGTAGTTTTGCTATCAGTTTATCGGGACGAACCACCTCGAAAGGACTGGTACCACGATGTTGCTTCTAAAACACGCGCACACATGAGTGCGAACGAATCCCATTTACGGCTGACGTAGTTCCCACATCAGTTCATCGAGACAAACCGCCACCCTCACCCCCGCCGCCGTTGCCGGACGCGAGGGCCGGGGGATACGATGGGCGCCGGTCGACACCCCCGGGAGCCCACCACGATGGCCGGACTCGGCTGGCTGCACCTCAGCGATCTACACGTCGGGACCACCGGCACCCTGTGGCAACGGCCTCAGTACCGGGAGGAGATCGAGCGGGACCTCGTCTGGCTCCGCGACCGCGTAGGAGCCTTTGACGTGATTCTCGTTGCCGGCGACCTCGCCGCGACTGGAACTGAGACCGAGTACGGCGTCGTCACGGAAGTGCTCGCGTCTCTCCAGGATTTCCTCGCTCGGCTGGGCCCCCGCCCGGCGCTACTCGCGGTCCCCGGCAACCACGACCTCGTCCGCGCCGCGGCAGGCGTGGCACCGAAACCGGCCACCTGGGAGACGAAGCGCGAGGTGTTCTTCGAGGACCATAAGCATCCCTTCCGGCGAGCCGTAACCGCCGCGTTCACCCCGTTCCTCCAATGGATCGAGAGGTGGCACCGTGAACGACCGGGGAACGTTGAGGTCGCTCTCCGGAAGGGCCTTCTACCTGGTGATTTTGTTGCCACCATAACAAAATAAGGGCGCCGCTACGGCGTGGCGGGCTTGAACACGGCCTTTCTCAACCTTTCCGTGGATGGGTACAGCGACCACGACGTGGATCCGCGCCAACTCGAAGTCGTTGCGGGAGATCTCGACCCCTGGGCAATGAGCCATGATGCATGCATCTTGCTTTCGCACCATCCACCGGACGCGTTTTCCCCTGCGGCTCGCGAGCGATTTTACCAATCAATCGCCTCCCAGGCCCGGTTTGCCTTCCATCTCACCGGAAGCGCAAGCGCCCACGCGCCCCTGATCGGCGGAGGTGCAACCCCATTTTTAACGACTCATTCTTTCGCAGGTCCAGGGAATTTTCGTTCCCTGCACGGATATGCTGCCGGACGCATTGCTCTCGACGAGGGATGCAAAGGTGGAATCATCACAGTATGGCCGCGCGTACTCGTTCGTACTGCGCATCGCGACGAGTTTAGATCCGAGCCAATGTGGCCGCGGTTAAAGGATGGCGCCATCGAGCGCACCTTTGTCCCTCTCCGGCCGGCGGAGGCCGACGATTCCAAGGCGGACGAAGCCTCCGCATTGACGAGTATCGCAGACTCTGCCCCAGCGCTCGAAGCAATACCGATGGCGCCGCCCGCACCCAAGCCGATCAAATCGAAAAACGAGGCTGCGCCTCCAGCTCCGGCCCCCCCGCAATCCCGCGCCGCCCCCATCGCCGCATTCGCCCCCTCGGCCGCCCCCGCGCGCGCTCCCGCTCCCGCCTCCGCTCCCGAAAACCGCCAGACCCACCTCACCCTCCTCCGCTCCTTGCCCATCGACCGCGGCCCCCTCGCCCGCGTCCGCTTCTCCTCCGCCGGCGACGCACTCGCCGCCATTACATTCTGGGGCAAGATCCACTGCTGGGACGCCTCCACGCAATCGATGCGCTGGGTCGCGCGCGCGGGCTCCGACGCGATGGACCTCTGCTTCTCCCCCGACGGCCGCCGCCTCGCCACGCGCGCCGGGACAAACCTCACCGTCTGGGATGCCTCGAACGGCGAACCCCTCCGCACCCTGCACGAAATCGCCGGCACGAGCCTCGCCTGGTCCCCCGAGAACATCCTCGCCGTCGGCCAGCCCGACGGGAAGATCCTCTTCCTCGACGCCGACGGGCTCGCGCCCCTCGGCCACCTCGATCATGGCTTCTGCCCCGAAGGCATCTTCGCCCTCACATTCTCCTCCGACGGCGAGTTCCTCCTCTCCGGCGGCAAAGGCGACGGGCTCGTCGCCATTTCGACGATCCCTGCCGGCACCTTGCCGCAGAATGGCTTCACCCGCGCCGCGCCCTTCCACCGCGGCTCCGTCCTCGATTTCTCCTTCCGGCCCCGCGCGCCCCACGTCGCCTCCGCCGCCGACGACGGCACCATCGCCGTCTGGAGCCTCGTCGACGGCGCGTTCCTCGCCAAACTCGAGGGCCATACGACCGCCGTCACGAGCCTCTCCTTCTCGCATGATGGCCGCGTCCTCGCGTCCCGCTCCCGCGACGGCCTCGTCCTC
This sequence comes from Polyangium spumosum, assembly GCF_009649845.1. Taxonomy (NCBI): domain Bacteria; kingdom Pseudomonadati; phylum Myxococcota; order Polyangiales; family Polyangiaceae; genus Polyangium; species Polyangium spumosum. Next base: position 597,230 of record NZ_WJIE01000001.1, read on the forward strand.
CTCTGGCGCACGGATACCTGGGAGCCGGCCGCCCGATTGCGATCCGCCACGAATTACCTCGCCGGCGCCGTCTTCGCCCCCGACGCGCCCTGGCTCGCCGTTCCCTCGCCCACCGGCAGCCTCGCCCTCTTCACCGTCGATATCGACGCCCTCTACGACCACTCCCCCGCCTCCACCACCCTCCACACCACCACCGCCAAGGTCGTCCTCCTCGGCGAGGGCCGCGCCGGCAAGAGCTGCCTCGCCCTCCGCCTCGCCGAGGATCGTTACGAGGAGCAACCCTCCACCCACGGCATGCGATTCTGGTCGATCGCGGACGCGCGCCTGCCCCGCGAGGCGCCTGTCCCGAAAAACCATCGCCGTGAGCTCGTCGTCTGGGATCTCGGCGGCCAGGACGAATATCGCCTCGTCCACCCGCTCTTCTTGCGCGACGCCTCCCTCGCCCTGCTCGTCTTCGAGCCCGGCCGCGGCAAGGCCGCCGAGAATGAAATCGTCGCCTGGAACGACCACCTCGGCGAGCGCGACGAGCAGGGCGGGGCACCGCGGCGATTGCTCGTCGGCACCAAGCTCGACGAGATCGATCGCGCCCCCGAGGATCGCGCCTCGGCCGATCGCCTCCGCGCCCGCACCGGCGCCCTCGCCTACCTGCCCACGAGCGCCCGCACGGGCCGGGGCATTGTCGATCTGAAGAGCGCCCTCCTCGGCGCCATCGATTGGTCCTCCCTCGGCCGCACCAGCCGCCCCGCCCTCTTCGAGCGCATTCGCGCGCACGTCGAGCGCGCCCGCAAGGCCGGCCGCGCCGTGCTCACCCTGCTCGAGCTCGAGGCCAGCGTGGCCGGAGACGAGACCGACGCCGAGCTCGCAGCCGCCATCCCCGCCGTCGCCTCCCAGCTCGCCCGCCAGGGCCTCGTCGCCGACATTCGTTTGTCCGATGGAACCCGCGCCCTCGTCCTCGAGGTCGAGCAGATCGCCCGGTATGCCGGATCCTTGATCCTCCTCGCCCGCGACAACCCCCACGGCGTCCCTGCGCTCGCCATTGCCACGCTCTTCGGCCCCGCCGCGCGATTCCCGCGAATTCCACCGGGCGAGCGCCTCCGCAAGGATCAGGAGCTCGGCGTCCTCGACGCCGTCATCGCGCTCTTGATCGAGCAAGGGACGTGTTTCCTCCACGAGGGGCTCCTCGTCTTCCCCGCCCTGTTTCCGGCCCCCGACGCGGCCGATCCCGCCGCTGCGCCTTCCCTCCCGGCAGCGATTCGTTATGAAATGAGCCGCCCCGCCTCCGAGGTCTACGCCTCCGTCGCCTCCGCGCTCGCCCTCGGGCGACGCTTCGGCCCTGCGCGCCTCGGCCCCGGACGCGCCGATTTCGGTGTCCCGGGCGAAGGTTTGTCGCGGGTATCCATTTCTCGATCTCCGGCCGGCAAGGCGCGCGGGGGGCTCGAGCTCGCGTTCTCGCCGGACACGCCCGACGAGGTCCGGCGGCTCTTCGCGGGGTTTCTGGAGGATCACCTGAAGCAGCGCGGCGTCCAGTTCGTCGAGCGCGCCTCCGTGCGCTGCGTCTGCGGATACGTCCTGCCCGAGGACACCGTCAAGAGCCGCCTCGTCGGCGGCCACTCCGACATCGGCTGTCCCGAATGCGACACGCGCACCCCGCTCGTGCCGCGGACCGAGGGCGAGGACGCGCTCGCCGCGCCCATCTTCGCCCTGCGCCGCGAGGCCGAGCGCCGGCGCGAGGAGAGCGTCGAGGCCGCGCGAATGGCCATGGCCGTGGCGCGAATCACCGCAGGCAATCCCCCCGCGCCCATTCGAATCCTGCACCTCAGCGACCTGCACCTCCACGAGGGCGACGATCCCGAGGTTTTGCTCCAGCCCTTGCTCACGGATCTGCGCGACCGCGTGGAGGGGCTCGCCCTGGAGAAGCTCGACTTCGTGGTCGTCTCCGGCGACCTCTCGAGCCGCGCGAGCCCCGGCGAGCTCGAGGCCGCGCGCCATTTCCTCTCGCGCCTCGCCGAGGCGATGGGCCTCACGGCCGACCGCTGCATCGTCGTGCCCGGCAACCACGACCTCGACTGGGACACCGAGGTCTACGATTTCAAGAAAAAACGCGGCCTGGATCCGAAGCGCCTCCTTTCGGGCAGCTTCGTCGAGCAAGAGAGCGGCTACCTCGTTCGCGACGACGCGCGTTACCCCGAGCGATTCCGCAATTTTTCGCGGCACCTCTACCACCCGCTCTGCCTGCGCGAATACCCGATGAGCGCCGAGGAGCAAGGGACCGCCCTGCTCTTTTCGGCCGAGCGGATCCAGTTCCTCTGCTTGAACTCGGCCTTCGAGGTCGACGAATACCACCGCGGCCGCTCGGGCATCCACCCGGGCGCCCTCTCCCGCGCGCTCGCCGAGGCCGATCGGCAGATCGGCGACGCGCGCAGGCGCGGTGATCTCGAGGAAGACGCCTCCGTGTTACGGCTCGTCGTCTTCCACCACCCGGTGACGGGCAATGAAAAGATCGTGGAGGACGCCTTCCTCGACCAGCTACGCCGCGCCGACGTCCGGGCCGTCCTGCACGGCCACGTCCACGAGGATCGCGCCGCGCTCCTCTATCACCTCGACCCGGTGCGGAAAGTCCACGTCATCGGCGCCGGCAGCTTCGGCGCGCCCGCGGATCACCGCCCTCCGTCCGTGCCGCGGCTCTACAATCTGATCACGATCCCGCGGGATCACGGGCGGATGCGCGTGGACACGCGCGCTTTGCGCAAGGAAGGCGGCGCGTGGGAGGC